>CAJPTC010000054.1 GCA_905373475.1 Bacteroidia bacterium | reverse complement strand
GCCTCGCCCGAATAACAATATGGATACAATGCGTACCGCATTGGCGGGCGAGGCGTGCCTCGCCCCTACAATCGCGCCACAGGCGCGAACTCTTAACTTGCGCCATCGGCGCATTACTTCCAACTTCCAACTTAAGCGAAGCGCCTTAACCTAAATCCCATGTTTCTCCCCACGATTGGTATTGTAAACTCCTTTCAGTACGGACGCAACGTAGAAGTTGTAAAGAAAGTCGCGCCTGCACTAACGATAGATACCGATCGCGTCGCTCTCTCTATAGCAGCCAATGGTACACACGAATATAAATACACCGTACAATTGCGCTGGTACAGAAGCAAAAAAACAGCCATTACATTCTACGATGTAACCCATCTGCTCACAGGTCCGATTCTTCTATATCAACCAGTAAATATTACCACAGAAAATATACTGGCACAAGGCTATATAATAGGGTTTGACCCCCGTGCACAACAAATACAAATGCACGACCTCGAAAACCATAACGACACGATACAGCGCCCCAAAGATCTAGTAATAGAGATAACAGGCGCAGACCTCCTTCCCTACCGCACAGTAGATGGGCTCACCCCAGTACCATTAAGTTATTTACGACGCTTTTCAGCGCAGTAGTAATGATAAAAATAGTATTAAGCGCGAACGATCTAGACGTGCCCGTAGACCCTAATGGTAATCTGGATACAGAGAATTCTCCATACAACTCCGAACAAGTAACACGTAAAACCCGACGCGGTATTCTGGAAGCCATCTTACGCTTTCATAAACGTGTGAAACACGACAAACCTAAATTCTATTATTGGATATTTCGGCGCGATATCTTCTTATGTTCTGCCTATACACCGACACTACGAGGTAAGAACTTTATAAGCGTAGGCAATCTGAGCGGCATTGTGGTACGCCCCCAAGAGCGTAAAAATGGGCAATTTGTATTCGGGTACGAGAAACATCGTTATTACAGATTAGATGAGACGCATACGTACAAAGACGAAGGTCTTGAGTTTGATAATTTGCGCTCCTCGCCACTTACGCAACCACGTTTTGTGAACGAAACATCTGCGACACTGCAATATCTTAATGCCGCGGGGCTTTGGGATTTTTTCCCAGTACTCCTCCTCTCACAGAAAAGCCGCCCTATAAAAAACAACCGTCGCCCCCTCTTTGGTGAGGTAATAACCTCTGCACCGAACGAAACCGTCTATACTTTACTACTCGCCTCGGAAGACCTTTACGATGTCCGTACGAATGTAAAAGATTGGTGTTTTGATTCGTTACAAGAGTGCCTACAATCCCCTGTAGTGTATCTTGCCACAGGCAACAGTAAGCCAGAAGATTGGCAACGCCTCGCGATAACCACCACTGACGCCGTCCTGCACTCCGACAAACCCCGAGCCTATATAACCCTCGAGGCTGTTGTGGTGAAAGAAATACTTGACAGTTAACGCACCAAAATAGGTACGATGTACGAAGTACGAGGCAGAAAGTGCGGCTACTTCCAACTTCCAACTTCCAACTTAAGCGCAGCGCCTCCGTAAGGGCAGTAAAATAGTGTTTATAGCCTTGCTCCCGCAAGGCTTTGTAGGGGCGAGGCATGCCTCGCCCGCAGAAGAGATATAGATATAACGCCTTTCCGCGATAACCGACAACAATGTTTTGGAATGAATAATCGCAACATCTGCAATACGTGTGCGGCGCACACGACGGGCGAATCAGGTTTCGCCCCTACGTTAGATCATTGGCGGGCGAGGCATGCCTCGCCCCTACAATCGCGCCTGTGGCGCGAACTCTTAACTCTTCAAATTACTACTTACTAGTTTCTAATTTCTAAACGACAACCGATGCTAGTACCTAGTAAGTAGTAACTAGTAACTAGTAACTAGTAACTAACCCCATGTACTCCCATCCCGAATACGTACAGGCTTTTGCCTCCGCAAACGGTTTAGCCTTTCACGCCGCCACCAACTGGAACGACCTCACCGCCTATTCCAACACACTGCGCGACACCAACAGCACAACCCTCATTGCAGACTACGATGAAACCGCACAATTCGCTAACAACGGAGACGACTCGCTCACCGCCCGCACCACCTATACCGTATACTGCTTTGCCCCCGCCGAAGTGGGCAACCCCCTTTCTGCACCCGCTGCCAAACACCGCGCGCGAGAGATTATAGACGAATATATTCGTGTGCTTTTGCGCGATGCGTATTCTTGTCGCGAAGGGCTTACACACCTCGATCGCGCCTCAATAGAGGTTACGACCCTCGGAATGTTAGGCGACTGGTCGTTTGGGCTCATGCTCTCCTACACCGTAATCACTTCGTTCAATTACTAGTTACTAGTTTCTAATTTCTACACGCTTCGCGCTAGTAAATAGTAATTAGTAACTAAGCGAAGCGCCCGCCATTCGTAATTCGTCATTCGTAATTGTCGCGCCCCGCTTCGCGCTAGTAAGTAGTAAACTAGTAAATAGTAATTAGCTTAATGCTTCTCTCCGAATTGCGTACTCTATACATTCGCTTAGAAGGTGCCCTGCCCCCCCTCTTGCGCGAAGGCAGTGGTGCAGACCCTAGCCTCGTACACGACCTCCTACTTAACGCCATACAACGCCACCAAGATGCCATTACACTTGCAGAAAAGGAGGTAGAAAGTGACGAGTTACGAGTGACGAGCGAAAACGCAGCCGCTCCCCCCATTCGTAATTCGTCATTCGAAATTCGTAATTCAGAGAGCTCCGCGCTCACTTGGGAAGGACGTATCAAAATCAATGACCCGCGTCTGAAAGACGCGCCACCCCATGTCCGCACCGCACGCAACGAAATAAAACGCCTGATGCCACTCATCTCACATTTACATCTGAAACTCGTAGAGGCAAGCAAGAAGAGCCCCACCGTGCAACGCAACACGCTTTGTAAACAGCTCCGCGCCCGACTCGAAGAACTCATAACCCGCCGTACCGAATGCTGGGAAATCCTCGACACATTTGCACAGGAGCACGCCTCTGGCGCAGTGACGAGTCACGAGTGACGAGTGAAAAAGCAACCTCGCCCGCGATAACCGACAATGATGTTTGAGAATGAATAATCGTAATATCACATGTTTATAGCCTTGCCTCCGCAAGGCTTTGTAGGGGCGAGGCATGCCTCGCCCGCCAATGCGGTACGCATTGTATCCATATTGTTATTCGGGCGAGGCG
>CAJPTC010000053.1 GCA_905373475.1 Bacteroidia bacterium | reverse complement strand
ATTGAGATTATTCTCTATATCTATTCTGCGGGCGAGGCGTGCCTCGCCCCTACAAAGCCTTGCGGAGGCAAGGCTATAGACGTGATTTACTACCCTTACAGGGCACGCACACGTATTGCATATATTGCGATTATTCATTCCAAAACATCCCTGTCGGTTATCGCATGCCTCGCCCGCCAATAATTGACGTAAAACCTGCCGCGCCCCTACAAAGTTTTGCCGTGGTATGGCTATAGTGCAAAGTGTGTTTGTGCAGATGAGAGGCGTTTGCCTTCTGTGTTGTCGTACACGAATACGTAGGCGTGGAGGTTGCCCGTGAGACCGCCTAGGGGGACTGTGCATTCGGAGTCGGTGCGCTTTTTACTCCCGAGCTCTAGAATGGGCTTGAGGGGGGCATCTTCGCTTACAACGACAATACCGATCTTCTGCTGTTTGGTGGCTGGGTCGTCGCCTGCGTAAGGAGTCCAAGTTACTTTCACGTTACCACCTGCACTGACGGCTTGGAGGTTTGCAGGCAATGCTTCTCTACCAGAGGCAAATGTGAGCTTCTCGTAGTTGAGTGCATAGGTGGTAGTGCCCATCGCGGTTTGTGCAGTAATGGCTGGTGTGAAGTTGTACTGCATAAAGCGTGCGATTGGGGTGCGGATTTTTTGTAGTTTGTCGTCGTGCACGGTAGGCAGTCCGACTCGGATGGCACTACGATAGGCTTTGTAGAGCGTCTGTGTGTAGTGCATTTTATGCCCAATTTTCTTGTTGTGTTCGGTGGGTTTGAAGGCTTTGGTTCGCAGTTGGAGTGTGTTGCGGTAGTGTCCGTTTGCTGCGATGTATTGGCTTTTGCCAATGCGTCCTGAGATAGTGAAGCCTGCGGCGTTGAGGATTTTTGCCATAAAACAAATGTTAGGTTAAAACAAAATTATCTTATCAAAAGGTTGAACGTTCGCGCCTGTGGCGCGATTGTAGGGGCGAGGCACGCCTCGCCCGCCGTGTGCGCCGCACACGAATTACAGATGTTACGATTATTCATTCAAAAACATCATTTGTCGGTTATTGCGGGCGAGGCATTATATCGATCACCCGTATATTTTCTGCGGGCGAGGCATGCCTCGCCCCTACAAAGCCTTGCGGGAGCAAGGCTATAAACACTATTTTACTGCCCTTACTGGCGCATAAAAGTTAAGGCGCTTCGCACAACTATTAACTATTAACTGTTAACTAAAGAGCTTATCCGCCCAGTCCTGGTTTTGGTTTTGCACCTCCTACGACGGGGAAGGGGTTCTTTTCGTCGGCGGGTTTGTAGTAGACAATGGGGCGCGTGCTGTAGGCTTCGAATTTGATGGTGAAGCCTTTGCGGTCTTCGGGCGATTTGCCTGTGTCGTGCTCTACCGAGACGTTGGCGGGGTTGACCAGGTCGCCAATTACGCGCCATTTCCCTTCGGTGTCTCGGATTACGAAAACGCCAGGGGTGTTCTGCACTAGGCGGGCGAATTGGGCTGCTGCTTCAGAAGCCCCGGGGTGAAAGAATTCGCCTTCTTGTTTCGAGCAGCGCCCATCGATGTCGCCTACTACGGAGCTTTTCAGTCCGTTGCTTTTGTAGGAGGCTGTGATGTGGGCAAAGCCTGCGTCAGTGTCGGTAAACTCAAATGCGCCCTCGAGGGTGATGTCGGTTTCCTTCTTGAATTCTGGGAATTTCTTGAAGGCGGTTTGCGGAGCAAAATAAACGTCGGTTGCCATTCCACCCATGTTGTCTGCTCCTGCGGGGTGAACGACGTTAGAAAAAGGATAAGGCATTTCTTTAGTTAAGAGTTAAGGCGCTTTGCTTAGTTACTAATTACTAGTTACTATTTACTAGCCTCGGTTGTCGTTTAGAAATTAGAAACTAGTAAGTAGTAATTTGAAGAGTTAATAGTTCGCGCCACAGGCGCGATTGTAGGGGCGAGGCACGCCTCGCCCCTCAATGATCTAACGTAGGGGCGAAACCTGATTCGCCCGCCGTGTGCGTAGCGCACGTATTACAGATATTACGATTATTCATTCCAAAACATCATTGTCGGTTATTGCGGGCGAGGCATTATATCGATCACCCGTATCTATTCTGCGGGCGAGGCATGCCTCGCCCCTACAAAGCCTTGCGGGAGCAAGGCTAACGACGAAGGGTAATGGGTTCATTGCTCAACTATATCGATCATGGGCGGGCGAGGCATGCCTCGCCCCTACAAAACTGCAGAACTGTTACCTGCGCGAAGCGGAGGCGCGTAGAGCAGCAATACACGACAATGGGTCGTCTGCATGGGTTTCGCAGTAGGCAAGCAGGTTGTCTGCACTGTCTTGTACTACTCCTACCCCACTCACGGGGGCTACTCCTGTTACTCCGTCTGTTGGGGCAGGGGTAGAGGGTTGAGAGAGTGCATGGGTCTCTTGACTCGCTTTGAGTGCTTCGAGCTCTGCGCGGAGTTCTGCCACCGCGTGTTGCCATTCTGCAATGGGGGCGGTGGGCGCTTCGCTCTCTGAATTACGAATTTCGAATGACGAATGACGAATTGCGGACTCTGCATTCCCGTTATTTTCGCTCGTCACTCGTAACTCGTCACTTTCTACATTCTGTGTGTTTTCGCTCGTCACTCGTGACTCGTCACTCGTAACTGCGCTGGTTGTGGTTTCTGTTTCCATGGTGGAGTCTGTTTTTACAGTGTCTAAATAGGTTTCGAGTGCTTGGGGCAATTCTCGGCGTGTGGCTAAGATGCGGTCTATCCAACCTCGCCCTAGGGCGGCGGAGGCATAAAGGGAGGCTCCTGAACGTAGAGCGTCGTCGGTAGCGTCTTTGAGTTTGCCTGCTCGCCCGTTGAAGACATCGGTTAGGAGTATCTCTGCAATGGGAGCAAGAATTGCTTGTTTGTAGGGCTCGTAGTTCCCGTTTAGTAGTTCGTTGTATTCTTCGTTCTTTCGTGTGCTTTGGGGGGCGTATACGGTAATCTCTTCTCCCCAGAGTCGTTTACTTTCTTCTGTTTCTTTGTAGAAGGTAACCATTGCGCCTGCCCCCCCGATACGTGCGGTAGGCGAGAGTGCCCAAATTTGGTCGCATTGTGAGGCGAGCCAATAGGCAGCAGAGGTGCAGCAGTTACCTACGAGGGCTATTGTGGGGCATTCTGCATTGTGAATGAGGTCTGCCAGTTCTTTGATGCCGTCTATTGCGCCGCCCGGGCTATCGAAGTAGAGGAGGAGGGGGGAAAGTGACGAGTGCTCTGCGTTGAGAACAGTGAGTAGAGTACTTTTGATGCTCTCTACCTTTTCAGAGTAAAGAGTTCCTGTAATGGGAATAAGGGGGGTGGGCATTTTTATAGGTACTAGTTACTACTTACTATTTACTAGCGCAGAGGCGAGCACGTAGTTAGTTACTATTTACTACTTACTATTTACTAACATCGAGTGTCGCGTAGAAATTAGAAACTAGTAAGTAGTAATTTGAAGAGTTAATGGTTCGCGCCTTGGGCGCGATTGTAGGGGCGAGGCATGCCTCGCCCGTTCATGATCTAACGTAGGGGC
>CAJPTC010000052.1 GCA_905373475.1 Bacteroidia bacterium | reverse complement strand
AACGTAGGGGCGAAACCTGATTCGCCCGTCGTGTGCGGCGCACACGTATTGTGATATTACGATTATTCATTCCAAAACATCATTGTCGGTTATCGCGGGCGAGGCGTGCCTCGCCGCCTACGGCGGGGGTTCTATTACGGCGTGCCATGGCGCGCCGCTACAACCGCAATGCTATCTGAAAATACGCAGTGCGCATTTTATGGGCGAGGCACGCTTCGCCCATAAAATGCCTTGCGGAGGCAAGGCTAAACACTAGAAAACAGGTAAAGGATCTAAGGTTGAGAGTTCGCGCCTGTGGCGCGTCCCCTACAAAAACACACTTAGAACCTAGTACCTAAATGAAGCCTTTACATTTCGTTGTCGTAGGCTAGTTTTTTATCGTAGTCCGTTGCGATTTCGTTGAATTGTACGACTCTTACGCTCTTTATACTGCATTCGTGCTTACGCAAGACGAGCGAGATTTTCTTGATGCGTTGTTGCCCAATTCGTTGGCTTGCCTCGCGCGAGGGGTATGGGTGTTCGTAGAGTGCAGCAAAAATGGCTTCCTCATCCCACGTTTCGAGGTCACCCTCAATGGCTAATGCGAGTTGTTCGTAGTATGCTCTGATGTAGGTGGCTTGTATCGTTGCAGGGTTTTCGCTACAGTGCATAAGGTCGTATGATTGGCTGATTTTGTAGATGGAGGTTCGGAGGGGATCGCCAAAGTTGCCAGCGTCTACGAAGGTGCTTACTGTTTTCATGGCGCGCAGATAGAGTTTGTTCGTAGAATTGCTTGATGGCGGAGCTACTGAAACAGTGGGCACTGGTGGTCGTGTGTATACCGAGACAACTCCCTCGCCAAAGACATAGTCTTGAGATTTGTCTGTTTTTATTCGTTTTTGGTTGGGTTCATCGTAGTAATGTATTCTGGGGGGGATTATGTATTCGTTTTTAGGTAAGATGAGTTCGCTAGGTGGGTAGTGTCCTAATTCGGGAGAGAGGAGCGGCGAATTGTGGCTTATGGGTTGCAGAGATATTACATCGCCAGGGAGGTGTGGCTCTACGGGGTCGCCATCCAGAACCCCGTAGCCAATTTTGAGGGTGTTTCTGTTACGACGCATGTAATATAATCCTGGTTCTAAGATAAGCCAGAGTTGTGGGTCGTAAGGAATTGGGTCGGGGTCGTTGGTGAGGAATGCTTCTCGTGTGCTGCCACTTTTTCGGTTGTATAGGTGTAGGTATAGTTTTGCGTTGTCGCACGTTACGTCTACTTTTTTTGCGGGGATAAATTGTTGGAATACGATATGCCCGAGTTCAAAGATTAGGTCGTGCTCTGTAACATTGTTCCTCTTTTCTATTTTGAGGTGTTTGTGTCGTGCAGAGCCTAACCATAGCCATTTGCCCTCGAGGCCAGAATATAGGTATGTCTCTTCGCATGCCTGTATGAGAACACTGTAATATGAGAAACCAAGATGGGAGTTCGCAGACCAACCGATACTAATCTCTCGTCTCTCTACAGGACTGTAGATGTTTAGCATTCTTTTCCCAATAACTGTTCTCCCGCTTGCTTTGTATATGGTTAACAAGGCTTTGCTGCTGTCGGGGTATGTACTTTGGTCTGCAATAATTGGGAAGAAGTGTAGGAGTGTACTGCGGTTGTAGAAGCGTATGGGGATGCCGCTTACCCCCACATTCGCACTGATGGGATAGAAAGCGAGTGGGAGGGGTTCGTTGTATCGTAATGTGTGCCCGTATGGTGAGGTAGGCGATGCATAGATTTTTTCACTATTGAGAGGTTTGGGCAGATGCATAGTGCACCATTCGAAGGCGGTGAGTTCGCCAAAACGGCGGTACGTGTTTGTACTATGCGTCGGTGAAATATAGGTTACTATGGGGGTGGCGTTGAGTTTCTCGCGTATGCTAAGAGTGCTGCAACGGGCATACAAGATACTTTCTAGGAGGGTGGAGAGAAATATGTCTGCTGGTAGTGTTACGTAGGAGGAGGAGTCTATTGTTATAGAGTCTTCGCCTGCGATGTTGTGCTCTTCTGCCGATAGTAGATTTTTGGGGAGGTATTCTATAGCTCTGAGTGCGTTCTTTAAGATGCGTCCGTTGAAGAGGTTGTGGTGTTCGGGCAGTATTACAAGTTTGTCTTTGGTTAGTGTGAGGAGGTGTGTTGTAGAGGGTAGGTTTGCTCCGAAGTTTATGATTTGATTTAAGAGTTCGTTGAGCGAGATGGCGACAATGGCGTTGTCTGGGGTTAGTTTGTCTGTTCCTGCAGCTCGAGTGCTTTCGCCGTATGCAAGGTAATATTCGGCGGATGTGTTCTCGCCTGTTGCTGAGTTTAGGAGGTTTGGTGAAATGTTGTTTATCCGCAAACTGCGACAGGTGTGTTGTCTGAGTTTTTCAAGAATGCGGTTTATTTGTTTGAACTGTAGATAGATGCGTGTTGTCGATATTTTTACGACGTACAGTCGTCCGTTGTCAATTTCGTTGTCTTGTTGCCATGGCAGTCCGCGGAAATAGGCTAATCTATACCCTTCGTTGAGTGGGTATAGTGCTCCGTTTTGCGATATTTTAAGTAGCAGCTCTTCGTTGTAGGGGGTGTGTGGGACGGAGAAATCCCACGATACGGAGGGTTGGTTGTTGAAGAATGGAGAGTACCATTCGTAGGCGATCTCGGTTTGTACATCGAGTTCGATGGCTTTATCGCCGCTTGGTATAGAGAGGTAGAGTGCCCAGAGTGAAAACATGAGATTTAGTTACGAGTTACGAGTGCGAAGCGGGGCGCTTTGCTTAAGTTAAGAGTTAAAAGTTCGCGCCTGTGGCGCGATTGTAGGGGCGAGGCACGCCTCGCCCGTCAATGATCTAACGTAATGGCAAACCTGCCTCGCCCGCCGTGTGCGAAGCACACGTATTGCACATATTGCGATTATTCATTCCCAAAACATCATTATCGGTTATCGCGGGCGAGGCGTTATATCTATCACCCGTATCTATTCTGCGGGCGAGGCGTGGGTTCTATTACGGCGTGCCATGGCGCGCCGCTACAACCGCAATGCTATCTGAAAATACGTCGTGTGCGGCGCACACGTATTGCACATATTGCGATTATTCATTCTCAAACATCATTGTCGGTTATCGCTGGCGAGGCGCTATATCTATCACCCGTATCTATTCTGCGGGCGAGGCGTGCCTCGCCCCTACAAAGCCTTGCGGAGGCAAGGCTCTCCCCTCCCTCCTGTGCATTCTCACTCGTCACTTTCTCCCTCGTACCTCGTACCTATTTTGTGCCATTCTTTTTGCTGTTATGCGGCGTGGTTGCGTGGTCGTTTTTTTG
The DNA here is from genome assembly GCA_905373475.1 of Bacteroidia bacterium. GTDB lineage: Bacteria > Bacteroidota > Bacteroidia > Bacteroidales > CAJPTX01 > Bacteroides_D. Next base: position 744 of record CAJPTC010000052.1, on the reverse strand, counting down.
TTTTGTGCCATCTGACGCATTCGAGACCCCGCCCCTAAAGGGACAGTGAGGACGCGAGGTCGGGGGTGCTGCGGTGCCCAAATATGTAATGGGGCGCGCTTTGCTTAGTTAAAAGTTAAGAGTTCGCGCCACAGGCGCGATTGTAGCGGCGCGCCATGGCTCGCCGTAATAGAACCCACCGCCGTAGGGGCGAGGCACGCCTCGCCCGCCCATGATCTAACGTAGGGGCGAAACCTGATTCGCCCGCCGTGTGCGGAGCACACGTATTGCACATATTGCGATCATTCATTCCAAAACATCATTTGTCGGTTGTTGTAGGAGCGAATCGGGGTTGTTTTTATGCAGAAGCGCTATTTTGCGCTGGATGTACCAGATGGCTTTGCGGAGGTCTTCAATCTCTTTGGCTGCGTCGGAGATACCTTCTTCATGTTTTAGCCCTGCGCGCCAGAGGTATTTGATGGCGTTGCCTATGCAGAAGTCGTGGTATTGTGCAATGGCGATGCACTCTATACCGCTCGGGTGTGAGGTATAGTGCTCGGGATGATTGATGGGGTCTTTCATTGTAGTTAAGAGTTAAGACGCTTCGCTTAGTTAAGAGTTAATTGCTCGCGCCTGTGGCGCGATTGTAGGGGCGAGGCATGCCTCGCCCGTTCATGATCTAACGTAGGGGCGAAACCTGATTCGCCCGCCGTGTGCGGCGCACACGTATTGTGATTATTCTCAATATCTATTCTGCGGGCGAGG
>CAJPTC010000051.1 GCA_905373475.1 Bacteroidia bacterium | reverse complement strand
ACATAACCCCTAATTATCATAAAAAGTATGTACTTTTGTACGACAAAAGTACGAAAGTTTGGCATATAACCAAATGCGAGGCAACGGCGCGCCTATCTGCGCCACAATAAATAACGTCGAACTAAGTAAGCAAAGTTCAAAAGAAAGAGATGAGTGAAGAACAAAAGAAGACTATCGCGGCTGTACCCACTACGGGCGACGCTACGATGAACTGGGAGGAGTTTGAAAATAACACCCCAGCTGAACAAAAAGAACACGACCTAACAAGCTACGAGAATAGCCTAGCTTCTATCGCAGAGAACGAGGTGACAGAAGGTACTGTAGTAGGACTCAACAAACGCGAAGTAATTATAAATGTTGGGTTTAAGTCCGAAGGAATCGTATCAATCAACGAGTTTCGGTATATGCCCGAACTCGCCGTGGGCGACAAGGTTGAAGTGTACGTAGAAAACCAAGAAGACGCACACGGACAACTCATCTTGAGCCATAGGAAGGCGCGTACGTTGAAAGCTTGGGATCGGGTACTGGCTGCCTACGAGAACCAAGAGATTGTGAAGGGATATATAAAATATCGCACCAAAGGGGGGATGATTGTTGATGTGTTTGGGATTGAGGCTTTCTTGCCGGGTTCGCAAATCGATATCCGCCCCATTCGCGACTACGACATCTTCCTAGATAAGACAATGGAATTCAAGGTCGTGAAAATTAACCACGAACACAAGAATATCGTAGTATCGCACAAAGCACTCATCGAGGCAGAACTCGAACAACAACGACTCGAGATTATCTCACACCTCGAAAAAGGTCAAGTCCTCGAAGGCGTGGTAAAAAATATTACCTCTTACGGTGTGTTTGTCGACCTTGGTGGTGTGGACGGTTTGGTACATATTACGGACTTGGCGTGGGGGCGCATCAATCATCCGAGTGAGGTGGTTGAGCTTGACCAGAAGCTGAACGTAGTTATTCTGGAATACGACCCTGAAAAGAAGCGTATTGCCTTGGGTATTAAACAACTTACGCCACATCCGTGGGATTCGCTTGATCCCAATCTTAAGGAGGGCGACACCGTACACGGTAAGATTGTGCTGGTAACCGACTACGGCGCTTTTGTAGAAATTGCCCCAGGTGTGGAAGGCTTGGTTCATGTTAGCGAGATATCGTGGAATCCGCGTCTGAAGTCCGCCTCCGAATTCTTGAAAGTAGGCGACGAGGTGGATGCCAAAATCTTAGCACTAGACCGCGAAACCCGCAAAATGAGCCTCGGCATCAAGCAACTCAAACCCGATCCGTGGGAAGGAATCGAACAGCGTTACCCTGTAGGGTCGCGACACGTCGCACACGTGCGCAACTTCACGGCATTTGGCATCTTTGTAGAGGTGGAAGAGGGGATAGATGGTTTGGTGCATGTTAGCGATTTGTCGTGGACTAAGAAGATTAAGCACCCAGAGCAGTTTACGAAGATTGGAGAGCCGCTGGAGGTGGTTGTGTTGGGTGTTGATAAGGAAAATCGGAAGCTTTCGTTGGGGCATAAGCAAGTAGAAGAGAACCCATGGGAGGTTTTCGAGCAGATTTTTGCGCCGGGTACTACGCATGAGGGTACGATACTCGAGGTGTCTGACAAGGGAGGCACGGTGGCGCTGCCGTACGGACTCGAAGGCTATGCCACGGGGCGCAATCTGCGCAAGGAAGACGGTACATTGCCAAGCGTAGATGAGAAGTTGCCTTTTGTGGTGTTGGAGTTCAACAAGAATTCGCATCGCATTGTGTTGTCGCATGCTCGTACTTACCAAGAGGCTACCGATTTGCAGAGTCGGAAGACGAAAGAGGACGGCGGCAAGGAGGGGCAGAGTATGCAGCGTCAGATTCAGAACATTAACCTTGGGCAGCAGCATACGACGTTGGGGAGCATCCCCGAATTGGCGCAGTTGCACGAGGAGATGAAGGAAAAAGAATAAGTGTTCTTTTCAAAGTTTCTAAGATAAGAGTTAGGAGTGGGAGTGAGAGACTCTGCTTCTAACTCTTTTTTATTGCGCTAAATGTGGAGGGGGCTGCGCTCTTCCGAGGTACGAAGTAGGAAGGGGATGGTTCGCGCCTGTGGCGCGATTGTAGGGGCGAGGCACGCCTCGCCCGCCCCGTGTGCGGTGCATACGTATTGCATATATTACGATTATTCATTCCAAAAACATCCTTGTCGGTTATTGCGGGCGAGGCGCACCGCTACAACCGCAATGCTATCTGAAAATACGCAGCGCGTATTTTACGGGCGAGGCTGGCAACGCGCATACAACGATATGATCAAGAAAATGCGCGGTGCGCATTTTTGGGCGAATCAGGTTTCGCCCCTACACGATTGAATTTGGCTCAGTCATAGAATTCAAAGCCTTGCGAAGGCAAGGCTATAAACACTATTTTACTGCCTTTGTTGCCCCCTTCGGGGCGAAGAGAAAACGCGGGAGGCGGAGGAGATAAGATAATGCCCAACTAATCGGAAATTCCGAACAATTGGGCATCTATTCCATGCATGGAGATTAAGGTAATGCGCTCGTAATTCGTTTTAGGCGAAGCGAACAGCAACACCATCGTTCTGTGTTGTGGGCGCATAAAGGTTAGCACCTACGAAGAGCGTGTCCCAGGCATCGGTGATGTGTGTTTTGTGTTGGTCGGGGAACTCAGGCGTGTCTGCGCGTTTCTCGGGCTGTTTGTCTTTGCCAAAACCGCGCGAAGTGATAACAGAGCCCGTAAGCTCAATCGCCGTAATAAGATCGTCGCATGCCTCTGTATTGAACGTAGGGCGCAAAAACTCGGAACTCTCGCCGCGGAAGGCGGCATTTATGTAGTGAAATTTGAGGTCGTGACGAATGGGTACGCCCAAGTGTATGGGGGTAACACGAAAGCCTGCATTTTCTAAGGTTTGAATCACCAAATCGGAGTAGCTGTAACCCGTACTTGCGGCGCGTGCTACGGCTGTGGCATCGAAGTAATAGACAACCTCTCGCACAGGGTGATAAGCGTAGTAGTTTGCAAATTTGCTGATAAGGTCTTCCAAGGTTTGGGGCGATTTTACCCACATAGCACGTAGCGTGCGAAGTTCGCCCGCTAGACGTTGCCCAACAACAAGCGTGTTGATACTAATGTTGTAGTCTAGCGCTATTTCTAACGGTTGTTCGGTATCGATGTCGCCATCCCAACGGCAATCGGGGGTAGCCCCCAGTGGCGTAAAGCCTGCTGTTTCGGCGTATGCAGAGGTATGAGGTGGGTAGCAAAGGTGCTCAGCGTCAAAGCTTGGGTAAAATGCGTTGGTAGTGGTTTGAGAGGGTAGAGAGAGAATAGAGCTTTGGAATACGTTGGGGGGGAGGTCGCGTTCTTGTTGTGCAAACCACTCTGCCCCCAACACCTCGAGGTTGTCTAATGCAGAATAAATCTTGAAGAAGGTAGCTTTACTTCGTGCTGCGTTGAGGCGCTTACGATAGTGTTCGGCAAGCGAGTGCTGCCTGTCGCGCTCTGCTTGTTTCATGTATGCGTAGAGTAGGCGGATGTACTGAATAAGCTTTGGGTCACAATCTTTCTCTTTGGCGAGAATCCACGTTCCACGCGAACCTGTTGGCATGTCTGTTGAGTAAAATGCGCCTCCGTGCCAGGGGCAATCGCGGAAATATTGGCGGTTACCACGAATGGCAGGCGTAACTTCGTTTACTATCTTGTCGTGCGAAAGGAAGCGCGCCTCGGGACCTATTACGTAGTCGAGCGAAAGGGAGTTGGTCGACATCGGACGATCGAAGCTTACCATATGCAATATCGCCCCTGAGAAGAAGGCAATGACGTTGCCCCAATCGAACGGCTGAATAATGGGGCGGGGGAAGTTCGCACTGCTGGGGGGTCTTCTGCCTACGTAGTAGTGTAGGCCTTCTGCATAGCCCCAGCGGTTGAGTGCGTTGGCAATGGCGGGGAAGGTTTGTGTCTTGAGTTTCGTGTAGGAGGGTGAGAGTAAAGCGCCTGCGCTACGGGGCATAGCAAAGATATTGCGTAGGAGGACACGAGCATCAAACCCTTCGGACTTACCCAGTCCGCGTCCGCCTATTATGTATTCGTTCTTTGCGCCTATGATCATAGACTCGATCTGTGCACGGTTAAAAAAGATGCTACGCATTATTATTAAGTACGAGGTAATGCGCCAAATGGCGCAAGTAGGAAGTTGGAAGGGGGATGGTTCGCGCCTGTGGCGCGATTGTAGGGGCGAGGCATGCCTCGCCCGCAGAATAGATATAGAGAATAATCGCAAT
>CAJPTC010000050.1 GCA_905373475.1 Bacteroidia bacterium | reverse complement strand
TCAGGGGTTGTGTGCTCTAAAAATACGATATCCCGTTTTTACCGGACAACAATATATGCAAGAAGTGACATTGAGACACGTAGGAAGGTATTCGCAGTCAAGACACAATTGGTTGTTAAACGGGGAGGGTGTATCAATGTATTTCTGAAATAGGGAATTTGGTATAAAATACCCGTTAGTCTCAATGTGACCTACACAATGCGACATATCAAATTCTCGCGCGGTACATTTATAGACATCGAGGTTGTGGTTAATCACATACTGATTATAATTCTCTACATAGCAGGAAATACAACGAGCCTTACATTTTTGATTTAAAATACAATAACCTTGCTCTAGCGATGAGTTCTCTAGACAACGGATTTTATCCGATAGTACATCTAGGTTATCTGAATACTGCCATACAATGTGTGGAGATACATTGATGGATTTTCTGACATCATAGTCAAATGATGCAAGAACATTGTTCAGTGTGTCTATATTTTCGGTAGTATAGTTAAGTCGTAAATCAACAGAAACTCCGTCTATACTGCGTACTAAATGGTGGATATTATTTACAATTCGAGAGTATGAATCCAACATTTTTACTGAGAATCGAACTTTATTATGTGCTTCCTTGTCACCATCTAGAGTAATCTGAAAGTTTTTCATTTTGATTTTACTCATCATTGTAATCATTTGATTCGCAATTAAGCTTCCGTTTGCAGAATTACAAAGTGTAATTTCATTTTTTTCAAAAAAATATATCACCAAAGTTCATGATGCTAAAATTAAAGCCAGAGATTTACCTTGGATTCAATTGAGTTTATAATTTGCGATCAGTATACTATGCATGTGAATACACTTTTTTGAGTTTTAGTCATTTTAGTAGTGCTAAAATAATATATTTTTTACACCGAAAATATCTATTTCTCCCATTATTTTGTTACATTCGTCGTCAAAACAAAAGAAACTATGACACACCACTTCCCTTTTGTCCGGCAACGCGATGCTATGGAATGCGGGCCGAGTTGCCTCGCCATGATCGCAGAGTTCTACGGACGCAAGCCGAACCGCGATGAATTGCGTGCTGACTGCGCTTTGGGAAAAGCTGGCGTATCATTGCTTGGTATTAGCAAAGCTGCGGAACGCCTCGGTTTTCATACTCTCGGAGGACGACTCACATTTGAAGATCTAAACAAGGAGGGCGTTCTACCATGTATAGTGCATTGGAGGCAAAGCCACTTTATTGTCGTATACCGTATACAGCAGGATCGGCACGGCAACTGGACAGTGTATGTAGCCGACCCAGGAAAGGGGCTTCTGACTTACACTCGTGAGCAATTTACAGAACACTGGATCAGCGACATTGCACAGGGCAAGGAGCGCGGTATAGCCCTACTTTTTGAGCCTACAGAACTCTTCTATAGTGGCAAAGACGTCATGGTGCCTGAGCACAACCGTATAGCCTTCCTGTGGCGATACCTAGTAAAGTACAAACGCTTTTTTGGCCAGCTCATTCTTGGGCTACTTTTGGGTTCACTTTTGCAACTAATATTCCCATTTCTTACACAGGCAATTGTTGATACAGGGATCGGCACGCGCGACCTCAATTTTATATGGTTAGTGCTTATTGCTGAGATGATGCTCCTGTTCAGCAGAACAGGCATAGGGTTTATACGATCGAAAATCCTTTTGCACATCTCTACGCGCATCAATATTTCGCTTATCTCCGATTTCTTTATCAAGCTGATGAAGCTCCCCATGCGCTTTTTCGATACCAAGCTACAGGGCGATTTTCTTCAGCGCATAGAAGATCACCGACGTGTTGAACAGTTTCTCACCTCAAGCAGTCTCACCCTGCTGTTTTCGTTCTTTACGTTTCTTGTATTTGGAGCAGTGCTCTTTGTGTATAACTGGTGGATCTTTTTCGTCTTCCTTATAGGAACAACGCTCTATGCAGTATGGATTGTTCTTTTCCTGAAACGACGTCGTGTGCTCGATTACAAGTATTTTGAACAGGCAGGTACTAACCGAAATGTTACGCTTCAGCTTCTGGGCGGTATGCAGGAAATTAAGCTTCAGGGCTGCGAACAACGCAAACGATGGGAATGGGAAGACGTACAAGCAGATCTTTTTAAAGTAAATCTCGAACGTCTCAACTTACAACAAATTGAGGTAGCAGGGAGTACGATTATTAACGAATTAAAGAATATACTAATTACGGTATTAGCCGCATCGGCGGTTATACATGGGAGTATGAGCCTCGGGATGATGCTTGCCGTACAGTACATAATAGGTCAGCTTAACAGCCCTGTAGAACAGCTCATCCAATTCATTTACTCGTGGCAGGATGTCAGTATTAGTCTAGAGAGAATGAGCGAAATTCACAGTACGGCGAACGAAGAGGATGAAAACCGAACACTGACACATTATACAGAATCGCCAAATGCATATGATCTTTCGATCGAACATCTCTTCTTTAAATATGACCCGTATCGGAAAGAAGACATACTTTCGGATATTAACCTTGTAATTCCCAACAACAAGGTAACAGCTATTGTCGGAGCAAGTGGAAGTGGAAAAACAACACTTATTAAACTATTGTTGGGGTACTATGAGCCACAATCGGGGACAATACGTGTAGGAGAACGCCCTTTGTCAGAGTATAGTCTCGCATGGTGGCGTAGCCAGTGCGGTACTGTAATGCAGGAGGGCTACTTGTTTTCTGATACCATCGGAAGAAACATTGCTATCTCAGACGATGAGCCAGATCTTGAGCACATTCGTTCGGCTGCCAATACGGCGAATATTGCTGACTATATCGAAACACTTCCTCTTGCTTACAACACTAAAATTGGACAAGATGGTCGTGCCTTAAGTCAGGGGCAGCGCCAGCGAATACTCATTGCTCGTGTTGTTTATAAAGACCCCCAGTTTGTCTTTCTCGACGAAGCAACCAATTCGCTTGATGCTAACAACGAGCGTGTAATCACAGAACGTTTGCGTGAGTTTTATAAGGGTAAAACGGTGGTGGTCGTGGCACATCGTCTTTCTACTGTATGCGATGCTGACCAAATAGTCGTACTCGATACAGGGCAGATTGTAGAAGTGGGAACGCACGAAGAGTTAACGAAGTTGCGAGGGCAATACTATCAACTCGTGAAAAATCAATTGGAGTTGGGGAGCTAGAGAATGTGCAATCTCTATTGAAAAAGAATAATGACATGCAACCTCAAGAAAAAAATACATCGCAAGTACAAGAGAAGTGTTTCGAGCTTCGGAGTGAAAAAGTGCGTTCCATAATAGGCAATGTACCTAGTCGTTTACTCCGTTTTGGTACACTCATCATTACAATTACACTCCTGCTACTTTTTTTGCTTGTTTGGTATCTCCCTTACAAGCGTAGTTATACTGGATATTGCACTTTGAAAGAGATCGCCCATCTAACGCAAAACGCCAACGATAGTATCGAAGTACTAGTACACATTCGTTTCACAGGCGAACGACCACGTACGGAGTTACAACATGCAGTTCTCGAATTTCAAAATGGCGGCGAGCGCTTCACAGGGCGACTACTAGCATTATCGGAATTACGTGACACGTTAGGAGTGCAAAATGCAAAAGCTAGTATTACATCTGGTACTTACCAAAAACTATTTGGCTACGAAACAGAGCTCCTACTAATTGAAGAAACACGTCTCAGGCAACTCATCTGGCGCTAAGATATCTAGAGTCATACGAATTAAACCAAACTCAACTTTACAATACCCAAATTCAAGTAATAAATGCAACGCTAGAAGAAAAACAGGCACGCACATAAATCCAGAGGAAAAAAGAGAAGAATTCTTCTCTTTCCCTCTGGCAAGGCTAAAAAGTGTATCTTCGGCTTCCGTCCAAAAAAGTAAAAGATGGCACATTTAACCCTAGAACAAAGATACACAATTCAAGTGTTGCGAGAGGAGAAACTCTCGCAACAAGCAATTGCCAACAGAATCGGCAAGGATAAGTCGTTGCTCTCACGCGAAATACGACGAAATGCAGACAAGCGCAATGGGACATACAAAGCAGAACTGGCACAACGTAAATACACAGAACGGATGGCTAGTAAGCCCAAAGCATGTAAGTTTACAGATGAGATAAAAGCGACTGTGGACAAGCTACTTGCGAACGACTATAGCCCAGAGCAGATCGCCGGACGCTGTAAATTAGAAGGGAGACCCTATGTGAGCTATGAATGCATCTGCCAATATATCTGGGAGGATAAAATGCGCAAAGGGCATCTCTATTTACACTTGCGACATCATGGGCGTAAATACCGAAAACGAGGCGCAGCCAAAGATTCGCGGGGGAAAATTTGCGACCAAGTAAGCATCGATGAACGCCCAG
>CAJPTC010000049.1 GCA_905373475.1 Bacteroidia bacterium | reverse complement strand
ATGATGTTTTGGAATGAATGATCGCAATATGTGCAATACGTGTGCGCCGCACACGGCGGGCGAATCAGGTTTCGCCCCTACGTTAGATCATGAACGTGCGAGGCATGCCTCGCACCTACAATCGCGCCACAGGCGCGAACTCTTAACTCTTCAAATTACTACTTACTAGTTTCTAATTTCTACGCTCCAACCGCCGCTAGTAAGTAGTAAATAGTAATTAGTACCTAACTAAAGCAATGCCCCGCAATACCCCCACCTCAATTGTTATCAATACGGGCGATGCACAGAAACAGCTCGCCGCCCTGCAAGAAGCCGTAAAGAAGACTTCCGAAGTACTCGATGCCGCACGCAAGAGTGGCGATAAAGAGAAACAGAAGGAAGCCAAAGCCCAATTTGAAGAAGCGAAAAAGGCACTGGTTCTGTACCAGCGCGAGCTCCGCCAGACAGCCATTGCAGCAGGAAACCTGAACGGCTTGTCTTTCGGCGAGTTGCTTAAGGCGCAAAGCGAGCTAGAGGCAAGTATCAAGAAGCTCGACCGTTCCTCCGCGGAGTATAAAGAACGCATGGCACAGCTCCAGACTGTAAAAAGTGCCATCGGGGAAGTGCGTGAACAAATGCGGCAAACCCGCGAGACCACACAACAAGGTACACAGGCAATTGCAGAGCTAGAGAAGCAAGGTAAAAAGCTCTCCGATTTGCCCATTGCCTCACTCAAACGCTTAGAAAAAGAGCTTACCGCCGAGATCGCACAATCCACAAAAGGGAGTAAAGAATTTATAGAGGCAAACAGCAAGCTTGCAGACGTACGCACGCAAATTGCGAGTGTGAAAGACGAGATGAAAAACCTCTCTGACGCACAAAGCAAGGGTACATTTCTGCAACAAATAGGGACGGGGATAAAAGACTTCGGCAAACAACTTTTCCACTTCCCGAAGAGCATCGGCGAAGCCGTAATGAGCGGGCTCTCTGCCATCAAAAACTTTACCACACAAGCCATACAAGACTACAAAACCTTTGAAGAGAAAAGTAAAAACTTAACAGCTCTTACAGGGTTGCAAGGCGATGATATCGCCTACCTAGAGAAGAAGGCGCGCGATTTGGCAGCCACCGCGACCGATACGGCTGCGGAGGTAATAGATGCCTTTACGTTGATGGGGAGTGCAAAGCCCGAACTCCTCAAAGACAAAGAGGCGCTTGCCGAGACTACGGAGGCGGCACTAACATTGGCTGCAGCGGCAAAGATGGACGCTAAAACCTCCGTGGAGAGTCTGGCAGCCGCCATGAACCAATTCGGAGCACCTGCCGCTGAGGCAGACAGGTACATCAATGCATTGGCAGCAGGCTCGCAAGCAGGCTCTGCGGGCGTAGATAGTATTGCCAAATCGATTGTAAAATTCGGTGCAACTGCCGCGGGGGCAAACCTTTCGGTAGAAGAGTCGGTGGGGCTGATCGAAACACTCGCAGAAAAGGGTTTACAAGGCGAAGTAGCTGGTACGAAGCTCAACGGCGTGCTACTCAATCTGCAGACGGCTGCAAACCAAAAGTTCAACCCCGCGGTGGTGGGGATGCAACAAGCATTGGACAACCTTGCGGCTGCAAATCTGAGCACTGCAGAAAAGGTACAGCTCTTTGGGAAGGGCAATATCGTAGCGGGAGAAATATTGATACAAAACCGCGAGAGTTTTGCACGCCTTAAAGAAGCCGTAACAGGTACAAACACTGCCTACGAACAAGCTGCCACCAATACCGACAACCTTGCCACCAAGCAAAAAATTGCGGAGAACACGATACAGAACGTGCGTATAGAGTTGGGACAAAAGGTAATGCCTATCGTGGCTGCGTTCTACGAAAAGCTCGCACAGTTTACGAACTATATTGCCCCCGTATTAGATTGGTTTGACCCGTTCTTTGTGTTTGTTAAGAACGCATTTCACTTTATTACCAATCTGTTTAGCGCCCTCAAGGCAGGCTTTGATGTGCTGCGCGAAAAAGCAAGTGCACTGTTTGAAGGTATCTCGAATGCCTTCGGGCTAATAAACAAAGCGCTCTCCTTCGTTGCAGACAAGCTAGACGACTTTACGCACTCCATGCAGAGCAGTCTGGACGTAACCAAAGAGTACAACAAGGAACTAGCACGCGAACAGGCGCAGCTAGATATGTTGGTAAGTACCATCCGCGAGAGTGCAGAAGGAAGCGAAGCACGCAAAGCAGCAATAGAGAGGCTGAACAAACAGTACGGGAAGTACCTACCCAATCTGCTGACAGAGAAAAGCAGTCTAGAAGAAATTGAGGCAGCGCAAAAAGCGGCAAACGATGCACTAAGGTATAACATAGCCCTGAAGGCACAAGAAGATAAATTAACCGCCATACAAAGCGAAGCTACCGAGCGTGAGTTTGCACAACGGCAACGCCTGAATGAAATATTGCACGAGGCGGCGGGCGAAAATGCAGACATCGCACGCAAAGAACTCGAAGCCATACTAAACGATCCCGAAGGCGACAAAAAGCTTGAAGCTTTTCAGAAGAAATGGCGTATAGATACAGGCTTTTTTGGGGCAGGCTTAGATGGCATTGTGGAGAAAATACGCCGTATCAAACGTGAGGCTGTTAGCGACCTCGCGAGTGTAAAAGAAGCCTTTGCAGGCATGCTTGCAGATGTACCCAATGGGGCAAGTACGAAGTTGGAAGTAGGAAGTAGGGAAGTCGGAAGTAATAACAGTTCCAACTTAAAACCTCCAACTTCCAACTTTTATTTGGAAAACGTGGAGGGTACAGACGAAAACGGCAACACGGTAGAAACTACGCGTCTGGTTGCGCGCGAGAGCGCCAAAGCCAATGCAAAGAGTGCTGTTTGGGAAGAGTGGCGTAAGCGTGAGCTCCTTGCCTTGAAAGAACACCTTTTGGCAGAAGAACTTACACAAGAAGAGTACCGACAACGCGAGCAGGAGGTACAGCTTACCTACCTCATTGCAAAACGTGCAGCACTAGAACAGGAGGGGCAAAGCACCCTCGACCTCGACCAACAAATACTGGACCTAAAGCTGACCCAACAACGCGACTTCCGCGAACAGAACACCAAGGAATGGGAGGAGAGTACGCAATGGGCAGAGGCACTTTGGGCGGAGGCTACGGCAACACTAGACGCCGACCTGCAGCAACAGCAAGCCCTGCGCGACGAAGCACGTAAGAAAGAGAAACAGAAGCGCGAACAAGAAGCCAAAGAACGCGAAGCGGCAAATGCGCGAGAGGTAGCAGAGTTCAAGAAAAAGTTTGAACAAATGCAACAAATAGGGGCTCAGGCAGGAGCACAAATCGCCCAATTCGCGACAGATGCCAATTTCACAGCCAAACAATTGGGGAACAACCTCGCCACCATGGCACTAGACGCCCTCCATATGGTGGTGCGTCAGAGTATCGCTGCCATCTTTGCACAGAGTATGGCGAGTGCCGAGAGTGTAGCCTCTTGGGGGATTGCTGGAGCAGCCAAAGCCGCAGCACTTACCGCACTGGTAGAAGCCGCATTCTATACCGCTAAACGCTATTTAGTACCACAACACTACGAAGGGCAAATGACCAATGACGAATTACGAGGTACGAGGTACGAAGTACGCGGTGCACAGGACGGTAGGGCATATAGTGTTCCTTACATCGGCGCAATAGATGGGGTGCAGTACATATCGCGTCCTGCGCTAATCTCCGAACGCGGCGGAGAGATTATTGTCGACGCCGCACGCTCCCGCCAAATACAAATGCGTTACCCATGGCTACTAGAACAATTGCGCGCAGTACCACAGTATGCAGCAGGACGAATGCAAGAACAGCGCGAAATAGGAAGTAACAACAGTTCCAACTTCGCACTTCCAACTTCCAGCTTAAGCGCAGCGCCAACTGACTTGTCAGAACTGCGAGCTGTGCTGAATAATTTAGACACTGTCGTAACAAAGTTGTCCGAACAGCTGCGAGACCCTTTGCGCGCTTACCTAGACCGCGAAGAATTGTTTAATACACTGAATACGCGCGAGCGAGTGCGCTCCGCATAGTTACTACTTACTAGTTTCTAATTTCTACGCGACACTCGATGCTAGTAGTAACTAGTAAATAGTAATTAGTAACTAAGCGCTCCGCCCGCCTATGATCGATATAGTTAAGAAATGAGCCCATTACCCTTCGTCGTTAGCCTTGCTTCTGCAAGGCTTTGTAGGGGCGAGGCACGCCTCGCCCGCAGAATAGATATAGAGAATAATCGCAATACGTGTGCGGCGCACACGGCGGGCGAGGCGGGTTTGTCATTACGTTAGATCATTGGCGGGCGAGGCACGCCTCGCCCCTACAATCGCGCCCACGGCGCGAAACCATCCCTTTCCAACTTCGTACCTCGTAATTCGTCATTCGTAATTCGTAATTAAAAAATGTGGAACGAATTGAGCTTTTCCGAACTAACAGCCATTGCAAAATATGCAACCACTGACCCCAACATCCCTACCTTCTTGAAACACGCTGCCGAGGAGCTTTACGGTATCCGCATCCGCTACGATGCCAAAAAAAAGAGATACAGAATTTGTAAGCGCGCCTTTAGAAAAAAACGCTTAACTCTTAACTCCAAACTCTTAACTTTGCTGTCGTTGCACGACCTCCTATACTCCCTCTCTTGGTTGCTTAATGCCGAACGCACACAAGTAGAATGCCGTCGCACAAAAGCTCCCATAGCCACCCTGTGCGGTAAATATTTCGCGCCCGCCGAAAACCTTACCGACCTCACCCTTGGCGAGTTCCTCTTAGCAGAAGACCTGCTAGCAGCAGAAGCGCCTAATGGCGCAAGTAGGAAGTTGGAAGTAAGAAGTAGGGAAGTAGAAAGTGCGGATACTTACAACTTACAACTTACAACTTACAACTTAAGCGAAGCGCTCACTCTCAACTTTCTTGCCGTGGTTTACGCCCCGCACGATAAGGCAGGCAACCGTATCCCCCTCACCGAAAGAGACCCCGAGCAAATTGCCAAAGAATTGGCAATGCAAGTAAAAAGTAAATCGCCCGCCTCGTCCACCATTCGTCATTCGTCATTCGTCATTCGTAATTCAGAGAGCGAAGCGCTCACTCTTAACTTTTTATGGTGGTGGCATGCCAACCTTGCAGTATTGCAGAGCACCTTCCCAACGCTCTTTACCACCGAACAAGTAGGAAGTAGGAAGTCGGAAGTAGAAAGTGCGGATACTTCAAACTTCCAACTTCCAACTTCAAACTTCAAAAAGTCGTTGCCCTCAGATTTGTTGTATGCGCTCTGCGATGGCGATTTTACGAAGCTAGAAACCATTCGCAACACCAACCTTTGGGATGCTATGCGCTTGCTACAAACCACCGCGGCAGAACGGGCTATGCACAGGTAAAACAGTGGCGGGCGAGGCATGCCTCGCCCCTACAA
>CAJPTC010000048.1 GCA_905373475.1 Bacteroidia bacterium | reverse complement strand
TTTCCAGAGCACGCTCGTCGGAATAAACCTCAGCATTCAAATCTATATAAAGCACAGGATGTTTTTGCCACGCTTCACGTTTCGACTTCCGTGCTAGTTCTTCTTCGGCTTGCGCAAGATACAGCCCTCCAAACAGCTCTTTCTCCCCACGAAAATAAGCGGCAAGGGTGGATAGAAACAAACTCTTACCAAAACGACGAGGGCGGCTCAAAAAATAGACTCTACCCGACAAAAGCTGCGCAACATACTGCGTTTTGTCGATATAGAGAAAATTATTCTCTCGCAATATTTCAAAGCTTTGTACGCCGATGGGCAACTTTCTCTCTGTCATCCTTCAAACCTTGTTTATGCGAAAGATACTAAGAAAGAACAATATTCGGATAATTGCGATTGGGTAAACCCCTATGTGTATGTACATTCTGGTGAAAAAGCTACAAGAAAATAAAAACGCCTCCTTCTAATTTCGTATCTTTGCAAAGGGCGTGTAGGTATAGATAGGGGCTCCGATTTCGCGGAGAGAATAAGTGTAAGGCGAGGTGGCAATGGGAATAGATGTTGGAAGTCGGGTACGGTTCTTAAATGAAGTAGGTGGTGGCGAGGTAGTAAAAAAGGTAGATAGTCGTCGATGGCTTGTTCGTACCGAAGATGGGTTCGAACTGCCCATGTACGAATCAGAGCTTGTTGTAGACACACCTCCCGAATTGGTAGCTTTAACCAATAAGCCAGCTACAAAAGAACAAGAGTCCCCGACAAAAGCTACGCAGGCACAAAATACGCCCGCTCCTGTAGAGAAAATCCAAATTCAGCGCAATCTACTCAGTCCTCGTACTGGAGGCGACAGCCTTTACTTAGGCTTTGCTCCGCTCGATGCGCAAGATGCAGTTCGCGGTCCGTATGTGCTCTATCTTATCAACGAGTCGCCGCAAGAGATTCTAACCACCCTCTCACGTTTTGAACGTACCAAATCCTTTACCTTTTTCGGAGGGCGTGTTGCACGCTACAGTAGTCGGAAAATTTGTGAGATCAAGGCGAACGAGCTTTTCCTATACGCTTTCTTACGTATACAAGCTCTATACTACGTACTCGGCACACACGAATTGCGCGAACCGTTCGTCTGCGACCTCGAGGTGAATGGCAACGAATTTACTCGCCCGCGTAGTTTTCGCGCCAATCGCTTCATGGATGAAGAGCTCCTGCTTATCACGGTTCGTGACGATGTAAAGGAGCGTGAATTGGAAGTGCTCGTAGAACGCAATATCAAGGATATTGAAAAGGAGAAAGCGCCTGTAAAAGAACCTCCTAAGGGAGTACCAGCCCCCGAGCAGGTAGAGATAGACCTCCATCTCGAGGCACTTATAACCGATCGAAATGTAAACATGACGGCAGGCGAGAAGTTGCAGTTTCAGATTCAACATTTTCGCCATGCAATGCAGGAGGCTATGCGTACACCGCATATTAAACGTCTAGTGGCAATACATGGCGTTGGCAACGGGACTCTGGCTAAGGAGGTGCAACGCATATTGCGCCTTGAGTTCCCACAATGTCGCTACCAAGATGCTTCGTTCAAGGAGTATGGTTACGGGGCTACACTCGTAATAATAGAACACAACAAGTAAGAGGCGCTACTCAATACTGAGAGAGCGTGAAACAAAAATCGGAAAATAAAATACAAGTCTCGGAGCGTAAGTAACGCATCCAGAAAAAGAAGTGTGAAAGATGGCGTTGAAGTGTGGTATTGTAGGACTGCCCAACGTAGGGAAGTCTACGTTATTTAATTGCATATCGAGTTCTAAAGCAGAGGCTGCGAACTTTCCCTTTTGTACCATAGATCCGAACGTCGGTGTGGCAGTAGTACCCGATGAACGATTGGAGAAACTTGTTGCAATAGATCATCCAAAAAAAGTATGCCCCGCCGTTGTTGAAATAGTAGACATTGCAGGGCTTGTGCGCGGAGCCTCTAAAGGTGAGGGATTAGGCAATCAGTTCCTCGCACACATTCGTGAAACACAAGCCATAATACACGTTTTGCGTTGCTTCGACGATGGCAATGTAACGCACGTTGAAGGCGGAGTAGATCCTGTGCGTGATATGGGCATCATTGATACCGAATTGCAGTTGCGTGACCAGGAGAGCATCGAGAGCCGCTTGGTTAAATTAGAGAAACAGGCTCGAGTATCCAACGACCGTACCTTAAAGCATTCAGTAGAACTCTTGCAACGATGCAACGATTACCTTTTGCAGGGTCACAATCTCCGTTCCATGGAGCTGGATGCAGAGGATAAAGCTTGGCTTCTCGAACAGCAATTTCTTACCATAAAACCCGTGCTTTACGTTTGCAACGTGGATGTGAGTTCTGCAGCTACTGGCAATCAGTACGTCGAAGCCGTTCGTACCGCAGTAGCCAAAGAGACGACACAAGTCCTAGCAATCTCGGCACAGATGGAATCGGAAATTGCCGAACTGGATACTCCTGAAGAACAAGCGATGTTCCTCGAAGAGATGGGCTTGAAAGAAGCAGGAGTTGCGCAGCTAATTCGTGCCGCGTATGCTTTGCTAGGCCTTGAAACATTCTACACAACGGGCGAAGACGAAAGTAGAGCTTGGACTTTCCGTAAAGGCATGAAAGCGCCACAGACGGCAGGTATTATTCACACCGATTTTGAACGTGGCTTTATTCGTGCTGAAGTAATCAAGTACGCCGACTACGTCCGGCTCGGCTCTGAAGCAGCATGTCGCGATGCGGGCAAGCTGTCTATCGAAGGAAAGGATTATGAGGTTCAGGATGGCGACATTATGCATTTCCGCTTCAATGTATAAACGCTTTACTTTTTCCCTCTCTTGCATCCTTCTGTTTTTTGCCTCTTCTTGCTGGGGAAACGCAAACCCTCGTTTAGACAAACCTCCTAAGCTAGTACTACAGCTCGTGCTCGGCGCTATGGGGAGCGAGGTGGTTGATATGCATTGGGAAGCTCTTAGTGCTGGGGGGCTAGCACGTATCTATTCACGCGGTGTTGTGTGCCAAGATGCTCACTACAATCACTTGCTTGGTAATGTGTCTAATGGCTTGGCCACTTTGGCAACGGGCGCTGATGCCAATCAGCACGGTGTTATAGATGCCAGCTGGTTCTCGCATGTTACCAATACCAAGGAACGCTTCGTAGAGGATGATTTTACACACATCATAGGCTCTAACCAAGCAACGGGAACGGGAGCTTCGCCCCGAAAATTGCTCGTTTCCTCTCTAAGCGATTCGTGGCGGCAAAGCTATCCTACATCGCGCCTCTACACCGTAGCATACGATGCCAACGATGCTGTACTCCTTGGAGGACGTTCGGCAGACGCAGCATTGTGGTTTGAACCAAAAAGTGGCAATTGGGTTACCTCAAGCTATTACAGCGATGCATTGCCTTTGTGGGTGCAGAGTTTCAACAATAAAAAGCTAGCCTCTACTTATAGCCAAACTCCATGGATAGTAGCTCCCATGTCTCCGCGGGCAACGAGCGAAGCGTTGGCTTTACAGCGACGAAAAGACGAAAAGGCTGACACCGCCCTTCGGTCTGAGGTAAACATTCCTGGGCTCGGATATTCGCGCTTAGCATATACCCCCAGTGGGAACTCTATGTTGCGCGATCTCATAATGGCTGCCGTCGAACAGGATGCTCTAGGACGTGGTAGAGAACCCGACTTACTCTCAGTCTATTTTACTCCTTTTGCTCGGATCGCCGAACTTTACGGCGCAGAATCAGCACAATTCCGCGACGCCCTACTCCGTTTTGACAAAGAACTCGCCAGCCTTTTAGAATACCTAGATCTTACTGTGGGCAAGAAGGAATATCTCGTAGTACTCACTTCGGCTTATGCCTCCGCTCCTAGTCCTTGGTTACTTTCGCAATGGCAGATTCCTGCGGGCTATTTTAGTCCCGACAAGGCAGTTTATATACTCGGTAGTTACCTCGATGCACTCTATGGGGTTAAAAATGCGGTGATCGGTTACAGTGCCCAATCTATCTATCTGAACGAACGTGTGCTTGAAAAATCGCACCTTCCACTCCTACAAGTGGAACAGACAGCTGCCAAATTTCTAGAGGATATGAGTGGTGTAGCAGCAGTATACCCCATGCACGTAATACAATGGGGCGGCGCAGGCAACAAGCGTATAGAAAGAGCACTCGGAGGTTTTCATCCGAAACGCTCGGGGCATCTGCTGATAGATCTTATGCCTGGCTGGGTGGTTCAGTCTTCGCTCTCTACCAAAGCACGCAACTCCAATTACACTTACGAAGACAGGGTGCCTCTTGTCTTTTATGGTTGGAAGTTGCAGCCACGCAAGGTAGCAACGCCCGTTTATGTGCGCGACGTAGCTGCTACGCTCTCGCGTATCCTCTTTTTACGAGAACCGAACGCTTCCATCGGCAACCCAGTTTCGGGCGTAGGAGATTGGGACAACGTCCGATAATTAAGAGTCAAAAGTATATAACCAAACAACGCAAGCTTGAGTGGTCACTTCGTCATTCTATGCGTTGTAAATAACTTCGAGATGCTAACAGAACTTGTGAACCAGATTGCAGATCCCACTATTCCCTTACAGACCATGCTTTTGCGTCTATTGTTGAGTGTGGTGCTTGGTCTTTTTATTGGAATTGAGCGCGAAATGCACCGACAGCCTGCGGGAATGCGCACCCACATTCTCATTTGTATTGGTGCAACACTGGTTACTATTGCCTCCGTATATCTACCCATCTCAGTTTCGGGGATTGGTCTTTCGGCAGATGCGGCACGCATCACTGCGCAAATTGTTAGTGGTATCGGCTTTCTGGGTGCGGGAGCTATTATCAAATTTGGGGCAACCGTACGAGGCATTACAACGGCCGCAACCATCTGGGTTACCGCTGCCATTGGAATTACAATAGGGTTAGGGCTTTTCTATTTTTCCGTAATTGCCACCCTCTTGGTTCTGGTAGTACTTGTCGGCTTTGAATCTTTCGAGCAACGTCTATTTTCGGCAGAATTCTTCAAAACTCTCGAAGTAGAGTTCTCCCCAAGTGCTCTTAAGGTAACCGAGATACGCGAACTTCTTGTTGCACGTCATATCCGAGTTCGCACAGTAGATATGCACATCACAAGCCATGGAACGGCCAATGCCATCTTTCATCTCCGTATTTCAGAGCGCGTACAACCCGATGCCCTCCTCGCCGAGATTCTAGCTATGCCCTCGGTACGCGAAGCAAAATTGAACCAAGAATACCGTTAGCTGACCAAGCCGCCTTTGCGGATATCCCTAGAAGATTTGCATTACTCCAAGAGAAAGAACGGGGAGTGGGGTTACTACTTGGTTTTCAATAAAATAGTGCAGAAACAGTGGTGCAACCTCTGCATTTATCCCCCAGTGTCGCGAACACAAAAAAATTAAACCCAAATAGGGAGCATACATGGGCTGCGGACTTATTCCTCTCTGCAAAACACCATACACACCGCATAAAAGTAATGGGGGTGAATGTAATCGACTGATTACTAATAAAAAGCAGA
>CAJPTC010000047.1 GCA_905373475.1 Bacteroidia bacterium | reverse complement strand
TTGGTAGTATCCATAGTTGGATGGGTGGTGGTCGTGCACGTTATCGCGGTCTTGCAAAAACACATACACAGGGCATCTTAGAGTTTATGGCTTACAACATCAAACGCATGCTTCGTTTACCGATACGCGAAGTATGTGGCTGGTAGCCCTTGGTGTGCCCTATTGTGTTGAAATGGGGCAAAAGAGATAACATAACCTCCTACGGGAGGGCAGAGTGGGTGATTTTAGAGAGAAATCGGCTCGTATAGGTGCAAAAAAAAGCGCCAAAAACGAGAATTGCAAGGTAACGGTCTATTATGCAATAGCCTCTGAATTCTATGAGTGCTTCTTCAGGTTCTTCAAGGAAGTGAGCGAGATTGATGTAATACAGTAAGTGTATGTCGAATTACCGATGATGCTTATTGCGGCAGTCTAGTAAAAATCGTTTTACACACTCAAGTAAACAGTGGTGCACGGTATAGAGATCGTAATTCCCCTCAGCTGCTATTTGTCCGATCTTATCGCGGCTAAGCATACTGAGGCGATGGGAAAAAATCGGCTGTCCGTTAAAATAGATACTTCTACTCATTGTGTGCATTGAGTTTTTGACAATACAAAAATGCACAATTAGGGGCGAATCTTTGTACGAGATCCACGCCGTTTTTCGTCCTTGCGAAAAAGGTTTACCCGACACCAACGGTATTAAATATCCATTTAGGTGGGAAAATATAGACTTTAAGAGAAACTAAACCCTTCTTTATTGTAATAAAAACTACCCTTTTGTGTATAGGAATCTGAGTATTACTGCAATAATTTTGTGTGTGTAAAATTGTGTACACGATAGCGTTGTTTTCGCTAATGCCTTGAAGTGTGAAAGACATTAGCAAAGTGGTAAGTGATCTTCCACTATCAAAGATTACATCATTTATATGTTGCTTAAATGAAACAGTTTAAGGTACAAATTACAGCGTTTGAGAGTCTCTTAGATGAGAATCTTGAGGAGCTCAAAGGCGGAACAGCCGAAGTCTATGCGACTGAGGAGGATAAGAAAAAAGCAGGCGATGGTGCTAAATGGTTCTGCTGTATTAGTATTTCAATTGGAAATAATTTAGAGGAGATTTAATGATGGGAAATGCTTTTGATCAACTTCCGTTAGAAGATGTACTGGGAGGTACTGCTGATGTATATGCAGCAAGCAATGAAATTACACAGGCAGGCGATGGCGCTAGCTGGTTTTGTTGTATCAATATTAAGATAGGAGGCTCTACAGAGAAAGAAGTACCTAAGTAATCTAGCGCTCATCATTAGCGTAGCAAAGCAAGTGCTTTGCTACACTATTTATACTTTTTAATAATTTGGTGTTCATGAAAACATTATCAACAGATTTTACTCTGCGTAAACGCAGAAATGGTGAATATACTCTTTATGATAAGAGTTGCGAAATGCGATATGTAATATCGCAAAAATTACACAATTTCTTAAGACTGTTTATTGAACAGCCATTAGAATTAGAGCAATTTCTTTTTTATTTAGAGACAAGAAATATTGATACTAGCGATCTATACGAATGTCTAGGTAAGTCAGAGTTTCGAAATTTATTTATACCATTTAATCCAGAACATAGGAAGGAAAAGATCGAGAATCGTGATATATATACATACAAGAACTTGGGTATATATACAGAATATTCACCAGAACGAATTGATCTGCTCTTGACACGGACATGTAATTTAACCTGTAAACATTGTTTCGAGTACTCTTCGCCTACAGAGACAACAACTTCTATCTCATTTGAGCGTCTTAAAACACTGGCACAGGAAATGGAAGATTTGAATATTCAGACTATAAAAATTACGGGAGGTGAAGCCTTAATGTATCCAAAAATAAAGGAGCTTTTGGAGGCATTCGCGCGAAAACGTTTTGAGACGATCATTCTTACAAATGCAATGAAGCTAAGTAGAGAACTTTGTGATATAATTGCTCGCGGTAAAATGAAATTAGGTATTTCTCTTGATGGTCATATAGCTTGCGAGCACGATTATATTCGTGGGGATGGAGCATTTAGGATATTGTTAGAGAAATTCAAATTAATCCATGAATTTGGAATACATTTCAGTGTCACAATAACAGTACATTCTCATAATGTAAACAGTTTAGACGCAATTATTATGTATGCATTACAAGAGCTAGGTGCCGATGTTGTCTTTATCAATAAACTTAGACCTTTAGGTCGTGCAAAACAACACAAAGATATTTTTATATCTTGGGAGCAAGATAAATATGTAACAGAACTCATTGATAAACTTACCAATATTTATGGCGAAAATACAATACTGTACTCCGATGATGATGCAGATATGCCTCTTTGTACCAATACGGAATTAGCGCCTGCAACACCGTTGTTATGCGCAGCAGGGAATACTCTTTTGTCCATTGATAATAAATTAGATGTATATCCTTGTGTTTATGGACACGATCAACAAGAGTTTTTAATTGGCAATTTATATAGAGAGTCTCTATTAGATATTTGGCATTCCCCTAAATGGGAGCGTTTAAGAGGTAAAACTCTTTTACAAGATATTCCTTCTTGTCTAACCTGCAAACGTAATGCTAAGTGTGGTCTCAAAAATTGTCGTCTCAAGGCTACCTATGAAGGTCTTCCTTTTCTTTCTCATATCTCATACTGCAATCCTGAACTATAACGATGAACAAAATTGCAATCATTACCTCCTTTCTTCTCGCTTTTATTGTCTCTTACGCACAAGAAACGAACCACTCGGTTGTTGTGCGAGGCACTGTAGTTGAAGATTCTGTACAACGTATACCTGTAATAGGCGCTACTATCGTGGCGCTCGGGACAAATGGCGAACTTATCAAAGGTACAGTGACGCAAAAAGATGGAAGCTACCTGTTGGAGCTGACTACTACGCCTGCGAATATAGAAATTGCTTGTGTAGGCTATCAGAAGCAGCATTTTGAATACGATAAGCTGCCACAACTTGTGGTGTTACACGGGGAGATTACAGAGATGGAGGCTGTTGTGGTTTCATCGCGTCGTCCGTTAGTAAGACTAAAAGGCGCTGAGATCGATGTGAAGGTGGCAGGCTCTGTGCTAGTACATGAAACAAATCTCGACGACTTCCTACGGAAAATTCCTGGTCTGGTATCCATCAATGGTAAACTTCAGACAGTAGATGGAAGCACGCCCGTTATTTATATTGACGGTAAAAAGGCTTCAACAGAAGAACTGAAGATGCTCGATGTAAAGAGTATAAAGAGCGTGGTTCTCAACACTGCGCCAGGTGTGCGCTATGGAGCTGAAGTGGGGGCAGTTCTTAATATTAAGACGACGACACCTTTAGAAGGTCTTTCGTTTGTGGCAGATCATCTTTCACGTCTTAACCATCGATATACACACGACAATACGCTAGATCTCAAGTACCGGACGCGGCATCTTACGCTTTTAGGAGGTATAGGGTATTCTGACTATCGAAAGGAGTCGCAGCAGGATATGAATACTATAATTGCTCATAGTACGGGCAATAGAGCAATAGAGAACTCACTTAAGAGCGATATTAGCAACAAAGAGTATCTGGGAAATGTGGGCTTTGAGTACACCCTCAATGATAAAGTAGAGTTCGGAGCGAAGTATTCTGGTTCATTGGAGGGAATTACAGTAGATGCCACGGATAATTCTAAAGCACAGCTTGCTGGACATAGTCCCGAACAGACGGTGACAACGATTCTTAACAAGGATCGAGATAAGCGTCATCATTTTGATGCGTTCTTGACATCAACGCCTACCCAACAGTTAGCAGCGGAATTATATTTCAATTTTTTCCGTACAGAAGGAGACCGTACCCAAGCAGTGCAAGAACGATCATCATTGCTTTCGGAGCGACATAACCTAAAAAACTACTCACACTACGATCTGCTTTCTGCACAGCCCAATGTATCCTACAACATAAGTGAGGGGCAGAGTGTTGAGGTTGGTGGCGAGTATATACACATTGCTGGTGAAAGTTTTATGGATCGTGAAACAGGCCGTACATCGGAATATAACACGACATCGCAGACCGCTGCGGGGTACGCAAACTATAGTATTCAATTTGGTTCTGTAGCGCTTAGTGCAGGTGCGCGCTACGAGTATGTGGCTGAGCGTATCGAAAATCGCTTAGATGCAACAAAGAACACGTATGATCCCTACAGTAACATCCTCGGGAATCTCACTCTTTCGAGCCAATTAGGGGCAATGCAGCATTCGCTTACTTTTAAAAGCTCTGTAATCCGTCCTCGGTTTGGCTACCTGAATAACTACTCGTCTTATCTAAATCGTTATATGACGCAATTGGGTAACCAATTGCTACGTCCTGCTGTTTCCTATCGAGCGCAGTACAATTTCGTTTTTCAATTTATTTATGCGTCTTTGTCATATACTTTTGTAAAGGATTACATTGGGAACTATTTCTATACACCTTCTAGTGCCCCCGATCAGTTTATCGCTTCGTGGAAGAACTTTAAAAATAACCAAGAGTTTCAGGCATTGCTTGCCGCAGGCTATCAGATGGCTTTTTATCGCCCAAGCCTTACACTCTTGGGGCGCTATAGTGTACTAAGCTCTGACGATCAGATTGGTATAAAACCAAAGCCGCTCTTTTATGTGGATTGGAACAACGATTTTATATTGCCTTGGGGCATTACATTTAATGCAGAGTATAGCTATCAGAGTGCTGCGAGTATGTTGTTTCTTAGTTTTCAATCGCAGCATATTGTAAATGTAAGCTTGCGGAAGTCGTTCTTTGACGATAATTTGACAATAACACTGAAAGGTCATGACCTGTTTGCAGGAGAAATAAATCGTTATAAGAGTATTATCAATAATTTACAATTCGCACAGACCGAGGATCAGGATCGTCGTTATATATCGCTGTCAGTGCGTTGGCGTTTCCATAAGTATCGCGATCGGTATCGTGGACAAAGTCCGACTGATGCGATCAACAGATTCTAATCGTATTGTTAATACATATAGAAGAAGGTGTGCCAAAATGCACACCTTCTTTTTTTATACCCTCAACATCTAAAAAAATGCTTTTTTGATTGCTCCGCACGCGCATTCAATAGCTGAATTCAAGTCACAAATGCAACCCTCCGTCGTATTTACGTAATTACAATTCCAAATTTAGCAAAAGCATATTCTTTGGGAGTCAAATAGCCTAGCGATTTCCTAGGTCTGTTGTTTAGTTGCTGTTGTATTTGCAGTACATACGCCTCTGTCACTCCTTCAAAGGAAATGCCTTTGGGGAGGTATTGCCGAATGAGTCCGTTCATATTTTCGTTCGCGCCGCGTTCCCAAGAATGATACGGATGCGCAAAGTAGATAGCGACCTTGAGTTGCTGGGTTATTTCTTTATGTAAGGCAAATTCTTTCCCATTATCCACAGTAATAGTTTGGAGCATAGACTGTAACGGCTCCAAAACTTCGATTACCCGCTTGGTGAGAGGTTTACTCTCGCGACCCGCAAGAAGTCTTATCCAGCATAATTTAGTAGCACGATCGTTGATCGTTAGTATTGCTCCCTTATGATTTTTCCCGAGGACGGTATCCATTTCTAGATCTCCAAAACGAATTT
>CAJPTC010000046.1 GCA_905373475.1 Bacteroidia bacterium | reverse complement strand
CAACAAAATTCAGCCCAAGGCAACGCCTTGGGGGGAACAGAAACCCACATTTTCGCACCCTGTAAGGGCAGTAAAATCACGTCTATAGCCTTGACTCCGCAAGGCTTTGTAGGGGCGAGGCACGCCTCGCCCGCCAATGCGGTACGCATTGTATCCATATCGTTATTCGGGCGAGGCACGCCTCGCCCGCAATAACCGACAATGATGTTTTGGAATGAATAATCGCAACATCTGTAATACGTGTGCTCCGCACACGGCGGGCGAGGCATGCCTCGCCCCTACACGATTGAATTTGGCTCAGTCATAGAATTCAGTATGGTATTCAATGATTTATATATGTAACGGTATGATAAATTGGGAGAGGCACGCCGTGCCCATGCATAGCATGGAAACGGCGCTGCCCTAATCTTCCTAGATATTCCCTAGTTTGAAACCTATGTAAAGCGTACGCGGTAACATCGGGCCGTACACATAGCTAGAGGCTCGTTCTGCTCCCTTATCAAAATCGTTCTGATACGAGTTCAGTAGATTCTTGACTCCACCATAAAGCTGAAGAGTGGTACTTGCCAGCTTGAAGTCGTAAGAGAGCTTCAAGCCCATGTCGTAAAACCACGGAGTGCGACGAATAGAGAACTCGTTATCGTCTATTTCCTTTTGCTCGGCAGGGTTGCGCGCATTCTTCCCCTCATACACCACATTCATCGGACCAGTTAGATTGAAGGTAGCATCAAGCGCAAAACCCTTGTAGAATTTCCAGTTCCCCATCAAGAATCCGTATACATTGGGAGCACGCAAAAAATCGCGTTGCCCATTGTTCAAATCGCCAGGCACTTCCCCCAAGTAATAGCTCTTCTGGAGCGTTGTACCTAGTTTCAATGCCAGTTTTTGCGAAGCCACATTCATCTCAAGATTGACCCCTTGAATGTTTGCACCACTTTTATGGTTAGAACGTTCGAGCAATACGACGCCATTGGCATCTTCATCGTGGCGGATGTTAATAAACGCATCGTTGAGACGTGTAAAAAATCCCTCTGCGAGTACTCCTAATGCAATATGCTCCCACTGCTTATTGAAGTCCAATGAAAGCATGGCACTGTGGCTTGTTTCACGCCGCAGGTCGTCGGACACTCTTTGCACAATTTGCCGAGCCCCCGCCACTTCTACGTGCAGCTCTTCGTTATAGAGTTGCGGTTTGCGGTAGCCCATAGAGTAGTTGACACGCAGTTGTAATTCGGGCAATAGTTTTAGCAAAAGACTCGCACGAGGTACGGGGACAAAAGCGCCATTGAGGGTAGTACTTTTTGTAGCCTCTCGCAAAAAGTAACGGTCAAGACGCGCACCCGCCGTCAGGGTTGCCATCCCTAATTGATAACTATACTGCAAGAAGCCTCCTACCGTCTGCGTACGCTGATCTGCTACCGTCAAGGTAGGGTTGTGGGTAGGCGTTGCTGTAGAGTAGTCGGTATTGCCAGGTTTCTCATCCTTAAGATTTTCGCCTGTAAAATCTACCCCCCCCATGAGAGTAGACTGGGCAAAGTGCGCCGAATATTGAGCACCAAAATTGTAACTCAAATCCTCTGTTAGTCCATAATCTTTCAACGGATGCCCACTGGATATACCGCCGTAATACGAATCTCGTTTTACGTGCTGCATTGCAGCGTTGATCGATAAATTGTCGTTCGATCGTATCAACTGGTTATAAACCACAGAAGCACTGTTAATGTTATGCTTGGGTTGCTCGGTAATATTGGCTTCGTGTGCAGGTTTATCGAATTGATCGCCACCGCGACGATCTTCCGAGATGTGGAAATAGGAGCAAGACAGCTTACCGCGTTGTCCGAGGCGCTGAAAAAGGCGGGTTCCCAGTGTAGCATTGATAAGGCGCGGGAATTCGGAATAGCCATCGTTATCGTAGTCGTATGCTTCGCGGTGTCGGTAATTGCCATAAACGGCTAGTCCTGTACGGTTATCGTCTGTTACATTGGAGGAGTTAAAGGAGAGGTTGTAGTCTGGAACAACTTTCCCTCCGTTACGAATTGCCACTCCGCTGAATGCAGTACTTCCACCAGCTTCAAAGGAATTGGTCATAGGATCTTGGAGAATGATATTCACCGTTCCTGCTACGGCATTGCTACCGTAAAGAGCACTCCCTGCTCCGCGCTGGATCTCGATGCGCGAGATCATATTTGCGGGAATTAGTTCCATGCCATATACACCCATGAGTCCGCTGAAAATCGGATACCCATCCACTAAAATTTGTGTATACTCCCCCTCCATACCATTGAGACGCACTTGGTTGAAACCGCAATTCTGACAATTGTTTTCCATGCGCACCCCTGGGATATACACAAGTCCTTCGCTAATAGTACGGGCACTGGCTGCGCGCATCAATTTGGGACTTATGGTGTTCACGATAGTAGGCGCTTCGCTACGCCGGATTGCTTCTTTATTGCCTGTTACGACGACTGCGTCCATCTCCAATAGGTCTTCGCGGAGCGATACATTCGTTTCGAGATTCTCGCCGTCATCTACAGCGACCTCTTGGACAGCATCTTTGTAACCTACGCATGAAACCATCAGCTTATGCTCACCAGGGGCGATTTTACTCAGACGGAAATTCCCTTCCTTGTCAGTTGCAGTGCCCACAGTTGTACCACGCAACGTAACCGTAGCAAACGGAACAGGCTGCCCATTGCACGTTATCTTACCATAGATAGTTGTTACACGACCAGAACGAGCATGCGCTCCGCTTTGTCCAACTCCTACAACCAATAGCAACCATAAAATACAAACTATATACTTCTTCATTTTCAACAATTTATGAGGTATGCCTTCCCCCTTCATGCTTTATTTTCGGCATGGGGTACAGATTGAGCACGACTGTACTAGGCATACCACGTAGCCAGTCGTATTTTTAGGGGAAATAGGGCGAAATTCTCCTAGTTGGAGAAGGAGAATATAAGAAGACTACTCTGTGGCGGTGCACGCCCTTTTTTGTGGAAGAGTTGTCTGTTGTGAAGCGCTTCTACAAGGGGTGCTTCTACAAGAATATGTACTCGGCGAAAGACCTCCTCAAGAACAATGCACGGATTGGGCATTGCAATAACCATGAGCGTTTGTAGGAGATACAATTCGCTCTGGTTATGGTTGGAGCCTGAGAGCGGCTCGTCGTTAGTATGATTGGGATGCGCATGGGTGATCGTTGTCCCATCGGGACGGACGTGCGTATGCAGATTCATCGCATAGTTCCACGTCATGAGTAATGACGCGCCTAGTGCGATGAATATCAAGATCCGCTCACCAAAAAGTCTGCACCGAGTCATCTAAAATTCCGTCCAAAGATACAATAAAGAACGATTATAAAGAAGCTGCTAATAGTAGACAGGGCTTCTCCTTTCGAGCGGCGTTTTCATTTTCCTATACGCACTTTTTTTCAGACCTTTACGTATAAAATGTGTGGAGACGAATTCCAAATAACAATTTTGAAATTATGGG
This sequence comes from Bacteroidia bacterium, assembly GCA_905373475.1. Classification (GTDB taxonomy): domain Bacteria; phylum Bacteroidota; class Bacteroidia; order Bacteroidales; family CAJPTX01; genus Bacteroides_D. The sequence goes on along the minus strand of CAJPTC010000046.1, from coordinate 2,187 downwards.
ACGTATACTGGGCGTACATGCACGCCAGATCTTAGATTCTCGTGGTAACCCCACGGTAGAGGTAGATGTAGTAACCAACCAAGGCGCTATGGGTACAGCGGCTGTACCGAGTGGCGCTTCAACAGGTGTACATGAAGCAGTAGAACTTCGCGACGGAGATAAAGGGAAATTTTTAGGTAAAGGTGTACTCCGTGCTGTAGATAACGTAAACACGGTAATTGCCGAGGCTATAAAGGATCTCGATGTGCAAGAGCAGCGCCTCATAGATAAAGTGCTAATAGAGCTCGATGGTACGCCGAATAAGGCGAAGCTGGGGGCAAATGCCATTTTGGGGGTTTCTATGGCAGTAGCTCGTGCAGCAGCCAACGAATTGGGGTTGCCTTTTTATCGTTACATAGGGGGTGTAAATGCCCACACCCTTCCTGTACCAATGATGAACATCTTGAATGGAGGGAAACACGCCGACAACCCGATAGATGTGCAGGAATTCATGATTATGCCCGCTGGAGCTTCATCGTTCTCCCGTGCGCTACAAATGGGGGTTGAGGTTTTCCATAACCTAAAAAGTGTATTGAAGAAACAGGGGTTTGCAACGAACGTAGGCGATGAGGGCGGTTTTGCCCCTAACCTTCCTACGCACGAGGCGGCTCTGGATGTAATAATGCAAGCCATAGAGGCGGCTGGTTACAAGCCAGGAGAAGAGGTATTCATTGCGCTCGATGCGGCATCTTCCGAATTCTATAATGCGGAAAAGAAATGTTACCACTTTGAATCGACGCACGAAGATCGTTCGTCTGACGACATGATTGCATACTGGCGCGAACTTTCGCAAAAGTACCCCATCGTAAGTATTGAAGACGGACTTGCAGAGGATGATTGGGAGGGGTGGAAAAAACTCACCACGGCACTCGGAAAGAATTTGCAGCTTGTAGGAGATGACCTCTTTGTAACCAACGTAAAACGTCTGGAACAAGGAATAGAACAAGGCGCGGGGAATGCTATTCTGGTGAAAGTAAACCAGATTGGTACACTCACCGAAACGATCGATGCGGTACACTTGGCAGACATCAATGCAATGAATGCTATCATTAGCCATCGCTCGGGCGAGACCTCGGATACAATCATAGCCGACCTTGCGGTTGCACTCAATACAGGACAGATAAAAACAGGGTCAGCTTCTCGTTCTGATCGTGTTAGCAAGTACAACCAGCTCCTGCGTATTGAAGAGGAGTTGATGGGAACAGCATATTTCCCAGGCAAGAATTTCCGAAAGAAACACTAAGCGACCAAGGCTTAAAGAAGAAAAAGAGGCGTTGCTATCTGAACTGCACCCCAAAAGTTTTTTGTCCAACTTTTGGGGTGCAGTTCAAAGAAACATTTTAGACATTCAAGCCGATAAATACGAAATGCAATGAAACGACTCACAATTTTGTTCTTTTTACTCGTAACGCTTTACGGTATTTCTTGTAATGTAAAAGAACCCAAGGTATCACGTCATCTTTTTGATGCGTATTTTGTACCCAACAAGGCTAGCGTTAATACTGTTGCTAGAAAAAGTTTTACTGTTCAGCTTGACGGTGAACACATCAAACAAGGCTCTACTCTGTTTACTTCGCTTTCGAAAGAATATGGCGATACGGGGGAAGATAGACACTTATATCCGCCACCATATCCTAAGCCATACAATATCACAAACTTACGTATACTTCAGGGGGAAGGTGCTGAAATTAAGGACGTCTCTTCAGAATTCAGCATTACTTTCAAGGATTTTTCCGAATATGTCGCTTCTAAATATTCAAAGGGTGTCGATACACAAGTAACCAAGAAAGTATCTGATCTAACGGATCATGATTACAAATGGATATTTTTTAAATTCAATTTAGAATCTGCAGAGAGAGACAATGCGAATCTTACGTTAGAGGTAGTATTAAAAGATGCACAGACATTCAAAGTAAAACTTTAATAATTCAAAAGATGTACGGATAATTTGTCCGTAGTACATAAGATTTGAGGAACATTGTATCGCGAACCTAGGTTATACTTGGGTTCGCGTTATTGTATATGGCTACCTCGTTCTACAATTATCCTTTTTATTGTTGTCCGGTAAAAACGGGATATCGTATTTTTAGAGCGATACTGTCCCAAAAAAGTGTGTAAGCTTCAAAATTCAGAACTTTGAAAAAGTTA
>CAJPTC010000045.1 GCA_905373475.1 Bacteroidia bacterium | reverse complement strand
CTGTGCGAGATCCGCCCCGTTTTTTTGCTCTTATGAAAAAGGTTTACCGGACACCAATAATTTGAAAAAGAACAAAAGATACAGAGAGCACCCAATAGAGCACGGAGATGGAAATCTTAATCAACAATGATCAATGCGCCATGGTATGCAGAAGCGAACGAAAGACCAAGCCGTTCAGCCCCAAATAGACCAAAATACCTGCAATAAAAAAGATCATTGCCCCAAAATTTAAGGTTGTGCAGATGCCCTACACTTCGTAGTTGGAAGTATGAACAGGCTCACGACAATCTCTATGCCATAAGTTGGGAAAGTACATTCCTAACGCTAAATACAAACGAGCAGAAGGATAGGAGACATTTTAGGGGGAAAAGCCACAGTTGAGTTTCCCTTATATAAAAGGGGTGTGCAATATTTCTATTCGCACACCCCTACCACAAATACAACAACACTTAAACAATGAAGAAATGACTAATTTTTTATGATGCGTACCGTCTCAGTAGTTTGCAATTCCTCATTCGTTACAATAAGGAGATATGCCCCGCGCGCAAGATCATTCGTGTCTATCTCCGTAATGCGATCTTCTATCTTACACGAACGAACTATCAAACCATGACTGTTCACTAGCTCGTACGTGCCATAACGAAACTCATCGTTCGTTATGCGCAATACCCCCGCAAAAGGATTCGGGCCAATCATCACATCCTCAAAAATACATTCCTGCACCGAATAAGCAGGCGCTACTACAACCTTGCACTCAGCACTTGCCATACCATCGCCCGAAGTGGCTATTACCTTCGTCACACCTATACGATCTGCCTTCACCGTACCGTGCTCATCTACGCGCGCAATGCTTGCATTGGCCGTCGTCCAGATCACTTCTCTATTTGTGCAGGTTGTGGGAAGCACCGTTGCCGTTAGCATTTTATGCTCGCCCACACGCATGTATAGCGAGGAGGAACTCAACTCTACCACCGAGGCAGGCACAACCGCAAATACCTCAACAACACTTTGCATTTGCAATTTCGCACCCACTGCATGTGTTGGTCTGACAAACCAACACAAAAGCAAAGAGGCTAGAAGCGCCCTACAAAAAACAATGTTGATAGCCGCTAGTAAATATCTCCGCATACGTCAGGTTTTTCTAAAATTTCAGGTTCACGAACAAACAGGCATTATTCGTCAATACTTTTTAGCGATACACCTATGTGGTGCAAAGATATGCAAAAATCCTATCGACACAAACACAACAAGCGCGATTGTGTGTCAAATTTGTAATTTGGAAAGAGTTGAGATTGTGTTATAAGTTTTCAGAAAAAGAAAACGCCCGAGCCGGGGCTCAGGCGCATTTTTTAGAAAAAAATGAAAATTAGAGGAGTTTCTGGAGCTTTTCAGCCAGTGCACTCTTGGTTGCAGCTCCTACTTGCTTGTCTACAATTTCACCGTTCTTAAAGAACAGTATCGTCGGGATATTCCGAATACCGAACTTTGCAGAGAGGGTTGGGTTCGTATCTACGTTCACCTTACCCACAAACGCCTTCCCCTCAAACTCCTTTGCAATTTCTTCTACATAAGGCCCTACCATGCGGCACGGACCACACCACTCAGCCCAGAAATCCAACAATACGGGTTTGTCGCTGCCACTTACTAACTCTGCGAAATTCGCATCGGTTACTTCAACTGCCATCTTTATCTAGATTATGATGTTACTACTTGTTTTCCAATTCCTACTTTCTACAACCAAAGGATAAGCGAAAGTACAAAAACTAATCAATTGGAGCGCTTTCCTCGAGATTCTCCTCTATCTCCTCATCGCTTTCATCGTTACTAACAACGTTGAACAAATTTTGTTGAAAGAGGCGGTCGTTAATCTTGAAGATCTGGTTACGAAATATCAGCTGCTCAATGAGTTGGGCATTGACATTGATTTTCTTGTAGGAAGACGGTCTTATAAGCGTCCTATTCGATTCTACGTCGTGCAGCTCAATGGTAAGCGGCGTTGTACCCATAGAGTTCTGGAGTATGCGCCGTAGTTCCATCAAATCCTCGGGTACGGAGTTCGATTCTATCTGCAAATTGAAATTCTTTACGCCACGCGCACGAATCACACTCAACGGCTCAATGTTGAGAACCACCGTCCAGTACTTCCCGCTCACGGGGTTGTACTCCACTTTTACCGTAACGAGCACCTTTTCATTTTGTACTAATCCCGCCTTGAAATCTGCTTTCTTTTCCGCATTTACCAGCAAACGAATACTCTCGGAATAGTCTTCAAGATGCACCTCAATCCATTTCGGAGCATTGGGCTGCTTCTCTTCCTTTTTCTTCTCCGCTCCCCCCGCTGTTGCGGCAGCCTCGCCACTTTCCACTGTCCCCTTTTCTTTATCGCTCTTCTTGTTCCCTCTATCAGAAATCGTCAGCATTCCTGCAAGGGTAACCATCTGCCCCTTCAGTTCCGTTTTCTTACTTTCAAAATTGGCGATAGAATAATCTGCCGAATACATTATCTCATACTTGTATTCGTCGAGCGGATGCGCGCTGAGGTACATCTCTAGCACCTTTCGTTCCTCATTCAACAGCTCGAGGTTTTGTGCCTCGGTAGGTTTAAGGTCGTAAATAGGAACACAATACACCTCGTCGCGGTCAGGACGTCCAAACATACCTTTTTCGTTGAGGGTTTTACGGTATTCCTTCCCGTATTTAATGAACTCGTCTAGGGGACGCACAGGTTTGCCTTCCGAGTCTCTTCTAATTACATGCAATAGGTTAATTCGTTTTCCATGAGGCGAGATGCTATCTAGTGCCCCACTATAGGCTAAGAGCTCAAAAATTCGGTATCCTAACACATCCTGCGGCAATCGTTCCACGAGATCATATATGTCTTGAAAATCTCCTTTTTTCTCTCGTTCCTCAATGATGGCATTTATCGCCATTTCCGACATCCCTTTGATCCGCGCCAGTCCGTAACGGATCTTCTTATCTTCGACAGAGAATTCGGCTTTTGCTCGGTTAATATCGGGTGGCAAAATCGTTATGCCCATGCGCACACACTCTTTGCCCAATACCTGAAGCTTCTTGCTCTCTGTTTCCGCTTGTAGGCAGGCTGCCACATACTCACATGGGTAATGAGCCTTCAGATACCCCGATTGGTACGCCACATAAGCATAGCAAGCGGAGTGAGAACGGTTAAAAGCATATTTGGCGAATTCCTTCCATTCGTCCCATATCTTCACGAGTATCTGTTCAGGATGTCCTTTTGCCATAGCGCCTTTTATGAACTTCCCTTTCATTTCCTCCATTACATCCTCCTGCTTCTTCCCGATCGCTTTACGAAGCTTGTCGGCTTGTCCAGGCGTAAAACCTGCCAAAAGACGCGAAAGGCGCATAACCTGTTCCTGATACACAGTAACCCCGTAGGTTGGTTTCAAAATGGACTCCATCTCGGGAATATCATAATCTACAGGCTCTTGCCCCAACTTACGCTTTATGTAGGTAGGAATTTGCGCCAAAGGGCCAGGACGGTACAGGGCATTCATCGCCACGAGGTCTTCTATGCTCGAAGGCTTCAGTGCCTTCAGATAGTTGCGCATACCATCCGACTCGAACTGAAAAACCTCTTTTGTTTCAGCATTTCCAAAAAGTTCGAGCGTCTTGGTGTCTTCCATGGGTAGGTCGTCTACATCTATCAAGACCCCATCGTGATCCTGTATCTGCTTAATGGTGCGATCTATTATCTGTAGCGTACGAAGCCCCAAAAGATCCATCTTTACTAACCCGACCGACTCTATGACTTTACTTTCGTATTGAATCAGAATTCCGTCGGCTTTGGCCAAACGAGTCGTGGGCACATACGAATACAGTGGCACTTTGCTAATTACGTATCCGCAAGCGTGTTGACCAATATTGCGCACACTGTTTTCTATGCGAGCCACATAGCTCAAGAACTTCTTCACTTCGGGGCGTCCCTTGTTGACGAGATACTTGAGATTAGAACAATGCTCTAGATAGTTATCCAGTGTTTCGCACTTCTTTTGTTTTTTCTTCGCCTCATCTTCGTCGCGCGCAAGTGCAGCACGTACCTCGGCAGCCACATCGTCGGAGGTAGCTAACACACGTGCCACATCGTTAATGGCATTTTTTATTTTCGATCGACCTATCGTGGCAATGCCCGCTACGTATTCTACGCCGTACTTCTCGCGCAAATACTCAACAATCAGCCCACGCGAACGATCGTCAATATCCACATCGATATCGGGCAAAGAGATACGATCTGGGTTTAGGAAACGCTCAAAAAGGAGGTCGTATTTCAGCGGATCAAGGTTGGTGATTCCCAAGCAATAGGAAACCGCAGCGCCTGCTGCCGAACCACGCCCTGGCCCTATAGGGTAACCCTTCTGCCGCGCATAATTCAAGAAGTCGGACACAATGAGAAAGTAACCCGGGAAACGCATACGCCGTATCGTGGCAAGTTCAAACTCCAAGCGTTCTACATACTGTGGTGCAAGCGGATCGCCCCAGCGCTCTTTTGCCCCCTTGTATACCAGATATTCAAAATATCTGTACGCTTCCCGAAGTTTGCGAGCCCAGCGCCTACGCTCAGTATCGTTAGCGGGAACAGGTTCTATGAAAGCAGGATCGGGAATAGGGAAGTCGGGCATAATCGGATCGGCAAGGAGAGAGTAAGTAGCTACCTGCTGAGCAATTTTTATAGAATTCGTAAATCCCTCGTCAATCATAGCCATATACTCGTCTTCTGGCAACGTAGCAGGAGCAGCAACACCCTCACATTGTTGCAACTTCATGTAGTCTTCGGCTATTTCGGCGTATGCATTCTGAAAGACCTCGCGCAGCTCATCATAGCTCTTCACATACTCCTGATGCGTATAGGTTAGGAGCTTCGGATCGTCCATAGTTTTGCTCGTACCTATAGCCACAAGCATCTGCTGCACGTCGGCATCCCCTTTTTTCAAGAAATGCGCATCGTTCGTAATAAGCAGCGGCAGATTCATTTCCTTTGCGAAAAGGAGCAAAGCAGCGGCTGCATACGCCTGATAGGGGTACACGTTATTGGTTTTAGGCTCGCCGCTATAAGGGTGTAGCATCAGCTCAAGGTAGAAACGACCTGGAAAAGCCTCGCTGAGCATCTGCGCATTCTTTCGCGACAACTCCATACCTCCGAGCACGCGGCGTCCATCTTTTTCATCTTTCTTGCTAGGGCGCACAAGCTCCATATCGAGAATAGGGCGTGCAACTGGCCCTGCAATACAAGCAGAGCTTACAATAATATCTTCGCCGTATTCGCGCAGAAGATCGAACGTGATACAGGGCTTTCTGTAAAAATTCTCCTCCTGATGCGAACGGGAGACAAGTGCACAAAGATTCCGATAGCCGCGGAGGGTTTTGGCAAGCAATACGATATGGTAACGGGGGACGTTCTGACCTGGCTGTGAAAAAGTTAAATACCCCTCGACGCCCGCAATGGGTTTAACAAGCTGTCGTATGAGCTTATTAACTTGTTCGTCGATTCTTTGAGGGTTCGCTCCTTTCTTCTTGTCTACTAGGAGTGCTGTTATTTTCTTTTCAATCTCTTTGTTGTGATTGGCGGCTTTGTCAAAGAGTTCGTAGATGCCGTACATAACACCGTGATCTGTCACAGCAACAGCTCCCATTTCTAGTTCGGCAACTCGCTCTATAAGCTCGCCGATCTTTGTTGCGCCGTCAAGTACGGAATATTCTGTATGCAGATGCAGATGTACTAAGTTGTTCATTCGCTCCTCTTTATCTGGTAGGAAAAAGTCTGTAGACGCCACAACTCACCGAAGATTTGAGAAGGAGGATAATTGCGGGCGTGTTACGCCTACCAACGTCTGAGCTCCCGCTGCCATGAGTTGAGTCGCAGTAATTACAAAGTTATACACTCCGCCCAATTCAGCACGCTGTGCCGAATATTATCATACCATCATGTACATAAAATTAAATACCATCTTTGTAGGAGCGAAACCTGATTCGCCCGCAAAATGCGCGTTGCGCATTTTGCTTGATCATGTCGTTATAGGTGCGTTGCCTGAAACGCCCGTTTTATTTGATTATCAATACATTAACCAAGATATGCAATATATGGGGTAATGTTTTCGGCACGTTGTGCCGAAATGTGCGAATCAGGTTTCGCCCCTACACGTCGGATAACCAATAGATTTTGGGTCTATATGTGGAGATGCACAAAACGTATTTTCTTGATCATGTCGTTGTAGAGGCGTTCCCCACAATGCCCGTTTTATTTGATTATCAATACATTAACCAAAATATGCAATATATGGGGTAATGTTT
>CAJPTC010000044.1 GCA_905373475.1 Bacteroidia bacterium | reverse complement strand
TCAGGTTTCGCCCCTACGTTAGATCATGAACGGGCGAGGCATGCCTCGCCCCTACTCTCTCTGAAAGATTAAATTATCTTTGTCCCACTGCATATTTTATATTGAACTTGAGGCAGTTAATCACTTAGGCGAATTGTGTTTGTTTACCTATAACCTAAAACTACAAGCCAATGCGATCCTTTTACTTTGTTGCTATTATTGCCATACTACTTTTGGGACTAGGGGCGTGTGCCCGTTTAACACAAGAGAATATAGAACAAGATAAAACCGTGATACTACCCCGTAACTTGATTCTTATTTCAAGTGAAATACCAGCCGAGGTGCGCGTCTCGTATTACGAAGTAAGCGATGGTACATCTAATAAATTGGTGACCAAAACTTTGCGAACGCCTTGTGTATTCGACATGGGGGAAGCCATTGTTCGGTACGATAGTATACATCGTGGTTTGAAAGACCCTTGTTCTGGGAAACTTGCCGTAAAAGATGTCTATAAGAGAGTAAGATCAAGTTCTCTGCTTGACGCGGGAGGTGCTGCGTACTTTAGCTTAGAGAACTTATCTGAGCAGACTCTTAGACTCGCTATTGTTGGCGTTCAGAAGTTGGTTACGACGCGGGATGATGAGTTAAATGTTATAGCGTCACATCCTAGTCCTATCTATAAGGGCGTTCCCTTGTTGTACCTACTATACCCCACAACAGCACCCAATAAGACCTTGTATTTTGAGCATTCGCAAGATTCAAAAAGTGAATTTGCTAAGATAGAATTCTATTCGAGCCAACTCGGAGAGTTTGGCAGTACAGCACTTCCATTCAGTGTAGATAAAATTCTGTCGCTCTATGAAAACGAAAGCCAACATCTTCATTTCAGTTATGTCGGCTATTCAAATGAGTTGTTGGGTAAAACGAGCCTATATCCCGAATTTCAATTTTTGAAAGAAAACAATGTCTGCTTATTTCGACGCATACAGCCCAAAGAGATGCTTCGTAATAGCGGCGAGTTTCCTTTGTTGCCCATTGATTTTGAGACACAGCGTGGACTCCACTGGACGAGTTTTGTTGTAGAAAATTGGTAACCTCGGCGACCTTTCGGTATGAGATTCCGAAAATTCCTGCATTGCATCGCAGGGAATAAGAAGATACAGGGAACCACTATGTGCCCTGACAGAGCGTAAGAAGCGAGAATGCTTCAAATTTCTGTTTGTCTCCCTTTCTTGTGAAAAAATTCCTCGCAACAAGCAATGTTGTACCTTTGTTAGAGTGAAATATAGCATTTGAGGTTATGCGAGAGTTGAGCATTTATAACACCCTTTCCCGTAAAAAAGAAGTATTCATCCCCTTACACCTTCCCCATGTGGGCATGTATGTTTGTGGGCCTACTGTATATGGCGACCCTCATTTGGGACATGCACGCTCTGCCATAACATTCGACGTTCTTTTCCGCCTCCTCCAGAACCTGGGCTACAAAGTACGTTACGTACGGAATATTACCGACGTGGGACACCTCCAACATGATGCAGACGAGGGGGAAGACAAAATCGCGGCACGTGCACAACTGGAGCAACTCGAACCTATGGAAATCGCTCAAAAATATACTGAGCGCTACCACGACATGATGCGCGAACTGAACGTATTGCCTCCAAGTATTGAACCCAGAGCCTCGGGGCATATCATCGAGCAAATAGCCCTAATAGAGCAGATTCTCGCTGCAGGGTATGCCTACGTGAACGAGGGGAATGTGTACTTCGATATTGAACGCTATGAGCAAGACCACCACTACGGTACACTCTCTGGGCGCTTAGTAGAAGATCTGCAAGCAAATACGCGCGCACTAGATGGGCAGGAGAGTAAGAAGAACCCATTGGACTTCGCTCTGTGGAAAAAAGCTAGTCCGCAGCATATTATGCGTTGGCCTTCGCCATGGGGTGAAGGCTTCCCCGGCTGGCATCTGGAGTGCTCGGCTATGGGCATGAAGTACCTCGGCGAGGAGTTCGATATTCATGGAGGGGGGATGGATCTGCTCTTCCCACATCATGAGTGTGAGATTGCACAATGCGTTGCGGCCAAAGGGAAGCCCACTGTGCGCTACTGGATGCACAACAATATGGTGACGCGCAATGGGCAAAAGATGGGCAAGTCGTTGGGCAATTTTATCACCCTACAAGAACTCTTTACGGGAGAACACGAATCGCTCGATCAGGCATACGCTCCCATGACTGTACGTTTCTTCATTCTTCAGGCGCATTATCGTTCTACGCTTGATTTTAGCAACGAGGCGCTGCAAGCTGCTGCAAAAGGGTTAGAACGCCTACAGAATGCATGGCAACTTCTCGAACACCTGACGCCAAACCCACAGAATCGTTTCGAGGTAGAGACGTACGAAAACAGATGCTGGGAGGCGCTCTGCAATGATCTGAACACCCCCATTGCGCTGTCAGTGCTTTTTGAGCTTGCGCACGAAATTGAGAGCGCTACGCGCGGTGCAGTTCAAATGGATGCAGAGACTATAAAACGCCTTCAGTCCCTTTTTGATACGGTATTGGGCGATGTACTTGGGCTGCGAAAAACGAAGCAAGAAGCCTCAAATTCGGAGGCACTGGATGTTGCCATGCGCCTGCTCCTTGAATATCGTGCAGAAGCCAAGGCGCGCAAAGATTTTGCGACCTCCGATCGGATACGCGATGCGCTGAAAGCAGCTGGCATAGAGGTGCAAGATGGCAAAGAGGGTGCTACATGGAAACTCTCCTAACCGTGTGTACAGGCATGTATTCGGCAGTATGGCATAATAGGCAAACTGCTGTGTTGCTTGAGAAATTCGGAGTCGGACACGTATGCAGGTACGCTCTCTCTTCCCTCATTCTCGGCGTCTTGCATTTTACGCATTCTGAGCAAGCTTACGCGAGGAATATGTTTTTCAACCCAAAAAAATGGGTTGAAACTAATTTGCCGCGCCGCTAAACTCCTACAACATGAATTTACGCCTTTTTCTTCTCTTTTTTCTCTCTCTTCTGCTTACTACCCACAGGGTAGCAGGACGCGAGAAAACGATACCGCTAACGCTTAGCATCCGTCAGGCTACACCACAGCCCGTTTCGCTTTCCTTCCTCGTAGGGGGTCTTGAAACCGAGACGCAGAAGAGCGAAATAGACAAGAGCGGTCGTTACCACTTTAACCTGCGTTACCGACCTGGTTTTTACCGCCTTACATTGGGAGAGAGGGAATGGAGTCTTACTTTTCCGCTGTTTACCCCACAAAGCGAGATACAGGAGCTTACAATCAGCACGAGCGGTATTGCCCCACTAGAAGAGGTTGTAGCAACAGGAGCACCTGAACTACAGCTTTACTTTGATGCACGTCGTGCTCGCGAGGCGTATCAGGAAGCACTATGGGGCTTGGAGGCACTCCGACGGGGAGGCGTTGCAGAATTGCAGCTTCAAGCCATTAGCGATACGAACGAACAAATTTATCGTCAACGAATTGAGGCGGTGACGCTGCGAGCCGACTCATTGCAAAGCACCACAATACGTCAGATAATGCGCCTATTCATTCGTCCGCAGGATACCTTGACGGCTCATTGGTGGGATGCCCCCCTGCTCACTACTCCTTGGGTTGGCACTGCCCCCGAGTTTGATAGCTATGTTCGTGCCTATTTACAGACACGATACTCCGATTCTCTCGCCTATTGGGCGCAAGTGGCAAACTACTCTCAAGCTATTCGGACACTCGCAAAAATAGAGAGTGAGGCTGTAAATGCCCTTATGCTACGCCATGCCTTAGAGTTCATAGTGCAAGGGGGAGTGTACGATGTGCTACTAGACTCTATTGCTAAGTACTATCCAAACGATGGAGAGTCCTCCTTTTACACAAAAAACAACGAACGAAAAACCGAACGATTGGTGAAACTACGCGGAACGCGTTTAGACGATAGGCGTACTTTCATTGTTTCAAAGGATGCTGATTATACGCTGCTCATCGTCTGGTCGGTTTGGTGTGCGCACTGCCAGGAACTTCTCCCTGAGTTGGCACGCATTTGTGAAAATTTACCCCAGAAGCAGGTTGCAGTACGAGCCATTTGCATAGACAAGGTGACGCCCGAGGTACGGAATTTTATAGGGTCGCGTGTATGGCCATGGGAGAATATCCTTGAACCCGACGATGGTGAGTCAGACATTCTCGCCTACCTACAAGCAGATGGTACGCCCGAGTTATTTCTGCTGGACAAGAAGGGGCGACTTATCTCTCGCCCGGAGGATGCAAAACGCCTAGAATGCGAACTCCTTTGGCTACAAATAGCCACTTGCTTACAAGGTAAATTGTACTAGAGCTCGTTTTTTCTCAAGTACGTTGCTGGAAAGAACAATCCATGAATGAGAATCTGTTAACAGAAGAAGTCGTAGCTGAGCACAGGCGAGAGGGGCATTGGGATGAGATGCGCACAGCGCCTATCCTGAAGCTTTTGGTAAAGTATTTTTTACCAGCACTGGTAGGAGTTATCGTTTCCGCACTCTACAACATTGTAGACCGAGTATTTCTGGGGCAGGTCGATCCGCTTGCTCTCGCCGCTTTAAGTGCCATTTTCCCCGTTGTTTTAGTGCGAGTGGCACTGGGTATGCTTATCGGCATTGGTGGCTCTGTTCGAGTATCTATTGCGCTTGGTAAAGGGGATTTTAAGGGAGCAGAGCGCATTATCGGGCACTCGTTCGTTCTGATGCTCATCGTAGGGCTTGTTTTCGCGGTAGTGGGTTTTGCTATCATCGAACCCTTACTTCAATTCTTTGGCGTGACTCCGCTAACGCACCAGTATGCGAAGGAATACCTAGAGATCAACCTTTTAGGTTCTATCTTTTCGGTCGTAGGTTACTCTATGAACAATTTCATCCGCGCCGAGGGGAGTGCCAAAACGGCTATGTACAGTATGCTGATAAGTGCCGTTACGAACGTGGTACTCGATCCGTTGTTCATTTTTGTCTTTGGTTGGGGCGTACCTGGTGCTGCCTGGGCCACTTTTGTTGCACAAGGCGTATTGGCATTTTGGGTGTTAGGCTATTTCTGTCGTAAAAAATCTACACTCAAACTACACTGGGCAAATTTGCGTTTTTCGTGGAGCGACACGCTTTCTATCTTTGCCATTGGCTTCTCTCCCTTCATCATTCAGCTGGCGGCAAGCCTTGTACAAAGTGTTTTCAACAAGCAGCTGCTCAGCTACGGCAACGATTATGACATGAGTGTGCTGGGGGTTATAAACTCCGTGTCGATGCTCCTGATGATGTCAATTGTAGCACTTAATCAAGCCGCTCAGCCCATATATGGGTACTGCGTAGGTGCAAAACACTACCAGCGCTTACGTTCGGCCTTCTTCTATAGCCTCACCGCTGGAACTTGTATTGCTCTTATTGGTTTCATACTTGTGGAGATTTTCCCGAGTCCCATCATCCAATTTTTTGAAAAGACGGTGGGAGAATTGCAAGCGCACGGCATACCTGCCATGCGCGTTTACTTTCTCGCGATGCCCTTGGTGGGTATACAAATCATTGCGATTGGGTACTTCCAGTCTATCGGTAACGCTGTTACATCTGCCATTCTGACGGTTATCCGCCAAATCGTGCTTCTCGTTTCGATGCTTTTCTTACTCCCCTATTTTTGGGGACTCGACGGTATTTGGCGTGCTACGCCCGTTTCCGATTTTCTGTCGGCACTCATCTTTATCGTGGTGATTGTGTACGAATTCCGCAGGCTCAATAAGCTGCTAAAGGCTTAGTGCAACGATGTTGCTTTCCGAACTTTATCAGCGGGCAGAGGCTTTAGAAGCGCTAAACCTAACAGAGGCGCTACTGCTGTGGAACGAAGCGCCATTAGACGAACTCATGGCAGTAGCCCACAAGGTACGTATGCGCCTCCTCCCCGAACGTATTGTGACGTGGCAAATAGATAGGAATATCAATATTACGAATGCTTGCGCTGCGGGCTGTCTCTTTTGTGGCTTTCATGCAGGAGCGGGGAACGTACCACTTTTCACTACCACAAAGGAAGCATATCGCACAAAGATAACCGAGCTCCTCGCCAAAGGGGGCGACCAGATCCTGTTACAGGGCGGGTTAGACCCTCGCATGACCCTAGAGGGGTACGAGGGGCTCTTCCGCTGGTTGAAGCAAGAATTTCCTACCGTAAAATTGCACGCACTCGGACCGCCTGAGATTGTTTTTATTGCGCATCAGGCGCACTGTAGTACACAAGAGGTTCTGGAACGACTCGTGGCAGCGGGGCTAGATTCGCTACCAGGCGCAGGGGCTGAAATTCTCAACGAGCGTGTACGAAAAAAAATCTCTCCTCGCAAAGCGACTGCTGCACAATGGGTAGCAGTGATGCGCGAAGCGCAAAGTATGGGACTACTTACCTCGGCAACTATGATGTACGGGCACGTAGAGACCCTAGAAGAGCGTATAGAGCACCTACTGCTACTGCGCGACCTGCAAGCTGAGAGCTTACGAGTAGGGCGACGTGCTTTCCTTGCGTTCATCGCATGGCCGTATCAGGGTAATGGGACACGGCTCGCTAAAATGATAGATTACAAGCCTACCACGGGAACAGAACACCTGCGGCTCGTAGCTCTTGCACGGATACTGCTTACTAATATACTGCATATACAAGCCTCGTGGCTTACCGTAGGGCACGAGATTGCCGCACTCTCATTATGGGGAGGCGCAGATGATATGGGCTCTATTATGATAGAAGAGAACGTGGTCTCTGCCACAGGTACAGAGCACAAGATGGATGCAGAGGGCATGAGGGCTCTCATCCGTAACGCGGGCTTTGAACCTGTACGCCGTAACCAAGCGTATGAGCGCGTTTGAGACACCAAGCGCCGTTGGAATTTTAGGATTAATGTCGGTTTATTCGATTACTTCCATCTCCCGTTTCGGGTATTCTGGAAAATCTGTTCCCCAATAGCTAACGCCTGTATCGGTAGTCTGAAATACTCCGATCCCCATACCGTTGGTCACGGCAAAATAGGCGGCTTTCAATACGCTATTGTAGGTAGCCACCTGCCAGATCGTATCCTCTCCAATGGCGATATGTGCCGCTTTGCACTCAATGAGTAAGAAGGGCTTTGTATCGCGCCCATACACAACTATATCGGCACGCTGCGGCTGCCCGTTTACCATCACGCGCTCTTCTACATGAATGAGAAGGCGTGGGTAGGACTTCTGGTAGAGCAGATAGTGCAGGACGTGCTGACGCACCCACTCCTCGGGCGTAAATGCCACCCATAGCATACGACACAGGTCGTAGACAGAAAAGCCCCCTCGCCCTTCACGTACTTGAAGTTGGCAAGGAGGCAATGCTAACTGCGGATAGTTGGGGATACTCACGCCAAGGAACGAATAAGCGTATCGTCACGATCAGGACCGAGTGAAACTATGACTATTGGCACTCCTGTTTCTTGCTCGATATAATTCATGAATTCCTTGAACGCTGCTGGCAGCTCCTCGTACGTTTTGCAAGTGCTGATATCCTCCTGCCAACCCTTAAAATCGCGGTATACAAGCCCTACTTCTTGCTCGGCTGCAAAGGGTACGTGGTCGCTCGCCACGCCATCTATGGTGTAACTTGTACATACGCGGATGGTCTCGAAATTGGAGAGCACATCGGCTTTTGTCATGATAAGATGCGTGACGCCATTGAGCATTATAGCATATTTGAGCGCCACCATATCGAGCCAGCCACAGCGTCTCGGACGTCCTGTTGTAGCACCGAATTCTTGCCCTTGTACGCGCATTTTTTCGCCCAAAGCGTCGTGTAGTTCGGTTGGGAAGGGACCTGCGCCCACACGGGTACAGTATGCCTTGAAAATGCCATAAACGCGCCCAATGCGACGCGGAGCTACTCCCATTCCAGTGCAAGCCCCTGCACAAATTGTATTGGAGGAGGTTACAAAGGGATACGAGCCAAAATCTACGTCGAGCATTGAGCCCTGTGCGCCTTCTGCTAAGAGGTCTATTCCTTGTGAGAGATATTTGTTAACAAGGTATTCTGAATCGATGAACTCGTACTGTTTGAGTACCTCTATGGCTTCAAACCAACGCTTTTCGGCTTCTGCAAGGGCAGTAGTATCTACTTCATTCCCCATTATGCAGAGATGATGTGCCTTGAGCGCTTCATATTTTTGTTTGAAATTGGGGAGGTTTACATCGCCGATACGGAGACCGTTACGAGCAATCTTGTCGGTATATGTTGGGCCAATTCCTTTTAGGGTAGATCCTATCTTTTGGTTGCCCTTCTGCTTTTCGTAAAAGGCATCTAACAATTTGTGGGTGGGGAGTATGAGATGTGCACGGCGCGACAATTTGAGTTGCGAGCGTAGATCTACGCCTGTACTCTGCAACTGTAGCACCTCCTGCTGGAACGAAACAGGGTCTACCACTACCCCGCTGGCTACTATATTTTGCACTGATTTACGGAAAATCCCACTAGGGATTGTATGCAATACAAACTTTTCTTTTCCAAAGACCAAAGAATGCCCCGCATTAGGTCCTCCTTGGAAGCGCGCAATCACATTGTATTGTTTTGCCAATACATCGACGACCTTACCTTTTCCTTCGTCGCCCCACTGTAACCCTAGCAACACGTCTACTCGCCCCGCGTGCCCTTCATTCGATTCTCGCATACACACACACACTTTTTGCGCACGCCACACCTTCGGCGGCGCACACACCGTTTTATTTTGGTACTAAATTAGGTATTGTTTACGATTTTGCGCGATGCACAGAACAAACAGTTTAGCTACGTAGTTCCTTCAAACAGTCTTCGCAAATTCCGTAGAAATAGAGCGTGTGATGCGCGACCTTGAATTTAAGCTGTTCGGCCACCGAGTCTTGTATCTCTTGGATACGGGGGTCGCAGAATTCAATGAGTTTTCCGCACTGTGTACAGATCAGGTGGTCGTGCTGCTTGCATTCGTATGCGCGCTCGAAGTGCGCCATATTCTTACCGAATTGATGCTTGATAACCAAGCCACAATCGAGTAGCAGTTCTATGGTGTTGTAGAGCGTTGCACGGCTTACTTGGTAGTTCTTGTTTTTCATAAAGATATAGAGGGTTTCTATATCGAAATGTCCTTCGCGAGAATAGATCTCGTCTAGTATTGCGAAACGTTCTGGTGTTTTCCGATGCCCTTTCTGAACTAGGTACTGCGTAAACAAATTCCTAACGGTCTCTTTTGTATTTGCACTTGCAGAACTGCCAGCATTAGCCTCATGACGTTGTTCCATTACGCGCTATGTATTAAAGTTTCGTGTAGCAAAGATAATAAACTGCCGTAATTTATATCTATTCTTTTTACCTATAAACTTAGTAGCGGTAGCTTTGGTTCAATGACGCAGGGTTTGGATAGGCACTAGAAACGTGGAAAAAATTGCCAAATAGGCTAGAACCATCTCAAAGGCGTCTCGTGGAGGAGCAAATTACGGTAAGGCCGCATAATGGGAGGAGAGATTCAATTGGGATCTACGCCACAACTCGAAAGTTTGTTATATCTTTGCGCTGTTGAAAAAGTTCGGGGTGTAGCTCAGTCCGGTTAGAGTATACGTCTGGGGGGCGTAGGGTCGCTAGTTCGAATCTAGTCACCCCGACAAGAGGTGCGGTAGGGAAGTTCCCTACCGTTTTTTTTTGCCTACAGGGAGAGGCTCGCGCGGACGGCGTTTTACGGCGCGAAGTGAATAAGGCATTAACCGAATATACGCCAAAGACGTATTTAACGGGCGAGGCACGCCTCGCCCATCGTATCATGACGTGTATATTCGCATTGTGTGCAATTTTTTCATGATACGACGTGA
>CAJPTC010000043.1 GCA_905373475.1 Bacteroidia bacterium | reverse complement strand
ATCTCAGTTTTATTGAGTACTAGAGTCTGTTGTTGCCCTTGTGTTATAGTGACTTTTGGCTCATTAAATTTTATCGTGGGCGCTGCTTTTACCGTAACTTCACATGTCGTAGTAAGCTTTTCGTGCTTTTCATTGGCAGCGATGGTTGCCGTAATAGTCGCCTTCCCTGCTTTTAGTCCTTTTATTGTAAGGTTTGTTTTATCTACGATTTTTACGGTAGACTCATTGTCGGTATTTAGTGCAATAGTCTCGTTTGCTGGAATGCCTGTTTTAATAAGCACTAGTGTAAGTTCTTTTCCTTCTACCACAGTAACCTTACTAAGTTCAAACTCCAAGTTGGCGGCTTGTGTATCTCCCGTAATTTCCCAAGACTTATTGTTGATGAGTTTTGTGCGTGCTGTTTCACATGCCTTATTGTATTGTAGACCAGTGGCATCGAGTTTCAATGCTGTCATTATATTGGCTTGTGCAGCCCAGCTTTCTAAACTCTTAGAGTAGTTCTCTACATTCATACCACAATTTTTTAACCCCAGTTCGCTACAGTTTTTTAGCTCCCACATCCCAATGTCTTGGTTGAATGTTTTACAGTTCGAAAACATATTGCGCATATTGACGACATTGCTGACTTTCCATTTATTTAGGATTTGGTTAAACGCGTTACATCCAGAGAACATAGAAGACATATCATTCGCGTTCTTTACATTCCAATTGTTTAAAGGTTGGTTGAAAGACTTACAACCTTCGAACAAATAGCCCATATAGATAACTTTGTCCACCTCCCAGTCATTTACTGTTTGGTTAAACGCACTACAGCCAGAGAACAGAGAGGACATATCCTCCACATTACTTACATCCCAATTGTTTAAGGGTTGGTTGAATGTTTTACAACCATTAAAGGCGTAGCTCATATCAGTTACGGCACTCAGATCGGGCGTATCTATCGTGGAAGCAAACTGCATATTTTCGCAGTAGGCAAAAGCTTTTTCCATGGATGTCCAAGCAACTTTGCCAAATTGTTCAACGGCTAGTAAGTTCTTTGCACTGCCACGTTTTGTCACATTAAATACAAAGCGTATGTATTCTACTCCTTCAGGTCCCGCCTCCACGAGTAATTCTTCATCCGAACTTGGGATGTATTTGTAGAAATAGTTGCTCTCTGTAATAGTGAGTGCTTCTTCTGTTTTAAGCACGGTATTGTCAGATGCCTTTTTGATTACAAGTTTGTAATTTGATCCAAAAATGGGGATCTTCAATTCTTGGTTTGCTTCTCCCGACCAGCGTGTGATGAAAGGCTTGTTCTGCCCGTAGCTTGTACCTAGTAGCCCCTGTGTAGTTAGTAATACCACAGCTAAAATTATTACAAATCTCCTCATCTTCTACCATGGTTAATAGTGACAATGTCTCTGCAAAAAGAGTTTTTCTAAGATAGTAATTTTTACTATAGGACGCATTGTTGGTTCTGAATAAGATGGGCAACGATAAGTAAATGTCTGATTATTAAACAGAATATTTTCATCGCTGGCGAAATATTGAAATATTTGCAAGCGGGAATCCGCATTTTGTTTTTGGTGGAAAGGCACTAACTTAGGTGTTGTATATTTTAACTAACAAATAAAAATAGATGAAACGAGTTCTATTATTGTTGGCGTTCTTGGGAGTAGGGTTGTTACTCTATGCCCAAGAGCCTGTTCGCTTCGGTGATCGTGAGGTCTACCTAGAAGCGAATGTTCGCTCTATGGTGCGCGGACATCACACATCGAGTTTAGAGTTGGGGCTTCCGACTGCGGCACGCCTTAATGTGTTAGTGCAGTTTGAACCAGCGCAGATCTCCTACGAAGCTCTCAAACAGAAAGGAGTGGAACTAGGAGATTACCTTGGAGCAAACGCCTACTTTGCTACAGTCCTCCCTGGTAGCAGACCAAGCGATTTCGCAGGAATTGGACTACGAACAGTAGTCCCAATCCGTGCAGAGTGGAAAATTATAACCTCCCTACTCGAAGGCGAAATGCCACAATGGGCTGTGGAAGGGGAAAAATTAAAAGTCACGCTCTCGTGGTTTAAGGGTGTTACTGCCGAACAAGTAAAAGCTGATTTGAGGGAGCGAGGACTAAGCTTTAATGCGGTGTCGGATCTATTGCGTAGTGCTGAAATCACAGCAAGGCGCGAGCAGATACTTGCGTTAGCCGATGCTAACTATGTATCTGCCATTCGTTGGGTACAACCTCCTATGGAATTGGAGAACTTTCGTGGCGCTCGGCTCGGTGGAGCAGCAAATCTACGTATGACACCCGAATTAGGCGGGCGTGGTTTGACTGGGAAAGGTGTGCGTGTAGGTATATGGGATGGTAATGTTGCTGACCACATAGATTACGGTAACCGAGCCCACCGATGTGAGTTTGAAATAGGACAAGCATCGGCAGGAGGGCATGGTATGCACACTACAGGTACAATACTCGGAGCTGGCTTACTCGATGAGCGAGCTCGAGGCATGGCTCCTGAAGCGGAGATCTGGACATGGAATTTTAATAAACAAAATAATGGAAAGAGTGTAGCACAAGAAATGTTGGAGTGTAATGAAAAAGAAAATATCTCCATTACTTCCAACTCATACGGATTGCGTATGTCTGCACTGTGTGGCTACGAAAAATTCCTTAACTATTCGCAATTAGGTAATCCGAATACAGACCTCCTAGCATATTATGTCCCTACACTTACGCATTGCTTTTCAGCAGGGAACTCACAAGGAGCATGTGACAAGGCATTCAGCCATTCCACAAATTATGCCAAGAATATCATTTCGGTAGCTGCCTTGACGGCTACAGGTGAAATGACGACATTCTCTAGTTTCGGACCACTCCTTGACGGACGTATTTTCCCCATTATCTCAGCAAGAGGTCGTAACGTTTATTCTGTTATGCCAGAACAGAGCTATGACTATATGAGTGGAACATCGATGTCGTGTCCCACGGTGGCAGGGCATTTAGCGCTTTTGACACAGCGTTGGGGGCAGCTTCATGGTGGTGCACTTCCCTACAATTACTACCTAAAAGCGCTGATTGCAAATACCGCTGATGATGCGGGTAATGTGGGACCAGACTACAAGTTCGGTTTTGGTAGTCTCAATGCGATTGCGGCTGTTACGGCAATGGAAAATAACTGGCATAGTTTTGCCTCATTGGGAAAAGGTGGAGCTGCGCAAACAAAAACAATCAATGTGCCCGCAGGCGTGAAAGAACTTCGCGTGATGATCTGTTGGAATGATCCTGTGTCGAGTAAGGAGTATGCAACAGGAGATTGTCCGCTGGTAAACGATCTAGACGTGACGGTGGAAGGGAATGGGAAGACCTATTTGCCCTATACGCTCGATCCGAGTAACCCGAATACCCCCGCAGTGGCTACCGTGAAAAATGTTGTAGACAACATAGAGCAAGTTGTTGTAAAAGACCCTGTGGTAGGGAGCTACACAATAAAGGTAGAGGGTAAGGTGAACCAAGAAGAAAAGCAGGACTACGTAGTGGTTTGGTATTTTGACTATAAGCGTCCCATGATCACTGCTCCGATGAATGGCGATACCTATACACCAGGAGACGATATCTTTTTACATACCGAGAATCTTACAGCACCATTGAAAGTAGAACTAACTACCGATGGTACTTCCTATACGCTACTTACGGAGACAGCCTCCCTTTGTGACTCTATTCTTCTACCCAAAATAACCCCTGCAAGCAATAGGGCGTCTATTCGAGTAGTGGATGCTAAGGGGTATACTGTGAAGATGACAGGACAGTTCTCCATTATGACTCGGGCAACAGATCTAAAATTGGAAGAACAAGCTTGTTCGACAACTGGTTGGAAACTTACATGGACAGCTGCCGAAGGGGCGACGAAATATGAAATACTCCGTGCTGACGTAGATAAAGGTGTTTATACAGTATTAAACGACAATGTTACTACTACAGAATATGTGCTCGAGGCTAGTGCTGTAAAAGAAGGTCAGCGTAATGTATATGCGGTACGTGCAATCAATGGAGAAGGTGTAAAAGGTGCACGCAGTATAGCGGTATTCGCCAAAGGCGCTTCCCCGAAAACGCTTACAATAGCCGACTTGCCTTATTTGGAGTCTTTCGTTGGTTCGCCGCTCAGATATGTAACGATGACTGCAGGTAAAAACGTATTATATCAGCCTGTTGAAACACCAGCCTCTCTAAATCTCCCATTTGATTCGCACGTGCTTATCTGGCAAGCGAGTAAAGATGCTCAGAATTGGGATGAACCGTTCAAGCAGCATGACAATGTAGGCACATTAACGTCTTGCAATATCGATCTGACGGATATTCCCAAAAATACGAAGTTGCATCTGCGTACCTATTATTACATGCCGAAGAGCGAAAGAGAGAAAGGTGCTTTGCTACGCCTCTTAGTTAATGGCGAAGAAAAGGCAGATGTATTAGGACGTGGTCAGATTGAATGTGATGGCGAAGAACACTATGCTACTTGGGATCTGACTCCATACGCAGGGCAGAAGGTTATGCTTAAGTTCGAGACTGCACTGGCAAACAAGAAAGATCGAATTGTTTTTGTTTACTATCGTCTGAACAAGACAACAGAAACTAAGGATGCGGGCATTGCATGGGTAAATGAACCTGCGATTGAAGCAAAGGCATCAATGCAAAATGAAACAATCCGTTTCAAAGTAATGAACTTTACTTCTTCCGAAATAACAAATGTCCCCGTATCTGTACAAGTCGACGGAAAGTTGATTTACTCTACGTTAATAGAGACCCTCAAACCATTTGAAGATAGAATTATCGCAGTTGAACACAACTTTGCGAGCGAAGCGCCTCATAAGTTCTCGGTTGTCGTACGAGCTGCGACAGAAGGAGATACGAAGCCTGCTAATGACGAAGAGACTTTTGAGGTCTACAACATGGGGGAAGGTATAGTGATGCCCGAGGTCTCGTATGTAGAGTTCTGGGGTATGAAGCTTCCCAAAGTGCCCTATATATCGACAAAGTTGAGTGGCAAAAAGCTCTTTACAGATGGGCGCGGGATGCTTGAGCAGTATAATGTAGATGAGCAAGCATTGTTGCAGATCCTTCCCTCTAAAAACAATGCTGCCGTACAAGTAACATTTAAGGAACGAGCCTTTGCAGAAGGAGACACCTTGTATATTTTTACAGGCAATGTACCCGCTAATTTGAAGGTAAAACCGTCAGCTGCAAACTATAAGCTAACGGGCAATAGCAAAGAACCACTGACCTATGTAGCAGACGCTGCAAATGGTGGGCTGACTTTCGTCTTTGTAGCCTACAGTGGTAAACAAAATGATGGTTGGGTGGCTGAACTCAGCGAGGTGGCTATGCCAGATCAGTGGGAGTTGACGGAAATACGGGAAACGCCAGGAGCAGACAATAACCACAAAAAAATAGACATCACAGTTAAGAACCTCCTGCCTATTGTTCTCAAGGGTGTAGTTTTAAATGTTGCAATAGATGGTGTGGTGCAGCGGTATCTAATTCCTGAATTGAAAGCACAAGGCGATACACATTTTGTGCTTCCCAAGGAAATAGATGTGACTGCTCCTATGCGTATGGAAGTTGAGGCTGAGCTGGCATTTGATGGTAATGCGGCGAACAACAAAAAGACGCTTTCTATTCTCCATGACCCAATTTGGGAAGGAGGCGGTACAATTAAAGCGCCTACAATGCTCGCTATTGCAAAGGTACGCACAGCGATAGGACAAGAACCTATAAGTATAAAAAGCGGCAATAAGGTGGTTTATATGCCTGAGACAAAAGTGCCGCTTTATACGAAAGGGAAGAACGCTCTTGAGTTCGTTTTAACGAAAAAAGTTACAGCCGAGACAGCTGCGGCATCTATTCGAGTATTTGTAGATGCGAATGATGATAATACGCTGGAGGAGAACGCTACTGAACTCGTAAAAAAAGAAACGCTAAAGGTTGATAACGATACCTATAACCTAATTATAGATCTTTCTGGATTAACGGGGTTGAAGCCTGGCGAGCATCGTATGCGAGTCGTATTGACCGATGATGCAAACTACACAAAGTTTAAGAGCAAAGAAGAGATCGCGTGGGGACATGTAGTAGATTTTACGACAGAGTTAAAGGAAGGACAAAGCCCGAGTGACTTTGAGTTAGCACTGGAAGAATTTGTAGATCTGAAAACGGGGCGCGATAATCTCACCAATGAAACACCGATTAGGGTGAAGATTAAGAACAACGGTCTCACAGATGTGAATAAACTGAAACTCGCTGTTAAGGTTGATGAGCTGAATGAGATTGAAGAAGAAATGAGTTGTTCTTTGTCTGCGCGGGGTGGGACTGCTATGCTTACTTTCAATGCGAAAGCAGATTTAAGTGCAGAAGGTAAACACACAGTTACTGTCTCTTTGAAAGATAAAGATGGCAATGAAAAGGACAATGTGCTTACGGCTATCGTCTATAAAATTGCTCCTAAGACATCAGATCTGTATGCTCTGAACTTCGTCAATGCAGAAAAAGAGGCGGTAAAACTGGAGAATATAGGAACAAAAGTACAAGACAAAGTAACCGTTGAGGGATGGTGGAAACTAGATGATATACAAACGGCAGCATTCCTTCATTCGGGCAACAAGGGTATATACTTAGGTTCGTTTAAGGGTAATGCAAAGTACGCGCCTAATTCCTTGGTTGTGATTGCTGGCGATGGAGGCTATATCAGCAAAAAAGCAGCATTGAAGCAAGGTAAGTGGCATCATGTTGCGGCTTACATTGAACTAACCCAAACTTGGTATGGCAGCGATGATATAAGTGTAAAAGCATACGTCGATGGCGAAAGTGTTGAAATGACCCAGATTGGTGTAGGCGGTTTCTCGTTTAAACATGTTTTCTTAAATGCCATGACGGGGCAGAATGCCATGTTCCGCATTTGGAATAAAAAACGGACGCCATTAGAACTCAAGAATGCAATGACCAAAAGCGTCCGCGAAGGGGGCAATTTGCCTGCGGGATGTATTGGAGAATACATTTTTACGGAAGGCAAGGGTAAGATCTCGGCATTTGGTGAAGACGGCAATAACTATGCTCGTATAGTGAGCGAACGTCAGGATGAAGATATTTGGAAGAAACTAGATAAGGTGCTTAAGAGTGTTGAGGTAGAAGGGCAGATAATTCCAGCGCAGGTTACAGGGACGGATATAAAGGTTACGATGCCTCATAATTTTACAGCATTTGACAAGGTAAAAGTGAATTTTATAACACATTGGCCAGAGGTTACGATCAAGAATGGCGCAAAGGAAATTGCAAATGGTGCGCAAATTGACTTTAGCACAGCTACTGACAATAAGTTGACATTTACGCTAGAACGACAGAATCTGTTTGGCGTAAATCTGAGTGAACAAGTGACCATCCAGATAGTAAAGGATGCTTCAGATGCTTGTGATTTGCTTACAATTGCTTTGCCAAAAGAGAAAAATGCTGGTCTGAAAACAGGACTTACGGTGACTAACCCAGAGCAGTTGATCGTTTTTGAAGCAGGAGATAATTCGGCTACAGAGAAGTTCAATCCTAAGGAAGCTGTTTTAGTTGTATCCAGCATATCGCAGGGAGCAAAGCTTTACAATGGCAATAGCGAGGTTGCGCTTAACAGCGACTTGAAAGTAGATCTTTCGTCGCCTCTGACTCTTAGAGTTGTCGCACAGAACAACCGTGATGCTAAGTTCTATACAGTACGTCTTGCCTTGAAGCAAGAGATCGAATGGGCAGCAGATAAGATAGAGCGCGTTTATCAAGGCGATCCATTGAAATTAGATGCGACGGTCTCCTCCGGTTTGCCTATCTCATACCTGAGTCTTGACCCAACAATTGTTACAGTAGATGCGGATGGCAATTTGATAACAGTGGGTGTAGGCACAACCCAAATTATCGCTAAACAAGAGGGGGACGACCTCTATAAGGCTGCGGAAGCGAAGAGTCGCGATATTGAGGTGACCCGTGCGAATTTGACGATAAAGGTTAAGGACGTTACAATGGCACAAGGCGATGAGCTGCCTGCTCTCGAATTTGAATATCAAGGCTTAGCATTCCCTAATACCGAAGCACAATTTGAGACAACGTACGAAATTTATATGCCAAATGGTAAGGTCTGGGATGCTACCATGCCTCCGCTTCCACAGGGTACGTATACAATTGCTCCTAAAGGTTATACACAGCCTTATGAGCAAGGATGCTATAAAGTAACGCGTACAAATGCTACACTGACTGTAACGCCAGCTAAGGAAGCAAAAGAGGTAACATTTGTAACGAAAAATGAAGCAAATGAAATATTACCAAGTGTTACATTGCAAATCGGTAAAATGGCGGTGGAAACCACGACAGAGGGTACATACAAGCTCTATCTACGCGCAGGTACATATTCGGTAACGGCAACTAAAGCGGGTTATACGACTGCGACTAAGGATTTTGAGGTGAAAGAAGGCAGTGTAACAGTTGAGCTTCAATTGTTACAGGAAGTTTACACGCTGACATATTCAGCAGATGTAAATGGAATAGTGCAGGGGTCTTCAGTACAAAAGGTTGCAGCAGGGTGCAACGGCACACAAGTAGTTGCATTACCAAAGACGCAGAAATATCGCTTTAAGAAGTGGAGTGATGGGAATCCCGAAGCTGTCCGTATGGATAAGGCGGTAACTGAAGATATCACGGTAACTGCTGAATTTGAGACATTTAACTACTCTCTAACGTATAATGTTAGCGAAGGCGGAGAATTCCTTGATCCGACAAAAGCTATGCAACAGGTTGTACCAGGTGAGGACGGACAACAAGTAGCAGTTAAAGCAAAAGAAGGTTATATGTTCATAGGGTGGTCAGACGGGGTTATGACCAAGGAGCGTAAAGAATTAAGGGTAAGGAAGGATATGACGATAAAAGCCATGTTCTTTAAACCCTATCGCTTGGCATGGACAGAAAACTTTAATCTCGGAGAAAGTGCATTGAAAGGTTGGACTCTCGAAAAACCAAAAGCTGGACTTGGTTGGCATATCTCGGAGTTTAATCAGATTGTAACTAATGCAAACTCTGGCAACAAACTGATACTTGCGCCACAATACGAAGCTTCGAAACCCATTTATGAAAGTTTGTCGGCTGCTTCGCCTTGGTTCTCCTTAGAAGCGAGAGGAACGTCGAAGGTTGTTCTGACTTATATACGCTACATCAACGTAACTTATCTACGTCCAGTGGCCAAGTTAGAATACAGCTTTGAGGACGAGGTCTGGAAACCTGCAGCCGATATCTCAGATACGCCAATAGGCGCGAAGACCGAGACCTTTGAGTTGGATAATGCGACACTAGGTACACATAAGTATATTCGTTTCCGTTGGATATTTGGAGGTGGGGCTACGGCTACATACTGTGCTTTGGATGATATCAGGGTTTGTTATGATCCTGAACCAGGACACGTGATGTTACGCTACCTAGCAGGCGAACATGGTAAGTTGCAAAAACAGGGTGAAACGGATAAAGTAGAACGTCTTGAGTTTACTACGACAGCTGGTACAGAAGGAGCCGAAGTGACAGCAGTATCCGATGCGGGCTATGTATTCGACAAATGGTCGGATGAAAAGATGGAGGCAGTGCGTAAGGATAAGCAGGAGGTTACGGTAATGGCTCTCTTCAAGCCTATACCAAAGCCAACATACGTAATACAGTATCTCGCTGGTGCGAATGGTACTGTTACAGGTCTGAAATATCAAATTGTCGAAGAAGGCGCTGAGACGACAAGTGTAGCAGCTGTTCCTAATGCTGGCTACGTCTTCAAGCAATGGAATGACGGTAGAACTGACAATCCGAGAACTGATGTGGTGGGTACTGAGGACAAAATTTATACTGCCGAGTTTGCAAAGACATATACGCTGACATACATTGCAGAGGAGCATGGCAAAATTCTAGGTAAGGCGGAACAAGTCGTTCTTGAAGGAGAAAATGGAGAAGAGGTAGAAGCGAAAGCCAATGCAGGTTACCACTTTGTTAAATGGAGTGATGAAAAAATGGAGACTAAACGTACTGACCTTGCAGTAATGGCAGATGCGACTTATAAAGCTCTATTTGAGGCAGATGCTCCGCAACCTAAGCTATTTGCCGTAACACTTGCTCATGAGGGTGAAGGTACATTAGTTATAATAGACTATGATGCCGAGAAGCTTAAGGCAGTTCCCGAAGGTACAGAGCTCACAGCAGTAGCAACACCTACAAAGGGTTGGAAGTTGAAGAGCTTAATGGCAGGAGCACAGGACATCGTGGCTGATGGTAAGTTCACGGTAACAGCAGATGTTGAGGTGAAGGCCGTGTTTGTAGAAGAAGGCGCTCCGCAACCTAAGACGTATGTCGTGACAGTTGCGAAAGAAGGCGAAGGTGAGCTGAAGATAACAGGCATTGAAGAAAGTAAACTGAATGCCGTTCCCGAAGGCACGGAGCTAATGGCAGTGGCAACACCTAAGACAGGTTGGAAGTTAAAGAGCCTGATGGCAGGTACGCAGGACATCAAAGCAGACGGTAAGTTCACCGTAATCGCAGATGTTGAGGTGAAGGCAGTGTTTGTGGAAAAAGGCGCTCCGCAACCTAATACGTATGTCGTGACAGTTGCGAAAGAGGGCGAAGGTGAGCTGAAGATAACAGGTATTGAAGAAAGTAAACTGAATGCCGTTCCCGAAGACACCGAGCTCACAGCAGTGGCAATACCTAAGACGGGTTGGAAACTTGAGAGCCTGAAGGCTGGCGATACAGACATCTCGTCAGATGGCAAGTTCACTGTAACCGCAGATGTTGAGGTAAAGGCAGTGTTTGTGAAGACTACTTCTGTTGAAGACGCTGTATTGGCTAATGTGCTTGTAGCGCCCAATCCGTTTACAACGCAACTTCGACTGCTATGCAACGGTGCAACGGGTCGTTACGACTTACTCAATGCACAAGGTGTTGTAGTACGTAGTGGTAATATGGCTGGTAGTGAGATAGTGATTGAAACAAGCGATCTTACCTCGGGTCTCTACCTCTTGCGTCTCACTACCGAAAATGGCGCGGTGAAGACAATAACAGTCGTAAAAGAGCGATAATGAGATTTGCATGTGCGATGCATACCTCGCTTGTAAAGTGCGCAACGCGCATTTTCAGATAGCATAGCGATTGTAGCACGACGTCAATAAATACAACGGGCATGACTTCGGTGAAGTGACCCCAAAAAATTGGACAGGTTATTAACTAATTACTTTGTGAAAGAGTTCGGAATTGTACCGGACTCTTTCCTTTTAAGCGAGATTTGATTCTCTTGTTGTTGTAATAAACAATGTACTCTTCCAAAGCTTTTACGAACTCTTCGGGAGAATTGAACTTTTCCGCGGTAGAGCAGCTCAGATTTCATAATACCGAATATTGGTGTCCGGTAAACCTTTTTCATAAGGGCAAAAAAAACGGGGCGGATCTCGCACAGAGATTCGCCCCTAATTGTGCATTTTTGT
>CAJPTC010000042.1 GCA_905373475.1 Bacteroidia bacterium | reverse complement strand
AGTGTTTAGTCTTGCCTCCGCAAGGCTTTGTAGGGACGAGGCACGCCTCGCCCGCCGTATCATGACGTGTATATTCGCATTGTGTGCAATTTTTTCATGATACGACGTGAATAAAGCATTAACCGAATATACGCCAAAGGCGTATTTAACGGGCGAGGCATGCCTCGCCCCTACAATCGCGCCAAAGGCGCGAACTCTCAACCTTAGATCCTTAACCTGTTTTCAAGTGTTTAGTCTTGCCTCCGCAAGGCTTTGTAGGGACGAGGCACGCCTCGCCCGCAGAATAGATAGAATAGATATAAAGAATAATCACAATACGTGCGCTACACACACGGCGGGCGAATCAGGTTTCGCCCCTACGAATTATGATTATCAATATTTTATACCGATATGTGTTGGTTTTTATTCGTTTGTGGGCGTTGCGGGCAACGCCCCGGCAACGATATGATCAAGAAAATGCGCGTAATGTTTCATGTCTCGTTAATCATCTCCTTTTAGGCGTTTTATCTCCTTGTCAAAATCAGAGATGTATTCTGCATCTTGTTTATTGCGGAAGACCTCATATTCTCGCTCCGCCTTCAACTTGGCTTCTAAAGCAGAGATACGCCCTGCCCCCTCAAGCAAAGGACGCCCTGCAACCGTAAGAAATCCATCAAGTAGCGTACTCCAATCGCGCATGGTCATGGGTATTTCTCGTTCAGCACGATCTTCCGCCAGATCAAGATAGGCAGATACAAGACGATTAATTGCCATCATATGCTTTTGGTCGAGATAATTCTTGGCTATTGTTACATCCGACTTCATTACCTTCCCGTCAGGGGCATGTCTCCATGTAGTTAGTCCCATTTGGGGCAGATTGGCATCGGCCTTTTCATAGATAATTTCGGCTGCCGTTTGCCCTGAAATAGCCCAATGCAACTTGTTCTGCACCGATGCAAAGAAACGTTTTGTCTCTGGTGCTTGCTTGTCGTAGTCAATCGACAGTGCATAAATGTCTGTAATCTTCTGATAAAAGCGCCTCTCGCTGGCACGTATCTCACGAATATCCTCAAGTAAATCTTTAAAATAATCGTGTCCAAACTGTTCACCTTGCTTCAATCGGTTCTTATCAAGTACATAACCTTTGGTGATAAACGAATCAAGTACTTTTGTAGCCCACTTCCTAAAGCGTGTAGCTTCCTCTGAATTGACACGGTATCCTAGTGCAATAATTGCATTCAAGGGATAGAATGCAACTTCTCGTGCCACCTGACGCCTCCCCTCGTTTTGAACTATTCGGAATTTCCGAATAGTTCCTTCTTCCGATAGTTCTCCTGTGCTGAAGATACTTTTCAAATGCTCGTTGATGGTACTGATATTCACATTAAATAGCTCTGCCATGCGTTTTTGTGTAAGCCAGAAAGTACCGTCCTCATAACGAACTTGAATGCTTACATCGCCATTGTCGCTAGTGTATAAAAGAATATTACTCTCCATTGCTGACTTGTTTTGGTCAATTACTCAAGTAATTATGTTCTTCTTGTATTATTCAACTCGAGCAATGATGTTTTTGCGTAAACTTTTCTTCATTCGCATGGGAGTCTCACTAAAGTTTTGGATTATTAAATCGATTTCTCGCCTAGATGCAGTTTTACCCATTCATTATCTTTTCAATCAAATTGAAAAGTCGTTTACTCCTATCCACGATAAAGGTATTAAAACTATCGTTTTTTTTTAGCAGAATAGTGTTTTGGCTTTATTCGTTTGCGGGCGTTGCGGGCAACGCCCCTTCAGAATCAGAGACGAAAGAGGAAGGAGGAGCTCTAGTTAAGAGTTAAGAGTTGCGACAAGCGCCGACATTTAGGGCGAATCAGGTTTCGCCCCTACGTTAGATCATGGGGGGTGAGGCGCGCCTCGCCCCTACAATCGCGCCAAAGGCGCGAACTCTCAACCTTAGATCCTTAACCTGTTTTCAAGTGTTTAGTCTTGCCTCCGCAAGGCTTTGTAGGGACGAGGCACGCCTCGCCCGCCGTATCATGACGTGTATATTCGCATTGTGTGCAATTTTTTCATGATACGACGTGAATAAGGCATTAACCGAATATACGCCAAAGGCGTATTTAACGGGCGAGGCACGCCTCGCCCATCACGTTATGCCACGACGTAAAATAATCGCAATGCGCATAGAACCCCGCCCCATGGCGGTGGTGAGTCTTATCAGCCCGATGTGAAACTTTGGGCGAAAACCAATCAAAAAACGGGCAGTGCCAAAAGGCAATGCCCGTTGTATTTATGATGTCGTGCTACAATCGCAATGCTATCAGAAAATGCGCGTTGCGCATTTTACGGGCGAGGCGTGCCTCGCCCCTACAGGAGACATCTTATTGTTTTATAACCCTATACGTCTTCGTTGCGCCACTTTCAGTACTTAGGCGCAAGAGATACATACCCGCTGGGAACGAAGAGGTGTTTATGTGCGTTTCTGCCCCTTCTAATACTCCTGAAGCAACCATAATACCTTGTGCATTCAGTAATGCGTATTCCCCTCGTAATTCGTAACTCATAATTCGTAATTGATTATCGAACGGATTGGGCGCTACAAGCACGTTAGCAAATACAGCATCATCAACAGAAGTACTCTTCACAAACACTGCCTTTACCTCAACGTCTGCGGTTACGGTAAACTTGCCGTCTGCCTTGATGTCCTGCGTACCTGCCATCAGGCTCTCAAGTTTCCAACCTGTCTTAGGTGTTGCCACTGCTGTGAGCTCGGTGCCTTCAAGAACGGCATTCAGTTTACTTTCTTCAATACCCGTTATCTTCAGCTCTCCTTCGCCCTCTTTCGCAACTGTCACGACATACGTCTTAGGTTGTGGAACGCCTTCTTCTACAAACACTGCCTTCACCTCAACATCGGCGGTTACGGTAAACTTGCCGTCTGCCTTGATGTCCTGCGTACCTGCCATCAGGCTCTCAAGTTTCCAACCTGTCTTAGGTGTTGCCACTGCTGTGAGCTCGGTGCCTTCAAGAACGGCATTCAGTTTACTTTCTTCAATACCCGTTATCTTCAGCTCTCCTTCGCCCTCTTTCGCAACTGTCACGACATACGTCTTAGGTTGTGGAACGCCTTCTTCTACAAACACTGCCTTCACCTCAACATCTGCGGTTACGGTGAACTTACCATCTGCTTTGATGTCCTGCGTACCTGCTGTCAGACTCTTCAACTTCCAACCTGTCTTAGGAGTTGCCACTGTCGTGAGCTTTGTGCCTTCGGGAACGGCATTCAGTTTATCTTCTTCAATACCCGTTATCTTCAGCTCACCTTCACCGTCATGCTTAAGTGTTACAGCATACGTAGGAATTGCTTCAAAAGCAGCTTTGTAGGTCTTGCTTTCTGTTACATTGGCATCTGTACGCTTAGCCTCTTTTTTACCATCGTCCCATTTTACAAAACGATAGCCATTATCTGGTACTGCTTCAACTGCTGAACCGCTCTCACCAGCAAAAACGTTCTGCGTTGCTTCACCCTTTATTGACCCATGCTCGCCAGCCTCATAAGTCAATGTAAAGACCTGAGCAAACTCGGCAGTATAGGTTTTGTCCTCCGTACCCACAACGTCGGTTCTAGGATTATCTGTTCTGCCGTCGTTCCACCGTTTGAAAGTATAGTCCGCATCCGCAATTGCAGATACGTTAGCCGTGGTTGCGCCTTCTTCGAGTACTTGATAGAGCAAGCCCGTTACCATACCATGCTCACCTGCCTTATACTGTATTACGTGTGTTGGCTTTGACTCAGGTTTGAAAAGTGCCGTAACCGTAATGTTATTGTCATCCTGACGCTCAGCACTCATAAAATCATCTGACCATCTGTCAAACACATAACCTGCTGCAGGAACGGCAGTAATCTTAGTCCCTTTGACACCAATCGTTGTTGTTAATTCAATAACCTCTTTCGTATCGGTAGTCGTCCCCTCACGCAACTTACCATCCTCGCCAGCATAGTAGCGAAGTACTGCCTGCGTTGGGGTTTCATAAGCGACTTTAACATTGTCTATTACAAGATAGGCCTCTATGCCAATTCCTTCAAATGCCCAACGGAAACGCAGCTTATCGTGACCTGCTAACGCCGTAGCATCTAGCGTAAATGTTTCTGTCTTAACACCTTCGGTCTCTTTATCGATGTCATGAGCCTTTACCCACAGATCGTTTCCGAAGCTGTATTCCAAAGTAGCCACTGGCTCAGAGTAGTACTTACGTACATATCGATCGTAGCTAATCACAACTTTAGCAGGCGCATGCTCAATAGATAACCAAGGCGTAGCTGCCCAAAGGCTCGGATAAACTTGCTCAGGATATTCGTAGGAAGGGGCTAAAGCTAGTCCTTTACCTTCGAGGCGCTTATTTATAGTTGCCAACGGAATAACATGCCATCCTGCGCCCATATTCGGTTTCTGGAACTCCCATGCCTCCATATTCGACGCATTGAGTTCAAAGTCCTCACGCCACGTCAACAGGTAAGGCTTGAAGAAGCGCGCTGTAACGTTCAGATCTGCCATTACATTCTTATCGGTACGCGTTAACGTTGTCACACCATCTGACCAACCTAAGAATATGTACCCCACCTCTGGTGCAACGGTGACAGGTTGTCCATCGGTGCCTGGAGTTACTTCTTGGTGCTTGGTCGCCTCTGCTGTTGTAAACCTACCTCCTTCGCTCACCGCATATTGTAGCTTGTAAACAAATGTTTCAAATATCGCTTGAGCTGCGATGTTGCCTGTCACAGCCTTGTCGGTACGCGCAGCGTTAGTCGAATGATTATCGCTCCACTCTTTGAAACGATACTTAATGTCTTTCGGCACTGCAATCACTTGTTCTCCATCGCAACCACTAGCAACCTTCTGCGTAGCTACCCCTTGCAACATCCCATTGGGGTCGGCAGTGTAGGTCAGCGTGAACTCTTTCTTAAGGAGTTGTAGATCTACTGCCAAGGCAGCATCCGTCACTTCAAAAGCCTTTTTATCGGTCGTATAGCCATCTTTGGTAGCTGTTACAACATACTTACCTGGTAACAAGTACATTGTACACACACCCTCTGTATTCGTTACAACTGCCTGCTCTCCAATCTGCAAATCAACGGCAGGTAAAACCGCATTTGTACCATCTTTTACGGAGAAAGTCACCGCTTTAGCCTTTACAGGGTCTTTAACTGTTAACGTACCATTTTCGCGCGTTACCCTGTAGTTACCAAGTAAGTATGTACCCGAATAATCTTTAGGTACAATCTGGTAAGTACCCTTGGTAAGCGGCATAGTCGCGTCTGCCGAGTTGTCTGTAGTACGAATTACATACGGTGCATCGAATTGGTCTTCGGTGTTAGGGAACAATAAGGTCTCATACTTGAACTCAAACTCAGGTATCTTATCGCCAACTTCCATTTCCACATTCTCAACCCTAATGGTGATAGGCACTGGCTTTACCTCTACTTCGCGCTCCTTAACGGCAGCAGGTTTGAATATTGCATTACCAGCCTGTCTCGCAAAAATTTTGGTCTTACCAACGCCGACAGCCTCCAGCTTACCGTCAACGTTCACAATGGCAACGTTGGAGTTCTCACTTACGTATGTAATGGGAAGTTTTGACGTAGAGGTAGCTTGAAGCGCTTCGCCTGTAGTTACCCCATAGTTATATTCCAGTTTTGCGCTCTCCCAAACAATCTCTTGCCCCATGGCAAGCCGAATGGTATAGAACTTCACATCGCGCTCATTCTCTGCTACCACCTTCAATGTAAGCGGCTTTGTCAGATCGGCATGGAAGTCTTCGTTTGTTTGCTGCTTCTTATCGCCGTTGTACAAGGTTGCATTCGGCGAAATTCCTACAACCTTCAACACCACGTCGCTAGGGTTCAGTTGGCTACTTTCCGAGGCATTTTCAGCCTCTAGTAGCAACGTGGAAGGCAACGGAGCAGCATTCAATGTTATATCCTCCTTCAAACCTGCGTTGTTTGCCGTTAGCATAGAGAGTGCCAGCATTTCGCATGCAGGCGACTTATCTGTTTTAAGCTTTAGGACTATTTGTTCGTTAACCGCTACGTCTAGGATATTCAACTTCAGGTCAAAGGTCAATTCGTGCGCAGGGTTCGCAAAATTAAGCTCCGTAGCACTAGTCACCTTCGTACCGCCTTGCTCAATCTCTACATCTGCCCACTCAGATATAAATTTCACTTTCACTTTGCTGAAATCCGTGAAATTGAAAGGCATTGTTGCAATTGCGTTGCCGCCAGTAATTTCAACAGGTATTACTTGTCCCTCTACCTCTATTGCCTTGCAAAGCTTTGGCTCAAACTTTTTCCATAGCTTATCGTCTGTACGTGAAGTTACTATAGTAGCTCTAGATTCATCACCATACGAAGTTAGTTTGCCTTCGCCTTCCGTATAAACAAACTCTGCAACACATTCTGCGGGCAGTGTACCCCCTAATGAGGAACGAACACTCTTTGCCTTAGTCGCATTGATTTGCTCAAGTGTGCGTTTCGTCTTCCAAAGACGGAACATAAGATTTTCGCCATCCACACCCAAATTCAGAAGTGTGTAGGTTACCTTAAAGTCTCCTTGTGCCCTTTCTACCAACTCAACCTCTACGCCGTCCACGTATGCCTTAGCTGTAGTTTTATTGTTGGCATGCGAAGCAACAACTGCAATATGATGCCATTGGTTGTTCGTAAGTACACCCTCCTTACTCATAAAGGCAGCTTTACCCGCAAAGAAGACCAATGCATTGGTAGGAGTATACGCGCTACCCTCGAAAGTACCTAAATAAAGCCCATCGTCTCCGCCATTTACGAATGCACAGGTTTGTGGCTTGTTCGTTTTCCACCATCCTTCTACCGTTACCTCGTTTTGAATGCTAGCACCGAGTTCGGTGGGTAACATCTCCATCCTCTCATTCTTTATTCCTTCAAAATTGAGAGTATAGGGCACATTCGTAATCTCGGGCATTCTGAGGATCTCTATGCTCGTCTCATTGTTGTATTCGTTCTTATCCTCCTTTACCAAAGTTACCTTGATATTGTGCTTGCCTTTAGTTGAGAGATCTACAGGGTTATTGGTATCCACTATTGCTTCACCCCCTCGAGGTGCTATACTTACCGACAGCGTCTTTTCAACCACTGGTAGATCATCTACCTCAATCTTAATATCAAGGCTTGTAACAGTTGCAAGACCATTGTTTTTCAACTTAACCTTGAGTGGTGTTGCGCTAGTCAGCCCTTTACGTCCCGACTCTATTCCTTCTATACCGAGAATGGCCATCTCATACGTTAGCGGATTCACTCCTTCGTTAACCTGAGCCGTAAAGTCTACAGCGTGTCCCCATTCAATAGGCTTTTGTTCTTTGAACTTGGCGTAGTTATCATTGTTGGCAAGCAGAATACGCATACGGTGATCGCCCGCGTTAAGCCCACTTACTCCCGCGAGATCAATAGACAACGTATACTCCTTCTGACCTGCAACTAGGTCAACCTTGTAGAATTCTGGACTTGTTTCAGCCAACGTACCATCATCGTTGTTATCAATAAAGAGACGAATAGCAGCGTTCGTTGCTTGCTCAGCTGTGGGAGTATTGTTGAGAGTAAACTTAAACTCGTTTTTCGTCTCCGTATAGAATGGAATTTTTCTCGCAACGAGATAATCCACATACGGTTTGCCAGACAGGGTAATCGTCTTATCCTCATTTACCATTTGGAAAGTTGTGATAGCAAGTGTGACAGGCGATGTTATTGTACCTCCCCCATTCCATATAGGATCGTGCACTACAGAGAGAGCTTTCTTATTGTTTGCCGTATTACCATCTTTACCAAGTTCAACAAGAACTTCTGCACGCATTGGTGCTTCGACCATTAGTTTCTCCTCTAGTGTAACCGTCTTGGTCTCATTGGCAGCTAGTTCAGGGATTATCGTTTTCTGTACCTCACCATCTATTGTCAGATAGAGTGGAATATCCTTGAGCGGAATGGGGAGTAAATTCTTTACACCGACTTCAATATTGCCCAAAGTCGGATCAGTCGATGCTGCCTCTTTCACCTCTGTCAGTTCCCAACGATCGGGTAACACGACTTCACTTAATTCGGCTATCCAGCCCTCCTTGCGCTCACCACTCGCCCCCATATATGCGAAGGTCAAACCACCATCACGCGCGTTAGATACAAAGGTTAATGGAGTTTTGCTACTTCCTCTTATTACATAGTCGGCATCCTCTAGACTTACCATAAGCAAATTGTCTGGAACATCGCTTGTGAATACATAGAGTTCATCGTCCTCTGCAAAATCATACTCTTTGAACGTAGCTTGTACGGCTACATTTGGCTTTGTCGGCAATATTTGCAGTACGGCTTCTTCTTGTGCTTTGTAAGGCTCTAGTTCTCCGCGCCCATCCGTAAAATTTATCTTTCCACTAATCCGTTTCGATACGTATGGTATGTTAGGAAATCCTTTTCCTCCTCCTAAGTCTACAATGGTTATTTCGGGCATAGGCAGCACATTCCCCATATTGTAAACCTCGAAGCTCTGCTCATTATTCTCAGGCTGTGCATCGCCATCCAACCCAGCACGAACCACCACGTTGAATTTGTGCGCTTCCTCGCTTGCAAAGTTGTGTGTATAGGCAAGTATGCGATCTTCAAAAGGCTTCAAACTCTTTAGCGTAGTAGTATATACCACCTTGTCATCTACTTGCACCGAAACTGGGATATGGGTTTGTTCGGTCGTGGAGTTATTCATGACCTTGAAATATACCGTTTCGTCTTGCATTTGCGCCTTGGACTCAATCGCAGGCTCGTTCGCCCACACTATGCCCACATCCTTTCTATCGTCAACCAAATAGAGCTGATAAGCGGCAATCGTAGCACCATCTTTGTTGTTAGCAAGTGCCACCTCAATTTCGAGTTGTATTTCTTTGCCCGCGAAAGCCGCTAGGTCATAAGTAGCGAAGTGCTCTAGATCATCGCCCTCAATCTGTGAACGACCTAACATATCTTTCATCTCAACGCCATTGACTAAGAGACGTAACAATGTCCCTTTTTCGCGTTTGCTCTGTTTTAAGTAGTAATAGATGCTCAGTTGTGGCTTTTTACCCGTCGTACTCGCCAAATTGAGTTTACAAGTAGTTAAGGTTGCTACATTCTTGCGCTGCTTTTCAAAAGGCTTATCCCATTCGGGAGCATCGTCCAATGCCTGCCAAGCCAACATATGCGAATCTTTTGCTAAACCGAAGCTTGCAGGTGTCTCGTACAGCTGTGAACCAATATTCTCGCCTTCGCTTCTCTCTGCATACCTTAATGGGTAACCAACAAAGGATTCTGTATAGGGGAACTCGTCCAATGCGAAAGTCTTAGGCGCAGCACCCTGTGCAATAACTCCACGGCTACGTGGTCCTTTCACTCCATTTGCATCTATTGCACGTACTGCATATACATTGCGTTCACCCAGAAGAACTGCACTCTCGGGCAAAACAAACTCGGTAACAGCAGCTATTGTTTTTATTACCGTATACGTACCTTTATTGACATCTGCGCGCAAGATCTCGTATTGGGCGGCGTTGGGGGTTGTCCTCCACGAGAGCGTCCAACCACTTGCCGAGCAACTCTGTCCTTTCAACTTTAAGCCCTGCACTTGTCCCATTATTGCAAACTCTCCCGACTGGAGGCTCTGACCATTAGCATCGGTTACACGAAGAATAGCCTTATCGGTAGAAGGCGTTGTCGTGGGGATTGCAATAGAATCGCAAAGCGATGCCGCGTCTTTTAGAGTAAAGTATGAACCACCTCCATCTGTAGAGAGTTCTACCTTTAACTTCTCGGCAAGGTTGGCAGTATGTAAGAATATTTCATCGCCAGGAGAATAAACATCACCTGCTATGGGCGACGTAAGTACTGCCTGTTGATAGTCAAAATACCATACCACCACGTAGTCCTGCTTCTCTTCTTGGTGTACTGTACCTGCAACTTTGAGTGTATACTCCCCTGCCGTAGGATTCTTTATTACCACCTGTTCGATATTATCCACCGCGTTCTTCTTGTCGGCAACAGCAGGCGTATTCGGATTTTTAGGATCTAATGTGTATGGGAAGTAGGAATTTGTCCCATTCTCAACCGTAAGATCTAGGTCGTTTACTAAGGGGCACTCGCCCGTTTTGTATTCCTTGAAAACAACAGGGTCGTTCCAACAAATCATTACACGGAGTTCTTTCACTCCCGCAGGCACTGTAATACTCTTTGTTTGCGCCTCTCCACCACGCGCCAACGATGCAAAGTGATGCCAATTGTTTTCCATTGCAGTAACAGCTGCAAGCGAATTGAGGACACCGAAGCCAAACTTATAGTCAGGACCAGCGTTGCCAGCATCATCAGCTGTATTAGCAATCAGTGCCTTTAAGTAATAGTTGAAGGGTAGTGCACCGCCATGAAGCTGTCCCCAACGCTGTGTAAGAAGCGCCAAATGCCCCGTTACAGTAGGACAAGACATAGACGTTCCACTCATGTAAGAATAGGACTGCTCTGGCATTACAGAATACACAGACTCCCCTCTTGCTGAGATAATGGGGAACATACGTCCGTCACGAAGTGGGCCGAAACTTGAAAAATCGGTCATCTTACCACCTGGCGTTAAGGCCGCTACAGAGATTATATTCTTCGCATAGTTTGACATATGACCGAATTCCCACCGACAAGCCCCCTGATCATTACCAGCCGAGAAGCTATGCGTTAGTGTCGGAAAGTAACAAGCCAAAATATCCAGATGTTGGTTGCCCAATTCTGTATAGTTGAAAATGTACTCGTAACGACACATTCTCGACATGCTAAGACCGTATGAGTTGGAAGTAATCGAGATGTTGTGCTCAAGTTTACTCTTTAACATCTCTTGTCCGACCGTCAAGCCATTAGATTGTCTATTGAAGTTCCACGTCCAACCTTCCGCTTCGGGTGCCATGCCACGTGCACGTTCATCAAGCAACCCCGCCCCAAGGATCGTACCCGTGGTATGCATACCATGTCCACCAGAACTTGCGAGGCTCATCTCAAACTCTTCGCAATGGGTACGGTTGCCATAATCTACGTGCTCGGCGACATTACCATCCCAAATACCGATGCGTACTCCTTTCCCTGTCAGCCCGCGACCACCGAGTTCAGGCGACATACGCAAATTCGTAGCACCACTAAGACGTGCACCACGATAGTTTTGTAGTTCCATCGGGGGTTCTATCCAACGAATAGAAGCTACATACTCAGCCTCTGCAAGCGCTAGTATCTGTTCATACGTTGCAGTTACTAGTGCAGTACGTAATAGATCTGACGACGCAACGAATTTCAGCCCACGTTTACTCAGATCGGCTTTTACCTGCTCGGCAGTTACACCATTGAACCAAACAAGATTAACCTTCAAATTATCGCCCTCTGAGGTCCATTCTGGAGTCTGACCTTGCAACAAGCTATGTACTACCTTCCACTCACCACGAATAGGTACTACTGAGCGCAAGCCAATTCCCACAAAATCGCTCGGACGACTACCAGGCATCACTTTAGCATAATAGGCGTTAGAACCTAGGTAATCGCCTAGCTCAATGCCCCTTTGCTTCAACGTCTCGAATGCAATCTTCCCCGATGCAAATTGCACCAAGACATTAAGACGTTCCCCAGTAGGAACTCCCAATTCTAGACTAGAAGTCTTGTGTCCGCGTACTTTGGCATGTACGTTCGCTTCTAGGTAAACCTCACGGTCTCCGAAGCGGACAGGCTCTTGAGCATAAAGGAAGACGCCCAAGCACAAGAAGAGTAATAAGAATAATACTCGTCTCATCTGTTCTCTATTTTATTGATTAGTATACCATGCTAATTTAGGGATTTCTACAAATCGCATTTAGGGAATTATCGGTAGAAAAAAATACGGACACCACCCGAAGTGAAGTGCACCCCAAAAGTTGGACAAAAAACTTTCGGGGTGCAGTTCAAAGGCTGTGCCCGTTATCATTGATTATCAATGTTCTCTATTCGGGCGAGGCGTGCCTCGCCCCTAAAATGCGCGCTGCGTATTTTCAGATAGCATTGCGGTTGTAGCGGCGCGCCATGGCACGCCGTAATAGAACCCCCGCCGTATGGCGAGGCACGCCTCGCCCGCAATAACCGACAAATGATGTTTTGGAATGAATAATCGCAACATCTGTAATACGTGTGCTCCGCAC
>CAJPTC010000041.1 GCA_905373475.1 Bacteroidia bacterium | reverse complement strand
TTTCGCTTTTGTCATGACGCAAACAGTAGCTTACACACTTTTTCAGACACTACCTATAAATGCAAGTGCACAGCACCACTGTATACGTCTGTATTTTTTGATAATCATTTTGGACTCAGAGTAACTATGAATGCTGCTCTGTTTCTTGGCAAAAATTCCACTAAAAAAGACCTCTCGCCCGCGGGCAAGAGGTCTCGAATCTCCATAAAAACTGGGAAGAAAACTAATCCTCCTGTTCGTCTTCGCGTGGCTCAACTTCTCCCTTATGTGCCACTATATAGGCAATTGCTTCCTGCAAGCCTTCTGCAAACTTGGTAAAATCTTCCCTATAGAGGAATATTTTGTGCTTTTCATACGAGGCATCGTCGCCAGGTCGGCGCTTGCTCTCGGTTATCGTCAGATAGTAGTCGTCGTTACGCGTCGCCTTCACATCAAAAAAATAGGTTCGCTTCCCCGCCCGAACCGCCGTAGAATGCACATCGCTGCGTTCCTCTTGCGAATCAGGGTATCCCATTACATCACGTCCTTCCATTGCCATTATCAATCTCCTCTAGTGCGTTAACCACATTACAAAGTTAACCTTTTCTCGCAATTACCCTGTAACGCATGGGGTGCAACGCCCTTGTACCTCCTACTAGGCAAGTGCACAAAAAACGGGTACTCCCCGAAGGCAGCACCCGTAATCTTTTCTTTGTATGCCTACCGCTAACTAGAGCCGCACTTTACGAGGCTCAATCATACGCTCGGGCGAGAGAATCTCATCGAGCTGTTCCTTGGTAAGCCACTTCTTTTCGAGTACAAGGTCGTATACACTTGCATTCTTTTCCAGAGCCTCTTTGGCTACAATTGTCGATTTTTCGTAGCCAATTACAGGGTTCAAAGCAGTAA
This sequence comes from Bacteroidia bacterium, assembly GCA_905373475.1. Classification (GTDB taxonomy): domain Bacteria; phylum Bacteroidota; class Bacteroidia; order Bacteroidales; family CAJPTX01; genus Bacteroides_D. The sequence goes on along the minus strand of CAJPTC010000041.1, from coordinate 11,995 downwards.
CAATCCCGATGCTATTGTACACCAAGCTCTTGCAACGCTCACGATTGGCGGTAATGCCAGACACGCAACGATGCTCAAGGGTCTTGAGTCCGTTTTTCAACATTACAATAGATTCTACGATACTTTGCACTGCTACGGGCTCAAATACGTTCAACTCAAGTTGCCCGCCTTCTACTGCCATGGTAACCGTCGTATCGTTTCCTATCACCTTAAAAGCTACCTGATTTACCACTTCGGGGATTACGGGGTTCACCTTCCCAGGCATGATACTTGAACCAGGCGCACGAGGGGGGAGATTGATCTCACTCAAGCCAGCACGTGGTCCAGAAGCAAGGAGACGTAAGTCATTACAAATCTTGGAAACCTTCACTGCCAAACGTTTAAGTTCGGAAGAATAGCGCACAAAGTCGCTTGTATCCTGCGTTGCTTGTACGAGGTTAGCTGCCAGACGTACGGGGAAACCCGTAACACGGCGCAAATGCTCAGTACATTTTTCAGCATAGCCTGGTTCTGCGTTAATTCCAGTACCGATGGCAGTAGCGCCCATATTCTGCTCTAGGAAGCCGTCTGCCGCCTTGTTGAGCTGGTCGCTCTCTCCGTGCAGCATATCTGCGTATGCTTGGAACTCTTGCCCCAGCGTCATAGGCACCGCATCTTGCAGCTGTGTACGCCCCATCTTAATTACATCGCGGAATTCTACTGCTTTAGACTGGAAAGCACTTGCCAAGCTATCGAGCACCTCGGTCAGTTCATTGTTGAGTATAAAGATACCCAACTTCATAGCCGTGGGGTAGGCATCGTTCGTAGACTGAGAGAGGTTCACGTGGTTATTCGGATGACAGAATTGGTATTCGCCCCGCTGATGCCCCATAATTTCTAGAGCACGGTTCGCTATTACCTCGTTCGCATTCATGTTGGTAGATGTACCAGCACCACCCTGAATCATATCTACCACAAAATGATTGTGGTACTTTCCATTCCGAATCTCATGGCAAGCCGTTACGATAGCATCGCGGATATCCGTTGGCAACAAACCCAAATCATGATTTGCCTCCGCCGCAGCCTCTTTTACCATCGCCAACCCATTCACAATGGCTGGATAGAACGATAGGTTTACCCCCGAAATAGTGAAATTCTCTACAGCTCGAAGGGTTTGCACACCATAATAGCTTTCAAGAGGCACGTTGCGTTCCCCTAGCAGGTCGTGTTCCAAACGCGTATTGCCCGAAAAATACTGCGCCCCCGTGTGTATCCGCTGTGCATTTGATTGCCCCATACGTTGGGAGATCACCTGCATAATGTTCGAGAACACCTTGATGGTAGCATCCGCGTCGTGTTGGAAGAAGGTCTTCCCCACCACCAATACACTGGTAGGTACGAGTGCACGCGCCGAAGTGGAGTGGGTGGAATCTGGCATCCAAGACCCTTCGCCCAAGAAATCGCCTGTGTGAAATTGCGCGAGCTTTATCTCTGCTCCATACGGACTCGTCTTAAAGAGTTCTACCTCGCCTTCAAGAATGACAAAGAACTCCTCGCGCGGTCCGTTTTCCCAGAAAAGCAAATCGCCTGCATTGAACGATACCTCGCGGACACTAGACGCCAAAGCATCTAATTGCGTGCTCGAGAGTGCCTTAAATAAACTGATTCCCTCAAGGAATTTCTTTGTTTGTTGTTTATCCATAACCTCCCTGTTTTTAGCTAACTACTCAACCAATATCCTTAATTTTCAGAAAGTCCACAAAGCTAGGAAATTATATTGAATGCACGTATAGGGCACTCTACACCGCCACCAGAGACGCATAATAATCATTGCCATACAGCAACCTGTGCATTTTTTGCTCATGTCGTTATCATGCTCTTGTGCGCAGGCAGAATATCTGGAACCGTTAACTTGCTACACAAAAAAAACATCAAATTGCAAGGAGTTCACTATTTTCACCTACGCATAAAAGAGATAGGAATGATGCATACGCAACGTAAAAGAGGTACACAATGGCAGCTAGGACTCGTAGCAATACGGCTACTCCTATACGCTGCGTTATATTGGGGCTACAATGGAATAAGTAACGATAGATACGAGACTACCTTCTTTCAGTTCTGGCTACTTATGATAGCTGTGGAACTAAGTACTTTTCTAGTTTCATATCTCCCATCACGCTTTTGGAAGACGAAACGAGCCGATGGCGAAACTACAAGACAACGAATGATCTCTGAGCGCCCCTACAACCTTTTAGCAATGGGGGTTCTTGCTATACATGCGGTTACTGTTGCCTATCCTGTACACAAATTGATGCTTAACTTTTGGATAGGCTATTCAATACTTCCCGTTTTGTCATTTCTTGTTCTTCTCTTCCTCCTCTTAAAATACCTTCTAAGCAGGTAGAGCACCTCTCGTACAGGCAAATTACAACGCAACGCATGGACATCGGGCGATGCAAAGTGTGGCTATTATACAGATAACGTTTCACTGCAAAGTGAACAAAACAAGTCGGAAGTAAATTTTTTTGCCTCTATTCAAGAGGCAGTTGCAATGCGCTAAAGGGAGGTAAGTAGCACAATAAAAAAGGCGCAACCTTTTGGCTGCGCCCTTTACAGAATTAAACAACCTACTTTTTGATTACTCTAAACGTTTTGCCAGTACCCAAATCTGGTAACAAGATGCGTACCACGTACAAACCTTCAGGAAGGTTTTGTGTATCAATCTGCGTTTCTCCCCCATTAAATATACCTGCACAGACAACTTGGCCTTGAGCATTTACAAGCTCGTACCTCAGCGCGGAAATGTTGGTATCATTATCACGCACTAACTTCAAGGTTGAGGCGAAGGGATTCGGACTTATCTCTATAGGAGCATTGTCAATATCATCTACTGCCGTGCCCTGTTCATCGCCTGGTACAGCAGGCAGTCCACCCTCACCTCCATTGCTTCCTGTTCGTTCAAAATCGGCAGTTAGCGTGATGTCATAATTGGGCATTTTGAAAGTCTCTTTAGGCAAGTGTACAACCAAACCAGGGGCATTGGTCTTATAGTAGCGCAGTGAACAACCTTTGTAGCGATATCCGCTCACAGGTTTTAATTCTACTGTTAGTAATGTACCCGCAGTAACATCGTGCATCGGACTTACAACAATAGCTCCATGCTTAATATTACCGTCTATGGCTATCTGATAGCGTTTCGACGTACTTTCTACTGCCTCAAAAAGAGCCGTTACTATCACATTGTAAGCTGGCATGGTAAACAGAACCTCGCTTCCAGTCTGTTCTATGGTCAATTCCGTCCCAACTCCATCAGCACGATACACTTTCAAACTACCTGCTTTTAATTTGTAACCTTGATTGGGACTAACAGTAAGTTTTACTTTTGTTCCCACCTCCATTCGCCCCTTCGGAGTAACCACGATTGCACCATTGGTAACACCTTGTGAGACCACAACCATGGCAGTTCGCGCAGGATGAACACGTACTGGCGCTTTAGCGGCATTCAGAACGCGTCCTGTTGCGTCGGTTACAAATGCAACAACATAAAGATCTGCATTCTTCAGAGGTTCTAACAATTTGGGAGAAGTAGGCAATTCTAACGTGAAACTGCTTGCACTTTTTTGCCCTGCGCGCAATTCTAATGGAGCTGCCATCGTACGACCTGCGCTATTGTAGGAACTAGCAACTGCCACATCATCATAAATTTGGGTATACGGATTAGTGGCACTACTTCCCCCTTTGTAAAATCGCGATACGGGATCTGATGCCTCGCCATCATACGTAGTCTCCGCCATATAATTTGCCTGCAACCAGTCTGGTGTGCTACCTACCAAGTTGTCTGCCACGAGGACATAGACAATCTCGCACTTCCCTTCAAGCTGCGAATCGATAGTAGCCTCTACTTTTACCATACTGCTGGCTTCGTCAATACGCCCTTCTAAGGCTATACCTAACAATGCGGACTCCTTCAATTCAGCCTCCACTGCATCTGTGGCTTGCTCGGGGGTAAACGGTTTTGCACTACGATTTATCTTACATAGCGGCGTGCCCTGAACTTCTAAGTCTGCATAATCGGGCAGATACATCGGATCATCAGCACCACTTCTGTGTAAGGCAACGCCCACAAAAGCATCGCCATATTGTGTACGGAGACGCTCCATTCCCGCATGACCACGCGGGCAGTGTCCGCAAATACTCGAAGAGAACTCCTCCACTAAAATGGCACGCTTAAATGTCTTCGTCTCTTGTTGCACGGTCTGGGCACTTGCACTCAACCCCAAAAAGAGCAATAATATTCCCCAATTCCACTTCAATAGGTTACGCATTGTTCGTATAAAAGAACTTGTTTTTATTGTTTTACTAACCGATACGTTTTTACCTTGCCCGCTACTTCACTCTTTATCCGCAAGAAATACAGTCCCGTTTTCAACTCTGCCGTTACTACTGTCGTTTCCTCGGCATGCAGATCGCCTGCACGAACCACAACACCTAAAGCGTTGAGCAACTCAAAACGTGCACTGGCTAACACATTGCGCTTTATGCGAATCTGCTCAGTAAACGGATTCGGTGCTATTACAACATCTATTGCCTCCATTTCGTTCACGACCGTAGGCGGATTTGGAGTAGGAGGCTTTGGAGGATCGGGTGTAGGAGGTTGTGGAGTAGGCGGTTTCTGCATAAAGAGCATGCCGATTACAAAATCTCCTTTCGGTTTCCAGACGTAATCTGAGATCTTGTCAGATGCCGTCACGCGGAGGTTGGCAGGCAGCGCCTCCCATCCCTCATCGGGAGTAGCTTCTATGGTTATTTGTTCACCACGTTTAATTCTCCCTTGCGGCTTTACCTCCTCGTTATTGCAAAATACCTTTACTGTCCCTCGCCCGCTAACGTTCAGACCCACAAATAGAAACGTCTCATCAGGGTTAACAGGCGGCTCGGGCTTCTCTTCCTTTTCCGTAAAAATCACCTTGACCGAGAAATTGCCCTGTGGCTCCCATTCCGACTCGCCTACTCCTTTTTGAGCAGGCGTAACCTCTATATTACCAGCGCGGAGCTCCCAATTGCTATCGGGCGTAGCAACCACTTGTATCTTTTGCCCTTTTACGATGGTCTCGCCCTCTGTTAACAGATGACCACTAGACAAGATTCGCACAGAACCTTCGCCTATCTTGCTAACGCTTAAAAGTTTGTATGTATCTGGCGGTTGCGGGTTCTCTTCCTTTTTCTTCAACTTAAATATTACCGATACATCCGCAATAACCTTATAACTCTCACCCGCTTGAAGCTCAGCTCCCGTTACTTGGAAGTTTTCTTCTTCCCATCCCTCATTGGCTTGGCGCTCTATTTTCAGGAGAGTGCCTACGGGAACTTTTTCTCCCAAGGTAAGAGGTAGCCCATCCGTGCGCTCTATAGTGCAAGTACCACCTGACACAGGGTCTATTGTGGGAGCATTTACGGTAGCCATTGCAGGTTGGGACTGCTCGTTGTAGGTAGGGATGGGCAGCGAGCTACTTTCACCAACAACCGTGAAAGGTTGCTTTAGTCCCGTTACATAGCTGCTCGTTGGTATAGTAAGCCAATAGTTTCCCGCGGGAAGTGCAATATCTTTCTCTAATATAATTTCCTGACTCTCATTAGGGTAAAGTATAATCTGCATCAAATCGCGATAATCTTTTCGCGCATCAACCGAGATATAAGATTCCAATCGGACATTTACTCCTTTGTTAGGAGGAGCTGTTATACGGAACTTTAGATATAGCTTTTCCCCCGATTTCAATGCATTGGTTGCATTGGTTTCGAGTAGTTCCATATTTGCGTCTCCTAGAGTGAAAGAGGGTTTATGACCCACTTGCACGAACGATAAAGCATCAGGAGCAATCTCAATGTCAGACCGATTTTGTTCGTCGTAAAAGAAATGCACATAGCGTTCCTGCGCATCAAACGGTCCCTTAACGGGAAGAGTATACGTGCGTTCGTCGCCAACACCCAAAGAGAGGAACTCATCTACGATCAAGTCCTTTTTGAGGACACTAGGCACAGCCTCACTCTTCCCGTAGGCTGCTTGTAAACGCGAATAATAAGTCCCAGTTCCCGTATTGCGCACCGTAAACGTTATACGGTTAGTAACATCTGTATACAATTCGGGCGTTTTCCATTGAATTTCTAGTCGCGGTTGAGGCGCTTCGTGCATAATTATCTTTTTCCCATTGCGGATTTCTATTGTCACCACCCTTTTGTTCAGCTCATTCATCCGCACCGCGGCATACTTCTTTTGTTTTACCATATATGCCCATGGCTGCAATGTATAGATACCATCGGGTAGGTGACTAAAATCTAGCAGTATCGGAGCACCGCCTATTATTTCGTCATCATATATTTTACGAACTTCTTCCGACTGTGTACGAAAACGTTCTATGCCATTCACATCCATTACGGCAAGAGCGGGCGCGGTTAAGATGGGGGTAGATGTCCCATTCTGCAAGCCCAGTACCAACACCTTGAGAGGATGTTTCTGGTCACTCTCCGAAGGTTCTGTGGCTGGTACAAACAGGTGTTCGCAAAAATAATTCCCGCACACCTCGTCGCCTTTATAAGTTGCTATAGGTTCAAAGCCGACAATAGCTTCTGCATTAAAACTATAATGCCCAGCACCTCCCCCAAGACCAATACTACCAGGGCTCAACTTATAGAGCACGAAATAGCCATTGCTTCTTCCGCCCCAGCCCCAATTGAAATGGAAGTAGCCGTTCCCATCGTAACCGTCGCACACAAAAGCATGAGCACCAGCACTGGTATTAGGACGGTATGTTCCCCCGTAATAAACAGGGCGTTTGGCTTTGAGCTCGTCTATTATCAGTTGCTGCCAAGCCCTATTCGTGTAATATCTTTGCGAAACATAGTGCAAGGAGGGCGCATACTTAAAATTGCTGACTAAGGCTTTATAAGCGTCATAGGTCACCGCGCCACTTTCCGTAACACCGTATCTCATCCCAGAGGCATATCCCACATCACGCATCAACAACGATACGGCATCTTGCACTTCAGTAGTTCCTGTGGTACAATCATTGGGCATTTTATCCCATGCATAAATTCGTTGTCCGAAATCTGAGAGTCCTGCAATAGTACCTTCCGCCCTGTCTGGCCAAGCAAAGTAGCGCATTATCTGCGCTACTGCTGTAGCAACGCACCCCGTCAGAGTTTGTTGACCATCTTCTTGAGGCGTCTGCTTGTTATAGGGAGCATTCTGGTTCCAAGCGAGCCCCTTCAGTAAGGGGTGTACGACACTTGTCGCATCTCTTAACACTTCAGATGCCTGCGATCTCCCTTGCGAACGAGCCATCTGTAACCACTGAGAATAGCCTGTCAGATACGACCGCAATTGTATAGGAAGTTCTTGTGGGGAAAATGATCCGGTTAGAGAATACCCAAGTATGGTAGGTAACAGATCGTCGCCTGCAACAATCACATAACTCTGTGCATTACGTGTGCCAAAGACGTAGTAGTCCTTCCCATCATTCCCGTTTCTTGTAGGAAGCCCAGAACTAGTGTATAGGAGTTGCAACCGATGCCCGCGAACAGGACTAAAGCGTTGCAGATGTTCTGAGGCATACTGTTCTGCTTGTTGTAGTGAGATTGGAGCGCACAAAGCGCAGTGTGTTAGTAACACAAACAACAAGCTTACCCAACCCATAATACTCAACCGCTGCATAATAGATCCCCTCCCTTAATAGCTGAACGTTACAAAAATACGTTTCACCTAACAAAAGAGAAGCCATTTATGTTGCAGCCAGATGCGGTTACGGGGTAAACGTTAAAATCTTAATGACGGAAGGAATAAACGCGGTTTTAGATATTTGCGCAATGCAACACCGCATAAAGAGCTAAAAACGAACTAGGATCTGGAACGCCCAAACCGTATTTTCCCTTTTATTTCGGCACGTGTCGTTTACAGCTCCTCTACCTTCCACGCACCGATAGTGCGTTTCTGTTCGTCGAAGCTTACACCTACCAAAAGAATTCGTTTGCCTGACGACTGGTAAGGAAGGGCATAACCACTCGTGCGAATTTGTTCCAGTGCCTTCTCGGGTGTACCTGCACTCCAGAGCTTAAACTCAAATACATAAATCACCTCCTGCGTGTGCACTACACAGTCTGCACGACCTCCAGCATTCTGTACCTCCGTTTGCACAAACTGACCTAGCAAAGAGAAGATTACGTATATCACAGCCTGATAGTCGCGTTCATACAACTTGACTGCCTCGTCGGGAGAGGCAGTTACATACGGAATACCTGCAAGGATAGTCTGCAAGCGCGTCATCACACCATCTACATCACCCGATTTGGTCGCCTCTACAAATTCCCATATAGCAAGACCTGTATCTGAAGCACTCAGGGAGGTATAAGCGGGCAACAGACTGTTGAGAAAACCATAACGAACCTCGTCATTCGGAAAACCCAAACGATAAATATTCCCTTCTGCTATGTAGCCCTTTATGGTCAAATAACCTGCCTGATAAAGTATCGGCAGAGCGTTGCGAGCATCAGCTATGTAATGCTCCATAGCGTCCGCGGTTAATAGCACATGGCCGTCTAGATTCGGGAGGTCGTAGTGCGCCACTTTCAAATACTCCACTAAAAAAGTGGGTGTCCCCGTGGCGTACCAATAGCTATCCATACGTAGTTTATCAAAGACATTGAGCAAGCTAAAGGGACTGTAGACCTTATCGCCTTTGCGAGCAAAAAGATAGCCGTCGTACCGCTGCTTCAATGTACGTAAGATCTCTTCTTCCGATAGTTCCAGTTCATTTGCCAAGGCGGAGATCTCTGACGAGAAATTGGATAAAAGCTCTGGCTCTGTAATTCCACAGATACCAGCCATGGCTTTATCCATACTTATGTCATTGAGGTTGTTTAACCCACTAAACACGCTTATCTTGCCAAACTTCGTGATTCCCACAAGAAGGGCAAAGCGAAGGTACTGGTCACTACTCTTTATTACCGAGTAAAATGCCCTTAACGTATCGCGATACGCCTCGTTGAGCTTGGGATTATCTATGGTTTCCAGAAGTGGCTTGTCGTATTCATCAATAAGAATAACCACTTGTCGCCCTGTTTTCTCGTAAGCACGGCGAATTATACCCCTAAAGCGCGTCGAAAGGTCTTTTTCTGAAGACTCTGCCCCGTAACGAGCCTCCCATGAAACTAAATGCGTATCAAGATTTATCGATAAACTCTCGGGCTCTTTGTAGTTACTTCCGTTCAAATCTAAATACAGCACGGGGTACTCTTGCCACGCTTCGCGGTTCTCCAGTTGTGCGAGTTCCTCTTCTGCTTTCTCCAAATAAAGCCCTTGAAATAGCTCCCGTTTCCCTAAAAAATAAGCCTCTAGCGTAGAGAGGAACAAGCTCTTGCCAAAACGACGTGGACGACTTAGGAAATAGACCTTACTACCGTTGATCAACTGAAAGACGTAAGACGTTTTGTCCACATAAACAAAACCTTTTTTACGTAGATCTTGAAAATTTTGCCCCCCAATGGGCATCTTACGCTTGATTTCCATTATCAACTCTGCTTCGCCAAAAATTACAATCTCTCCATGTTTACAACTCCTCAACCTTCCACGCACCGATCGTGCGCTTCTGTTCGTCGAAGCTAACGCCTACCAAAAGAACCCGTTTACCTGACGACTGATAAGGAAGGGCGTAACCGCTCGTGCGGATTTGTTCCAGTGCCTTCTCGGGTGTACCTGAACTCCAGAGCTTGAACTCGAATACATAAATCACCTCCTGCGTGTGCACTACACAGTCTGCACGACCGCCTGCATTCTGTACCTCCGTTTGCACAAACTGACCCAGCAAAGAGAAGATTACGTATATCACTGCCTGATAGTCGCGTTCATACAACTTGACTGCCTCGTCGGGAGAGGCAGTTACATACGGAATACCTGCAAGGATAGTCTGCAAGCGCGTCATCACACCATCTACATCACCCGATTTGGTCGCCTCTACAAATTCCCATATAGCAAGACCTGTATCTGAAGCACTCAGGGAGGTATAAGCGGGCAACAGACTGTTGAGAAAACCATAACGAACCTCGTCATTCGGAAAACCCAAACGATAAATATTCCCTTCTGCTATGTAGCCCTTTATGGTCAAATAACCTGCCTGATAAAGTATCGGCAGAGCGTTGCGAGCATCAGCTATGTAATGCTCCATAGCGTCCGCGGTTAATAGCACATGGCCGTCTAGATTCGGGAGGTCGTAGTGCGCCACTTTCAAATACTCCACTAAAAAAGTGGGTGTCCCCGTGGCGTACCAATAACGTTTTAACGACTGCGATGCGAAAGCATTCAAAAGGCTAAAAGGGTTGTAAACATTTTCGCCCTTTTCTGCAAAAAGATAGCCATCGTACCATTTCTTTAGGGTTGCTAACGTATCCTCGCGATTCTGACCGAGTTCTAGCCCCAATGCTTCTATCTCGGGAGCAAAGGTTGCCTCTAATTCTGACTCAGTGATCCCACAAATCCCTGAGAAGCTTGCTTGCAGACTAATATCGCGCAAATTGTTCAAGCCACTAAACACGCTTATCTTGCCAAACTTCGTGATTCCCACGAGAAGGGCAAAGCGAAGGTACTGGTCGCTACTCTTTATGACCGAGTAAAACGCTCTTAACGTATCGCGATACGCCTCGTTGAGCTTGGGACTATCTATGGTTTCCAGAAGCGGTTTGTCGTATTCGTCAATAAGAATAACCACTTGTCGCCCTGTTTTCTCGTAAGCATGGCGAATTATATGAGCAAAGCGTTCCTCGGGGGAGTCACTGACCTTTTCTACGCCATACTTTTCTTCCCAATCTCGCAGATTCAGTGCTAAACGCTCCAGAAGCGCTGCCTTATTTTCGTAGTTCTTGGCAGTAAAATCTAGGTACAGCACAGGATACTCCTGCCACGCTTCGCGGTTCTCCAGTTGCGCGAGTTTTTCTTCCGCTTTCTCCAAATAAAGCCCTCGAAATAGCTCCCGTTTCCCTAAAAAATAAGCCTCTAGCGTAGAGAGGAACAAGCTCTTGCCAAAACGACGTGGACGACTTAGGAAATAGACCTGATTTTGCAAAATCAGCTGATAGGCATACTGCGTTTTATCAACATAGATAAAACCGCCATTCCGTATATTTGAAAAGCTTTGTCTGCCTATAGGCAACTTGCGGCTGATTTCCATTTTCTATCCCTAATTTCTCACTAAGATAGTACAAACAGATACTATCCAAAAAAAGCCCTGCCATACGGCAGAGCTTTCCTTTAATTCCTCTTCTTAGCAAAAGAGGAACTATTCCTTCACTAGCGTTACAACCTTCGTTGCACCCGTTTCATCGATCAGACGAAGGAGATAGAGCCCTGAAACAAGTTCAGACGTCTCAATTACAACCTCATCCCCCGTTAGGTTGCCACTACGAACCACTACACCTTGCGCATTGAGTAATGCATAGCGCGCATTGCGTAATTCGCCGTTCATAACACGTAACTGACCTACAAACGGATTGGGCGCTACTACAACGTTGGCAAAAACAGCATCATTTACCGTACTTGGCTTCTGAGCTTCTTTCTTGGCCCAAATTCAAGTAATAAATGCAACGCTAGAAGAAAAACAGGCACGCGCATAAATCCAGAGGAAAAAAGAGAAGAATTCTTCTCTTTCCCTCTGGCAAGGCTAAAAAGTGTATCTTCGGCTTCCGTCCAAAAAAGTAAAAGATGGCACATTTAACCCTAGAACAAAGATACACAATTCAAGTGTTGCGAGAGGAGAAACTCTCGCAACAAGCAATTGCCAACAGAATCGGCAAGACCCCATTTCAACACAATAGGGCACAATAAGGGCTACCAGCCACATACTTCGCATATCGGTAAACGAAGCATACGTTTGATGTTGTAAGCCATAAACTCCAACACGCCCTGCGTATGTACCTTGACAAGACCGCGATAACGTGCACGACCACCACCCATCCAACTATGGATACTACCAAA
>CAJPTC010000040.1 GCA_905373475.1 Bacteroidia bacterium | reverse complement strand
GTTTTCCAATGCTTGCGTCCGTTCCTCAAGTGCGGCATCTACGATGGTATATTTCTTTTCGCCACGTGCTTTCATTTCGCCTACTTCTTTTTATCTAATTTATACCACTAAGTTAATATAAATCAGCGAATTAAACAAATTTTACTATGCAATGGCCTCTTTGGATGTGTTGAAAAAGATGACTGAGATAGATGGCTTGCTTAAAACTCCTACGATAGAGAACGTTTTGAGCCTGACAAACTGAATCAATTAGTGCAACAACCTGTTGCACAATTAGGCGAAGTGTCTGAAACACTCTCGGCTATCTATCATTGTGAGATAGAGCAAATAGAATTATGCGGGTTCTATTCTATTAAGTGCGCACAAAATCTAAGTTTTTAGCACTTTCTCAACAACCTTTGGGAAATAAAAAAGGGTGTAAATCTGTTTATGCGATTTACACCCTTCTCGGCGGAGAAAGAGGGATTCGAACCCCCGGTGCGTTGCCGCACAACGGTTTTCAAGACCGCCGCATTCGACCACTCTGCCATTTCTCCAAGCGCAAAGGTACAACGAAAATTCGATTTGGAAAGGGCGAGCGGCTACGAAAAAGTGGCAAAACACCTTTCGGTAAGCTTGCCACTCGCACTGATATTACTCTACTTCTTGCTCAGTTTCTTTCCGTCAGAGAAAGCATTACCTACCGCTGAACCCATTTCCACATATCGGTTGTGTATCGGATCGAAGGTAATGAGGTGCAGCTTCGTCATATCGGGTTTACCGTCTTCTGCAAGAAAAGCCTCGTCGCATAGCACATTCACAACCTCGGCTATGAGGTAATAGCCAGAACCTGTATCGTTGAGCTTCTCTTGTACACGGCATTCCATCGTCATCGGGAATTCCTTGAATACGGGCGCATTTACATGTTCGGCATGCAGAACTGTCCACCCTGTTTTCTGGATTTTCTCAGGGTCGTTTTTCAGACTCACAATCCCTACAAAATCGGAAGCCACCAAAGTTTCTACAGTAGCAAAGGCTACGGTAAACTCACCCGTCTCGTCTAGGTTTTTCGTGGTACTATGTTTCCCGAGCGAGATCATAATAGAATCCTCATCCCAAGTACCAGCCCAAGCGGCATTCATAGCGTTGGGCTTCCCGTTACTATCGTAAGTACCGATTATCAGTACCAATTGCGGCAGTAGCCAAGCCTTCTTTCCAAAACTTTTCATCTTTGTATCCAGTTTACAGGTAAATTCCCTCCTAAGATAGAGGATTTGGATTTGTAGAGCTAAGGTAAAGCCCTAGAAAAAAGGTAAAATGGCTATTTCTTGTCGGCAGACTCCTCAGCAGGGGGCGTAGGGGGCACTAATGATGCCATAGGGTTGTGCTTGTGGGCGCGATCTTTAACGATAAGCGTTGTAGTCGGCACTTTGCTGTATTTGTTGAACAGCATGTCGTGTCCTAAACAAAGCCCTACTACAATATTAAACTCACTGCCCCAGTGCTCCAGTTCTTGTACTTGCCCTATGGGGTTGCACGCCAAGCCTTGCGAATCGTCGTTAAGAATTTGTGCCAACGGTATTTTAGAGACTTTACACCCTACAGCCATCACTTCAAATTCGTCGCCCAAACGCTCTGCAATTATAGCCGCTTCGCGCGCCAAAGCAGCACAATGCGCTATCCCTATTTTATGTATACCCGCATTACGAGCAAACAAACGAATTTCTTCCAGTTTCTCGCCGTGTGCAATGGTTGCATCCTTGGCGGCCTGCATCAGCTGTAGGTCTTCACCTAGGTATTGTGCTACCTCTTCCATTTTGTTTCCTCCCATTTTTTGCTGTACAACAATGTTTTTAACAGCGGGAGTTCGCGAATTGTTCTTTTTACGCCCTCTGTGAGAGTTATTTAGAGAAGATCTGATTAGGAGTCAACCTACTTGTTGTCCATGTCGAATTTTACCAGCACGAAGAGGAGCATAGTAAACGCCCACAGACTAGAGCCTCCGTAGCTGAAGAAGGGTAGCGGAATGCCTACAACGGGGAAAAGCCCGATCGTCATCGAGATATTGATGGCGAGATGGAAAAATAGAATAGAGGCTACGCAATAGCCGTAGATTCGATGGAATGCCTCTTTTTGTCGTTCTGCAACTAAAATAATGCGCAGTAAGAGGGCTAGAAAAAGCCCGAGTACGACAATGCTACCCGCAAAACCCCATTCCTCGCCGACGGTGCAAAAAATAAAGTCGGTGCTCTGTTCTGGTACAAAGTTGAATTTGGTTTGTGTTCCTTCCAGAAAACCTTTCCCCCACATTCCGCCAGAACCGATGGCTATCATAGATTGGTTTACATTGTAGCCCCAACCTAGGGGGTCGTCTTCTATACCCAGCAGGTCGTTGATGCGGCGCTGGTGGTGCGTATCCAAAACATTATTGAAAACATAGTCCACGCTGAAGCTACAGAAAAGACTAAAGGCCAAGATCCCCCCTAGAATGGCTAAAGAGCGAGTGCGACTAAGTAGTCCTTGGACGAGGAAATAAAGCACTGTAAACAGGGCGGGGAAAAGCGAAAGTACGTACCATTCCCACTCTTTGTGTAAAAAGAAATTGAGGGCATACCCAATGGCAAGTGCAAGGAGTTGAAAAAAGAGCAGCCGTAGCGTTGCTTTCACATTGCGCTGCATGAGCTGATATACCACAAGCGAGAGAAGGACGAGCCCTAGGAGGATATAAAGTTTATCGAACAATAGCTCAAAAATGAAAATGGCTGCCACAAAGAGCAAGAAGAGTAGCACCTCGCCTCGCATTCCTTCGCGATAGCAAACCAGTAGGAATGTGGAAAAGACAATAGCAGATCCTAAGTCGTTCTGCAAAAGGATAAGGATAACGGGGATTCCTATAATGACCGCAACGCGCAACCAGTCGCGCATAGCGTAACGAGAAAACTGCGCTCGCCCCATAAAGCGGGCTAATGCTAGCGACGTGGTAAATTTTGCAAACTCAGAGGGTTGCATCTTAAAGAAGCCAAAGTCCAGCCACGAGCGCGCTCCATGCTTGGCGACTCCTATAAAGAGTACTACGAGGAGTACGAACAGAAGTATGGCGTATATGATGTAGGCAAAAGCGTAGTAGAAACGTTTATCGATGAGCAGGATAGCAACCACGAGAACGAAAGCTGCCGAGATCCAGAGGAGCTGTTGCCCGTAACGTTGAGAGAAATCGAAGATACTCGGATGCGCCTCGGTATAGGCTGAAGCATAGATACTAAGCCAGCCCATAAATACCAGCAGAAGATAAAGAAGCACTAGCCCCCAATCTATGCGACTCCAAGCCTTTCCGCGCGCCACTTCTACGTCCCCCTGTGTATGCTAGAAAGTGATGAGGGCAAGTAACACAACAAGGGCTATACCACCGAGCATAAACCAGAGCCCGCGACGCATAAAACTTTTCTTGCCTGCAACGATAATAGCCCCCGATACAGCTAAGAAGAGTAGTGCAAAGCCAAAGAGAATCCCCATGATCTTAAATGTACCCTCTCGGTTGAAATGCAGACGGTGTAGGAGGGTTAAAAATTTGGTCGGAGTATAGAAACTACCAGTTACAGAGCCTGTTTGTGTATTGTAGTGAGCAGTGCCCGAACGGAGTACTAGCTCGTAGCCTTGGGTGGCAGGTTTTACCTCGCGTAGCCCAGGTAAATCGTCCTCACTATTGCGCCACTCAGTAGGGAGAGCTTCCGCGCTCAATGCAGGGGGGAATGTCGTTGTGAAACTCTCTTTAACGCACAAGAAATTCACATTGTAGCGACGTAGCGAAAGCGCCATACCGCTTAGCCCGTATATAATACAAGCTCCGATCAGGAAGTAGCCCAGATCGCGATGCCATGCGCGACAAACTTGGCGCACTCGGTTTAGTTTTTTTTCCATCTCTGTATCCACCTTTGCCTACACAAAGGTAACGAGAAGCCGCAAGAAATAGGTAAAAAGTCTTTGTTCTGGTACATAGCGCTTGGAATCGAGTTAAGGGTCTTATTGTCTTTGTTGATTATCAAGGTATTAATATGAGTAAAGGCGAAACCAGTTAATCATATTGTTGTAGGGGGCTTGTGAATAGGGAATGATAAACAAAAGCGAATATGTATCCCTACAGAAAATATTGATTATTAAATTTGGGAGACTGAAATGATTTTTTCTTGATTCCATGCTCTGTAGGCTACCACTACTTCCCGCTCGAGATAGGTAACGCTCTGCGGTAGTCGAATGCCTCTCCTTGGGCTTAAGGCATAGCTTCCAACTTCTTACTACCTTTGCCCCGAGGGGATTGAGATGGCAATACGTAAGGCGGAGTTCGTATGCAGTAGCGAAAGGTTGGAACAGTGCCCTAACGATGGGCGCGCAGAGGTGGCATTCATAGGTCGCTCTAATGTTGGGAAATCCTCGCTCATAAATATGTTGACGCGCGTCAATGGCTTGGCAAAGGTTTCGGGCATGCCAGGCAAAACACGCCTTATCAACCACTTTCTCATAAACGATGCATGGTATTTGGTAGACCTCCCAGGCTACGGCTATGCACAGGCTTCGCAGAAGCTACGGGCTGGTTTTGAACGTATGATTCGGAGCTATATCTTACAGCGCGAAAATCTCTACTGCCTTTTTGTACTTGTAGATGCCCGACATGAACCCCTAAAGCAAGATTTAGAATTCATAGCGTGGGTAGGCGAACATGCCGTGCCGCTTGCCATCGTGCTTACCAAGTGCGATAAATTAACCGCAAGAGAACTAGAGGCTAATAAGACCATCTACCAGCAAAAGTTACTGGAATTTTGGGAGGAGTGCCCCCCCTTGTTTTCCACATCGTCTACCTCGGCTATGGGGCGCGAAGATCTGGAAACGTATATCGAGAGTTTTATTACAAACAACGAACGAGTATAGTAGATATGAACAGCTCTGAGAAGCAGAATGGCAATAGTGGGGTTCAGTTCTTTGGCGGACGCGGATCTTACGCACTTGCCGAAAAAATTGCAACAGCTTACGGAACAAAATTGGGTGAAACAACCTTCCTCGATTTTAGCGACGGTGAGTTCCAACCCTCCTTTGAACAGTCGGTGCGCGGAGATACAGTTTACCTCATCCAATCGACCTGTCCTCCTGTAGAAAACCTTTTTGAATTGTTGCTTATGGCAGACGCTGCGCATCGTGCCTCTGCTTACAAGATTGTGGCTGTTGTCCCCTATTTTGGATGGGCACGACAAGACCGAAAAGATAAATCGCGTGTACCCATAGGTGCTAAGTTAGTGGCCAACCTCATGCAGACGGCTCACATAGACCGTGTGATGACCATGGATCTCCACGCAGACCAGATTCAGGGTTTCTTTGAGATCCCCGTAGACCATCTCTACTCCTCTTGGCTTTTCGATCCCTACATCAAGTCGTTGGACTTAGAAAATGTAGCTTTCGCCTCGCCCGATATTGGAGGCTCAAAACGAGCTAGTTCCTATGCAAGGCATTACGGGTTGCCCCTTATTATCTGCCATAAAGTGCGCATAAAAGCCAATGAAGTGGACTCTATGACTGCCATTGGCGACGTAGAAGGGAAGGATGTGATTCTACTAGACGACCTCATAGATACGGCGGGAACGATCACGAAGGCTGCGAACATGATGATGGATATGGGAGCAAAGAGTGTAAGAGCCATGGTGCCTCATGCTGTTCTTTCAGGACCTGCCTACGAGCGTATAGATAAGTCAGCAATCACCGAACTCATTGTGAGCGATACGATACCCTTGAAACAGAATGTGCCTACTAAGAAAATTCACGTTTTGAGTGTGGCAGAGCTGTTTGCTAATACTATTCGGAACGTGAACGAGCACAAATCGATTAGTCAGAATTACGTATTCTAAACGTGGGCTTGCGTTTGCCTACGAATACAAGACAATAATCGATGGGCTGTTTTTCTTAGCTCGGAGCGTACGGAGGACGATTTCTATATAAAATCACCAATAAGGGTTCGACGAGAATGGCTAATGGGGTACGTCCCTTTTTTCTTTTAACAAACGACGATGGGATCATGGCGCGCGGCTTGCAAGAGCTTGCCCGCCATCTCTCTCGTTTTGCCGATGTGTGTGTGGTAGCCCCCGAAGCGGGGAGATCGGGCATGTCGCAAGCGGTAACCTCGGCGTTGCCGTTGCGCTATACAGCTTATGCCGCGGGAACGGATTTCCCTCAATATTCGGTGAATGGTACTCCTGCCGACTGCGTGAAACTAGCGCTTTACGCAATTTTGCATCGTCGCCCCGATATGGTTATTGCGGGCATCAATCACGGTTCTAATGCCTCGGTCAATGTGCTCTATTCGGGCACTATGGGCGCTACACTCGAGGGGTGTATTGCAGGCTATACGAGTATAGGATTCTCCTTGGTAAATAGGACGCTAGATGCCGATTTGGCTCCCTATCTCCCGTGGTGTGAAATGATAGTACAAACGACCCTGAGGAATGGGTTGCCACGTGGGGTAGCGCTCAATGTTAATTTGCCACGTCGCGCAGTACAAGGAATACGGGTATGCCGTCAAACAATGGGACGCTGGTCTAACGAGTTTGAACCTAACCAAGATCCGTGGGGAAAAGAGTACTTCTGGTTGACGGGTACATTTGAAAACCTAGAACCCGAGGCTGAGGATACTGACGACGCAGCGCTCCGCAATAGCTATATAGCCATTGTACCTACTAAGGTGGATTTGACCGACGAGAAGACGCTGCAAACAATGAAGAACTGGGAATGGAAGTAAGAGGCGGCAAACGATGGGACAACCTCTGGTTGGGCGTACGTATTGGCATATTTGTCCCTCTTGCAGCGCTTGCTATAATGATTGTTGTGGTCTATTTTTGGCAGTCTGAGGGCGAACATCTTCTGGATTACCTTTTCGGTGAGGGGATTCCGTCGCGCATGCTGAGTTTGGCTACCTTGTGCAATCTAATTCCCTTTCTCATAGTAGTATACACCGATCGCTACTACACGGCGCGGGGCATTCTTGGTCTAACGATACTGCTGGCTATACTAAGCGCTGTCCTTCGTCTGTTATTGTAGTAATGTGCTGATTGTCTTACTCAATGCGCTATTTCTTGGTCGTAGGTGAGCCCTCGGGCGACGTTCATGCAAGCAAGCTCATGCAAGCTTTACTCGAGGTTGATAGCGCTGCCTCCTTTCAGTATATCGGAGGGGAAGCGATGCGCTCTGTAGCTCCCACCTGTTTACGAGACGCAAAAGAGCTAGCTATCATGGGTTTTGTTGAGGTGCTTACGCATTTGCGTACCATTTCGCGAAATCTTGCGCAATGTGTAGATAGCATAGAAGCGTGGAAACCTGATGTTGTTATCCTTGTAGACTTTTCGGGGTTCAACCTAAAAGTCGCGGAATACTGCCATGTGCATGGCTACAAAGTGGCGTATTACATCCTTCCCAAAGTATGGGCTTGGGGAGCGGGACGTCTGAAAAAAATGCGCCGCGATATAGATTGGTTCTATGCCATTCTCCCATTTGAAGTGGAATACTTCCGCAAGAATGGTATTGAGGTAAATTATCTTGGCAACCCGCTTTTAGACGAATTACCTCAGTGCTCGGAAATACAACCAGATGCTGATTTCCGTCGGCAACACGATTTGGACTCTCGTCCCATCGTTGCTCTGTTGCCTGGAAGCCGACCACAGGAACTGGCGTCTATTTTCGAACGTATGTGCCAGCTGGCTAATGAGTTCCCCTCGTACCAGTTCGTCGTGGCAGGAACTTCAGCTATTCCCGCAGAGACCTACCAAAAAGCGCTTGCACGTTACCCCGAGGTAAAGCTGGTTACCAACATTACGCACCAGCTGCTTTTGCACGCTCAGACTGCCATCGTTACTTCGGGAACGGCTACTCTCGAAACAGCGTTGCTCGGAATTCCGCAAGTAGTGGTTTATCGGGGCAATCCGCTTTCAATATGGATTGCAAGAAGGCTAGCAAAGGTGCGCAGGATTAGCCTAGTTAACCTTATCCTGAATCGCGATGCGGTAAAGGAACTCATTCAAGAGGATTTCAATCTCTCGACACTTCGTGCAGAGTGGCAAAAATTACTTCCTGCTTCGCCTGACCGTGAAAAGATGCTTAACGATTATGCCGAGTTGCAACGTCTGGTCGGAGAAGCGGGATGCGCAAAACGCATAGCCTCAGATCTCTACACGAAGCTCACGGCAAAAACAAAAGCTCTCTGAGCTCACGAACCTAACAGAACGAATGCGACTACCTTTGCCCATGTTCGCTGACGATTAACCTTAAAGATTTTAGCAAGTTGGCGTATACCAAGCATATTCCTAAAAAAAGAATTCTTTGCCGAGAACTACAGTTTGTGCTCGTACTTCTCTTGGGTTGGCTTGCGCCGCATAGCCTCTGTGCACAGCGTGTTAGCATTGGTTTGTATGACACCTGTAGCATCCAGCTGTTGCGAGTGTGTCCCCTCTCTGCGGGATACAAATTACTACTCAATGGCAAATTCGTGGAGGTAGAAAAAGGAACGGAGCTTAATTTTTCGTCGCGCGGACGTATGCTGATTTGTGAACGTGCAGGCAACGAATACGAGCCTTGCGAACATATCGCCCTAGTGCATACCGACCCCAATGCCCAATTTGAATTAAGCCTTCTGCGCCCTCAAGCAGAGACTAGAACCTACGATGGTAATCTGAGTCTCTTTGTAGATTTCGGACGGATAATGTGCCTTAATCTGGTAGATCAGGAGGCTTATATTGCAGGAGTAGCACTTGCCGAGGTTGGAGCAAAGGCGAAGCCTGAGTTGTATAAGGCACAGGCATTGCTGATCCGTACTTACCTCATGGGGAATAGGGCAAAGCATCTGGAAGAGGGGTTCAATTTGTGCGATCAGGTACATTGCCAAGCGTACAAGGGCAGCGCAAGCAAATACCCTTATATTCGCCAGGCTACGCAGCAAACTGCGGGAATGGTAGTTGTGGATGCAGAGGGGAATCTGATCACAAGCGTCTTTCATGCCAATTGTGGCGGTCAGACCGCCTCCGCGCGTGATGTTTGGATGACGGAAACACCCTATCTTCAGTCAGTGAAAGATCCGTATTGTCGACGCTCACGAGGAGCTAATTGGAAAAAAACAGTTTCGTTGAACGATTGGAAACGTTTTTTGCAGTCTAAAGGGGTATCTACGGAACGGATAAACAACACGGGATATTTGTATCGTTCTGAGACACGCGAGGGGATGTACGAGCTTCCTGGCGGAATTGCTGTTCCTTTTCGTGATCTGCGCGAATATTTTAATCTAAAGTCAGCTTGGTTCAATGTAGCAGTAGATGGGGGAGAAGTGCTCCTTTCGGGACGTGGTTATGGGCACGGGATTGGGATGTGTCAAGAGGGAGCCATTCGAATGGCGGAAGAGGGGAAAACAGCTGCAGAGATTATAAATTTTTATTTTCGCGGTGCGCGGATTGTAAAGCAGCAGTAGCTACAAAGCGCTATCGCCTCCAATAATCCATTTCCTCTTTTGCACAAGTTCTGTGCGTGCTGTCTCACCCCTTTCATCGTATTTGAGTCCGTCAGCTTGCAGCAGAAGTGCTTTACTATTCCCCGTTTGTGCAGCCCATGTTGCCAAACTTTTAGAGTAGTTTTCCACACTCATACCACAATAGCGCAGAGACAGCGTTTCACATCTTTTCAGTTTCCACATTCCGAGTTCTTGGTCGAAAGATGTTGCATAGGAGAACATATACTTCATACTCCTTACTTTCCTTACATCCCATCGGTCTAGTGGCTGGTTAAAGGAGCGCGCACCCCAGAACATGGTTTCCATCGTAGTTACGTTGCTCACGTTCCAGCCATTGAGAGGCTGATTGAAAGCGTAGGCTCGCACAAACATACGTTCCATACTCTCTATCGTGCTCACATCCCAATTCTCAATAGGTTGATTGAACATCTCGCAATCGCCAAACATTGATTCTAGGCTACGTACGCAACGTAGATTTGGCACGTCTATCTTTTTCCCGAATTGCAAAAACGTGCAACCATAAAAAGCATATTCCATGGTTATCCAAACCACATCGCCAAACTGCTCAACAGATAGCAATTGCTCTGTGCTTCCATAAGTATTCCAAAGGTCGCCCATCCGAAAATATTCTACTCCCTCCGCCCCTACCTCTATCAGCAGTAAACCGTTCTCTTCGGGCATATAGGTGTACGCATCTTCTGGCTTTTCAATGCTAAGCGAGGGTTCGGTTTTTAATACACAGCTGTCGGAAGCTCTTTTTATGAGGATATGAAAATTCTTACCGACGATGGGTATCTTGAGCGCCTTGCCCGCTTCTCCTTGCCATCGTGTTACAAAGGGACGAGCTGTACCAAAACAGCTATTTACCAGCAAGAGTACTACCAGTAGCCCCTGGAAGCATTTGAGCAGTAGACGCATTGTTTAATGGGTTCGATAAGTAAAAATACAAATTATGAACCGCAAGATGAGGTATGCGCTACTTAAGTGCTATGCGAAAATAGATGGTAACTATTGCCGCACACACTTTAAGATTGTTATAGTTTTTGGAAGCAAAAAAGGACAACAGTAAAACCATTGTCCCTTGCAGTAGCGAGAGGCGGGCTTGAACCGCCGACCTTGTGATTATGAATCACACGCTCTAACCAGCTGAGCTACCTCGCCGCTTTCCGAACGCAAAGGTAGCTATATTTTTCAAATGCACAAGACATTGTAACAGTTTAAGACAGCGCGTGCGACGGAATTTCCACTGCTACGTACTGCCACGAAAAGGATGCCACTGCGCGTAATGCAAATAAGCCAAAGGTTCACCTCCTTAGAAATCACGCTCAACTCTTTCGTGGAATCGTTTGAAATTGGCGTTCAATTCCTTTCTAAAATATTCAGAACCTGCTGATTGTAAGTAGCTTAATACACTACTAAATAATGAACTGGTTATAAATAACGAACATCCTTAAGACTAGGCGGTTAAGAGGGTAACGAAAGATCTATTTTTGCAATGAAAGTCATGGATAAGAAATCTTGTACGTATCGGCAGGGTGTCATCGTGGCGTTGAATGGCACAAAAGCTCGGGTGCAGTTCATTAACGAATCTGCATGCGCATCTTGCCACGCTAAGGCAGCGTGCGGCATGGGCGATACGAAACTCTATGAGATAGACGCGCTGGTGGCCGAGGGCGAAGACCTGCACGTGGGAGACCATGTTTTTGTATCTGTACGCAACGATCAGGGTTACCTTGCTATATTCTTAGGGTATGGCTTGCCTTTCCTATTGCTTATGTTGGGTCTTGTACTTTTCAACCTCTTAGGCTTTAGCGAATTGCAGATGGCGCTCTCAATGTTGGGTACACTTGTCGTATACTACCTGATGCTGTATTGGTTTCGAAGCCGTTTGTCGCGGCGCTTTTCGTTTACAATAACGTCGGAGAGGAAATAGGAGTAACTATGAATACAATTTGGTTAACGCTTGCCGTATTGGTGGGCATAGGGCTTTTAGCGGCCGTCTTGTTGTACTTTGTCTCGCAGAAATTTAAGGTTGAGGAAGATCCGCGCGTCGACGAAGTAGAGGCAACGCTGCCAGGGGCAAACTGCGGCGGCTGTGGTTTCCCAGGCTGTCGCGGATTTGCAGATGCGTATGTAAAGGCTGATGAGGGAGATTTGGGACGCTTTTTCTGCCCCGTAGGAGGGAACAATGTCATGACGAAGGTGGCTGCCGTAATGGGGCGTACTGCCGAGGCAAAAGCGCCGATGATTGCCGTGATACGTTGTGCAGGTACTCCGAAAGAACGTGCTAGTGTAGCAAACTACGACGGCGCTACCTCTTGTCGTGTTTCAAACAACTTGTTTAATGGCGACACGGGTTGTTCTTGGGGCTGTCTGGGCTTGGGAGATTGTGTTACGGTCTGCGATTTTGACGCCATCCACATAGACAATGAGCGCAAACTGCCCGTAGTCGATCAGGAGAAGTGTACCGCTTGCGGTGCTTGTGTCAAGATTTGTCCGAAGCACGTAATAGAATTGCGCACGAAGAACGTCAAGGATCGTCGAGTCTTTGTCTCCTGTATCAATCAGGAGAAGGGAGGCATTGCTAAAAAGGCTTGCGGTGTGGCATGCATTGGCTGTGCACGTTGCCAGAAAGAGTGTCCGTTTGATGCCATTACGGTAGAGAACAATCTGGCTTACATAGATTTCAAGAAGTGTAAACTGTGCCGTAAGTGCGTAGCTGTGTGTCCTACAGGAGCTATCTGGGAGGTAAACTTCCCCCCTCGTGTTGTGAAAAGTGAACCTAAGACTCCCGCTGCTGCACCTGCCACTACGCCAACTGCTACAGCGAGTGCGCCTACAGAACCCTTAAAGACGGAGTCGAATACCGCCTCTCAAACAGCCGAGGCTAGTGCTCCAGTGGTGGAACAGAATGAGAAGAATGCTTAATCGCGATCTAACGCAGAATAGTTAAGGGGATTAGCTCATGCAATTTAAGACATTTAGAATGGGCGGTGTGCATCCGCCAGAAGGAAAGATAACGAGCGGAAAAGCGATTGAGACATTCCCGATCGGTACGGAAATGGTCTTTATGGCTTCGCAGCATTTGGGAGCGCCCTCAGAAGTGCTTGTAGCTAAAGGCGACAAAGTGTTGGTGGGGCAGCCGATAGCAAAGGCTACGGGCTTCGTATCTGCTCAGTTACACTCGTCGGTCAGTGGTACTGTTACAAAGATTGATAAGGTTGTAGATGCTTCGGGGTATCCTAAACCCGCTATATACATTACAGTGGAAGGCGACGAATGGATGCCCGAGATAGATCGGAGCGAAACACTTGTTCGCGAGTGCAATCTCGATCCGAAGGCTATTATAGACCTTGTTTCTCAGGCAGGGATTGTCGGGATGGGTGGTGCTACCTTCCCCGCACATGTTAAACTTTCTGTGCCTCCAGGCAAAACGGCAGAATACTTAATTATCAACGGTGTTGAGTGTGAGCCTTTCCTTACCTCCGACCATCGTTTGATGCTAGAAAAACCAGAGGAATTGTTGGTTGGTATCTCGATTCTCCGTAAAGCGCTTGGTAATCCGAAAACGGTGGTGGGTATCGAACGTAATAAGATGGATGCCATCAACTTACTGATTGAAAAGGCAAAAAATTTTGAGGGAATAGAGATTCAGCCGCTCATTGTGAAGTATCCGCAAGGGGGTGAAAAACAACTTATTGAAGCGGTTACCAAACGCGAAGTTCCTGCTGGAAAACTCCCGATTGATGTGGGATGCGTGGTGCAGAATGTGGGAACAGCTTTTGCCGTTTATGAGGCGGTACAAAAACACAAACCTTTGTTTGAACGAGTGGTAACAGTAACAGGGCCGAGTCTAACGCAGCCAGGTAACTTTATGGTGCGGGTTGGGACACCTATTAGCAAGCTACTTGAAGCCGCAGGCGGGTTGCCAGAGGATACAGGCAAGGTTATAAGCGGTGGTCCTATGATGGGAAAAGCATTGAAGAATATTGATGCGCCCGTCACCAAAGGGACTTCGGGGATACTCGTGCTACCCAAGAAGTTGGCGGAACGTAAGACCCCCGATTCGTGTATACGTTGCTCTAAATGCTCGCAAGGCTGTCCTATGGGGCTAGAACCCTGGCTTCTCTACAAATTAGGGCAGGGAAGCGATACTGAATGGATGGAGCGCGAAGATATCATGTCATGTATAGAGTGCGGCTGTTGCAGCTTCACCTGTCCTGCCAACCTGCCATTGCTAGACTATATACGTCTGGGCAAGGGGATGACGGGGGCAATGATTCGTGCGCGTGCACCTAAAAAATAAGAGGCGTACGCTAGTAGAAAAGAATTTGAGAGAGTAATAAAGAAATGAGTAATACACTGACAATATCTCCGTCGCCCCATTTGCATGGCGTCTTTCAGACTCGACGCCTGATGCTGGACGTTGTGATAGCTCTCCTGCCAGCTTGGCTTGTAGGGTTGTATTTCTTTGGAATTGGCGCTCTGATAGTAACATTAGTCTCTATCGTCAGCTGCGTGGGTATTGAATACCTCTTGCAACGCTTCCTGCTCAAGAAAAAAGAACTGACCATTACCGATGGTTCGGCGCTTGTAACGGGACTACTGCTCGCTATGAATGTACCTTCCAACCTTCCGTGGTGGATAATTGTAATTGGTGCTATTATGGCGATTGGGGTCGGGAAGGTGAGTTTCGGAGGTTTGGGCAATAACCTTTTTAACCCCGCACTTTTTGCCCGTGCTTTCCTGTTGGTCTCTTTCCCCGTGCAAATGACTACGTGGCCTGAGCCCATCGCATCGCGTTTGCACTACCTCGATGCTGCTACGGGTGCTACGCCGCTAAGTGTTATGAAAGCTGCTATTAAGAGCGGTGCTCCGTTAGATCATCTCCCGAGCACAATGGATATGTTTTTCGGGCAAATGGGCGGTTCGCTCGGCGAAGTTTCGGCAATTGCTTTGTTGTTAGGTTTTGCTTACCTACTTTTCCGTAAAGTAATTACGTGGCATATTCCTATCGCAATTTTTGCAAGTGTATTTGTTTTCTCGGGGATCTTCTATCTAATCAATCCCGCTGTCTACGCCAATCCGTTGGTAGAACTACTTGTGGGAGGTTTGATGCTAGGGGCTATCTTTATGGCTACGGATTACGTCTCCTCGCCTATGTCGAAAAAAGGTATGCTTGTTTTCGGTTGCGGCATTGGTTTTCTCACCGTGGCCATACGTACGTGGGGTGCTTACCCCGAAGGGGTTTCCTTTGCCATTCTTATTATGAATGCGTTTGTACCGTTAATAGATCGTTATATGAAACCGAGAAAGTTCGGGCACAAGAAAGGAGGGAAATAAGATGGCGAAACCGTCAACATTGAAGAATTTGACAGTTACGTTGCTCGTCATCACGTTCCTGTCGGCCGTCGGCTTGGGCGGAATGAATATGTTAACCCAAGAACCCATTGCCAAAGCAAAGAGTGAAAAAATTATCGCAGCCCTTAAGGAGGTCTTGCCCGATTTTGACAACGACCCAACGACCGAGAAGACTGAAGAGGATGTAGATGGTGGGAAGTTGGTACTCTATACGGCAAAAAAAGGCAACGAATGGGTTGGAACAGCTGTAGAGAGCTTTTCGCCGAGTGGTTTTGGTGGTCGGATCTCTGTTATGTTTGGTTTTGATACTGAGGGGAAGATCACAGGATATTCTGTTTTGGAACATTCCGAGACGCCAGGATTGGGCGATCATATGGTAGATTGGTTCAAACCTCCAGTAGCACCCGTAAAGAGCTTAACGGAAAAGATTTTTGGCTTTGAAATCAAGCCTGCCGAAAAGAATAGTAACGTGTATGGTGTTTGCCCAGAAGGAGGGCTTAAGGTAAGCAAGGATGGCGGCACAGTAGATGCCATAACTGCGGCAACCATAAGTTCGCGCGCTTTCCTAGATGCCGCTAACCGTGCTTATAGTGGCTTTAAAGGGAATTCTGGAAGCTACACAGGGGCTACTCCAGCCGCGACGAGTGAAACGAACAACGAGGAGAGTACGAGCAATGAATAAAGGTTCTAATTTGGGAATTATTGTCAACGGGCTGATTCGTGAGAATCCTACGTTCGTCCTCGTCTTGGGGATGTGTCCTACACTAGGTACGACTACGTCGGCTATCAATGCGCTAGGGATGGGGCTTGCTACGATGTTTGTGCTCATTGGTGCTAACATGGTGATTGCGGCTATTAAAGGAGTGATACCAGACAAGGTGCGTATTCCTTCCTTCATTGTCGTGATTGCTACCTTCGTTACGATTGTTCAGATGACAATGGAAGCCTACGTGCCTGCGCTTTACAAGAGCTTGGGCGTGTATATCCCTCTTATCGTGGTGAACTGTATTATTTTGGGGCGTGCTGAAGCGTTTGCTGCCAAAAATAACGTAATTCGTTCTATGTTTGATGGAATTGGTATCGGACTCGGTTTTACTGTTTCTCTTACCGTAATAGGCGCTGTACGTGAATTCTTAGGCGCGGGAGCTATTTTTGGTTTCCCATTGTATCCTTCGGTTTTTGGTCCCCTATTGTTCGTCTTAGCGCCTGGGGCTTTCTTGGTGCTCGCGTATCTGATGTTGTTGTTTAATCGCTTCGTTAAAAAATAGACGCTATCATGGAGTACGTACTGATTATTATAGCGGGGGTATTTGTCAATAATATTGTCCTTTCGCAGTTCTTAGGTATTTGCCCATTCCTTGGTGTCTCGAAGAAGATTGACACCAGTATCGGGATGGCAGGTGCGGTGCTGTTTGTGATGGCAGTGGCCACCATTTTCACGTGGTTACTACAGACATTTGTGCTTACGCCTTTGCATGTAGATTTCTTACAGACCGTTTCCTTTATTCTGGTTATTGCTGCGTTGGTGCAATGTGTAGAAATCATCTTAAAAAAGCTCAGTCCTGGTCTTTATGCAGCATTAGGTATCTTTTTGCCGCTTATTACAACCAACTGTGCCGTGCTCGGGGTTGCAATTATAGTGATACAGAAGGAGTTTAATCTGGTACAGAGTTTGGTTTATGCGGTTGCGGGAGCTTTGGGTTTTGGTCTTGCTTTGATTCTCTTAGCAGGGTTGCGTGAAGCATTGGCACTCCGTAACGTACCGCAGGCGATGAAGGGTATGCCCATTGCGTTGTTGACTGCGGGCATGTTGGCACTTGCCTTCATGGGCTTCTCGGGGATGGTGTAAACCTTGCGGTGAATACTTTTTGAACCAGAGTAAAGGCAAAAAGTATTACTCTTGTGTTATGAAAGTGCCAGCGGCACAGGGCTGTACGTTTGCACTATAAAATGGGATTAAGGGGGATATCGTTAGATGTCCCCCTGTTTTCTTTATAAGAAGAGGGCGAATGCGTAAAATGCAAGGCGCAGAGAATGCGGGAGAAGGGAGCGTAGACGGATACTGTCCCAAAAAAGTGTGTAAGCTTCAAAATTCAGAACTTTGAAAAAGTT
>CAJPTC010000039.1 GCA_905373475.1 Bacteroidia bacterium | reverse complement strand
TTGTGGTTCTTGTACTATTTCGGAATAGATCAGCTTTGGTTTACTAAAATCCTCCAAATAGGCGCAGCTACGTAGGTTATAGGGTGTATCTCCTTTGTCGGTGCGTGTTGAAATTTTATCCCAATATTGGTCTAGATGTGCTTTTATAGCGGGATATTCTTTTATATCTATACGTGGTAACTTATCCTTTATGCCATTATGGGTATTGATTAAGTATAAACCGTTATCCACATATCCGTATCTCTTAATATCCCTGCCTCTTAAAATCGGTCGTATTAATTCAGCCGTTCTTTCTCGTTCTTCGTCAGATTGGCAATTAGACAATATCTCTTCGCGTTTGGTGCTATCAATTATAAATGCCTCATTGCAACCTGTTAGCACGCCGCGATAAATTTTTATATCCTTCCAATCTTTTAGTGGTGTACCAACAGCTTCTATCTTCTTTTTTATGCTTTGCTCTATAGGCGATAGTACTATCCAGTTATCTGAGGCGTTAAAATCGGCAACAACCTGCTCTTGCTCCACAAAAAGGCTCAAATCTTTGAGGCTCTCTTTTTCTTGTTGTCTGGCAACTGCACAAATGGTGGTGTGCTGGTAGACGGATTTCGAGAATTGCAAAATGTTGGTATCTACCGTAGCATTCTCGAAAATCTTTACGCCTGCAAAATCAATCAATAGTTCTGGGTTCGTTCTCTTAACAAAGAACTCCCGCGTCTTTTCTCCATAGCCAGCCCGCATCCATTTATTCGAGGTTATGTAGCAAAGCTTGCCATTAGGGCGCAGAAGTTTGTAACCCAATTCATAGAAGAGGGAGTAGATGTCTCCCATACTATCGTAGGTCTCGTAGCCTTGTTGCTTGAGCAACTCGGCTCTTGCCCCCATCTTTTGCAGTTGTATGTAGGGCGGATTGCCTATTACAGCATCAAACCCAACAAATTTTCCCTCTGCATCCCATACCTCGGGGAAGGCCAGCCGCCATTCAAAGGCATTCTGGTTCTCAAGACCTTCAAAATAATCTTCAAGCTCAGCAATCCGTGCTTGTAGTTTTCCTTTCTTGCGTTCAAACGCTTTTTGCTCCTTGTTGTCGCGCTCAAAAATGGGGTTCTGCGCCAGCAGAGTCTGCAATTCAAGCTTGCAGTTATCTAACTCGCGACTCTTTTCATGATTCGCTTTCAGCGCACCTTTTAACCGAAGCGTAGTGCTGGCTATCAGCCTCTCAAGCTCATACTTCTCTTCTTTTTCTTTTGCATTCTGGTACTGCGCTACTTTTTGGCGCAACTGCTCAGCTGTAAGGAGCTCTTGTTCTCGCAGTAGGGTTGTTATGCTACTCGTCATTTCGCATACATAGACCAGCGAATTGCCGCACTTGATGTTGATATCAATGTTTGGCAACGTCTCCAGATTGTTATAGTGGCTCTCTCGCGTATAGTAGGCGTGTTTAAGCAGTTCGATCCAGAGTCGCAAACGGCAGATTTGTACCGAAGTGGGGTTGATATCCACTCCAAATAGGCAGTGCTCTATGAGGTAACGTTTCTCGTTGAATAGCGTCTCCTGCGCACGTTGGCTTTTCTCGTCGTTTTTGTTGTAATGGAACAAGTCGCCGTTCCTGTCATAAACAACAAGCTCGTCATTCTCAATCTTGAGTGTATACTCAAAGAGGCGTCCCTTCCGATGCTCTTTGAGCAGATTAAGGTCGTACTTCAGAAATACCAATTCGTTGAGCGCCGAAACCAAGAAGTGTCCCGAGCCCACTGCGGGGTCACAAATACGCAGACTATTGATGACTTCAATGGCTTCGTCGTCCCCAATTTTGTTGCGCCGCAAGTCGTTTTGCAGCTCGTCTACCGAACGGCAAGTCCAGTTGTACTTTGCATTGAATTTGTCGAGTACTGTGCGCCTTATCGTCTCACGGCAGATAAACGAGGTAATATAGCTCGGCGTAAAGATAGCTCCGTCTTTATGCCCATTTATTTTTTCAAAGATTAGCCCAAGTACCGAAGCGTTAATGAGGTTTTTAGTGCTCGTATCGTTGGCAGGACTTCCGAAGTTGTAGGCTTCGAGGAACGTGAAAAGATACTCGAATATAGACCACTCATTTTTCTCTTCTTGCAGTCCTTTTCTCAAGACACTTTGTGAGTAGAGCGAGACAATGGCATTGCTTTGCAATGAGTTTATCTTGATCGTCTTCTCTAGCTCTGTACGCTCAAACAAAGCACTGTTGAGGTAGGGTACATTCTTGAAGCGTTCGCAGAAATCACCTTGCCGTTTTTCAACAGGGATAGCAAGTACATCGAAGAAAAGATCGTTGAGTTGCGTAAAGTCGCCAATCTTCTGTGTGTTCAAGAATTCATATTGCGCATCGTTGCTATAGTCGCGCAATTGTGCCTCTAGCAATTTCAGGAACAGAATGCGATTGAGCCATGTAATTACGAGTTCGAGCGTTATATTGAACATCTGCTCTTCGCGCTCAAGCCCATAATTTTTGGTATTGACAAAATCCTGCCAATTCTTTTCTACCTTATTGTAGGTTTGTTCTACCAGCGAGGCAGAATCAGGTTGCTCTTTCCGCGCAATGAGCATTTTCCCGCCGCTCTCCTCTTTTCTTTCCTCCAGTCCCAGAATGTGGAGTAGCTCATTGTAGAATTGACGGTCGAGCTCGTTGGGGTCTGTATGTATGCGCCTTTTAAGAAGGTGCGTCGGGCTTAAAAGTTTATAGAGAGCGGCAAGTGTGAGCGACTCCTGCCCATTAAATACCTGCTGGATCTCTTCATCGAAGTCGTGCAAACGGAAGTAGGTGTATCGGAGCGGAGAGTCTGACTCTTGTACCGCAGCAATGGCAGGTGCAGCAATCTCTTCGTAAAAAGCTTCTGTTTTGGACTGAAAATCGTGGTATTTCTTTTTTAAGCCCTTGTAAAACTTCTGTTCAAATTCCTTTGCCTCAAAGAGAAAGAACTCATTCCCGTTCGTAATGAGCAGGTGGCACAAATAAACATTGCCTCCGTTGTCTTTCTCTCGTTCTTTCATATAGTAGTAAACGAGCTCTTGCAGCGCCTTTTTGTTGAGGTCGTCTTTTGTACACATCTCGATCTTTGCGTCGGGACGCTTTAGTTCAAAAAGAACCTTTATCGGCGCATCGTTCGTTTCTTGGATCGTGAGGTCGTACCGACCTGCTTCCGTGCGCATCACAAATCCCTTGTAAAAGGTATCGCGGAGAAGGTCGCGCAGATTGGTACGTAGCACTCCCTCTACATCAGTTTCGTGCTGTTGCTGTAGAAATTGCCCGATCGCCGTCGCAAACTGCCTCAACTCCTCAAGTGGGATTTTAACCTCTCTATATTTCGGATTGAGTGCCTCGTTAAGTTCTTTCAAGAGTGCCGTTTTGTGAGTCATTTTCTTGTGCTACCTCCCATTAAGTGGAAGCTTACCTTTATTTTTTTCGTAATAAGTACCCAATTCGAGAAGATGCCCAAAAGCCGGTTACAGCGATGAGGTGGCAAAGACGAGCCAAGTACCATCTTTTTCTCTCCGCTGTATATAGCCTTTGATAATCATACAAAGCTACTCTTCGTCTCCTCTTCGAGCATCTTAACACTTGCCTGACTGGCTTTCATCTCCATAAAATCTCGCAGATCGCCCTCTCCTCTCACTTTCCCTAAAAGCAACAGGAGTTCGGTCTGCCCGTAGGTTAGCGTATTACCTTCTATATGATTGCTGTTGTAATTGTAATCCACCGTAAAACGCTGACCAAGTAGATACTGCTTGCGCGCACTAAGTGGCTGCAACGATTTCCAATGCACGAAGAGTTTATCCAGATTATCCATAAAGCCTTTTTTACACGTTCAAAGGTGACTCTAGGCTACCTTTAGCTGTAATTCTTTGTTTCTTGGGTCGCACTTTGAGCCTCCGCGGCGCATTCCATTCCCTCTTGCTAAGGTAGGAAAAAGGTTTAAGGCAAGCCCAATGACCGACTACGAACACGGAGATGCCTTGTAAATGCCATGAGCGCATCTTTTTTACCCAAATTCAAGTGATAAATGCAACGCCGCAGAAAAGATGTTTAGCCTATAAAAATCCCCAGAAGAGAAGAGAGGAAAATGCCTCCCTTCTGGGGTGGTTAAATGTTTATACCTTCGGCTTCCGTCCCAAAAAGTGCTGAATTCAATTCCATAAACTTCTACTTCTTATCTCCCAACATTCCTCTAACCTGCTTATCAAAGTCAGAATCTATTCGTTGGGTTTTATTAAAGATATCGTACTCGCTTTCAGCTTTTTTCTTAGCCTGTGATGCGGAGATACTACCTTTATCTGGCAAAATCTGATAGCGACGGAATGTAAGGAACTCATTGACACATTCCGAAAATTGCGACATATTGAATGTATTTTCACGCTCGATAAGGTCTTCTATATAATCAAAGAAACCCGTTACTGCACGTTCCAACTGGCGGATTTCTTTTTCCTGCAAATAGTTTTTAGCTATTGATACGTCAGACTTCAAGATACGTCCCTCAGGAGCATTCTTCCATGTGGTCAGTCCCATGTGTTCTTGGGTATGGTCTGCCTTAGTGTAGATGATTTCTGCTGCCGTTTGCCCTGTAATAGCATAGTGAAAACGGTTCTGTATCATAGCATAGAAATCGCGTGTTGTGGGCGAGTTCTTGTCATAGTCAACACTACATTCTGCATATATGTCGGTAATCTGCTGCCAAATACGCCGTTCACTGGCACGGATAGAGCGTACCCTTTCAAGCAATTCACGGAAATAGTCTTTCCCGAACACAGCCGTCCCCTGTTTTAAGCGTTCATCGTCAAGCACAAACCCTTTCTTGATATACTCATTGAGAATCTTGGTAGCCCACTGGCGGAACTTGGTGGCTTTAGGAGAAGATACACGGTAACCAACTGCGATAATCATATCAAGATTATAGAAATCAACCAATACCTCAACCTCACCTCGTATGCCGCGATTTACGACAGTTGCAATTTTTGCAACTGTCGTATCTTGCTGTAGTTCTTCTTCCTTGAAGATATTGGCTATATGCCGACTAATACCCGATTTATCAATGCCGAAAAGCTCTGCCATAGCCTTTTGCGTACACCAAATGGTCTCGTCTTTTATAACCACCTGCACCTTTCCATCATTATCGGGAAGATTATATAATATAAACTGTATTGCGTTACTCATTGTCACCTATTATTTACGTTGAACTGCCAAGCATCCAACTGTTTTATCTATTTAATTGCTCCCCAACTTGGGGAATGTAAGCATTGGATTGTATGAGTAATAGACTTACTCATAGACTTTTCCTGAATCGCTATTAAATCTCAATACTTTAAGTTGTTGCGTTATCTCCGTTTCCTAAAGGTGGCTCTAGGCTACCTTTAGCTGTAATTCTTTGTTTCTTGGGTCGCACTTTGAGCCTCCGCGGCGCATTCCATTCCCTCTTGCTAAGGTAGGAAAAAGGTTTAAGGCAAGCCCAATGACCGACTACGAACACGGAGCTCCCTTGTAAATGCTATAAGCACATCTTTTGACGAGGTTGTAGGAAATACGCCAAACCTTTGCCCCTCAAAAGAGAGCTTTCCTGTAAAAAGGTGAGTCTGTATGCAACTAGGCAAAAGTCGCTCTCGTTATTACCTTTGGCGGGATCGTTTTTTGAGAAAACGTTACTTTTGTACGTGGTGTGGTACGTTTCTTTCTAATTGGTTGTATTTTAGCGTTTTTGGATAGGGACAAATGGTAGTTTTTATCGCGTTGTCTCGGCGAGCAACGGCGTTTATGCGTTTCATTGGGGTTATGTTGGGGCTATTCTGCATTAGCACGGTACTCCACGCACAGCCTACAGTGACTGTAACAGGGCACAATATTACATCCAAGTGTCCTGCATCAGCTGTTTCCTACCAAGCACAAGTGAAAGTTACGGGGGGAACTCCCTTTTCTTCATCCCTCTCACCTGCCTTTTACCGCTACGATATTACGGACGACAACGCCCCTGCCCCCAGTGCTGGGAAGTTTGAAATCGAAGCCAACGTACCGAAAACCATTTCACTGGTACGTGGCGCATCTAAGCTTTGGATTTTCGACAATTCGCCTACATCGCCCACAGGGGTACAACTTGCAAATCTTCTGAAAGATAACGGAGGCAACCCTGTCCCAATTCCTCAGGAGGTGCAGCTAGACCCTTCGCACGTACAGGTTTCAGATCTACTGTGCCCTGGTGGCACTACAGGTATTATTGCGGCACGCGAGAGTGGCGCAGCTGTTCGCTATATTCTTTTAAGCACCCAAGCGGCTAGCAATCCCGAAGTGCAAGAGGCGGGCGATGTAGTAAAAGCGGTGAACGGAAGCGGTGTCTTTGAGGGGCTTTCGGCAGGATTCTACAAAGTATGGGTAGAGAATGCCGACCAATGTCTTTTCCGCTACAAACAGCTTTTTGAAGTGAAAGATGCTACCCCATGGGCTGCCACTTTTGTAGCTAAGGGGGAAGAAAAGGCACTTTGCCCAGGCAACAAGGTAGATCAGGTACGGATAGACGTAACAGGTGCTTCAGGGCGCTATTTGCGCTTTACGTGGCGTTTCCGCGACATTGCAGGCAACGAACTTTTACCCATCGTTACAACACGTAACACCTTGGACAGCGTTGCACCTGGCGACTGGAAGGTAGATGTAGTAGACGATCGTGGCTGCGAACATACTTTCAGTCATACTGTAAACGGTAGCCGCGACTATGCTATCAAGAAACCTCCCACAGTTATAACCCCTGCGCCTTGTGCCCTCTATAACGAGAACGAAGAGCTCTCGCGCGGGCAACTTATCAATCTGACCATTGAGGGCGGCAATACTGGGTCAAAACGCTTTACGTGGCTTAAAGTTCCTGAACAGGTGCGCGAACTGGAAGGGGAGCTTGTAAATGTAGAATCTACTACGCCCTACAACTTGCCCCACGGAGAGTACACCATCCTGATTCAACAAGGGGGATGCAATACGCATTTCACTTTTGAGATGCCCTACGATGAAGCGAACCAGCCCAAGCTAGAACTACTAAACATCCCCCCCGTGGTCTGCTACGGACACGAGCTAGAATTCAGCCTTGCACTTACACGCGCCAATCTGCTGAAAGGCGAACCGAAGTACGATTTTTTGGTGTACCACAACCTAGACGGCGACAAGAAGGTAAGCGGACGCGTATTCGTGAAAGACCCAGCCAAACGATTATTTCGCGTAGAGTCCCATATTTACGACCGTTCGCTTATTACCGTTTCGGGAAAAAGCGTATCGGGTTGCCTTGTTTCAGATAGTAGGCAGGTGCAGGTAATACCGCCAGTCTCTATTGCTTATGACCAAAATGTGAGCCATGCAGGCGTACTTTACAATGGCAAAGTGATAGATCGCAAACGTAGCTACAACATAGGGCAACCAAACGAGAAGCTCTATTACTACGATAGTATCGCACTGGGCATACTAGAAGGTACACAAACAGAAGTCGGTTTTCAGATAACGGGAGGCAAAGGGCAACGTTTAAGCATCGATATTCTCCCCTCTGGTATCTTTACGCCTTCGCGCACTGGTAAAGCCTTTTTATACGACCTACAGCTCCCAACAGACGCATTCCAGAATCCGAGCTACGAGATTCGTACTGTCTCCAAGGATGGGTATACCTACGACTTTCTACGGACGACTGCACGTGTTGCCGTAACCCGTGCCGACATCAATCAAACGTGCTACAGCGAACAAGATATTTACATCCGCCTTATAGACCGCCTGCGAATTCCGAACGTCTTTACCCCCAATGGAGACGGCATCAACGACCGCTGGCTGTATAACGGCGACCCGATCAATATTAACCTCTACTCTCATCTACAGGATCTACTCCCGAACATTGAAGTCGAAGTCTTTACTCGCGCGGGCGTTAGCGTTTGGTACGCCAAAGGTGCGGGCATCGGACAAGGCTGGGATGGCAACGTAAAGGGGACAGAAGAACCACTCCCCGTAGGCACGTACTACTATGTCATCCGTTTCAATGCGCCAGGGGGCGGAAAGAAATGGAAGCCAGTCTCTGGTTCTGTAACTATAGTGCGTTAGAGGATGAACACGCGTATCGGTCGACGCACTCTCACACTCGCCGCCAGATTCCTCGTTCTGGGGACTCTGCTTTTTTTATGCTCCGAGGTAGCTGGGCAGCAGATGTACCAGCTCACCCAATTTATGCTGAACAACTATACGGTAAACCCTGCCGTAGTGGGCACATACAACTACTTTCAGGCACGCACCAACCACCGTTTTCAATGGGTAGGTATGAGCGATGCCCCCATCACCAACGTAGTGAGTGTCTACGGACCTCTGACCAAAAGCCCTATGGGTTTCGGAGCGCTATTCTACAACGACATCACAGGGCCCACCTCGCGCACAGGGCTGATGGGCTCTTATGCGTACAATATTGCCCTAAGTGATGAGATTCGGATTTCGGCGGGTTTGTCGGTCGGATTCATGGCGTTTCGGGTAGATGCTTCCAAATTTGACTTAGGCGACAATACAAACAATGCCACCGATCCTGCACTACTCACCTTCCAGTCTAAAACCAGTGTTGTGCCAGACGGAGCTGTGGGTGTTTACATGTACGCCTCGCACTACTATGTAGGGGCTTCGTGCCAACAGATTATGGGCAATGCCCTAACGCTATACGGCCAACCCGTCCGTGAAAATGCCCTACGTCGTAGCTTTTATGCTCATGGCGGTTACCTAATCTACCTGAGCGAGAATTTCGACCTTGAGCCTTCGGTTATTGTGAAATGGTCGCCACCCTCTCCCTTCCAGTTCGATATCAATGTAAAGGCAACATACCTAACACGCGTGTGGGCAGGAATTTCGTACCGTCATCTCGATGCCGTGAGTTTCATGATTGGGTATCGGCACGACAATAGGATACTCTTTGGCTACAGCTTCGATTTCAGCTATACGCGTCTGCGCGCCTACACGGGCGGATCGCACGAACTCATGATAGGCTACCAGTTCGACAAACTAAAGTAGCCCAACTAACGGATGTGGCGATGGAAGGAGAAGAATTCCTCCATGCTTTGTGGGCACAACTCCCCTACTTGCACGAAACACTCACTACCACCGAGGGTAGCGCGGTAGAGGTTCTCTCCCAAGGGCGTTACAATCGCGACGCAGGGCCAGATTTCCTCAACGCACAAATCGTAATAGATGGTATACGCTGGGGCGGAGACGTAGAAATACACTTGCGCGCGAGCGATTGGCATTTACACGGGCATGATACAGACCCCGCCTACAATGCCGTAATTCTGCACGTAGTAGCTACCTACGATGCCGATGCTATTACAAGCCAAGGACGCAAGCTTACAACGGTAGTATTTCCGCATTTAGCCCTCTACCAACAGCATCAGGAGGCACTGTGTACCTCGCTTACCAAACCGCCTTGCGGGCAACGTTTAGCACAACTTCCCGCTATAGACCGAGCCAGCTGGCTAGCGCGTTTGCTGGTAGAGCGCCTAGAGGCACGTACAAAGCTCATACAGAACGAACGCAAAAAGTGCGCGCTTGATTGGGAAGAAGCTTTTTACCGATCAATTGCGCGGAGTCTGGGGCAAAAAGTAAATAGCGACCCGATGGAACGTTTGGCTGCCCATACGCCGCTAAAAGAGCTTTACAAGATATGTGACTCCCTGCAAGCGTTGGAAGCTATTTTACACGGCCAATCTGAACTTTTAGGACAAGCAGACGCTCCTGATGATTACACACAAACTCTACGCGCCGAATATGCCTATCATGCGGCGAAATATAAGCTATCGGCACCTACATCGCTCGGCTGGAAATTCTTCCGCTTGCGTCCTTCAAGCTTTCCCTCCATCCGCATCTCGCAATTGGCATCGCTACTTCAACACGGCAAACAACTCCTCTCACGCGTGCTAGAGGCAAAGAACTACGCCGAACTGGTCTCTATTTTTCAGATCAGCGCCGCCCCCTACTGGGATACGCACTATCGCTTTTCGCAGCCATCCAAGACAACACAAAGAAAGGCACTCGGGCAAAGCGGCATACACACAGTCTTGCTAAACAGTGCGTTACCGTTCCGTTTTGCCTATGCACACTCGCAGGGAAACGAGGAACTCTTAGCCCAAACATTGCAAATGTATGAGGCAGCTCCCCCCGACGACAATGCCATAGTACGAGCGTTTGTGTCAATGGGTACTGCTTGTACTAATGCTGCCGAAAGCCAAGCCTTACTAGAGCTTGAAAAGAGCTACTGCGCCCTCAAACGATGCTATCTCTGTCCCGCATGGAGTGTAGGCATTGAGGAAAAGCATTAGCCCGCGAGATAGAACGCACAGGTGACGCAATAATCTCATCGCCACGCTGAGCTACGCAATTTGCCCGTAATAGAGTCCTCCTCTAAAAGTGTCATAGCCACTTTACGCCTACATTTTTGCACAACATACGGCGAGTAAAAAGGCGAGCAGCACAAATGCTGCCCGCCCTATTCGTTCTTAACAAAACGCCTAAAATTAGGCGCGAACGCTCAATGCGCACATTATAGCTCTGCTCTCCACGTAATGCACGTAGCAAAAACAACAGATAAGGCAATTCTCTCAACGTCGTAATTTAGCAGGGGAATAACAAACCTTGCACGCATTGTATAGAAGCTTGCTAACCTTGTGAGTGCGAAGCACCATTATACTTCGTCTCTCTGTCTTTGCTAAAATACGCCATTGGCACTTCTTCCCCTTCGTCGGATTTACTTTGCAAAAAGGTTTGGATTTACTTTGCAAATAAGGAGATGCTGACTATCAATCAATTACTACTTTAGTGGAGTTGCTCTGCAAAGAGCGCGGGAGTTACTTTGCAAATAAAAATACACCACCCGCACACAGTTCAATATGTGAAAGTAGTGTTTTTGTACTAATCTCACAAAATGAGAAATCCCAAAAGGCTCGTGAACACAAGAAACTGTGCACGAAACGAAAAATTCGCCTGTCTGGATGCACGCATCTTCTTCTGGCTCACCCAAAGCCCCATCGCTGCTTTTTTATTTACAGCTAAACAAACGAGGCAGACAGCATAACGCTGCCTGCCTCGTTTATCTCATAGCACGCGCTCTTAGAGCACCACACTACTACTTACTGCTTCACAACCTTTACAACTTTCGAAGCACCATTCGTAGCCGAGAAACGTACGAAGTAAATGCCTGAAGCAAGATCAGAAGTTTCTACCATTGTACTCGGCTCAAGAACACCAGCACGTACCACCATTCCTTGGATAGTGAGGAGTTCATAACGACCTTCTACCGCTTCGTTGTTCATGATGCGCAACTCTGCTCCAAAAGGATTCGGAGCAACTACCACTCCTGCAAATACTGCATCTGATACAGCGCCTGGCTCTGGTGAGCCCTTAGCAACTATCGATACATTGATGGTATTGTTACCTTCTACGACCGTATAGGTACACTCATCACCCGAGAGCGTTAACGCCGTTCCGTTCGCCGACACACGAGCTTCAAACTTTTCAGCATCGTTCGCCTTTGCCATGATCTTAACAACCGTACCCACAGTGTACTGCGTACCACTTGCAACTTCAGTACCACCTACCGTTACTGAAATAGTACCATTCTCTGCCCCTGTCTTGTTTACAGTAACCGTCCCCATCTTTGGAGGTTCCATACCCAAGAGTTCTGGGTACTTACCTGCTTCAAACTTCCAGTCTATTGTGCTGAAGCCAGGCATGTCAGCTGCATTGCCACTTTGCAACTTAGCCTTGTCTAGTGCAGTACACTTACCCGCAGCATCGAAACCTGGGCTCGTTATCTCCTTATCGCCCTGCTTCTTCTGGTAGTAATTTTGACTAAGCGTTCCACCCGAGAAATCTCCTCCAAAACCAACATCCAGTTTCAATACAGGCTCTGTACCATTAATATCTTGTACTTTACCTGCGGTGTATGTTGTTTGTATTTTCGTACTCCCATCGACTTTGCCTACAAAAGCTCCAATGATACCTGCCGAACGGAAGCCCACATCACCCAAACTGTAAGCATTCTGAAGCACCGTGCTTCCACTACCGTTAATGTATCCCACAAAGCCTCCTATTGTATTTACACTACCACCTTCTGCTTCCACCACATTAAGGTTCGTATACAACTTTTGCATAGTGCCATTATCAGACTCCATGGTTCCTGCAAAACCACCAACAGTACCTGCTTTTGCAACTATCGCACTCTTTGCATGAGCCGCAGTAGCAGAAGCGATCTGGAATGTTGACGTATAGTCTGCATAACCAACAAAACCACCAACAGATTGTACACCACTGCCTACTACGATAGAGTCTAGGGATACATGGCTCTCAAAGATTTTCACATTACCTGAACCGCCAGTGAGACGTCCGACAAGGCCACCCACATATTGAGCAGCATTTCCTGTCTTTATTTTCAGATTTTCTAGACGGATTTTACTCAGTACAATATCTGAAGCAGTATTAACAAAGCCAAAGAAGCCGACGTCCTCCTTGTCAAAACCAATGAACAGGTTCTTAATTATTTTGTCGCCACCATCGTACTGGCCTGAGAATTTGTGGGTATTATTACCTATTGGGCGGAAACCTTGGAATTTATCATCCTTCTTGTTCCAAGTCTTCGACTCGGTAGCATCGATATCGGCTATTTGCTTGTAGTATAATCCCTCTTCCCAGATATCAGTATTTTCACTCACCCAACGCAGGTTGTTGAGCGTAGCAATGAGGTACGGATTCTTTTCGCTTCCATCTCCTTCTGGTTTCCATGGTACAAGCGGCTCCCATTGCAAATTAGGAGATTCGCCAGCGATCATCCACGTATCATCGAAATCCCAATCTACGAAGGTGGATGAACTACTCATATTGGTATTCTTCTTTGCTGTAATTTCTTTATACTGCGGATCGGTCGGATAACCATTAACAATATTGAAATAGCAGTTCTTCAAGAAATCATTCAAGTCACTTGGATCGGCAACCCCACCAGGATAAGTAGCAAACGGACGTGTATTAGGCGAAACATCTGTGTTAGCCTCCCAACTTGCGATACGAGTATAGCAATTTTTGAAAGCTGTCCGAGAATTGTCGACTGTTGTTTTACCCATGAAACCTGCTATATCGCCTCCTGCATTCTTAAACTTCGGAGTATTCACATAGCTATCAGAAATTGTAAAATTGTCAACTGTGGCTATACCCGCAAAGCCACCTAAGCAAGCAACCTTTTCAGTATCTAAGCTAACCTTCACGTAGCACTTCTCTATGTTGCTTTCATCGGCTATCATTCCGACAAAGCCCCCCACAGACATTTGTGAAGCTTTCTTTGCCGTTTTAATAGTTCCGCTCACACCACTCTTGGCAATTTTTGCCTTTTCACTACTACCTACTAAACCACCTAGAGCAATAGGTTGAGCTTCAGCTTCGCCATTAAAGTTAATTGTGATATTGTCCGCAAGTAGCCCACGCACTGTTTGCGCTTTTAAGGTAGCAAAACCTGCCGCG
Organism: Bacteroidia bacterium; assembly: GCA_905373475.1. Classification (GTDB taxonomy): domain Bacteria; phylum Bacteroidota; class Bacteroidia; order Bacteroidales; family CAJPTX01; genus Bacteroides_D. Next base: position 4,383 of record CAJPTC010000039.1, on the reverse strand, counting down.
AAGTTCCCATAGAGGTCATTGCCATTCAGGGTTAGTTTGGAATTGTTGATTGCGACATCTGTGCATTTTTCACCGCCCTTCTCCGCCATGCTAACAGCTAGTAGTGCGGCATTTACATTTTGAGATGAGCCTGCGTTATTTATTGTCAGTTCACAACCATTAAGTGTACAGTTCGACAGTTCATTGGGAGTGAGCGCAAGACATGCATAGTTACCCGTTGTTGCACCCTCTAATGCCACAACTACTTTTGCACCCTCTAGTACGACATTACGAATTTTACCATCTGTGAACAACGCAAATCCCGAAAGAGGCGACTCCTTGGAAAGATTATACCCGAAGCCCGAGATCTTGTAACCGCCGCCATCGTATTCAAGTGTTTTCCCCGCTCCCACTTTAGGATACATAATAGACTCTCCGTAAGCCGCAAAATCGATATTGGCTGTCTGTTTTACGAATTGTAATTGCTCCATAAACCCAGCTGCAATAATAAAGTCTGCAGGGGTCTCAATCTCAAATGGAGTGTCTGGTGTGTTTTTCAGCAATAATGGTATTGCACGCTGATACCGAGCTGCTTCGCGATACCACCGCGGTGCAGGGTACTGACCTTTCTGAAAACGTGGCATATCAGCAGACGGGCTGTAGATCAGGCTACCATCAACTTTCGTAGTGCTGGCAGCAGCCACATCCATCTTAAGGTTTGCATCAGTAAAGCCAGCACAACTAGCTTGCGTTCCTGCATCTGCACAGACTTTACCTACATTATCATAGGCTTCCGAAGCATACAAAAGCCACCCGCTGACTTTTGTAACAGCAGCATCACGACTTGTTTGGTCTACTGTACCTGCACCAGCGCCTGTAACATTTACAGCACGTTTACCAACTAACACTGTACCCTCCACATCTTCGGCCAACGAAGCGTGCAAATCCACATTACCCGTAAAGTCTGCGCCTTTTACAACCTCCACTTTTAGGTCGCCATTTAGCAATGCAAATTCAGAGATATCAGCAGCAAACTGGATCTTAACGTCACCTGCAAGAGCAGCTGCAAATTCTATTTTTGCAGCGATCTTGCTATTTTCAAAAACTACCTCACCCGTGTTTTCTGAAAACAGAAAATCCAGCAATTCTGTCTTGCGAGAGCCAAAATCAAGCTCTGCGTTTACATTGCGGAAAGCTGTCATAGCAACATTATTTGCAAAACGAAACTTAGTCAGCTTTTCCAACTTCTTATCCTTCTTCTCTTCGTCTTTGGGCTGTATCACAGTAATCTTATCTAGGGTAACAGCCCCAAGCATTTCGAATAAGACAACCTCTGTTGCCTCTTCAGGAATCTCGAGTTTGAAGTTTCCAAGCGTATAGAAACCACCCATATACGTCGCTGCTAATTTGAATGGCTTGATGGTAACCCCACCCAAGTCAATATTGGCAGCTTGCAAGAAATATTTTCCTGCATAATCGTTGCCGCCTTGTACCGACGTTACGAGTTCATTAAAATGCTCTTTCGTTTTAATAATGTAAGGGTCAGGTTCTGTCCCCGAGCCGCCGCCAAAGGTCTGCGCCCACGTAGCCAGCGGGAAAAGCAAGAGCACAGCCAGCGCTAGTACTCCGCTCAGTGTTTGTATTTTCTTCATCATCTCTAAAAAATTAGTACGTTACAAAATTTCTAGCGCTGAACGCGCAACACTGTCGCTCTGTCCTGTTAGGGTAAAAACAATCTATTGTCAACCAAACCTCTATGTTGTGTCTTAACAAATTATCATTTATTACACATCGCCCGTCTCTATTCTCCCAATAGATCGGGTAGGTAGATAATTGCCCAAATAATAGCAATGATGAAGAGGATGAAGAGAATCACCTTCAGGGCACTCACAGGCGATTTGCCATAGACTTTGCCCGTCATACCGTTCACTACTACTTGGTAGATTTTCTCTTTATAACGATAGGAAGCAATCCAGAATGGGAGCACCAAGAGCTTGAACTTCTTATCGTCAAGCGTGATATCTAGCGTGGTGATGTTTTGATGATCGCCCCCTATGTCGTCCTTTACCAATTGACGCGTTTTTTCCTCAATAAAGCTCTGGGCATACTCAAAGCCTTTTATAAAATCGAGGGTGTAGATCTGCGTAACAAAGCCTGCAAAATAAGCAGGATTGTAGGTTTTGTAATCCTCGATCTTCCAGTCCTTTACCTCGTTTAGTATTTTACGGTCTATGCTCTCTACTGCGGGTACGAGTACGTCATCAAAAAAACTAGCAACGCTACCCGACACAGAATACCAGCGGGTCTCAGTATGCGAATTGCCCTCGCTGTCGCGCTCCGTATAGTCCTCGCCGCGCTCCCCTGTGTAGTAAGCACTCATCTGCGCGTCGTACGTCCAGTAGGGGAGGTAAGTTCCCTTAAAACGGTTATTGCTTATCTCCGTCTGCCTAGCAGCACTTGGCGCAAACCACTTGCCTTTCATCCATTTCTTAAAGACCTCGGAGCATCCTCGCTGCGAGAAATGGAAAGGTACTACGTAGTTCGGCTCCCAGAACTGCGAAAGATGCGCCTCATTATTCTCTAGGGGCGTATCGCAGAATGGGCACCGTTGTGCCTGTACATGTGGATCGAATGTAGTGGTAGCGCCGCACTGGTTGCAAGTTACCTCAAGCACATTGGTCGTTTCGCCACTCCCAAAATCATCGGTCTTTTCAGCTACGGGTGCTGTTTGCGCTCCCTTGGTAAAGAAAGGTGCACGCGTCTCGCGCTCGACCCACTCATCGTAGTCGTTTTCAACAATAGCCCCTTCAATGTGCGGTATGGCTTGCTCCGCTTCGCAGTAGAGGCATTTCAACTTCCCAGCCTCTGGCGAATACTGCATCTGTCCGCCACACGACGGGCATTGAAACTGAAGTTTGTCGTTTTGCTCTGCCATTATACGACTAGAAGAATAAAAGTTAAGGTCGGCACTTAGAAATAGAAATTTACGCTATAGATCTGTTCCGCAAAGCTACAAGTGGTTACTGTAGGGGGGGGCGGTGTTTGTTGCGGCGGAGGCGTAGGTTGGAAAAGTGCCGCAAGCGCAGGTACAGTACTAGCCGCAGCCCACTGAGGCATACCTGCCATCCAGACCATAGAGGCGGGCGTAAACTGCCCCATCTGTACCATTTGCTGAAGTTGTTGCCAATTGAACGGACCTTGTTGCGCTCCGTTTATTACAACGTGTGCTGCAATTGCAGGCGCAGCGCCTGGCATCGGGGGCGGCATAGCTCCGGGCATTGGAGGTGGCATAGTGCCTGCCATCTGTTGTTGGTGCGGATTAAAGGCGTTTGCCATCTGTCCAGCCATAGCCATTCCCATTCCCATACCCATCATGCTCTGCGCCATATCTGAAGCAGGACCTGCCTGTCCCCCATTTCCCATAGAATCGGCAAACTGCATCTGCGTATACGTCCCCATATTCTGAGCACCAATTATGCCCATACTGGTACGCCGATCGAGTGCCTCTTGTACAGCTTCGGGGAGCGAGATATTTTCCACTAAGAACGTGGTAAGCTTCAATCCGTATTGTGCAACACTAGGTGTTAAGATCTCCTGAATCTTCTCAGAATACTCGTTAAGGTTACACGCCATATCGAGCACTGGAATTTTCGACTCTGCTACGGCATCCGTAAAACGCGTAACAATAAAATTGCGAATTTGTGCCGCTATCTCCTCCGAAGTAAATTCGGGGTTCGTCCCCGCGATCTCCTTGATGAAGGTCTTCGGATCCTCGTCAATACGAAAAGCAAACGTTCCGAACGAACGTATGCGAATAGGACCGAACTCAGGGTCGCGCAACAAGATTGGCTGCTTGGTTCCCCACTTTTGGTCTATGAACTGCTTCGTATTCACGAAGATTATATCCACCTTAAAAGGAGAACTAAAACCATGCTTCCAAGAGCGCAACGTGGTCAGAATGGGCATATTCTGCGTAGTAAGCTGGTAACGCCCTGGCATAAATACGTCGGCAAACTTTCCTTCGTCGATAAATACCGCCATCTGCGACTCACGCACGGTGAGCTGAGCTCCATTTTTAATGGCATTATCGCGACGCGGGAATTTCCATAATAGCGTATCATTCGTTTGGTCGACCCACTCAATGACGTCTATAAATTCGCCTTTAATAAAGTCCATCAAGCCCATTACCTCGCCCTTTCTGTAATTGGTTAGAAGGAGTGTACCTCGCAGCCCCTCTTTATGATAATTGTACGTACAAATATACAGAACGTTAGAGTACAAACCACAGAGTTGCAGAAAATACCTAAAGCGCAAAAGAGCGTAATTACGCCTATATAAGGAATAAAGACCCCAAATTCAAGCAATAAATGCAACGCCGCAGAAGAGATGTTTAGCCTATAAAAA
>CAJPTC010000038.1 GCA_905373475.1 Bacteroidia bacterium | reverse complement strand
GAATTGTAATTACGTAAATGCGACGGAGGGTTGCATTTGTGACTTGAATTCAGCTGAGAAGAGATCACACGACAAAAAAATTAGATTGCAATATTGCCGCTTAAGTGAAAATACAGATTAGGAAATTTGTTGTAACATTCAGTGTTCTTTGAAAGAACGAATTTTGTTTGATAGAACCGCGAGATTATCAACTCACAAACAGAATGTCAGATAATACATCTCTTGAACGACTAGAATTAACCTCTGCTGAGGGTACGCAACTAAACCTTGATGCTTTGTATCAGATAGCTCCTTCCTGTTTTACCGAAGAGCGTGATGCCACGACGGGCGAGGTGTACCGGAAGGTGAATTTTGAGGTTTTGCGCGAACTGCTGGGGGATGCCGTAGCTAACCCGCGCGACGAGTTGTACCAGTTCACATGGCCAGGGAAACAAGAGGCGCGCAAAGAAGCTGCCGAGGCTATAAGCGATACGCTGCGCCCTGTGCCTGAAGATTCTGTGGAATGGGACACGACACAGAACATTTACATAGAGGGAGATAACCTCCGTGTGCTCAAGCTTCTGCGAAAGAGCTATATGGGCAAGGTGAAGATGATCTACATTGACCCGCCTTATAACACAGGCAACGATTTTGTGTATCACGACAACTACTCCCGTTCGCAGACGGAAGAATCTCTTGATTCTGGCGATATAGACGAAGAGGGAAACTGCTACCGTAAGAACTCCGACAGTAGCGGACGCTTTCATTCTGATTGGTGCTCGATGATTTATTCGCGCCTATTGGTAGCTCGCTCCTTGTTGGCTGAGGATGGGGTGATTTTTATCTCGATAGATGACAATGAGGTGCACAACCTCCGTAAGATTTGCGATGAGGTATTTGGGAGTAAGAATTTTAAGAGTAATTCCATTGTTGTTAACAACAGAGGTGGGCGCGATTATGGAGGTATTGCCTTGCAGCACGATTATATTTTAGTTTACGCTAAAAGTGATCTGGCGCTACTAAATCTTATTGAGGAAAAGGAAAAAAAGTTTCAATATTTCGATGAAGTGGGAGGTTTTAACCTCATGGAACTCCGAAATAGAAATGTGAAATTTAATGCGACTAACCGCCCTAATTTGTATTATCCGTTTTATATAAATCCCAATAAACTAGACTCTAATGGTTTAATGGAAATAGCCCTTGAACCCAAGGCTGGATTTGTTGAGGTTCTTCCTGCACAATCTGGCTCGGTACAAACCGTATGGCGTTGGGGCAAAGAGGAAAAGGCAAGAACGGGGTTGAATAAGGAGATTTTCGGCAAAGCCAACCAAAATGGAGGCTATATGATAGTGCAAAAATATCGCAAAACAACTAAGATGCAACGGAGTGTCTGGAATGAAAAGGAATTTGTTAATGAACGTGGTACAGAAGCCGTAAAGGAGTTGTTCGGAAAATCATATTTCGATTATCCGAAATCTGTCTATACCCTAAAACGTGTTGTCGAATTAGCATCAACCTCAGACTCTCTCATTCTCGATTTCTTTTCAGGTTCTGCGACCACAGCACATGCCGTAATGCAACTTAACGCCGAGGATGGGGGACGACGTAAATATATTATGGTACAACTCCCTGAGGAAACGCCCAAGGAAAGCGAAGCACGCAGAGCGGGGTATAATATCATTCCCGAGATAGCAAAGGAGCGGATTCGCCGCGCAGGAGCAAAAATTAAGGAAGCTGCAGGAGAAAATGCCAAAGACCTTGATGTGGGTTTCCGTGTATTCCGCCTAGACAGTAGCAATTATGGCGAAGTTTTTTTGTTACCTCGCGCCTATCGGCAAGAGGAGCTTGAACGGATGTTGTATAACATAAAGGAGGATCGTACTGACCTTGATCTGCTCTTCGGGGCAATGCTCAGCTGGGGTGTACAGCTCTCGCTTCCCATGACTACAGAACGTGTGGCAGATTGCACCGTCTATACGGTGAATGATGGCGAGCTTGTAGCATGCTTCAACCAACATGTTACACAAGAGGTAATTCTTTTCATGGCTTCCAAGCAGCCCGCGCAGGTTCTTTTCCGCGACCACTGTTTTGCCGAAGACAAGACGAAGCTCAACCTCTTTGAGCTTTTTAAGCAGCATTTGGGGTGGAGCAGTGCGGAGGCGCTCGCGAATATTAGGGTGATATAGTTTTGGGGCGATTCTAGCAGGAACAGACGTAAATCTCGGAGCTTGCAATGAAACTAAAGTTTAAGCATCAGGGTTTTCAGCAAGAAGCGGCAGAGTGTGTGGTGCGCGCCTTTGCAGGGCAACCTTATGAAGGAGCTTTTCAGCATGTACAGGGAGAGGGGAATTTCAGAGTATATGGCTTTGGGAATGCCCCGTTACGACTTGAACGTGATGAAATAGCCGCCAATGTGCATGCGGTGCAGCGTGAACAAAACCTTGCACAGGTAACGCAGTTGGAGGGCGACGGAGTTTTACTTACTGTGGAAATGGAAACGGGTACGGGTAAAACCTATACCTACATCAAAACTATCTATGAGCTGAACAAACAGTATGGATGGAATAAGTTCGTGGTAGTAGTACCCAGCGTTGCTATTCGTGAAGGAGTATACAAGAGTTTAGAAATGATGAGCGACCATTTTGCTCACGAATATGGTAAACGCATACAGTACTTTATCTATAACTCTAAGCAATTGAACAAGATAGATAGCTTTGCGAGCGATAACAACCTGCACCTGATGATTATCAATATGCAGGCGTTTAATACTTCATTAAAAGAGGGATCTAACAACAAGGATGCTCGTATTATTTTTTCGCAGCGAGACGAATTCGGCAGCTGTCGCCCGATAGATATACTGGCGCAAACAAACCCTATCCTGATTATAGATGAACCGCAGAGCGTTCTGGGGGCGAATGCCGAGAATGCGACGCGAAAAGGGATTAAACGATTCAACCCACTGTTTCAACTACTCTATTCTGCCACGCACCGCGAGGTACACAATATGGTATACCGACTCGATGCGATTGATGCCTACAACAAGAAGTTGGTAAAGAAGATTGAGGTAAAGGGAATTCGGCAGGTGGGAACTATAGCCGCGAATGGATATGTGTACTTTGAAGAAATTGTAATAAGTAAGGAGAATCCGCGTGTACGTCTTTCTTTCGACCGAATCTCGGCAGCAGGACATACGACTCAGGTTACTAAGCTGATTCGCGAAGGCGATAATCTTTTTGAGTTGAGTGGACAGCTTGCGGAGTATGAAAACAACTACATCGTACAGTCGATAGACGGGGTTAAAGGGTGTGTGCGCTTCTTGAATGGTTTAGAACTCTATGAAGGTGATGCCGTAGGCAGTGTGACCGAAGATATGATACGCCGTACACAGATACGCGAGACTATCAAAACGCATTTGGAGCGAGAGAGTATGCTTTTTGCCAGAGGTATAAAAGTGCTAAGCCTGTTTTTTATAGATCATGTAGAAAATTATAGGGTGTACGACGCCGACAACAGTTCCCGATTGGGGAAGTATGCACAGATGTTCGAGGAGGAGTATGAAGCGGTAATCAAGGAGGAGAATTCTGTTCTTTGGAGCGACGAGTATAGAAAGTATTTGGCACGCTTTGCTGCTGCGCAGGTACACAATGGCTATTTTTCAAAAGATAACAAGGGGAAGTATGTTGATTCGAAGGCTGTGCGCGGTGAAACGGGTAGTAATGACGAAAGTGCTTATGACCTGATAATGAAAGACAAGGAGCGCTTGTTGAGCTTTGCTGAGCCAACACGTTTTATCTTCTCGCATTCGGCACTAAAGGAGGGGTGGGACAATCCGAATGTCTTTCAAATTTGTACGCTAAAAAACAGTGCAAACGAATTGCATAAGCGTCAAGAGGTAGGACGAGGGATGCGTCTTTGTGTCAATGAGCATGGCGTGCGTCAAGATGCAGATGTGTTGGGCGGTGGCGTTTTCGATACCAATATTCTAACCGTAATAGCCAGTGAGAGCTACGACGATTTTTCGCGTCAGCTTCAGAATGAAATAGCTGATTTGGTAGGTGATCGCCCGCTTATGGTAACGCCATCGCTATTTCAGAAGTTTATGGAGCTACCAGAAGAGAAGGCGCTTCCCATCTACAATCACCTCCTACGCGCGAATTATATAGATGATTCGGGGCAACTGACTGAAGCCTTCCACCAAGATAAAGCGACGGGGAGGCTCAATTTCGGCGAATCTCTGGAGGGGAGTAAAGAACGTATCGTTGCGGTTTTAGATCAGCTCTTCAATCCACGAGTGCTTCAACCCGGAAATGCGCGGAAGTCTAAAGAGGCAAGGTTTCGTAAAGAGCGTTTTGAAAACAAAGCCTTTCAAGAGCTGTGGGAGTGCATAAAGGTACAGACCTCCTACGAGGTAGATTTTAAGTCTAGAGACCTCGTAAAGGCGGCGTGTGCTGCACTCGATAGAAGGCTAGAAGTTAACCAGAGTCGTCTGGTAGTAGAAGGGGGCGAAATGAATGAGATACGCGATAAAGAAGCCTTGCGAGCTGGAACGGCTATGCGTGCTGTATCAACGCGTTCTGTGCAATTAAGGGGTGTGAGTAGCGGTGCAGTACGTTACGATTTGTTAGGGCGTCTTGTAGAGAGTACGGGTTTAACTCGAAAAACGGTAGTAGAAATACTGAAACGGGTAGCTCCGCAAACGTTTGAAAAGTTTTATACAAATCCTGAAGAGTTCATTCGTAAAACAGGAGCTATTATAAATGAAACCAAAGCCGAAGTGGTTGTAGAAAATATTGTTTACAGCAAAACGGATAATAGCTTTGATGTTGGCATATTTGACTCTACACTTCGTGGTGCTTTGGGTGTTAATGCCATAGAAAGTGTAAAGTCTTTGTATGACCTCGTTGTAGTGGATAGTACTGGCATAGAGAAAAATTTTGCCCAAGAACTTGAAAGGAGCGACGCCGTTGAGGTTTATACCAAGTTGCCGCGCAGTTTTTATATCAATACACCGATGGGGCATTACACCCCAGACTGGGCAATAGTTTTCCGTGAAGGAAGTGTAACGCAAATTTATTTCATCGTCGAGACAAAAGGGGTGGAAAGCGAGGCGCAACTTCGTGTTGTAGAAAATGCCAAAATAATGTGTGCTAAGCGCCATTTTGCTGCCATAAGTAATGGGGCGGACATCATCTATACCGTTGTAACCGACTACAATTCGTTGCTCAACAAAGTGAGGTAAACGTAAAACGGTGTTGGGGTGATGGCGCGTTTGTGGCGCAAGTAAAGAGTAGCCCGCATAATAACGATGTACAGCACAATTAGTAATAAAAAAGCCACCCCAAAGGGTGGCTTTTTTGTGTATCAAAGACCTTGTTTACTAGAAATTGAGCTTATCTAGTACAGAGTCTTCTACGAAATTGGGGAGTGTAACTTTTAATTCTGGCGAACGCCCCATCTCGCGCTCAATAGCGAAACGTGCACTGGGATTGCGTGCCCAACTGCGACGTGAGATACCATTGTTTACATCCCAGAAGAGCATTCGTTTTAAACGAACATCTGCCTCTTGCGAGCCGTCAAGTACCATCCCAAAACCTCCGTTGATTACTTCACCCCAGCCTACGCCTCCACCATTGTGGATAGAAACCCAGGTAGCACCGCGGAAAGAGTCGCCTATTACATTCTGAATAGCCATATCGGCACAGAACTGCGAGCCATCGTAGATGTTGGAAGTCTCACGGTAGGGCGAGTCTGTACCAGATACGTCGTGGTGGTCACGTCCCAGTACTACTGGTGCACTGAGTTTGCCAGTACGTACCGCCTCGTTGAAACGGCGTGCTATCTCAATACGTCCTTCCGAATCAGCATAAAGAATTCGTGCCTGCGAGCCCACCACAAGCTTGTTGGCAGCCGCTTCGCGAATCCAGTGGATGTTGTCCTGCAATTGGTGCTGTATTTCCTGTGGTGCGTGTTTGAGAATTTCTTCTTGTGCTTCAAGTGCAATCTGGTCGGTGATGGCCAAGTCCTCAGGTTTTGCTGAAGTACATACCCAACGGAAAGGACCGAAGCCGTAATCGAAGAACTGAGGACCCATAATATCTTGTACGTAAGATGGGTACTTAAAGCCAGATTTATCAGCGTTCATTACATCGGCACCTGCACGACTTGCTTCGAGTAGGAAGGCATTCCCATAATCAAAGAAATACATCCCGCGTTCTGCCAGTGCGTTAATTGCCTTGGCTTGACGACGCAACGATTCGTATACTTTTTCTTTGAACTTAGCAGGCTCTGCAGCCATCATCTTGTTAGCTTCTTCAAAGCTCATGCCCGCGGGATAGTATCCGCCAGCGAAGGGGTTGTGGAGCGAAGTTTGGTCACTACCCAAATCCACCTTAATATTTTCTTTTTCAAGGCGTTCCCAAAGGTCAACAATATTGCCTTGGTAAGCAATCGAAACAACTTCTTTGTCGCTCATAGCCTTGCGTACACGTGGGATAAGCAGGTCTAACGAGTCGAATACTTCATCTACCCATCCTTGTTCGTGGCGCTTTTTAGTTGCCATGGGGTTTACTTCAGCCGTGATGCTCACAACACCCGAGATTTTGCCTGCTTTAGGTTGTGCGCCCGACATGCCGCCAAGTCCCGACGATACGAAAAGCATTCCGCGCAGGTCTTTCGCTTCTTTTGGTTTGCGCATACGCCCTGCATTGAGTACCGTAATCGTAGTACCGTGTACAATGCCTTGCGGACCGATGTACATATATGACCCTGCGGTCATCTGCCCATATTGGGTTACGCCTAGTGCGTTGAAACGTTCCCAGTCGTCCTGTTTTGAGTAGTTTGGGATCATCATCCCATTCGTAACAACTACGCGAGGTGCGTCCTTGTGTGAGGGGTATAGCCCCATAGGATGTCCAGAGTACATTACGAGCGTTTGCTCGTCGGTCATATTTGCCAAGTACTGCATAGCAAGGAGGTACTGTGCCCAGTTCTGGAATACAGCACCATTTCCGCCGTAGGTGATGAGTTCGTGTGGGTGTTGTGCAACAGCGGGATCGAGGTTATTCTGGATCATATGCATGATAGCCGCTGCCTGTTTGCACTTAGCTGGATATTCCTCTATGGGGCGTGCATACATCTCGTATGTAGGGCGAAAGCGGTACATATAGATACGCCCGTAGGTTTTCAACTCTTCCAAGAATTCGGGAGCAAGAGCTTCGTGTAACGAACTTGGGAAGTAACGTAACGCATTGCGGAGTGCCAATTTCTTTTCCTTGGGAGAAAGAATATCCTTACGTTTTGGAGCGTGACTTACGCTCTTATCTAGTGGGCGTGCTGGGGGCAAAGTAGCTGGAATTCCTTGCAAAATCGCCGCGCGAAACTCTTCGTTTGTCATGACGCAATTAAGTTTTTGTTTACGAACACTACAAAGATACCGTTTTTAGTAGAGATTTAGGCGGATGAGTGTGGCTGAAGAGCGCAGTAGTGCATAGAGTAGAGAAGGTTGTGTATAGATAGGAATTGAACAAAATAGGTTACTTTTAGCCTTGAAACAGGAGAGAGGGGTAAATGCGTAGTGTGAAAGAGATTCTTGCACCCGTAGAATGCGATCTTCGCGATTTTAAGCTGTATTATGAGCAGCTACAGGATGCGCCTTCGCGTTCAATCAATTATGTACTGCGTTATCTCTTAAGACAGGGTGGCAAACAGTTGCGTCCTGCGTTGGTCTACCTTTCAGCACGTACAGCGGGGCAAGTTTCTGAAATGACACGCGTAGCAGCAGCCATGGTAGAGCTTGTGCACAATGCTTCGCTGATACATGACGATGTGGTAGATCAGGCAGATTTACGTCGTGGGCTTCCTGCCGTGTACAAGATCTGGAAAACAAAAGCAGCGGTATTGGCAGGCGATTATATACTTGCACAGGGCTTGAAATTGGCAGTAGAAACAGGGTATTACGTACTACTTGAGTACTTGAACCATGCGGTACAAGAGATGAGTATGGGCGAGCTGGAACAGCTTCGTCGTGCCCGTAAATCACAACTGGATGTGGAAGGGTATTTCCATGTAATTCGCGGCAAAACAGCAGAACTCCTTTCGGTATGCACTGCCACGGGCGCACTTTCCGCAGGGGCAGATAGTAGTACCATTGATCTTTTCAAGCAGTTTGGCATTCAGATCGGTATCGCATTCCAGATTCGCGACGATATTCTCGATTTTACACCATCCTCTCTTTTTGGGAAACTGCCTGGGAATGATATAAAGGAGGGGAAAATAACACTTCCACTCCTCTACGCCTTAGAACCTTTAGAGACTGCAGAGCGCAAGGAGAAGTTGCGTGTCATACGTCGCGCCAAGAAAAATGTACTTGTGCGTGAGAAACTTATTCGTTGGGTGCGTTCAACAGATGCTTTGGAAAGAGCAGAACAGAAGGTGGCTGAAATTACTGAGCAAGCTAAGCACCTACTTGCTCCTGTCCCCGATTCTGAGGCAAAGCAAGCCTTGTTTGAACTTGCCGATTACTTAGTGGCTAGAAAGAAATAGAAGAGCAAGGGTTATTGGGATGTTGATTACAGAACTAATATTTATCGCTCTGTTGGCGCTGGGCGGCATAATGGGCTTTCGGAAAGGTCTCATCGCGCAAGTTTCTATGTTCTTAGCCTTGTTACTCGGAATATGGGGAGCTATCCATTTCTCAGAATTTACGGGACAGTATCTGACCACTTGGTTCAACTTGCAAGGCGATAATGCTTTTTTAGCTTCGTTCATTGTAACTTTCGCCTTAGTGGTACTTCTGGTCTATTTTGTAGGAAAGTTCGCTGCGCGTCTTCTCAAGGTAATGTTGCTTGGGTGGGTAGATAAGCTGGCAGGACTTCTTTTCGGAGTCTTAAAAATGGCACTGCTGATCAGTGTAGTCCTTGTTATATTGTTTCGTACGGGGGTAAGCGAGAAGTTGTTTTCTGAGGAACAACGTACGGCAATTTTTTATCGCAATCTGGAGAAATTTGCCCCTGCCATTTATCCCAGTTTACGTGACTTCGGTAATGAGATAGGGCGGCAGCTGAAAGTTGAAGTGTAGGGCGTAAAACCAATTTATGATGTTGATAGAATTACGTGGCATGAGTTTTCATGCTGGTCATGGGTGTTATGCAGAAGAAAAAATAACGGGTAATAGATTTGAGGTAGATCTGCGGTTGCGCCCCTATCAGACTCAAGCGCCCGAAACAGATAGAATACAAGATGCTCTGAATTATCAGGAGGCATACAATATTGTTGCAGAGCAAATTGCGCTTACTTCCAACCTTCTAGAACACGTTGCACAGCGGATTCTCACCGCCCTGTTTGCACACTACTCCATTTTGGAGTGGGCGGAGGTCTCTGTCGCAAAGCTAGCTCCTGCCATGGGAGGGAAAATCAGTCGTGTGCAGGTTACTATGGAGCAGGAGCGAGATGCGGTAAAAATCTCTTACGAAACACCAGAAGCGCGTAGCTTGCTTGGTTTAGTAGCTAATATGCGTCGTATACGTCGGGAGTGTCCGTGGGATGCCAAGCAAACAATTCCGTCGCTAGTACAGTACACTGTAGAAGAGGTGCATGAGTTGTTTGATGCGATTATTGATAACGACAATACCAGCATTAAAAAGGAATTGGGCGATTTACTTATGCACGTTTTGTTTTATGCTGTGATCGGCGAAGAGGAGGGGCGCTTTACCTTGCAAGGCATTGCGGATGCTGAGAGTGAGAAGATAATCTATCGTCACCCGCATGTATTCCAAAAGAATAGAGAACTGACCCCAGACGAAGTAGAGCAGCAGTGGGAAGCTCTCAAACTGAAGGAAAGGGGGGGGAATCGAACCGTATTGCAGGGTGTTCCGCGTTCGCTTACACCGTTAGTAAAGGCATTGCGAGTGCAAGAAAAGACCAGTGCAGCAGGCTTCGATTGGAATAGCAAGCACGATGTGTGGGCGAAGGTGATTGAGGAGTACGAGGAAGTACGTGAGGCCATAGCCGAAGGAAATGCGGAGCACATACAGGAGGAGTTTGGCGACCTTCTTTTTGTTGTAGTAAACGCTGCGCGCTTGCATGATGTAGATCCGTCGCTTGCACTAGAGTACTCGAATCGCAAGTTTATCGATCGTTTCAATCTTGTAGAGAAAGAGGCGAAAGCGATGGGGCGCGAATTGCGAGATATGTCGCTTGAAGAGATGGATGAACTTTGGCGCAAAGCAAAGAAGGAGTTAAGTAGAAACGCCGACTAAGCGCGATTCTTTTCGCTTCAATCCTAGGACAGTACCACACCTATGCTTTGTGTTTTAATTCTCCTCCTTCATTAGTAGTGCTGTAAAATTCTTTCCCCCTCATAACACATCCCGAATTAGGAAAGATATCTTACTCGCGCCAATCATACCTGGCATGAGGGCATCCCTTATTTTCCTTATCTTAGCATACTAATTTTCCGTTTACGATGTCCGAAACACGAGTAATGCCCATCGGGGCACAGAACTTCCAAGATCTACGAGAAAAAGGGTTCGTATACGTAGATAAGACTCAATACATTCTTCAATTAGTCAGTACTAGTAAAGTTTATTTTTTGAGTCGTCCTCGTCGTTTTGGTAAGAGTTTGCTACTATCTACTCTAGATGCCTATTTTTCGGGTAAACAAGAGCTCTTCAAAGGATTGTACTTAGAGCAAGCTGAACTTGAATTTGCAGCGCGCGAAAAACGCGAAGCATGGCAACAGTACCCAGTCTTATATTTAGATTTGAATGCCGAACGCTATGCACAACCTCACGATCTTGAAAATGCCTTAAATACTCATCTTGTTAGATGGGAACAACGATATGGAAAAGAAGCTTCAGAGGCGACTTTTTCAAGTCGTTTTATGGGCGTGATCCGCCGCGCTTATGAGCAAACGGAGCGTCAGGTAGTGGTTCTCATAGACGAGTATGACAAGCCGCTCCTAGACACCCTAGATAAATCTGAACTCAATGGTACGTATCGTGATATTTTGCGCGCCTTCTTCTCTGTGATTAAGAGTAGTGACCGTTATTTGCGTTTTGCATTTCTAACAGGTGTAACACGTTTTAGCAAGGTCAGTGTTTTTAGTGGCTTAAACAACTTGCGCGATATTAGCTTGTTATCGGACTTTGCAGGCATTTGTGGAATTACGAAGCAGGAACTGGAAGCGAATTTTGCTCCTGAGATAGAAACTTTAGGCAACGAACTTGGTGAGACGCGAGATGCTACTTTGGCTATCCTTAAAAAACGCTACGATGGCTATCTCTTTGCGCGAAAAGGGGAAAATGTTTACAACCCTTTCAGCTTACTCAATGTTTTTGCATCGCGAGAGCTCTCAGATTATTGGTACGCAACGGGCACACCCACCTTCTTGGTTGAATACTTGAAGGCTGCACATTACAATATCCCCGATCTTGAGGGTAATGTTCGTCTTGACGAATCAGCTTTAGAGGCTAACCGTACGGATTCGCGCAATCCTCTCCCTATTCTTTTTCAAGCGGGTTATCTGACTATTAAGGAGTATCAGGCCATGTTCAACGTGTACCGTTTAGGTTTCCCGAATGATGAGGTACGCTATGGTTTTATGAAAAATCTGCTTGATGGTTTTGCCCCAACATTATATGGTGCGGGTGTTGCTGCAAGCGATTTTGCACGCGATATGCTTGAAGGCAAAGTAGATGAGTTTATGACTCGCATGCGCTCAATACTATCGGGCATCCCGTATAGTACTGTGTCTTCAGAGGAGATGGTTGCTTTGCGTGAGCGCGACTATCAGGTGTCTGTCTACTTAATCTTCTCACTCATGGGGCAATTTGTGCAAACCGAAGTACATAATTCAGTGGGGCGAGCCGATTGCATCGTGCATACACGTGATGTGATCTACGTTTTTGAGTTTAAGCTCTGGAGTAAGGGAACGCCACAAGAAGCTTTGGCGCAAATTAAAGCAAACGGCTACGATACGCCTTTCCGGGCGTCTGGCAAACGCGTAGTTCTAATAGGAGTTAGTTTTGACGAACAGAAACGAACAATTGGGGCTTGGGAAGCGGAGTAAGCTTGCTTTTTTGTTATAGAATAAAAAAGGCATCGCAACTGCGATGCCTTTTCTTTGTGCGGATAGGGGGACTCGAACCCTCATGCCTTGCGGCACTAGATCCTAAGTCTAGCGCGTCTACCAATTTCGCCATATCCGCTTAGGAACTCTGTTGTCCTGCAAGGACTCGAACCTTGACTTTTCTGATCCAGAGTCAGACGTGTTGCCAATTACACCACAGGACAGTCGTTTCGCGCAGCAGAAACTGCTATCAAAACCGATGCAAAGGTAGTAATCTTTTTTAGATTGGCTATATTTGTAGTAGATAACGCACAGAAAGTATGAAACGCATTATAGTCCCTTACGATTTCTCTGAGGAAGCACGAAACGGTGTGGCACTTGCTACCGTCCTTGCTTCGCAGACCATGGCTTCTATTCAGCTGGTATATGTCCAGCGTAAGAAGCCCGATTTTGCACATCTGAGTTTAGAAGATGAGCGCCACTTGGTTGAAAAGGAATTTGCGACTCTCGTAGAAGAGGTCAAAAAGGATTTGCCAGCGGGTGTTGAGGTCGATTATATTGTTAAGAAAGGAAAAGTTTACCAAGAGGTTGTGGCGCAAGCAGAGGCGTTTAACGATGCGGTAATCGTCACATCTACGCACGGCGCTTCAGGTTTTGAAGAGCTATTTTTGGGCAGTAATACGTTAAAAATATTAGCCTCTACGGAATTGCCAGTTTATACTATACGACACGGTATAACGCCTCTTCCCATTCAGAATGTGATTTTCCCGTTGGATACTACTTTTGAAAGTCGCCAGAAGTCTCCCGTGGCGGTGAAACTGGCTAAACAGTGGGGCGCTACGGTGCACATTGTTACTTCGACTGACAATTATGATACAGAGGAGCTCAAAAAACTAAACGCTTATACGGCACAATGCGAAGAGTATTTTGCAAAGAACGACTTGCAGTATTGTACTTATCGCGCAGAAAAAGAAGATCTGGTGGAGGTTTCCAACAAGTATGCATCGCACATAGCGAACTCTATAATTGTTGTTACGACGCGTGATAAGGCAGCTCCTTCCATCTTCATGATCGGCGAAAAGGCGCAACGTCTTCTGCGTACTGCGCCAGTACCCGTATTGGTGGTTGTGCCCACATTGGTGCGTATTACAGACTCGTTTCGTACGTCTGGTAATTAGTCGGAAGTCTTTTTGTTCATTTTCTATTGTGAGCGAGGTGCGTAAGTGCCTCGCTTTTTGTTATGTCCAGTCTAACCTGTTCGTTTTGTTAACTTTGCAAACAATTTTGAGGAGCGAGGGATGAAAAATTTGAGTCAGCTGTTTCGTCTAAGGCTAGCCTTATTGTTTGTTGGGGTGGTGGGTGTCTTCTATGCCTGCAAGGAAGATACGCGCAACTACGAGGCAGAGCTTGTTTCAATACATTTCGTAAAGCGTCTGAGTAAAGATACGGTTCTATTGGTGAGTGACACCTTGCGCCCGCTTAGTACCACAGTTGCTGCCGAAGTGAGCTATGTGGCGGATCTGAGTCAATTAGTACCCATTTTTACCCTATCGTCTGGTGCAACTGCCAACTGTGAGTCGGGTGCTACCTACGATTTTACCAAACCCTTTACGCTGATAGTTACTTCAGAGAACGAACGAAATCAGCGCCAATACACCCTGTCTATCTCTAAACTGGAAGCGCCGCCTGTTGTGCCTCCTAAAGAGGAAGGAAAGAACAGCGAGGCTTGGTTGAGCGATTTTAAGCTCGAGGGGATAGAGAATGCGGAATATGAACCACGCGGTACGCGCATTAAAGTGGTTGTTCCAGAGGACACGGATCTAACGGCACTTAAACCACAATTTACAATTTCAGAAAAGGCGACCTGCGATTGGAAAATTGGCGAGACCTTTGATTTCTCCGAACCGCTTTATATTCGTGTTACGAGCGAAGATCAGCGCACCTCTAACACATTCCGTATTTCTGTGCGTCTGAAAATGCCGCCGCAACATGAAGACGCGCAGATCCTATCTTTCCGTTTTGCAGGTACGCAGACAGATGCAGATATAGATGGCTCACAGATTTATGCGGAAGCGGCAAGGGGATCAGATCTCCGAGAATTGGTTCCGATTATCAAGGTGAGCGAAGGGGCGACCCTCTCAATTGCTAAAGGTGTACCCATTGATTTTTCGGCTCCAGTAAGCATAGATGTGATTTCTGAAGATGGCGCTGCGAAAAGTTCGTATACTGTGCATACTACGCTCAAAAAGTACTCGGAGGCGCGGCTTATGCAGTTTCAGTTACTTCCACTCGGCGAAGCCACTATTACCGAACCTCATCGCTTTATTTTTTATACAACCAAAACAACGAATTTACTCTATCCGTTGTATGAAGTCTCTACAGGAGCGAGTGTAAATTTGAAACAAGGCGAACCTCTAGATTTTTCTGACAAAGCTCCCAAAGAGTTGATTGTTACTTCAGAAGATGGCTTCAGTACGAACAGTTACGAGGTGATTGTGGTGGAAGATAAATCTACTCCCAATGAGCGTGGACGTTTTACTTCATTTCTTCTGGATGCCCCTGGGGCAGAAACACAAATAATAGGTACAACGATTGTGGGAACAGTTCCTGCAGGCACGGATGTAACCCATCTGAAGGCGAATTTTGCCATACATACTACTCCTGTTTGGGAAAATGCTGAAGGACCTGCTTCTGTTTGGCTCGGTAAGGATGCTAAAGCCAAACAATTCAAGTCTGGGGAAACGGAGATAGATTGTACAAATCCTGTTTCGCTTTATGTATACCGTAAGTTTTGGGGCGTTAGCTACTATAAATCGACCTATACACTTACAGTGACTATAAAGGGTCAGGAAGTGCCTAAAGCAGAAGTTGAACAGCTTGCGTTTGATGGAATTCAAGCACGTATATCGCGGAAACAAAACACCTTTTTAGTTTTCGTTGGGAATGAAGTGAATCTTACGCAACTGAAGCCTATGCTTACACTCTCGCCTGGGGCAACCGCCACCCTTGCGAGTGGCGTTGAGTGCGATTTTTCTTCCCCAGTCTCGTTTACCGTGACAGCCGCGGATGGTAAAACGACCTCGTCTTACCGAATCGTAGTATCGCAACGCACGAATGATAAGGCGGTTCTCTCGGATGTGACTATTGACGAAATTAATAAAGCTCCAGTCGTCTCAGGTGCTACCTATACCTTTTTTGCAGGCGGTGATGTAGATGTTAAGAATTTAACGCTTCGTTTCAAACTATCGGAGGGGGCTACCTGTAGCGTCGCTTCGGGTGCTAAACATGATTTCTCAAAACCTGTGCGCCTTGCAGTCACTTCGCAGGATAAGAGCATTACGCGCTCGTATTTAGTCGTTGTCGATCAACGTTTGAATTACGAAGCAGAGCTTCTTTCGTTCGGCTTCCGTGAGCTCAAGACTCCCTGTAAAATAAGTGGTTCTAAAGTAACGTTCCCCTCGCAAGGTCTTGATCTTAAGGCTTTAACCCCGTACTATACGATATCGATTGGGGCAAAGTGTAGTTTACCGCAAAACACACCTGCCGACTTCTCTGCTCCTGTTCGTATTATCGTAACAAGCGAAGACGGATTTACCACAAAGGCTTATACAGTACAACCTGAGTTGCAAGGAATAACATTCGATTTTGAGCGTTGGACGTCGATAAGCGATTTCGAGCATCCGCTAGGAGGGTGGAGTAGTAGCAATGTGGGGTTACAGACTTCGCGCACTTTTACAGGGAAACCTGAGCAGTACTCTGTACGAAAGACTAGCGAAGCGCATACAGGAAGTTACGCTGCGCAAATAAGTACTGAAGAACTGGGGGTTATGGGGAAATCTATTGCCTCTGGAGCACTCTTTCTCGGTACATTTGATGCGACTAATATTGTGAAAGATCCGCTCTCTGGTCCCCGTTTTGGTATACCGTGGATAAAAGCTACGCCTGTCGCTTTTGTAGGATGGTATAAGTATGTACCTGGCAAACAGATGGTAAATAAGGCAGGTAAACCCATTGAGGGGGTAGATGAGTTGGATCTTTATGCAGTAGTCTTTTATGGTGATGTGCTTACCTCACACGATATCCAGACGAGCGACCGTGTGCTATATAAAGCTCGCCTTACAGACTTGTCTGCCAAAAACGAGTACACGCGCTTCGAGTTACCTTTTGAACCTACGGGAGCAACAGCGCCTGCAGGTGCTCAGTTGCGCTATACCATTGTAGCGAGCTCCAGCCGGCGTGGAGACGACTTCATAGGAGCCATTGGAAGCCGACTTTTACTTGACGATTTAGAAATTTCCTATAAGTAATGCGACGTAACACACGGCTCTTGATTTTCTTGACGTTCGTTCTGTGCGCCTATACGCATGTAGCTTTTGCCTACTCTTTAAATGAGACTAAAGGGCGTATTGGCAATGCCATGATGGGTTTTACTCGCAACGCTGCTGTAAAAGTGGGGCTGAATTTTGGAGCTACAACTCCCACCAAGATCCCATACGGTGTTAATGCGCAAGCGTATGCTCCTAACTTTGCACCCGTACTGGGCTTTTATCGTTCTTTTCATTTTACCCCAGCTTTCGCTTTACAAGTTGGGCTACAGTTCGAATACAAAGGAATGCTGGTGCGCGCCCGCGTGCATGACTACTACACAGAGGTAAATAAAGAGCAAGATGGTGTTATCGTACGCTTCCGAGGGGCATTTACAGGCGAGATTACGACACAAGTTTCCAATTCGTATGCTACGCTCCCTCTGCTGCTTTCGCTCCGTATAACGCCAGGCTATGCTCTCAAGTTCGGAGGGTATGCCTCGTATGTTCTATCTCATTCCTTTGCGGGAACGGTCGAGAACGGTTACGTTTGGACACGCCCTTCTGACAATACTTCCGTGAGTAATAAAGTCTTCATTGAGCGTGAAGAATTTAGTTTCAATAAAGAGATGAAACAATGGGATGCAGGCTTGCTACTCTTCGGTGAGCATGCGTTGCTCAACAATTTTTACCTCGAGGCTGGACTCTCTTTGGGGCTAACTTCAGTTTTTCGACGAAACTTTACAGGCATTTCATATCCTATGCAAAACATTTACCTCTCGTTAGGCATAGGCTATACGTTTCCGTCCAAAGCGTCGCATCGTGAGTAATCTTAATACAGCTCCTTTTTTACTAATTGGCATTACACCTCCTGCTTCCGTAGTAGAAGAGCATCAGCGTGCTTTTTATTTCCTCGAACAATGTATTGATATCCTTCATGTGCGAAAACCGAGCTTTTCGGAACGTGAAATGAGGAATTATCTTTTACCTTATTGTGAGGCTGGACTGGCTTCACGTATTGTGCTTCACTCGCACTTCTCCTTGGCAAAAGAACTCGGCTTGAGGGGTGTTCATATAAACGAACATGCGAAGCAAGATCCCGAGGTTTGGCATAAATTTCAATGTGTTTCGGTGGCTATACATCACCTTTCCGAACTCTCTATGCCTACCTACCAGAGTTTAGATTACGCTATGGTGAGCCCTCTCTTCCCCAGCATATCAAAAGAAGGATATTGCCCACAATTTTCCTTATTCGAGTTTCAAAATGCACTAATCGCCGCTATTTGCCCCGTAGTGGCACTAGGAGGGATTACTCCCGAACGAATTCCGTTGTTACGTCAAATAGGGTGTCGGGGAGCAGCCTTTTTAGGCTACCTTTGGCAGACTGGAAGTATTTCGGATTGGCAGACCACGGTAGATAACCTAAGGAGTTATAAAAATGAATGAAAGACCGTACGTATTGACTATTGGAGGTTTTGATCCATCGGGAGGAGCTGGAGTTCTGGCGGATATAAAAACCATGGAGGCACTCAATGTGCAGGGCTTGGCAGTGTTGTCTGCCCGAACCATACAAACCGAAGATAAGTTTTACGATTGTCTTTGGGAACGCGTCTCGCAGATTTTCTCGGCAGTTAAGATTCTCGCGGAACGTTACCCCATTCAAGTGGTGAAGATTGGTATAATGCCTTCTGCTGTGCCTCTTATGCGTATCATCCGCTATTTGCACGAACTGCTTCCCAACGTACCACTGGTTATAGATCCTGTCATGCGTCCCTCTACATCTGATTATTCTTTTATTGGAACTGTGACAGCCAATTTTTTGAAACTACTAACTCCCATCGATCTGTTGACTCCCAACAGCATAGAGTTCCGAACATTATTTCAACCTTTGTTTCACCGCGACGAATATCCTTTTACAACCAATATTCTTGTCACTGGAGGGCATGATGGAATAGGGACGCCTTATGTAACAGATGTGCTCTATACTCCCCAGGGTAAATATGAATTACAAGCACCGCGTTTAGGAGGAGCTAAACATGGAACTGGTTGCGTTTATTCTTCTGCAGTAGCCTCATATTTAGCGCTAGGATTAAAACTTCTTGAGGCTTGTCAGAGAGCGCAGACATATGTAGCCCAATACATAGCCTCATCCCCTACACTTCTTGGTCGCCACAGTTTTAATTGCTGAATTCAAGTCACAAATGCAACCGTCCGTCGCATTTACGTAACTACGATCC
>CAJPTC010000037.1 GCA_905373475.1 Bacteroidia bacterium | reverse complement strand
GCGCGGGTGGGGGAACGGGAATCGGATAAGGGTCGCCCAAAAAGCCTAAAACGGGTTTCTTGAGACGGGGGAATTGGCTTATATTGTGTTCAAGTACCTGCGTACACCCGTTGTTAGATAGCGTAGCGCGCACCAAATAACGCTCCTCGCTTGAAACCAAGTTGGTGAAATTCAATACCTTTTCATAGGTTTCGTCAACGAGGTTCACGTTTCCGAGCAATTCGGGCGTATCGTAGGTTGGAGGTGTAGCAGGCGGGATAAAAGGTGTAAGCTCCTTCATCAAAAGGAGGTTGAGCTTATTCGCACCTCCTAAGTCCGAGAGCTCTATGGGCACTTCGCCAGTGCCACAAAGTACTGAAGTTCCGGACATGTACGCCTCGATGATGGGCGATACTTCAATGCTGATCTGAGCAGTAGGCGAAAAATCGCAATACCCCGTCACAGTTACTGTATACTGCGTGGAGACTTTCGGATTTAGGACTTTCACCTTCGCATCTGTAGTAGAGGAAAGATATTTAGGAGGCGTCCACGAATAGCGAGCATACTGTAAACCGACCCCAGCATCGAGCTCTACATTGTCGCCACGGCATATAGGGATCTGTCCCCCGCTGATGGTTGCACCAGCGTTATCCTTCACCTGGACACCGACTTCTACCTTACGGAAATCGGAGAAATAGCCGTAGAGTGCATCATGCTCTCCGTGTCCGTTCAAGACACCTAGTTGAAAAACATTGGCTGTGTTTATAAGCCGATAGGCTACAATCTGTGTACGCGCCACATCGGCATAAACCTGCATAATATCTGGGTTTCCTGACACTAGTGCATCTGTGTTAACCGAGAGCCACTGCCATTTAGCAATAGCAGCATTCAAACTGGGGAAGGGTTTCCAATTAGCGGGATTATTGAGGTGATTCTGCACCGCAAGTTCAGGTCCTGTTACATCGGCAAAAAGCGAACCATTTACAGATTTTTGGAGCTTGAAATGTCCAATAGCGCGTAGTGTAGGATCTGTTGGGTGCTGAAAGGCAGCCACATTCAGGATAAAATTGAACGGATGATCCATACTACGACTAAAATCGACTACCTTAGAACCAATACATGTCTCTTCTGTTGAAAGCGGTGGCACTACCCCTCCCGCACGTTGTCCTTGCGTAGACGCATCTGTTCCAGAGAGGTGAAATACCTGTATCGGTTTATTGGAAGACAACGAGTAGGAATCTTTCCCGTTACCATTCAAACGAAAAGAGGTTTGCTGATTCTTTGATAAAGATACGGCAGGGAAGCCTGCCATATTAACAACAGTACCATCCTCAGTAGCCACCACGTAAGCACGTTCGAGATCGAGGTTAGGTACACGACGCCCACGAATAATTCCATAATTATAGCCCGCCACATCATTGGGAATAAGCTGATCCATAGCAATGTCTGGATTCCACCCGTTCAGTAGCTGCTCTTGGTAAGAAATTACGATCTTACCTCCAGAATAGCCAGGCACATCGGTTACAGAACGCACATACGAGCCTTCCAAAGTCTTATTTGCTTCGCGCGAAACTTGGTAAGCATCTGGCATACCATAATGCGCAGACCCTAAACTTCCAGAAGTAAATTTCTCATCGTGAGGGGTTACGATACAAGTTTGCCCTCGATCTAAAACGACCTTGTGTGTGCCAGCTGACAACACATTCCCTAACTTACCATGGTAGTGGTTACCATTCGTGCGAATCCAGATAGGATTTTTCACGGTAATCTCAACCAACGTATTGTCAGCTGTTGCCGTAATGTTGAACGAACGGTAAGGGGAACAAAGCATTTTGTTGTAACGAGAGTCATTCAGGGCATAATTATTCTGCATAGGAATAGAAAACTGCGTTCCCTCGGCAGATTCACCCTTCAAAACCATGAGGTCGCGATTTGCACCGTCTGCCACCTCAATGAACGCCTTAAAGGGTAAATTATCTTTCCCGCCAGAAAATGTAGAAGCCACGCTATAAAGGTGTACCCCCTTGTTCGTACGGTTGAAATACGGACGCGGATCAGACATGTCGCTAACCGCCCAGTCTAGCACGTTCTCAATGTACTTGTGCCTATCCACTTGTGGAACATAGCGCAAATTGCCAGGCGTGCTATAAGGACTTCCTGTCCATTGTTCGGGTACTGCAAACCAGTCGAAATTGTAAGCAGCTGGAGAAGCTAGCCCGTGACGTGTAAGTGCTATTTTGATTTTACCATCGCCTGGGATATCAAAATCTTGGTGCGGAAAGCCCGTCTCCGCAGGCATTTCCAGACGCACGGTAGTAGGATCGGAAGAAGCTGCTGAGATGTGCAGATAGACACGAACTTTGTTGTCTGTAGCGGGTGGTCCAGGATCTGTTATCACGTGACCACGCGTAACCTCGGGGACATCAAACCAAAAACTCGTAGATATCTGCGCTTTTGCTGTGTTCAAGAGGAACACAAGCGCGATAATTGATAACAAAATGCAAAGGTTAAATCTGCTTTTCATTCTCACCTTCTCCCATCATTTTAACCTATAAAGCACACAAAAACAGTCACTTTTTCAATTCGCGGAGCACAAATTTCATGCCCATAATTAGGATATTCCTTCCCCTCCAACGCAATTTAGAGATTATTGTAGAAATAAGCCGAAACTAGGTGATAGATAGGCACTCTTGTAACTGCTATTATTGAAGCTCTGAACGGAAAATCAAAGCGCCGACTACGGAAATAAGATATTTTATCAAATAAATCTTTCCTGCATAAATTATGTGAATATTGGCGATGTGTGTTATGGTAAAATTATGTGATCGCGAATATGCGCGCTGCGCATTTACGCAATGATATTTCGGGCGAATCAGGCAATGTCAATGCGCATTGCGCATTTAATGGGTGAGGCACGCCTCACCCATACAGAGGGGGAATTCAATGTTGTATGCGCATTGCGATGCGACAATATTCGGCATGGCATGCCGTATTGGGCGAATCAGGTTTCGCCCCTACAGAAAATATAAAAATTGGTATTCAATATTTTATAGATATGATACGCAACCTGTTTGTACAAAAGAGGCGCTGCGGATGCAACGCCTCTTATACTCTCAAGTAAAAAGAAAAGCCTTAGTTTCCTTGCCCTTCGATACGTTTCATAATCGCATCGTATTTGGCTTGCATACCGTCTTCCAAACGGAAACGGAAGTATAACTGACGAAGGAGATCCAGCGTTCCATCATGATCCTTCTTGGCAGCATCCAACTCTTCCAATACTTTAATGCAAGTATGCAACTCCTCATTGGCTTGCCCCATGAGTTTATCGTAGTCAGCATCGCGGTTACGAGGTAAGTTTACAGCTTCCGACTGCAAATTAGCCGCCTTATTGTAGTGTACAATGGCAATGTTGTACAACATGTCGTACCAATCTGGTTTCAATTCATAGGCACGACGGTAATATTTTTCTGCCGTAGCAATATCATCCAATTTCTCGTACACATTCCCCAAAATACCGTGCAAGAATGGGTTCTCTGGGTCTTGTGCCAGAGCCGATTCTACGTATTTCACCACCTCTTTCGGATCTTTTCCCTGCCGCACACTGTTGTCTATCATGCTCAGCATAATACACTTCTGATCAGGGTATTTGGCGAGACCGTCTTTCAGAATATCGTATGCTTTAGGAAGCAAGGTAGAATCCTGCAAAGCAACATCCGCCATCAGGCATAGGAGTTCCCCTTTCATAGTATATCCCAGTTCTATCGACTTTTCATAGTTGGCAAATGCCTCCTGCGGCTGCTTATTCGCAGCTTGCGAGAAAGCTAGGCAGTAGTATAGCGTAGAATCTTTTACATACTTTTTGCCCGTAGCATACGGATCAACGTCCAGAGCACGTTGGAAAGAGGAAACCGCCTGCGCATAATCGCTCAACTTTGTATAGTTCAAACCTTCATTGGCAAGGGAGTTGCGCAACTGGATAAGGGACTCTGTTACTTGATTTTCCTTTTTCTTCTGCGGGTCAAGCTCTATTGCTTTCTTGTAGGCATCAAAAGCCAACTGAAGCGGATTCTCCACCACAGGAGTGGTAACCTTGAAAAAGGCATAGTGCCCGTTCTGGAAATAATAATCTACGTGACTCGTCTCTAAAACATGGAATTCTAGATTACCAATTTTCTCGTCGCGCTCTCCTTTCGCCTTCCCCATAAGAAGCGGGAAGTTGGCAATATCCATACCATACGTCAGATTGCCCTGGTAAGCATTGAAAATCTTAACCATAAGCTCACCGCGATCCATCCACGTTCCGAGCTTCAGCGCCTTCTTTTCATTGGCAATGTTCTCATTGCTCTTGGCAAGCTTTTTTTCTAACGAACGATAATCAATAAACTCCTGAGCAAAAACTAGCGTCACGGATAGACACGTGAGTGCTAGAACACTTAACAATTTCCGCATGATCTTTATCTTGTTTGTCATACACTTATTCTCTCTATGAAACGCCTCGCTTGTGGCACAATTAAGCCTCTTGCGATTCGTCGTTCTTAGCTACTTCTGCCTCTTCTTCGTCCTCTGCAACAACAGGAGAAACAGAAGCTATTGCATCGCCCTTTTGCAAGGTTACACAATGAACGCCTTTAGTGTTACGGCTCACAACTTTTGTTTGCGAGACGGGGAAGCGAATGATCACCCCATTGCGCGAGACGATCATCAGATGCTCGTCGTCGCTCACAAGGCTAATGTTAATGAGGTCACCCGCCTTGTCAACATTCATGGTCTTAACCCCTACCCCGTTGCGGTGCGTAACTCTATATTCGTCAACCTCTGAACGCTTGCAGAACCCATCGTTAGATACTACAAGGAGCTTCTGCTGGGTATTCTTAGGCACTGCTACCATACCTATCAGCTCGTCGCCTTCAGCGATCTTCATGCCATTGACACCGAGCGATTTACGAGAAACAGCACGTACATCGCTTTCAGGGAAACGAATAGCCATACCTTTGCGGCTCGCTAATACGATATCGCTCTCTCCGTCGGTGAGCACTGCATCCAACAGCTGATCACTCTCGCGAATATCAATTGCTATCAAGCCCTTGCTGCGCACATTCGCATATTCGGCAAGTTTAGTCTTCTTGACAACACCCTCGCGGGTACAAAAGACAATGTAGTGCGAGTTGGCATATTCCTCGTCATTCAACTGCTTCACATTCAAAATCGCGCGTACTCTATCAGCTTGATCGATAGCAATGAGGTTCTGTAAGGAGCGCCCACGACTATTCTTTCCTCCCTCAGGGATTTCGTACACTTTCAACCAATAGCAAAGTCCACGTTCTGTAAAGATCAGCAACGTGTTATGCATAGTGGTTGTGTAAAGATGCTCGATAAAGTCCTCGTCGCGCGTTTGCGTCCCCTTCACACCACGTCCGCCCCTATGCTGTGAGCGATATTCGGTCAGATTCGTGCGATTTACATAACCGATGTGCGAGAAGGTGATAACCATATCGTCATCCGCATAGAAATCCTCTGGTGAGAACTCCTCGCTGCTGGGCACAATCTCAGTACGCCGCTTATCGCCGTATTTCGCCTTGAGTTCGAGGAACTCCTCCTTCATCACGCTCTTTTGGATGGAGACGTCGGCTAAGAAGTTATTGAGGTAGTCTATGCGCGCTTGTAATTCGTTGCGTTCGTTTTCAAGCTTCGAGCGCTCAAGTCCTGTCAGGGCGCGTAAACGCATATCGACTATGGCCTGTGCCTGCACCTCTGATAGGGAAAATGCCGTCATGAGATTTCGCACAGCCTCGGCAGCCTCGTTAGAAGCACGAATGATACGGATAACCTCCTCAATGTGATCTAGGGCAATGAGCAACCCCTCGAGGATGTGAATACGATCCTGCGCCTTTCTCAATTCAAAACGTGCACGACGGAGTACAACCTCATGGCGGTGTTCAACAAAATAGGCAATGAGCTGCTTGAGGTTTAGAAGCATCGGACGCCCCTTTACAAGCACAATGTTGTTTACGGCAAAGGGTTTCTGCATATCCGAGTGACGCAATAGATGGTTGAGCACCACTTGAGGGACAGCATCGCGTTTCAGAATGATAACGATCTTCATCCCCTCCTTGCCCGAGGCATCGTTGATATAGCTGATGCCATCAATGACGTGCGTATTGACCAACTCGGCGATACGCGTTATCATTTCGGCCTTGTTCACCATAAAGGGGATCTCGGTAATGTTAATGCTAACACGCCCATTGCTCAGTGTTTCAAACTCGGTGCGCGCCCGCATCACGATACGCCCTTTCCCTGTAGCGTATGCCTCCTTGATACCAGCAGTCCCTATAATCAAGCCTCCTGTTGGAAAATCGGGTCCCTTGATGTGCTCCATGAGCCCCTCAATGGTAATCTCCTCGTTGTCTATATAGGCACAAAGCGCATCTACCACTTCGCCTAAATGATGTGGGGGCATGAGAGTCGCCATCCCTACGGCAATTCCTGCCGTTCCATTCACCAGCAAATTGGGGAGGCGCGTAGGCAACACCGTAGGCTCCTTGTAACTCTCATCGAAGTTGGGTACGAAGTCCACCGTTTCCTTATCGATGTCCTTCATCACCTCGTCTGTTATCGCCTCAAGTTTTGCCTCGGTATAACGCATAGCAGCAGGACCATCGCCATCAATAGAGCCAAAGTTCCCCTGTCCGTGCACCAGCGGATAACGTAATGACCACCATTGCGCCATACGCACCATGGTATCATAGACCGACGAATCGCCGTGAGGATGGTAGCGCCCTAATACGTGTCCGACCGTTGTAGCCGATTTCTTGGTTTGTGCCTGATAATTAAGCCCCAACTCATCCATGCCATAAAGGACACGCCGATGTACAGGCTTCAAACCATCGCGCACGTCGGGTATCGCACGAGAGACAATAACCGACATAGCATAATCGATATACGAGGACTTCATCTGTTCCTCGATATCCACCTGCTCTATACGCTCTACAACGATCTGATCTAGCTTATCCTCTGCCATATAATCCGCCCTCCATACTTTACAAGTAACAAAAGTAATACAAAACCACGTAATATAGTCGTGTAGTTTTGTACTGCATTTCTACGAAATAATTATCTTTACCTCGTTCTTTATCAGGGACTATGAGAAGTGACGGACTCAGAGAGTATATAGAGCAGCTTGCAGAGCGTAATGAAGTGAAAAAGGTAACGGTTTCATGCAACCCTGAACTTGAGATGTGCGAGATTGCGCATCGGATGTTTTCGGCGGGGAGCGACCAAGTGTTGCTGTTCACCGATACGGGAACAGAGTACCCCGTTGCCATGAATCTCTATGCATCAGAAAAACGTTTGCTAGCCTCTATGCACGCGAAAAGCTTTGAAGAGTTACAGCAACGCATCTCCTCTCTTTTTGATACGATAACGCAGCCTAAAAAGGGATTTAGCGCTAAATGGCACACACTCTCCTCACTATACTCACTGGCAAAACTCCTACCCCGAGCCATTTCGGGCAAAGCGCCCTGCCAAGAGCGGATAGAACGTTCGCCAGACTTGACCAAACTCCCGATACTGAAAAGTTGGCCTCATGATGGCGGGCGGTTTATAACCCTGCCCATGGTTATTACCAAGGATATTGAGACGGGAAAACGCAATGTGGGTATGTACCGCATGCAAGTGCTCGATGCTCAAACCACCGCAATGCATTGGCACATCCATAAAACGGGCGCAAGACACTTTGCAGGTTACAAAGCGCGCAATGAACGGATGCCCGTGGCGGTAGCACTGGGTGGCGACCCGCTGTTAGCCTACTGCGCTACTACCCCACTTCCCGACGGCATAGACGAGTTTCTCTTTGCAGGCTTCCTACGTGAGCGCGAAGTAACGATGGTGAAAGGGGTAACCATTCCCTTGGAAGTGCCAGCAGAAGCTGACATCATCATAGAAGGGTACATAGACCCCGCAGAAGCACCTTTTTGGGAAGGTCCTTTTGGCGACCACACGGGGTTCTATTCGTTGGAAGACTGGTATCCGAAGTTCCACATAACCTGTATAACCTCTCGGCACGATGCGGTATATCCTGCTACCATTGTAGGCATTCCGCCTATGGAGGATAGCATCATAGCACGCGCAACGGAACGGATTTTCGAACCTATCATCAAGAAAGCCCTCATCCCCGAGCTGAAAGATCTGTATTTACCAACTGAGGGCGTAGCACACAATTTGGCATTGGTGCACGGGGCACATCCATATGCGGGCAGCGGCGAAAAAATAGCCAATGCGCTGTGGAGTGCTGGGCAACTCATGTTTACAAAATACATTCTCCGCCTCCCCGACTCTTGCGCTTTTACCGATCAGAATAATATTCTGCGTCTTCTTGCCGAAGTGAAGATACAGGATCTCTTCTTCTCTCGCGGACCTGAGGATGTACTAGACCACGCGAGCGAGGAAGTAGGCTTTGGTTCAAAATTGTTCATAGACACGTATTACGACACGCCTTCTGATGCACCTGTCCGCTGGACAGATCACGCAAGCCATACACTTGGAGGTCGCTCGCTTTGGGTCGGCGAAAAGCTTCTACTTCAGATTGTTGAGGACTATGAGCCGTTTCAAAAGAACGATGCGCAGAAGTTGCTGACGCAATGTGCGGCGGAGGTAGGCGCTATACCACGATTTATACTTTTGGTAAACAGCTATGCGCCCATGTTGCACCCATCGTTACTACTGTGGTATGTACTAGCCAACACGGCGCCTGCACGCGATATCTGGATAGCTAATGACGGCGACGATTTCTCTGCTATTATCGATGCACGTGCAAAAATAGGCGGTGCGTATCTCAGACCATGGCCCAACGTTGTGGCAAGCAGCAAAGAGACCATAGAACTTGTAGACCGACGCTGGCGCGAATATGCATTGGGCATAGAGATGCCCGAATCGCCTTCGTTACTTTACCGCAAAATGCTCATTAACTACGATAGTGCCACTGCCAACCCGTGGAAGGATATTATGGCACAAACAGAAAAGGAACAATAGAGACGCATATATAAACACCCAAACAAGAACTTAAATAACAAATTCGTAAAGTAAGCATGCAATGTAAAGGATAGGCCACGAAACGTTGAACCGCAACTAGCACAGAGCCATGTTTCTACGCATCAGGACTTACCTCCTACTCTTGTTGGTAGCTCTCGCCACCGAGGCGGCGGCTCATCTGCAAGTACGCGACACAAGCATAAATGTAAACTTCTATGGAGTAGAAGAGGGGCTGCCCAATCCCGAGGTAACTGCCATATTTCGCGATTCGTTTGGTCTAATGTGGATAGGCACCGATGGTAGCGGTGTTTCGTGTTTTGATGCTTCAGTCTTTTTCAATTACTACCCAAACCATTCTATTCGCGATTCGCTCGCAGACGGCTATATAACAGCAATTGCCGAAGACAAAAGCCATAATATATGGTTAGCAACACATGCTGGAGTTTCGTGTCTGAACCGAAGCACCATGCGCTTTCAGAACTACCCCATAAGCTATGCCACACGCGATGGTAACACCTACAAAGGAGTGCTGTCCATCTATTTTGACCGCGAGGATCAGTGTTGGCTGGCTAGCATGCGCGGCTTAGGGAAATTTGACTCCAAAACTGGCGAGGTAGAATGGTACGACTTCCCTTTTCTCCTGAACCAGCAAAATCTCTATCTAAACAACAAGATTCTTGAGGACAAAGAGAGCAATATATGGGTACTTGTTAGCGGCGTACTTCTTTGTTGGGATAGAGAACTAGAACAATATAAACGCCTAGAGACCTCGCAATACGAAACAGGGCATACAAAACTTGAGGTGATAACGGGCTTTGCATTTGATAGCAAGTTTCGTCTTTGTGTAGCGACACTTAATGCGATCTACGTTTATCGCGATGCAATAAACCTCCCTTTTGTTTACCACATCCCCTATCAAAATATCGACAACAAATACGCTCTAATAGATGGTTTCTGGTTAGGTGACGCTGACGAACTCTGGTGCATCATAGACAATAAGATCTATTTCATCAATCGGGAAACAGGCGAGTGGCTTTGCATAGACAAAATATACAGTCGCACCGAACAGTTGGGGTATGTACCCAATGCATCATGCAATTTTGAGGGTAAAAATGTATACTTCCTTCCCGTGGATGGTGGCTTTGCTACGTGGAGTCATAAACCACTTTTCTTCTCGCAAGATATGCTCCAGCCCAATAACCGTTCCTCTCTCTACAACAAGAAGATTTTAGGTATCTATACTCAAGATGATAATGATGTATGGGTAGGTACGGCCAACGGCACTATTCTCCGTTTAGATTATACAACCGACTCTGTTGCTGATTATACACCCAAAGATTTGCCTCTTTTTAAGGGACGCAGTTGCGTAACTTCGTTTTATCGTTTTTTCACAGGCGAGCTCATAGGAGGTACAAATCGCGGTCTCATCTATTTCAATCAGGCGCGCAATTGTTGGACGACTGATGTATCTTCAACTTGGCTGCAAAAACTTTTCACTACTCTAGGCGAAAGAACGGTTAACAAAATTGGGAAATTTGACCGTACACGCTATCTCTTTGCAACAAATGAGGGGCTAACACTTTACAACAAACACACAGAAAAAGCGAGCGAGGTTCAGACACTGCACGGAAAGGATGTTCGCGACTTTGCACTCGAGGAGGAAAAAAACATTTTATGTATAGCGAATAGGCGCGTTTATCGCGTCAATGTTGCATCACCACACGTGTCGCCTATAATTTTTTGTGATACTCTTTCGGGAGTCCTTGCACTTCCTCCCTCTGCTATCTGCATAGCGGAGGACGGTAAGAATCGTCGGAACTGGATTGGTACAGACGACGGGCTATTTATACTCCCCTACTATACTGACACGTGCGTACAGGTTGTGAGTCACAACTATTTCCGCTCAAACCCTATCAATTCGCTGGTCTGCGATTCGCAAGGCAATGTTTGGATTGCCACGGAGCGCGGGATTGTAGAATATGATCCGACGACACGAACACTCTTTTTCTTCGGGAAAAGTGACGGACTTTTTCACACAGCTTTCAATCGTAACGCCTCGTACATTTCCCCCTTAGGTAAAATCTATTTCGGAGGTCAGAATGGATTGACTCGTTTTCACGCGCGTCCACGCAATGAATATGAAGAGTACCCTATACTTCTGACAAAGCTAGAACTTGTTGGACATGATTTGCCCAATGCGGAAATTGCGACACTTGTAGGACATGAACTTGTAGTTCCGCGCGGTTACCATTCTCTTACTTTTCATTTATCGCACTTGAATTATGGAAGCAATCAGCAGCCCCGCTACCAAGTAATGATTGAAGATTTGTATGAACGCTGGAGCGATGTATTAAGCGGCAATCTTGTCAACATTAACAATCTACCTCCTGGTTCTTTCACGTTTCGGTTTCGGACATCGCGGAATGGTGTTACTTGGACGGAGGGTACACCTTATCACTTAGTTATAGAGGGCAACTCCTCTCTTGAATCCTTTTTCCGAAGCTATCTACCACTTTTTACGCTTCTCCTGCTGATTATTGCTATCGTATTCGGGCGACGCCATTTTTTAGACCGTCACGGAAAATTTAATGAGCAAATACGTGCGACAATGAGTCTTGAGGTACTCAACCAAGACTTACAACGCCAGAGTCAGATACTGCGAACAGAGTTACGCAACGCGCGACACACGCAAGACGTAATATTGCCGACCATTGAAACGCTGCAGCAACGTTGTCCAGACTCATTTATTCTCTTTAAGCCCTTGCGCGAAGTAAGTGGCGATATATTCTGGTACAGCGAACACGCAAACTATCTGTACCTCGGCGTAATAGACTGCACGGGGCATGGGACTTCGGCTGCCATCATGTCGCTGCTAACCTACGTTTTTCTTCACAGCATTATCGTTGAACAGCATACCACAGGAGCGGCAAAAATACTCGGGCTTTTGAGCAATAGCCTTTATGAACGTAATGCACGCATCAAGGATGTGGAAGCTATGAGCGAAGGCGCAGACGTTTCTATCTGCGTTATCGATACAAAACGCAAGATGATTGATTTTGCGGGGGCATTTCAGCGCATTATTCATCGCCACGATGGGCAGACCGACGTATACATTGGCGATGCGACTTTTGTGGGCAGTGAGCAGAATCAGAGTTACAACTCACGTTTAATACACTACAACCCCTCCGATTTCTTGTATTTATTCAGTGACGGGTATTCTGACCAATTGGGCGGAGAATACGCCCAAAAAATGCGCTTTGCACGTTTTCAGGGACATATAGAAGCAGCCTCGCAGCACTCCATTTCGCAACAAAAAGAGTTCTTGCTAGAGGAACTGGCAAAGTGGCAAGGCGCTAATGCACAGTACGACGATATTACAATTCTGGGATTCCAGTGTACATTTCGCGATTTTGTGTAGGCGGCACAAAACAGAAGCGTAAGTAATCGGGAACAACGTTCTAGGTACGAAGTACGAGGTAAAAGCGCGAAGCCAGATAAGGGGAAGGGAGGAAGATTACAAAACGTGCGAACGTAACGTCCAGAAGCACAAGTTAAAAGTTAAGAGTGGAAAGTTAAGGCTCTGTTCTGCGTCTGCAAACAGGGCTATTTTTTTCGGAGCTCGACTAAAACAATACGGCTTCCTTCTACCTTAAGGATACGTATTTCGTTATCGTCTATAGTGCACGCCTCACCTGCCTGCGGTAAACTGGCTTGATGCGAAAGAATATAGCCCGCCACCGTATCGTAATCATCAGACTCTGGAATATTGAGATCAAACCGTTCGTTAACCTCCTCTACCTCAGCACGTCCCGATAGTTGATATACCCCCTCTTCCACTTCTCGCATTATGACCGTAGTGTGGTCATGCTCATCGTTGATCTCCCCAAAAATTTCCTCCACTAGGTCTTCTATCGTAACAAGCCCAGCAGTGCCTCCGAACTCATCAACGACAATTGCCATACTCTTAGAGGTATGAATAAAATTGGATAGAAGCGTCTTCGCGCTCATCGTTTCGGGGATGAAGGGCAAAGCGAGCAAATTCTTCCGAATAGATTCGGGGTGCAGAAACAACATTTTGGCATTTACATAGCCTATAATGTTGTCTATACTGTTCTCGTATACAGGGATGCGCGAATAATTAGAAGCAATAAAAAGGGTTCTGAGCTCTTCCACAGAATCATTAACATCTATGGCGACAATATCTGGGCGAGGTACATAGCAATCCCTGACTTGCGCTTCACTAAAATCAAGAGCATTTTGCATAATTCGGAGCGCATTGCGTGAGCCGTTGTGTTCGTCGTCCTCGTCATCATCTTTCTGCTGCTGTGCTGCTTCTTCGATCAGGACGTTGAGATCGTTACGCCCAAAAAGGGTAGGTTCTGCGGTAGTTACCAAATTCCTACGGGTGAAAATACGCACCAAATGCCCCGATAGGAGCGTCATCCCCTTACTTAGAGGGTAAAAGAGGATGTAAAAAAAGAAGATAGGCAGTGCAAATATCTTGAGGAACGTATTTGCATGCATCCGACAGATGGCTTTGGGCAAAAACTCTGCGACGATAAGGAGAAAAATAGTACTCAATATCGTCTGCGTAATAAGGAGAAGCCAAGGATCTTCTTTTAAGGATGCAAGCACTGGGTTTAGTAGATTCGCCACAACCATACCATAAAGCACCATGGCAACGTTGTTGCCCACAAGAATAGAAGCAATAAAAAGGGCGGGGCGATCGGTATAAACCGAAATGATACGGGCTAAAAGCGGATTTCGCTTTTTATCGAGCTCCAGACGAAGCCGGTTTGCAGTAAGAAAGGCTATCTCAGTTCCTGAAAAAACAGCTGAGAAGAGCACCGACAACGCAAATATCAGATAGGTAGATAACAAAATAAAAGCCACTAAGGCGTTAGGTTGCGTATACTATAGCAAAGGTGCGTATTGTCGTGCGACACGTACAGGTTAGCGTTCGCGACGTTTTCTTTCGTTGCGCACACGTGTACTGTGTCGGAAATAGGCCATGGCAGCCGCAAGCGCTGCTAAAAGGAAGAAAATTAAAGATAGATGCCCTGGCACAGACCATCGCAAAATGCCAAGTACAAGGCAAAAGATAGCCAAGATCACCCACAAAACTTCAAGCACAATCTGGAAACTTCTCATCAGAATTAAATTATTGCGTTGTTAAATGCGGCTTAGAGAACTGCTCGGTAGTTCCTGGGACGGCAATTATACCCGTGGGTTCTTTTATTTCCCAGTCTACAAAGCGATCGTCGCTCTCTAATCCTTTACCAAAGAGAACCGCCGTACTGGTACGTATACGCACATTGGCTTTGGTGTAAACTCGTCCTTTACTTTCGTCCCAAAAAATTTGCTCGGTTTGTATCGAGTCGCCTTTTTCATTTACAGCGACAACACGTGTACGAGCTTCCCATAACTTTTCACGGCGCTGATAGATAGCATAGTCAGCACGTATACTGGAACTTGGCAAGCCATCTGAGGCGTATGACTGAACTGTAATTCCGTCGGGGAATTCGTCGTACTGCTTTTCGTCGCGGTCAAAAGAATTCATTGCGGGGGCTTGTACGCGCACCACGAGCCGCCCGTTTTCAGTTATATGCAGATCTATAGCCTCTGCCTCTAGCATGGGTTCGCGTTCCAAACGCGAATAGTCGCGAATATCGTCCGCACTATTGGTGCACCGCGAAAAGAAAAAAGAGAGCGAGCACAATAAGAAAAATACCACCGCAGAACGAGCATAATTACTCATTCTGCGGAGGAGGATAAAACAAATGGAACTCTTTCTAGTTCTTAGCGCGAACCGTAGTACGCTCATTGATCCAACAAGGGACTGTGAAAGATTTGCCGACTTCCAGATCTTGGAAGAAAATTTCTTCGGTACTGGGGAAGTACTGGCTATAGAATGCTATCTGCTTATTGCAGTCAGGTGACAATGCGGGATCTATGCTCTTTGCTTGATTGAACTTATCTACTGCAGCCCAAAATACCGAAGCATTGTCAATCTTATTAGAACCGCAATTCTTGGTAGAAGCATATAACTGACCAATTACGAAATAAGCATATCCCTGCTGCGCATTGAGAGCGAGGGCTTCATTGGCCAATGCGCGTGCGCGTACCATATCGCCCAACACATTTCCGACAAAACTTGCCTGTTCCACCAACATACTCGAACGTTTAACGCCATCAGATTCAGCTGCTATAGCCTTCTTAAATATGTCGTCTGCATCAGCATTTTTACGCTGTGCCATATAGATGCGTGCAATCTCAAGCCCCAAGCTGGGTGTTGGTTCTGCATTGAAAATAGCGAGGGCAACTTTCAGATAGAGTTCCGAATCGTTGCAACGCAGTGCCGCAAGCTGATTGTATATGGAACGCGCCTGCTCCAAATCGGAAGGATTGCTCTCAAACTTAGGAGTGTAAATAGAAACAAGATTCTCGCAATTGGCAACGCCTGCGCTGGTAAATAATGCATCGAGCGACTCAGACATGGGCTTCAGTTTCTCGTCATTGGGGGTAGCCGCCAATTTTTTCCCAAAAGCCTCGGACAGACGCGAGTAAACAGCAATCACGGTATCGGCAGGTACTTGCTGGTTCGCATACAGGTCTTTTACAGCTTGCATCAGGACAAGAAGCGTCATAGGCTCAGTCTCTTCTTTGCGCAAACTCATAGCACGAGATAGGATTTGATAAACTTCCTGTGCGCGTTCAGGACTTAAGGAATGGAGGTCTAGCCCTTTCTGTTCAAGGTTGTACCCTTCTTTCTTAAAATATTGGATACGCTTGTCGTATACCGACATCAAACTATCTACAAGTTTTTTGCGCGCAGCGGGTTCAGCGGTCTCTGCAATAGCGGCTTTCAACATTCTGACACCGCGTATGTAAAGATTCTCGGAAGACTGTGGACAGATAGTATAAGCAATAGACCACCCCTGCGCTGCGTCTTTGTAATTGTTTTGCTTGTAATATTCGGAATAAAATGAAGTATTCTTCAGACACTCTTCGCGCGTAGCAGGATCTGCCCCATATTTAGGGTTATCTAAGGCAGGATTCTTAACCTGTGCAAGCACCTGACTTGCCGCGAGCGAGCATAGAAATACAACCAACAACGCCCGAAAAAAGAATATTCTAGACATCACTACTCTATTTAGTTAGGACTCTTCTCTATTGGAATTTTCGTTTTGCAAACCATATATCGTTGAACGAGACCCCGAACACAAACTCCCCATACAGTTCGCGGACTAGCCCATTAGACGTCGTACCACGCATTCCTAGACGAAATGCGGTATGAAATATAGAACTGGAGTACCTGTAAGGAAATCCGAAGCCAAAGGTAACCCCCATTTCATTCAAAGTGGTGTTTTCGATCCGCATGGGTAATTGGGAATAATAGACTCCAAAACGGTACTGTACACGTTTGAGGTAGTACCTGAGTTCGGCAGGATTAGGAATCCATTGTACCCCTGCATTGAGCGTATAGCCCAAGCCGTTCTTTTGTTGCGATGGGCGCAGGGAAAAGTTGCTCCAATCCTGCATTGAAAAATCGAGACCATAACTCAAAGCTGGCGTCTCATGCAGAATACCTACACCATATTTTA
Organism: Bacteroidia bacterium; assembly: GCA_905373475.1. Lineage (GTDB taxonomy): Bacteria > Bacteroidota > Bacteroidia > Bacteroidales > CAJPTX01 > Bacteroides_D. The sequence goes on along the minus strand of CAJPTC010000037.1, from coordinate 7,942 downwards.
TTGGGTAAGATAGTCTTTCTTTCCCCACAAAGTAATTGTTGGCAATATCATAGGCAGAGCCTATGTATACTTGCTTAACCTCTAGTCGTCTTTCCGCCTCGAGCGAGGGCATCAGTTCAGCAACTGCACCTAAACGGAGTTGGCTATCATCGTTCGTAGGTAGCGAGAGTTGTAAACCTCCAGTAAGCCCAAAGCCCCTTAGAACCAGCCGATCATCATAGCGCACATCTGCATAGAGGGCATGGTTGGGCACATAAAGATCCTGCGCATAGTTGAGTGAGCCGAAAAGATAGCGAGCACTCACCCCTAAGGAGATATTGCGATGCGGAGAAAAAGCAAAGCCCAAAAAAGCTTCACTAAGTCCCCCGTTGCCATGATGATGATAGCGTACATTCCCGATTTTGCTCAATATGAGTGGGTCAGTCTCAAATCGGGTTACGTTATACCCCATTTGCGAAAATGGTTGAAAACCAAGAGCCACTCCGAAGTAGCGCCATACAGGGAACTGAATTGCTACATGATGCACGCTAGCAGAAGGATCAGTGTGCTCTCCATCCTTTTCAGACTGCGCAATAACATAGCGCGCACGGAATGCCATATCAAGAATAAAAGAAAGAGAATCCTGCGAAGAGAAGCTCGCTGGGTTCACACCGTTAATCATATTCTTGTCGCGAAGTGCATACGCCACTCCACCCATGGCTTGCGACTTTGTGTAACCGATAGATTCGCGATCACCCAGCCCGTAACGAGAGTAAGGGGAATTTGTATTAACCACTTGTGCAGAGACTTTACCAAACGACAACAGTCCCACTAGGAGTAACACGCCTCCTATTGTTTTAGACATTGCAAACGAGCAGTTCATACAACCCCTCCAAAACCAAATTTTGAACAACAAAACTTTCACAAAAATAGAAATTTGACAGACATCCCGCGTCCCCGCCCGTTAAGAGGATTACAAATTCGGGGTAACGCTTTTTCAACTCTTCCACCAGATAAAACGCCTCACCTACCACACCCGCCACAAGACCAGCCTGCAAACTTTGCTCTGTGCCTTCCGACGTAAAAGGCCAAACGCGCTCCTTAGGTACTCTTACTAACGGTAAACGACCTGTAAACGTATGCAAAGCACGCAAGCGCATCTCAACTCCTAAAGAGATAAGTCCGCCGCAGTAGGTCGCATTGCTATCCAGAAAATCGTAAGTAAGTGCTGTACCCGCGTCTATAACTAGTACTGCACGCGGCTTGGAACGCAGATAGGCACCGACCAGAGCTGCAATGCGATCGCTCCCCATTGTCGGATAAAATCCGCCGCCATTATTGAACGGTACGCGACTTGTAGCCGCGACGCAATGAAATTGGTTCGTATAACGCTGCTCTAGTTGCGCAATAAAAGCATCGATTTGCCCACTCACATCGCAAACGCAACACGCTTCTACCTCCGATGCTATAGCTAAATGCAGAATGGCTTCCTGCTCAACGCGTTCGAAGATATGTAGCTCCACAATACGCCCGTCTACGGCGATCGCAGCCTTTATTCGCGTGTTACCAGAGTCTAGGAGTAGAGCACGCATTCTCAGCTCTTTACTAAACGCTTAAGGAGTTCTTGGGCGTCATCAATACTCGAGATACCACGGATTACCAGACTCAGAGAGGTTTCGGTCTGTCGGAGTTGTGCTTGATTGCCCAATGCGGCGATGTTTTTCAAAATGAAGCCAAAGAGATCGCTGGCATAGAAAGGCGAAGTCATGGGAGTTACAAATTGCAACACCATAACGCCATTTTGAAACTGGATACGTTGTATACCGAGCGAACGGGCAGTCCACTTCAATTCGGGGATCTTGAGTAATTCTCGCGCCTCTGTGGGGAGTTCACCGAAGCGATCCTGCAACTCAGCGATAAAACGGTTTACCTCCTCCGTATTTTGTAAAGCGGTGAGTTTACGGTACAAACGCATGCGCTCGGCAGTACTCTCTACATATTCTGGAGGTAAGTACAGTGGCATATCGCTATCTACCACACATTCGGGAATGATGTATGCCTTGGCACTCTTGTTTTCGTCGGTAAATAGTTCTGAGAACTCTTCTTGTTTCAGTTCTTCTACAGCCTCATCCAAGATTTTGTAATAGGTTTCCAAACCTAAATCGACAATAAAACCGCTTTGTTCTGCGCCTAGCAGATTACCCGCACCGCGGATATTGAGATCTTGCATTGCCAAGCTCATACCGCTGCCCAGATCGGAATACTCTACAATGGCCTTAAGACGCTGGCGTGCATTGGGAGTTAGCGTCTCCGTCATGGGGATCAGGATATAGCAGTATGCCTTTCGGTCTGACCGCCCAACGCGACCACGCAACTGGTGTAGATCGCTCAACCCGAAACGATGTCCGTTGTTTATGAAAATCGTATTAACGTTTTGGATATCAAGCCCAGCTTCGACAATCGAGGTACAGAGCAGCACGTCGTAGTCTCCGTTCATAAACTCTAGCATGACTTGCTCGAGGTCTGCACCCCGCATTTGCCCGTGTGCAACGCCGAAACGCACCTCAGGTAGTAATTCCTCAAGACGCGCGTGTAGGAGTGTAAGATTCTGCACCAAATTGTTTACAAAATAGACTTGTCCGCCACGCTGTACTTCCCGCCGAATTGCCGCTGCTATACGCTTTTCATCAAATTGCATAACTTCGGTCTCTATGGGGTATCGATTGGGCGGTGGCGTAGCAATAACCGACATATCTCGTGCTCCCATCAGAGAGAATTGAAGTGTGCGCGGAATAGGAGTTGCCGTAAGGGTCAGCGTATCAACATGCGTACGCATCGCCTTAAGGTGTTCCTTGGCTGCCACGCCAAATTTCTGCTCCTCGTCGACCACAAGCAAGCCAAGATCCTTAAACTGTATGGAAGAGCGCAACAGGGAGTGCGTCCCTATTACCACATCGATACTCCCGTCCGCCAATCCTTGCATCACCGCCTTTTGTTGCTTCGTGGTCTGAAGGCGGGAGAGGATAGCCACTTTACAAGGGAAATTGGTAAGACGCTTACAAAAAGTCCGATAGTGCTGCAAGGCGAGCACCGTAGTAGGCACCAGAACAGCCACCTGTTTGTTGTCGCAAACGGCTTTGAACGAAGCTCGTATAGCAATTTCCGTTTTCCCAAATCCTACGTCGGCACAGATAAGGCGATCCATGGGGATATTCTGCTCCATGTCGCGCTTAACGGAAATCGTAGTAGCAAGCTGATCTGGCGTATCTTCGTACTGAAAGGAAGCTTCTAGCTCCTCTTGCAAATAGGTATCGGGCGAATAAGCAAACCCTTCCTGAGCTCTTCGTTGTGCGTAGAGCTGTATCAGATCGCGCGCAATGTCCTTGACCTGTTTCTTGGTACGCGCCTTAAGCTTATTCCAAGCACTAGAATTGAGCTTGTTTAGCACAGGTGGCGTATCGTCGCTAGCGCGATATTTGGAGAGCTTATCGAGGCTGTGCACGCTCATGAGCAGCGAGTCGTGATCGCGATAGGAGAGCCGCACCAACTCATAATTTACTCCGTCTTTGCGATGCGTAACAAGCCCCTCAAAAATGCCGACCCCATAGTCTTCGTGTACCACGTAATCGCCAGGTTTAAGCTGTTGTAATTCCGAGACGCTGAGAGAATCGCGACGCGATATCTGACGGCTTAGGCGGTAAGCATGATGCCGCTCAAAAAGTTCGTGGTCAGTAAAAAAGTTAACTCCAAGCTCTTCGCTACAAAAGCCCGCATGCAGCGAGGCTTCAACCAGCGTGTATTCCCTACCTAGCTCTAGATGGTGATCTTCAAAGATATTTTTAAGACGTTCGAGCTGACTGGTTTGCTCGGAGAGTATGTAAGAGGTATGCCCTGCTGCAGCCTCATTGCGTAGCGTCTCGGCAATTAGATTAAAATTTTTGTGGAATAGAGGTTGCGGATGTGCATTGAAAGAGATGCTTTTCGCGCGCTCACGAGTCTCTAGCACACCGTGTTCCAACAAAGAGAAAGCAGCGAGGATACCCTCCAACTCTTCCAATTTGGCAAAATGATGCGAGAGCTCCTCTTCCATTTCATTGCGCACAATGGCAAAATCGGAGAGTAGAGATTTCGTATCCGCCGTCCAGAGTAGGGTTGAGGCTGGAAAGAATGTGTGGAGTAATACTTTTTTCTCAGCTTCCTCGGTCATAGCTCCTACAACAAGAACGTCTTTCAACGTTTCGATAGAAAGCTGAGATTCTACGGCAAAGCGTCGGATCGAGTCTATTTCATCTCCAAGGAAATCGACACGATACGGGTAATAGTCGGCATACGAGAAAAGATCGACAATAGAGCCACGTCGGGCATATTGTCCTGGTTCATAAACAAACTCCTCTTGGGTAAATCCTATATTCTCAAGTGCTTCAATAAAAGCATCTTGCGAAAGGTTTTCGCCCAAACGAATAGAAATATTGTTCTCTGTCTTTGTGCTACCTACTGCTACTTTTTCGGCAAGGGCTGCTGGGTAAGTAACCACTATCAGCGGCTGCGCAACTTGCTCTTTGGTCAGGGCAAGCAGAGTTTCAGTTCGTTGTACAACGCGTTCTGGTAAAAGATTGGCTGCGTCTATACGCCCCCGATACGAGGATGGGAAAAAGTGAATTCCTTCTTTAGCAACCAAAGTGTTTAGATCGGTAAAGAAATGCGCCGCCTCATCGTGGTCGGCGCACAGCACCACCGAAAGCCGCAGTGTGGATTCTGAGGGGGAAGAAGGGGTAGAAAAAAGGCTCTCTGCTCCAACAATAAGTGGGAGAAAAGAGCCTGCTACGCCACGTAAAACAACATTACTTTGGTGCGTACGCAATTGTGCCACGTCTGCTAACTGGGATAGCGCTTGGCAGCGCTCCAACAGAATAGCGAAATCGGGGAAAGACACAACCTACCTCCACAAATACAACACTGAGCGTCCTTGAAGCGAGTTTGTTTCCTCACAAACACACTCACGCTTCGCGAATTTCGTTCCAGTCTGAAAGGTAATTCCCTAATCTTCGGATGTGTAGGGCACTAACTCGAACGGGATCTTCACTATCGTACTATAATCGTTGCCCGATTCGTACATATCTTCGTCGTCGCTAAAGAAGTACCATTTCACCTGTACCTCCTTACCTGGTAGTTCGTGAATAAGGCTAAGGCGCTTAAAGATATCGAGTATACACTTGGATGAACTAGTATTGAAATACTCGAGGCGCATCTCTACGGTAGTAAGCGGTTGCGCCTCGCGCGCATATTCCGTCAACCAGTCCATTACGGGGCGATAGAAATCAATAGAGTTTTCGGGGATTGAACGTCCCTTAAAAAGCAACGTCCCATTCGGATTCAAACTGATTTGTGGTGTTTTCGCCGTATTGGGTATCTCTAGAACTTCCATTTCTCCTTTTTGCTCCCTTCTCTTAATTGTGTGAAATGACGCTTAGTAGAGTTCTTGTGCTCACCCGTCACTTGGGAGGCTCTACCCGTCACTTTTGCATAACAAATATACGACTTTCTTTTAGACAAGGAAAAGCGCCGTTGGCACGAGTGAAAAGTTAGGAGTTGCACAAAGCGGAGAGAGTAAGATTATACACACCGCAAAAAAAACGGACATCGCCTAAAAAGGCAATGTCCGTTAATCTCATATTTCGGTATTCGAGCCTTGTAGACAATGTCCCTACAAGCGTTAATGCATTGGTTGTCAATAAAAATACTAATGTTTCAACCAGCGGTCAAGCCAACCGAAGAATTCGTATTGCCAAATCATTGCATTCTGCGGTTTAGAGACAAAATGCGTCTCATCAGGATATACACACAAGCGCGCAGGCACGCCCAATAGTTGCGCAGCATTGAAGGCTTGTAGTCCTTCGGTATAGGGGATACGGAAATCGCGTTCGCCTACGATAATGAGGATGGGTGTATTCCAATTCTTAACCAAACGGTGAGGGCTGTTGGCATAACTCCGCTGTGCTACAGGGTTAGAACGATCCCAGTAGGGACCACCAAAGTCATGGTTCGGGAAAAATGTTTCTTCGGTGCTGTTATAAAAACTCTCGAAATTGAACATGCCATTGTGTGCTACAAATGCTTTGAAACGGTTGTTGTGAACACCCGCTAAGTAGTAAACGGAGTAGCCTCCGTAAGAAGCTCCAACAGCGCCTAGATTGTCCTTATCGCACCATGGTTCTTTCGCCACTTCGTCTATAGCGGTAAGGTAATCGCGGATGTTTTGTCCACTATAGTCACCCGAAATCTGTGCATTCCATTTTTGCCCAAAAGAGGGTACTCCGTGTCGGTTGGGTGCTACGACTACATAGCCCATAGAAGCCATGAGTTGCAAATTCCAACGATAGCTAAAGAACTGGCTCACGGTGCTCTGAGGTCCGCCTTGGCAATAAAGGATTGTAGGATACCGCTTGGTAGAATCAAAATCGGGCGGATAAATTATCCAAGTCAGCATATTGCCTCCATCGGTAGTACGCATCCAACGACCTTCTACCTTGCTGAACTTGATAGAGGCATAGATATCTTGGTTGATGTGGGTAAAGGGCACGCATTCTCCGTTGCGATAAGTGTACAACTCAGCTCCTTTATTTAATTGCGTAGTAGCTATGAGCCATTCGTTGTTGGCGGTATAACCTGCCCAAGTTACATTCCATTGCCCATCCGTTAACTGGCGAATTACCCCACTCTCGGGTTCAAGCTCGAATAATTGCACAGTGCCCTTGATACCACTAATGATGTAAATGGTTTTACCATCAGTGCTCCACTGATAGGAGTCTGCGTTCTGATCCCAATTTTCGGTCAATAACTTTTGCTCTCCTGTTTCCAAATTCATGGACATTAGCTCCATTTTGTCGCTCTCATAACCTGGAGTACGCATACGCTGCCAGAGTAGGAAAGCGCCATCGGGCGAGGGTACGGGGAGTCGGTCGTAACCTAAATTGCTGGAAGTGAGGTTGGTGGTAGTACCATCGGCGATTGAATAACGGTAAATATCAGAGTTTGTACCAGTGGCATACGCAACGCCAGTCTGCTTTTTGCAAGCATAGTAGATAACATCGCTATTGGGCGACCAGATTGCGTCTTCGCTCCCAAAATAGGGTGCCATAGGCGCATCGTAGGGTTCGTTAGGCATCAGATCGCGCCCCTCTTCAACTTTCTCATGCGAGAAATCGGTCAAAAAGAGGTGAGAGTATTGCCCATCTGTCCAGTAATCCCAGTGACGATACATAAGGCTATCAATAATGCGTACGTTCGCATCGGGATAATCGGGGTAAAGATCTTTGGTAGTTTTTTCGACCTGCACTTTCTGCGCGTAGAGGAGTTGCGCATCATTGGGCGAGATCCAGTAGGACTCAATCCCATTTTTGAAGGAGGTTAATTGCCGTGCTTCTGCTCCCGATTCTAGTGAAATCTCAAAAAGTTGCGGAACACCCTGCACGCTTTTCAAAAAGGCAACCTTTGTACCGTTAGCATTCCAAGAGGGCGAGTTTCCACCTTCAAAGAGTAAACGTGGGGTATTGTCGGCTACTCCTTGCACATAGATGCGAGTACCACTCTTTCCTTCGCGCACATTGATATGTGTGACCGTGTAAAGTACTTGTGAACGGTCGGGGGATAGTGAAATTGCCCCCAGACGTCCCATTTTCCAGAGCACCTCGGGCGTGAGTTGACCTTTAGCAATTTCATCCTGTGTTAACCCATCTGCCATGGCTACTTTTTCCTTAGCCACGGGGGCATTAACCTCTAGTTGGGGTTTGCAACCCACTGCCGTAAATGCTACTAACGGTATTAAAAACCAAAGACTTTTTATATGCATTTTCTCGCGATTTAATCGTTGAACAAAGATAATGAAAGGGGAGGATAAAGGTTTAGTGGTGCGCCTTTGGCGTATATTCGGTTAATGCCTTATTCACGTCGTGCTATGAAATAA
>CAJPTC010000036.1 GCA_905373475.1 Bacteroidia bacterium | reverse complement strand
AACTTTTTCAAAGTTCTGAATTTTGAAGCTTACACACTTTTTTGGGACAGTATCCATTTATACTTTTGGGTACTACTATCCTTGGAGGAACATTGCAACCACCTCACGATGTGAAAATAAACCTTTCGGTTTCTATTTTTCTCTTCGTGTGTGCAATTCTAGTTATCCTATTTCGCAAGAATAGGAGCAAAACTTTTCATCGTTTTATGCGCCTGTTCCTCGTTCTGTTAACAGTGTTTTTGCTTATGCTAGAAGTTTTGGCGCTGTACAGAATACTGTATGAGCACTATCCCGTTTTTGGGTAGAATCACTTTCCCTAAAAAACAGTTCTTACTGCAAAATTACCTGCCTGTTGGAGCGGTGTGCTGCCTAGTTTTCGCAATTCGTAGCTTGCAGAGAGTTCCACATGGCGTGTTAATTTGTAGCGTAGCGTAAGATGGTTTACCAGATTGTGCCCGTCTGCATAGCCGCGCGTCAGACTATAAGCCAGCGGGTTATTGCGTAATGCAACAATTGCGGTGTATGCGTACGTAAGGCGTACTTCCCCGCTGAATTGCTTTCCGAAGGGGATGTGTAGTAGGTATTCGGACTCTGTCATCCGAGCGGGACGAGGATTTCTTGTTACCGTGAGCCACGTCACTCGTACTTCAAGGCGTTGTTCGGCAGTGTTCGCATAACGGCGACCAACGGCGCTGCGTAGTAGCCAGATGCGCGAATTAAGCTCTTGTTCCGTACCATACGGAATCTTCTGTACTTTGTGCTGCCATTCTCCTCCGAGTTCTGCTATCCACTTCGTTACATCGGGGGTACTTACCCCTATACGAAAAGCATGCTCGTTATTGCTAGTCCGTCCCTGCGAGAGCTGTTGTTGTTGTAACGAAAATGTTCCTCCTACAAACGCTTGCATAGGAGCACTATTTTTATTGAACCAAAACGTTGTATTCAAGGTGCGCTGTGCTTGTAAAGCCTGCGAAAGCGCACCTAAATGTAGAAGTGTACTCGCCCAATTCCCTTGGACTCGCTTTTGTCCTAGCGTAGTGCTAACTTCCAGATCCACTCGTTCGTACCAGTGTGTGAGCGAATCTATTGCTTTGCCATTGGCTCGTGGTGTAAAGTTTATGCCCAGTTGTAGATTACTCGTTCGTGTGGCGCGAGTGGTAGATGATGGCACCATCTGCAATACATAGCGCCCTTGGTCTCGAAAGGCAGCAAGCACGAATTCATCTAGCTGCTCAATGCCGTCGCCATTAGCATCAATCCAAGTATAGCGCCCTTGTCCGTCAGGCACGCGGATAAAGTGTTGTTGCCATTCGGGGGTATTCTCGGTTGATAGCTCTTGTTGCAAGAGAATACGAATCCGTTCCCGCCACAGTGCTAATTGGCTTCCGAGTTGTCCCAAAAGTACATGGGTCGTGATAGGCTTTTGTTGAGTATAAAAAGAGGTCAAGTGCTGGTAGTTAAGTCGGGCAGTGTAGTTACCATAGCGTCGTAAATTGAGTTTACCTTGTGCCGTTGCTTCCCATGTATGACGTCGTGGTTGTTGTGTGGGCAATACCGTCGCATCGTCATGCCTATAGGCTAGCTCTAGCTGTGTTGAATACAAGGTAGAATCGCCAAAACGTGTTCGGAGTCCAGTTCTTAGCCATCGGTAATCGTCTTCTACAGTGCGCGTCCGTTGGCTTGTCGATTGTATTTCGCCATCGACAAAATAAATGGGTTGTATGAATTTTGAACGTAGCGTTATTTCGTTATGTAATTGTCCAACCCAGCGCTGGCGGGAATCGCCATACATGCGTCGCGTACTAACCTTCATTTTGAGTCCAAAGTAGCGCCACAAATAATCTAAGTTGCGTTCAAAGGCAAAGCCGCGGAAATGACGGCTAAAAAAGAAATTTCCGCCTATTTTAGAAATACCACGACTGCTGCGCATGAGTAACCATAATGATGCATCGCCCCATGAGTCTGTCGGCATCTCACTCTTAAGTCCCCAATTGCGCATAAAGTCTACGGGCAGATAGTTTTGTACGGCACGGAAATCGCGAAATACAAAACGTCCTTCACTCCCGAGCCAAAATGTCTGCTGTCCTAAACTTCCTAAACGCCACTCGCTTTGTGCTTGTGTGGCAATGCCGTCTTGCGCATGCCTTGCGGTTGTCTGTAGCGTATTGTGGTCGTAATGGCTATAGGCCACGGTAACTTGCGTTTTAGCGTAGGGGAGTTGCTTGCCTGCCGTTACTTGGATAAGTTGGTGGCTTTGCGGCGCTACAATTTCCTCGCCGACCGAATAGTTGCCCTGTACCTTCCCGTCTATCGGAGCTCGCCATACGTAGAGGGGTTGGTTGTTCTCACCTTGCGTTTGAATATAGTCGCCTCCCCCTGGCCTGTAACGAAAGGAGGGAGTGTAAACCGAATCGTAGCTACCTGCTGCCACATAGCGAAATACAGAATAGTGGATACCCGCCACGAGTGTATCTACTACAATGTAACCTCCTTCGCGCTTCCCATCTTTCTTTTTGCCCCATGTCATAAAACGAAGCGTTTCTTGCGTGTGTGGTAGTTGTGCCAGTCCATCTAATGCTTCCTGCTTGTTGCCCGACAGCTGAAGGCTGGCAGCCGCATCGTGTGCCACATAGGTTTGTAGTTGCAACATCCAACCGTTGTGCAGACGCCCTCTTGTACCGCCATGAAGCAGATAGCGCGTATAGCGCTGTGTTGCTTTCTCATATTTTACCCGAATGCGACTTCCGCCACGAATAGGACACTGCACCGTAAAGCGGAGTTCGCCCAAATTATAGTCTATGGTGTAGTCTTTGTCGCCACCACGTGAAAGCAAGACGCCGTCGAGGTAGACCTGCTCGCTTCCCGCAATGGCTGCCACTTGTAGGAGCGACGATGAACCATAGATGCGGTACGGTCCTTGAATCCCTTCTTGCCCCACAAGTTCTACCTCGGCATACTCCCCCTTGGCAACACCCAAAGCAAGTTCGTATTGCAGTGTATCGTGTCGTGAGGTGTGCGTTTCGCCTTTATATCCTACTCCTTGCATGGGGGTATTGTAGTAAAGAAACTGATGGTTCATATGCAGCTCCAGATCGCCCCCTTCTGCCTGCCAGAGTGTGTCGGAAACTCGCAAGTAAATCCTGTCTAGCGCTTTTACCTGAGTGGTTGTTCCGTCGGGTTGAAAGGGGAGAGATTGGTCTGAGAGCTCGCCTTCTACATGCAAGCCAGATTCTAGTTGTCCTTCAAGTTCCAGATGCATTCGCCCTGCAAAAGGCGTTTGCACGCTTTCGCCCACCGAAGCCTCGCGTTCCGCATACCCACGAAGGGTAAAAGGAATGGGAGTATTTCTGTTCGACTGTACGCGTTGCGCTTCTTGTATTTGCTTCCAACGTGGAAGGTCTGACGGGCTCACGGAATCAAGGAGTGCATAAACTCCAAATGTCTGTTGTGTAGGGCGTTTTAGGTAGCGAAAACCTACCCAAATGGTATCGTGTGCTGTGGTGTGCTCCCCCACAACGTACAGTCGCGTTGCCGAGCTATCTAGTGAGAGAGTAGGATAAAATTGTGCAGGAAGTGTGGAACGAACAATGCGCAATGTGCCCGCTATAATGGGGCGTTTTAATGAAAAGACATGCTGCGAGAGCGGGAAAGCACAGAGCGTATCGCCTAGCTGAGCATGTATCTGCCGTACAATACTGTCTGTGTTCTGTGCAGCAAGTGTGCTAGTAAAGAGAACGATGAGGAGGATAAAAAGAAAAGAGCGTTTGCCCGCACGGATATCACCTCCGGAACGACGGCTGCGACAGCGTCCCCACATCTATGAAATGCGATGGGATTATGCCCACTTCCGTAGCGCGTATGGGGCAAATATCGATACCGCCACGACGTGTATAGAGGCAGGAGAGCATGAGATGCTTCGGCGTATACTGGCGGCTGAGTTCTGTATACAGTGCGTCGCAAATCTCTTCATGAAAACCGCGCTCCCAGCGCTTGGCGAGAAGTAAATCAAGCAATTCCGAACGCGTTGGGATTCTTTCGCCTGCCAAATGCAAAACCAATGTCCCCCAATCTGGTTGTCCTGTTACGGGACATAGTGACCCTAGTAGGTGCGAGGCAATACGGAGTTCGCCCTCGGAAACGGGGAGAAGCTCTGCGCTTGTCTCTAGAAGCGGATAATGGTTCAGAGGGTTGGTAAGGTCGTTGTAAAAAGTGTGGAGCGAGCACTTCACCTGCGTTTGTAGCAAGGCGGATAAGTCTTTGCCAATGGTAGTTTCCAAATGTTGTAGTACTTCGGCGGGTGTATGCCCCATTTTCTCGTTGGCAAGAGAATAAAGGTACAATTTCAGAGACTTGCTCTCTACGATGCTCGGACTTCTTCGGTCGTAACACAGCTTTGCGATAGCTTGCACTGGCATCCCATCCTCGCACAACGCACATACCTCGTATGCGTGCCAAATATCATACCCTACGCCGTCGATAGAACTCTGACGCGGAATCGCTTCAAGGAGGGAACTATCGTAGTGCTCGGGAAGTGCAGAATGCTGCCCTAGGTGGCGGACTGTTGGCATCTTTCTTTTATGCTGAAAACGAATTCTGTACGGCGAAATACATTGCTAACGTCGTAGGTGGAAGTTAAAATTAGTTGGAAAATGAAGCGCTGGGATGGGTTGGCAACTCGAGTAATACCCGTTTGTAGATCTCGTCTACCGACAAATCCAGACACGCATAGTCGCCGCGCGCGCAGGGCTTGTTCCCGTATATGGAACAGGGGCGACACGCGAGGTCGTCTCGTTCCACTGCCAAATTCTCCGACTGTCCCCACCCATAGAAGCCAGCAAAACGGTGCGTTGCTCCCCAGATAGAGAGCACGCGTGTACCCGCCCATGAGGCAAGATGCATGTTGGCAGAGTCCATAGCAACCATCAGATCTAGGCGTTGCATAACGCTTAGTTCTTCTAGGAGGTTGAGGTTGTAGGCTGGGATAACAACCATATCGGGTTTGGTAGCCCAGCGTTCCAAGAGGTGCTGTTCGTCGCCCCTGCTACCGAAAAGGAATACTTGAATCCCTTGGCGTTGTAGGCGTTTCACAAGTTCTAAGGTACGTTCCAGTGGGTATATTTTCCCCTTGTGTTTGGCAAAAGGCGCAATTCCCACACGGAGGCGAGTGGGGGTAAAAAGTGTGGCTACTGAGGAGGGTAAATCTACGGGCTCAAGCCCTCCGAGTTCGTAGGGCACTTGTAGCTTGAACGTTAAGCGTTGTAGAACATCGGCATAGCGTTTTACGGAATGCTCGAGAGGTACAAGCTGTTTCTCCTTCGCGCGGGTAAGAAGTCCTTTTTCTTTTCGCCCTTTGTCTATTGATGCTATACGATATTTCCGAGGCAAGTGCTGCAAACGCAAGAAAAAGGTAAGTATCCAAGTGCGTAGCACGCTGTGCACATCGGCAATGGCTGTAAAAGAGTTTCCCTTTTCAAGTTCTCGCGCCAAAAGCCAAAGACCGCGTATGCCCTTATGGCGTTTACGAATATCGGCGGCTATAAAATTCACCCCCTCGATGGCTTCAAAAAAAGGGCGCGTAAAGGGTTGTGAAAGTACCGAGAGCTGCACCCCGGGGTGTTGCTCTCGCATACTCCTAACTACGGGTAAAAGCATTACCACATCGCCCAGAGCGCTCAGGCGTATAAGAAGGATGTGGGGCGTTTTTTGTTTTTTCACGTTGTAAGCAAAGAGTGTTACTTAGTACCTCGTAGTATGGGGTTTAGTGATGGATCGTTATACATTTTCATCTGGCGGTAGGTTTTCATCACCTTTTCGCCGTTTGCGTATTCCTCCAACAATTGATCTAGCGCAGTCGATAGGTCAACACGTTGTGTGAGAAGTACGTCTAGTTTTTGTTGACAGCGTGCCCTGTGTTCTGGGGTTGCCGTGAGGTCAGTTGCCTGAAGTTGCATATGGTAGATTTTGAGCGTAAGGATGGAGAGGCGATCCACCGCCCAGGCAGGGCTTTCCGTATTGAGGGAAGCGGTTTCTTTGGGTGTAACCTTTGCAAATTGCTCGAAGAAAAGCGTGTCAATCTGTTCTACAATATCAGTACGACGTTGATTCCAAGCATCTATACGCCGTTTTATACCGAGCGCTTCGGCGGGATCGATGTCTGGATTTCGAATAATATCTTCCAGATCCCACTGCACATTGTCTATCCAGTTCTTTTCGCATAGCAACGCTTGCATTGTTGCGGGAGGATAGGGATTAGAGAATGTAGCGTTTACATCATGTAGGCGACGATATTCCAGTGTATTCGCCCAAAATATGCGGTTGCACTCTGTGGAAAAGCTCATAGTTCGTATTGCTATTTGTACAAAGGTAGGCTTTATGTACAAAAAACGCTGTCAGAGTAGGTTTATTCTGACAGCGTGCACTAGTTACTATAGTTAAAATATGGCGATTCGCCTCTTGGCGGATATCTCTACGTTTTCACACCACAAATGTACGGTAGTACATCGTGCGAAAAATCAGTATTTATACCTAGGCGATTTCTGCAAGACGGTTTGTGTGAGGCGTGCCTCACACAATTCTTATCATTCGGTTGTGTATATAAATTATGAATACCAGTTCTGTGGGAGTGAGGCGTGCCTCACCCGAAAATCTGTGCAATACACAGGGTAATGTTTTTCGGCACAACGTGCCGAAATGGGCGAATCAGGTTTCGCCCCTATACGTCGGATAACCATTTTTGGTCTTGTGGAAAATGTACAACGCGCATTTCCTATAATACACACTTTACACACAGTAAGAACGTTCTTAGTAAGAGTTCACTTACTAAACAACTTCTTGGCAGACATGAACCCGCCCTTTCAATTCGGACGTGCGATCGCAGACGAGTTTTTCACAGACCGCCAACAAGAGTCGGAACGATTACTCGCAAATTTTCAAAATGGGATCAATACCATCCTCATTTCACCAAGGCGATGGGGTAAAACCTCTCTCGTAAAGAAGGTTGCTAAAAGTGCAGCAACAAACGAGTTGAAAATTATCTACATCGATATCTTTCAGTGTCGCGAACCAGAAGATTTTTTCCAGTTATTCGTAGAAACGATACTTAAACACGCCATCCCCAAGTGGCAACAACGCTTGCAAGCTGTTGGAGAGTTCCTTACACACCTCGCCCCAAAAATAACCGTCAGTCCAGATTCTACGAACGAATTCAGCATAGCCCTCGATCTCAAGAAAGACGAAAAGACACCTGCCGAAATCCTAAATCTGCCCGATCGCCTCGCGGAAAAACTCAATTGCAACTTTGTAATCTGTATCGATGAATTTCAACAAATAGGAGAGTTCAAGGACTCTCTTAGTTTCCAAAAGTTGCTTCGCTCGGCATGGCAGCACCATACGCGCACCTCATACTGTCTCTTTGGAAGCCAAAAGCACCTCATGCAACATCTCTTTACCGACAAAAGTCTCCCCTTTTACAAGTTTGGCGACGTCATCTATTTAACCAAAATCCCTACTCAAGAATGGGTAAGTTTTATCGTTTCGCGCTTTCAAAATTCTGGAAAGAATATTACACCAGAACAAGCTCAAACCATCTGTCAAACTGTAGATAACCACTCTTCCTACGTCCAACAACTCTCATGGCTCGTGTGGTTAGATACCACCACTGCGGTTACGCAACCGATTATTGAGAATGCAAAAGCCGATCTCATTGCACAAAATTCGCCGCTATTCGAAGCGCTGACAACCAATCTGACAGCACCGCAATTTCGTTTCTTGAAGGCCGTTATGGCAGGCGAAGAGAAGCTTACAACACAAGCTGCAATAGAAAAATACAAGCTTAATTCCTCTGCTAATGTAATGGCGATAAAGAAAGCTCTCATCAAACGCGATATCATAGAGGTATACAACGAACGCCTGACCTTTACCGATCCAGTGCTTGCTCTATGGCTCGCACAAGAATAGATAGCTTGGGTATACATTGTTGATAATCAACAATCTTAGGAATCCTTCTCATGCCGTTGTAGGGCGCGTTGCTTGCAAATACCCAATTTGCATTTTACATCTTCGCTTTGTGTCGTAGGTGCTCTCTTAGTTTTCCGTTTGTGCTCTGCAAACCCCCTCTTGTTTTGTACCTTTGCACTGTTATGCAACCGCGCGAGAGGAATACATCTGAAGCATTAGCTCCCATTGTGAAATGGGCTGGGGGAAAACGCCAGCTCATTCCCTCCATACGCCCCCTACTCCCAAAAAAACTTGCTTCTCATACTTATTGCGAACCTTTCATGGGAGGTGGAGCGCTATTGTGGGCATTGCATCCCAAACACGCTATTGCCAACGACCTCAATGGCGAACTAATGAACATGTACACGGTTGTGCGCGACACTCCCCACGAACTCATTGCGCACCTTCAGCAGCATCTCAATACCCCTGAGTACTTCTACAACCTCCGTATGCAAGATCGCGAGCCAAATTTTGCAGAACGTACCCCGCTTGAACGTGCTTCGCGTTTTATCTATCTCAACAAAACCTGCTACAACGGACTTTTTCGTGTCAACAATGCAGGTGAGTTCAATAGCCCTTACGGGCACTACAAGCGCCCTAACATAGTGAATGAACCTACTATACTTGCCGTGAGCGAGTATCTTCGTAAAGAAGGCGTCTCTCTTTCCAACGCCGATTATCAGACGGTGCTCGATGCCCTCCCCGCAGATGCTTTTGTCTATCTCGATCCCCCCTACCATCCCCTTTCGGAGACTGCCAGCTTTACGGGCTATGTGCAAGGAGGTTGGAAGGCGGCAGATCAGGAACGTTTGCGCGATGCGTGTCGTGCGTTAGATGCGCGTCATATCCCTTTCATGCAATCAAACTCCGACACACCTCTGATCCGCGAACTCTACCGCGAGTTTCACATCACGACGGTGCAAGCCTTGCGAGCTGTAAATTCCAAGGGCTCGGGGCGCGGAGCGGTAAACGAACTCATTATTCGCAACTATGGCAGATGAGCAGCCGCTCTCTAAAAATGAACATGCTTGGGCATTACTTTTTGAGAAGTATAATATCCTACCACGCCTGGCAAGTGCCCCGTATGTGGAGATCGCTGCGAGCGAGATCAACACGGTACGCGAAGCACGACTCATGACGAAGTTTGATCACTCCTACCAGCTCCCGCCTCTTTTTCAGAAGTACAAACTCGCCATTTTACCTCTTTCCCGTGGTTCGTATGCCCTAGGTCGTTTCGCTACGTTTCATACCTTTGAAAAGATACTAGATCCAACAGCGACGAAAAGGGTTGCTTTCCCCGCTTTTCTAGAAAGCCTGACGTATAACACGATAACCAGCGAGTCGGCAGCCATTCACGTTGCATACGCAGCAGGAATTCTAGCCGATTTTATGCACGAATCGGAACTACACCCCACAATCAGTGGGAGGATGGGAACAGAAGTTTTCGATTTCCAAATAGAGCAAAGCAACCATAGTCTGCAATCGTTGCACGTTGAGAATGCACAGATCGAGATTGATGGGGGCTACGAATCGGAACGAGCCTTGTACCTCATCGAGGCGAAGAATCATTTTGCCGATGATTTCATAGTGCGCCAGTTGTACTACCCCTATCGTCTTTGGTCGGCACGTGTCAAGAAACCTGTACGACTTATCTACCTCATTTACAGCGATGGCTCCTACTGGTTATACGAGTACAGATTTACAGAGCCTTTGTACTACCACTCCATAGAGTGTGTAAGGAAGCGAAAGTACACGCTAGACGATACATTGTTGTCGGAGCGCGACCTAGAGCACTTGTTGCAGAATACGCCCATTGTGTCGGAAGACGAAGCGCTCCCATTTCCTCAGGCCGATAGTTTTGAAAGGCTTATCAATCTGTGTGAGATACTCATGCAACGCGGGAAGCTCAGCAAGGAGGAGATCGCTGAAAACTATGGTTTTGCTTACCGACAAGCCAATTACTATGTGGCAGCAGGCAGGTATTTGGGTTGGTTAGCTGAGCAGGAGTTTGAGGGAGAAAAGAGCGTGGTGCTTTCGTCTGCGGGTGTCGAATGTTTTCAACTCCCCTTGTCACTACGCCGCCGCAGAATTCTTGCCACACTCCTGTCGCATCGCTTGTTTCGCGAAGTGCTGCAATTGTATTTAGCGCGATCGGTGCTTGTACCGATTCGTCCCGCTGTACAAAAGCTCTTGAGGACTGCCATGCCTACCCTGAGTGCTACAACCATCGAACGAAGAGCTTACACCCTCATAGCGTGGGTGCAATGGATACTAGATAAGATTGTGTGAGAGGGGGGAGAAGGCGCATATTACAATGATTTCCTATGCATAAACAGTATACAATAGGCTACGATGCCAAACGAATTGTTAGTAACGCCACAGGATTAGGGAGTTACGGACGAACGCTTATCAATGCTCTTGCACCCTTAGTGCCACAGAATCGCTTGCTACTCTATGCACCCGACGCAGGGCGCGAACAACTCCGCACGCAAGTGAGAGTTACTAACAACCTAGCTTTTGTCTACCCCCAACGAGCCTCTTTACGTTTGCAAAAAGATCTGTGGCGAGCTAAAGGCATCGTGAAAGATTTGCAACGCGACGGTGTACAGCTTTTTCATGGACTTTCGGGCGAACTCCCGAACGGTATACGTAAAACTGGAATTC
Organism: Bacteroidia bacterium; assembly: GCA_905373475.1. Lineage (GTDB taxonomy): Bacteria > Bacteroidota > Bacteroidia > Bacteroidales > CAJPTX01 > Bacteroides_D. The sequence goes on along the minus strand of CAJPTC010000036.1, from coordinate 15,582 downwards.
GGACTGTGGTTACCATCCACGATCTTATCTTTCTTGCCCATCCCGAGTATTACCACTGGATTGATACAAAGCTCTACGCCCGTAAATTCCAGCGCACTTGTCGCGAAGCGGATCTTATCATTGCAATTAGTGAGCAAACGAAAAAAGACATACTGCGTTACTCTCACTTCCCAGCTGAGCGTATTCGCCTCATCTATCAGAGCTGTGGCGACTATTTTGCTACCCCTTCTGACGCGGCAACACGCCAAGCCGTGCGTGAAAAGTATAGCCTCCCGCAGCGTTATCTCCTAAATGTGGGTACTGTTGAAGCACGGAAAAATCTCCTTTTGGCAGTGCAAGCCTTGTGCCACTTACCCGAAGAATTGAGACTCGTGGTGGTCGGACGCCATACGGTCTACGCAACACGAGTAAAAAAATATATCGCAGCGCACCATTTGCAAAATCGTGTACTCTTCCTACACGACATTCCCAACCACGAATTGCCCGCTATATACCAGCAGGCTGAAGTTTTTCTTTATCCCTCCTTTTATGAAGGCTTCGGAATTCCTATCATAGAGGCCATACAAAGCGGTTTGCCCGTAGTAGCGGCTACGGGTTCTTGCCTTGAGGAAGCAGGCGGCTCTGCCTCGCTTTACGTTTCCCCCGAAGATGCAGAAGGGATGGCAGTAGCGATACAACGCCTACTGATAGGGAGTCCTGAGCGAGAGCCTGCGATTGCCGCAAGCCGCGAATACATACGTCGGTTTGAAAATCGCAACGTGGCAGCAGAGGTTCTTGCTGTATACGACGAGTTACTCTCCTAACACTATACCTCATTCTTCCTTAAATGCTTGATTATCTGTTTCGTATCCCCTACTTCTGGTGCAACAATAGGAAGGAAGCGTATACGTGTGATGCATTCTAAATATTCATCGTACCTTTGTGGAGCAGTACGAGTTATACTGTAGGTCATTATTAAACGAGTTTTTAGACAAATGGCAGTTAAGATACGTTTGAGCCGTCACGGTCGGAAAGGAAAACCTTTTTATCACATTATTGTAGCCGATAGTCGTGCACCACGTGACGGACGTTTTATTGAGCGTTTGGGTTCATACAACCCAATGACGAACCCCGCTACCATCGATATCGATGTAGAGCGTGCGCTCTACTGGGTGAATCAGGGGGCACAACCTACGTTAACCGCGAACCGAATCCTGTCTTACAAAGGGGTGTTACTCAGAAAGCATCTACAAGGCGGTGTAGCAAAGGGCGCTTTCTCGCAGGAAGAAGCCGATCGTCGTTTTGCGGCATGGTTGCAAGAAAAAGAAGCGAAGATTGAAGCTAAGCGTCAGTCTCTGACGTCGCAAAAGCAAGATACTGCAAAGTCTCGCCTTGAGGCTGAAGCCAAAGTAAACGAAAAGCGTGCAGAAGCATTACGCAAAAAGCACGAGGAACAAGAGGCGGCTAAGAAGGCAGAAGGCGAAGAAAATACTACTGCACCCGCAGAAGCTCCAGTTGCTGCAGAAGACGCTCAGTAGCCAGTACTACCAATGCACCCAGCATATAGTTTTGTCTCGCTGGAGACAATGCAGAATGTAGGGCGATTGGTTAAAATTGTTGGAAGTAAAAGGGGGATCGTGACCGTATGGCACGATCCCTTTATTTTTGAACAGATCCCGCACCAAGAGGGCGATTTCTTGTTTGTTGCGATAGACGGACTCCCCGTACCCTTTCAGATTCGTGTTGCCGAAGGTCGTGCAGACAATTCGGCAATCCTCTATTTTGAAAAACTCTCCGATGGCATTACCGCCGACGAACTTACGGGATGCGAACTCTACCTCCCTGCCGACCAACTTCTGAACGACGACGCCGACGACGAGGGCGATGAAGAGTTCTCGCTAGAATATTTTGTAGGATGTACTCTCCAAGATCAGCGGGGGAGAACAATTGGGCAGATTGTCGATTACGAGCAATATTCGCTCAATATGCTTTTAGTTGTGGAACGCGAAGACGAATCGGAAGTGCTTATCCCTTTTCATCCCGAGCTTGTGCACAAGTTGCCCACAGAGGACGTAGAAATTTTGCAGCTGGAAATAGCTGACGGGTTACTTGACGCTGACTAGCGTTATAGTACCAATTTAAGAATGGTTACATATTGCCGCAAAGCCCTAATTTTGTAAAACAAAGCCAGTGTGTTGGGCGTTGTTTTTGCGCGCAGAGTAGTGAAAGAGTAGCTTAACGGAGCTAAGATATACGATAGGGATCATGATAGCAGTAGACAATCAGTTTGACGAACTGACCATAGGTTTAGCGAGCGACCACGCGGGCGTAGAGCATAAGCGCTTTGTACATGAGGCTCTTCAGGCAGCTGGCTATGTGATAGATGATGGGGGAACGAACGACCCGAACGTATCGGTCGATTATCCATTATATGCTCACCCACTGGCGCATAAAATCCTGACCCATCAAGTGGCATTAGGGATAGCATTTTGTGGTACAGGAAATGGTATGGCAATTGCCTTGAATCGTCACCCTGGGGTGCGCGCTGCTCTTTGTTGGGATGTAGAATTAGCGCGTTTGGCTCGCTTGCACAACAACGCCAATGCGATTGCACTACCTGCACGTTTTATATCGAAAGAGAATGCGCTCGAGATGATTCACGTATTCCTCACAACTCCGTTTGAAGGACAGCGGCACGACGAGCGTGTACACCTCATAGAGATAAACAACTACAATCGCCACAAGAAGCGCGATGAATTTAGTGGTCGCGTGCACTAGTATTAAAGGCATAACATTAACAAGCGAGAATGCTCGCTTGAGCTAGGTATTTTAAGGCGTTGATTACAACGCCTTTTTTATTTCCCAAATTCAAGTGGCAAATGCAACGCTATAGCTGAATTCAAGTCACAAATGCAACCCTCCGTCGCATTTACGTAATTACAATTCCAAATTTAGCAAAAGCATATTCTTTGGGAGTCAAATAGCCTAGCGATTTCCTAGGTCTGTTGTTTAGTTGCTGTTGTATTTGCAGTACATACGCCTCTGTCACTCCTTCAAAGGAAATGCCTTTGGGGAGGTATTGCCGAATGAGTCCGTTCATATTTTCGTTCGCGCCGCGTTCCCAAGAATGATACGGATGCGCAAAGTAGATAGCGACCTTGAGTTGCTGGGTTATTTCTTTATGTAAGGCAAATTCTTTCTCATTATCCACAGTAATCGTTTGGATCATAGACTGTAACGGCGTCAAAACTTCGATTACCCGCTTGGTGAGAGGTTTACTCTCGCGACCCGTAAGAAGCTTTATCCAGCATAATTTAGTAGCACGATCGTTGATCGTTAGTATTGCCCCCTTATGATTTTTCCCGAGGACGGTATCCATCTCTAGATCTCCGAAACGATTTTTCAATGCCACTATTTCTGGGCGTTCATCGATGCTTACTTGGTCGCAAATTTTCTCCCGCGAATCTTTGGTTGCGCCTCGTTTTCGGTATTTACGCCCCTGATATCGCAAGTGTAAATAGAGATTCCTTTGCGCATTTTATCTTCTCAGAGATATTGGTAGATGCGTTCGTAGCTCATACAGGGCGTCCCTTTTCGCCTACAGCGTCCAGCGAGATCTGCTCTGGGCTATAATTGTTCGCAAGTAGCTTGTCCACAGTCGTTTTTATCTCGTCTGTAAACTTACACGCTTTGGGCTTACTGACCATCCGTTCTGTATATTTACGTTGCACCAGTTCTGCTTTGTATGTCCCATTGCGCTTGTTTGCATTTCGTCGTATTTCGCGCAAGACCACTGATTTATCTGGCAGAATGCCAACATTACTGCACCATAGGAGAGAAACTGCGTAGTCTCCACCTCATGGATGAGACGTTAAACCTTCCCCTTATAGCCACTTTCGACGTGGCAGGTTCAAACCAGATAGAATTCGTGAAATACGACAACGGAAAGGTCTGGATAAACGATACGCAGTACTTCAACAATGTCCCCCAATCCGTTTGGGATCACTATGTTGGCGCCTACCAGCCCGCGCGCCTCTGGTTACAGAAACGTGTAGGGCGTCGTCTCGATTTCGACGATGTAAACTGGTACTTACGCATCTGCGCAACGATTTGGGCAGAACAGGAAATTCGTGGCGAGCGGTAAACGAGCCTCGTTAATTCCTTGTCTAAAAGGCAATTCTGTGTTTTGCTCCCTCGTTGTTGCTCTATTTCCAAAGGAATACTTACCTTTGCACCGTGTTAGACGGTTGGGCTTGATGCCCAGGTGGCGGAATTGGTAGACGCGCTGGTCTCAAACACCAGTGGAGAAATCCGTACCGGTTCGACTCCGGTCCTGGGCACGCCGCTCTGGCGCACTTAATTCTTTGGGTCTGGTGCGGAAGAATCAAAGAGAATTAGACAAGCGCTACCTGCGCATGGCGCAGATTTGGGCGGAGAATTCTTACTGCAAGCGTCGTCAGGTGGGCGCGTTGCTTGTTAAGGATAAAATGATTATCTCCGATGGGTACAATGGTACCCCCTCGGGCTTCCCTAATGTTTGTGAAACTGAAACAGGAGAAACGTTCCCATACGTGCTCCATGCGGAGGCAAACGCTATCTCCAAAGTTGCTAAGTCCTCCAACAGCAGTTTAGGCGCTACTCTTTACGTTACCTCAAGTCCCTGCCTCGAGTGCGCAAAATTGATAATACAGGCAGGCATCCAGCGTGTCGTTTATTCCGAATTATACCGTCTGCAAGACGGTTTGGCTTTGCTCGCAAGGGCGGGTATTGCTTTAGAATACATTCCCTTAGACGAATCGGAGGAAGAAGCAGGATGTCGGGACGACGGGTGCTCTTAATCTTACTTTTGGCGCTAGCAGCACTTGCAGCTACGTTTTATGTATTAGAACGTAGATCGGCAAATCGGTTGGCGCGCCTGTTTGGTAGCATTGTGCAGGGCGATAAACTGCATGCTATCGTAGATGCTGTAGAGCGGGACTACGTAGATTCTGTGAATACAGATAGTATTGAGAATCGCGTAATTAACCTCTTTGTGCAGCAACTCGACCCGCATTCCGAGTTTTTTACAGCATCCCAAATGGAGGAGGTGGCAGAACCCCTCCGAGGCGACTTTGATGGTATCGGTGTTACTTACAACATGGCAACCGATACGGTTGTGGTGCAGAGCGTTATTGCAGGAGGCCCTTCGGAAAAGGCGGGTATCCTGATGGGCGATCGTTTTCTTAGTGTAGATGGGCATCGCATTGTAGGAAAAAGCGTTACGACTGATTCGGTTATGCATCTTCTGCGCGGGCCACGCGGCACGAAGGTCGTTGTAGGATTAGAGCGAAAGGGTGTAAAAGATACCTTGGCAATAGAAATCACTCGCGACCGAATTCCTATAAACAGCATAGAAGCCGCCTATATGGCAGATGATTTGACGGGAGTAATTCGTCTTTCTCGTTTTGCACAGACGACACCGCGCGAGTTTCAAGAAGCGGTGCTTAAATTGGCTGCACAGGGGATGCAGCGCCTTGTGTTTGATCTCCGAAGAAATGGCGGCGGTTTACTCGAGGCGGCTTGTTTCATCTCTATGCAATTTTTGCAAGAAGGGCAACTCATTGTATATACTGAAGGGCGTGCGCGTCCGCGTCAAGAGATTCGTACAGAAGGCGAAGGCGCGTTGCGCAATATCCCTTTGGTTATTCTGGTCGATGAGTTTTCCGCCTCCTCGAGTGAGATCGTGGCAGGGGCTATGCAAGATAACGACCGGGCGCTTATCGTAGGGCGTCGCACTTTTGGTAAAGGGCTTGTACAAGAGCAACGTTTATTCCCCGATGGAAGCGGATTGCGGCTTACGGTAGCGAGATATTACACACCCTCTGGGCGGTGTATTCAGAAACCCTATAAACTCGGAGAAAACGATAAATATGCCGAGGAATGGGTGCAACGCTGGGAGCGTGGCGAATTTATGCACAGCGACAGCATTCATCAGGATACATTACAGCGTTTTACCACGACAAATGGCCGTGTTGTATACGGAGGAGGTGGCATTATGCCCGATGTCTTTGTGCCGCTTGATACAACGGGGTATGCACCATACTATAAAGCTGTGACCAACCGAGGGCTACCGATTCGTTTTGCACAACGCTATGTGGATAAACATCGCAACGAATTGACGCGTTATGCCGATTGGAAGGCTTTAGATGCGCACCTGAGACAAGAAAAATTGTTGCAGCGTTTCGATGAGCTGGTTCGAACCGAGAATCCTGAAATGGCAAGACTTCCGCGCGGTGCAAAGGCCGATCAGATGCTAGAAATCCAATTGCGAGCGCTGATAGTACGCGGCATGCTGGACAATGCGGGCTACTATCCCATAATTCAAGAGTTGGACAACGAGCTGCAAAAGGCGCTTGAGCTAGTTGCACAACCTAAAAACCTAGAGCTACAAGCTCGGAAGTAATACAAGCCTCAGATTGACACACGAATGAACATGTCGCACCTTACTCCTATTCGTTGGCGTAGTTTCTTACCCCATCTGGTTGCCATCGTGCTTTTTCTTCTGCTCTCGTATCTTTATTTCTATCCTCTTCTGTTAGGAAAAACGGTTGCACAAACCGACCGAGATCAGTGGCAAGGCTCGGCGCAAGAGCTTGAGCAGTATCGTCAGACGCACAACGGAGAGCAGAGCCTCTGGACAGGGAGCATGTTCTCGGGGATGCCTGCCGTTATGGTTTCTTTGACCTACGACAAGAATCTCATCTCTCCCCTAGACAACATCCTAAATTTCGGAGCACGTCCCGCTAGCTACCTTTTTATCGCAATGCTAGGGTTTTATATCTTACTGCTTGTGCTTGATGTAAATCCGTGGCTGGCAATCGTGGGAGCGGTAGGGTATGCTTTTTCTACCTATTTCTTCATCATAGTGGGCGCAGGACACAATGCCAAACTTCACGCCATTACTTACATGGCGCCTATGGTAGCAGGTGTATTGCTCGCCTACAAGGGGAAATATATTGCTGGCGCAGGACTTTTTGCCCTTAGCTTAGCCTTGAGTTTGGCCACGGGGCATATTCAGATTACCTATTACACATTCTTTATCCTTCTAGCCGTTGCTATTTGGCGATTGGTAGAGTTAGTACGTGCAAAGCAACTGCGTACATTCGTAGTGGCAAGTGCTTTTCTTGTATTGGCGGGTGTTTTAGGCGTAGGAGCAAACTTTAACCGTCTCTATCAGACGTACGATTACGGCAAAGCCAGTATACGCGGTAAGTCCTATCTGGCAGAGACCGCAGAGCAAAAGGATGAGGGGCTCGATAAAAGCTATGCCACGCAGTGGAGTTACGGGAAGCTCGAAAGTTTCAATCTCCTGATTCCCAATTTGTACGGTGGTTCTTCTGCTATGGAACTATCTACCGACTCTGAGGTCGGGCGGTTTTTGCGGAAAATGAACTTGCCACAGGAGCAAGAACGCGCCATTTTGAAACAGCTCCCAGTTTATTGGGGAGATCAACCTATGACCTCTGGTCCCGTTTATCTCGGTGCAGTAGTTATCTTTCTTTTCTTCTTTTCATTTTTTCTCATGCGGGGCGCTCCGCGTTGGGCGCTACTCATAGTTTCATTAGTAGCTCTCTTCCTTGCTTGGGGGCATAATTTACAGTGGTTCACCGATTTTTTCTTTGCCGTTTTCCCAGGTTACAACAAATTCCGCTCGGTGAGCATGATCCTTGTGATATGCGAGTTCTGCGTCCCGTTGCTCGGATTTTGGGGGCTGTCGGAGTGGTTGCGCGGTAACTACGACAACAAGCGTGCACAGCGTGCCCTTTTCCTTTCGTTGGCTTCATTGCTAGGCATCTTGCTATTGTTTCTTGTTTTTGGGTCGTTAGGCTTCAACTTTGTCTCGCAGAACGATGCCCAGTACGTTCAGATGGGCTATCCGTCCGAATTCATGACCGCTTTGAGTCTGGATCGTGCTGCTCTCATGCGCTCAGATGTATTGCGAAGCGCTCTTTTCATTCTTCTAGGTGGCGGAGTTTTATGGTTTTTCTTACGGGGAAAACTAAAACAAACTCCCATGCTTCTGGCATTGGGCGTCTTGGTGCTTCTTGATTTATGGCTAGTGAACAAGCGCTACGATGGCGTTGTATACGTAAACAAGTCGCACAATGCACAGCCCTTCCCCATGACGAGTGCAGATCGGCAGATATTGCAAGACAAATCCTACTATCGAGTCTTCAATACAAGCGTTAGCCCTTTCAATGATGCGTCTACTTCCTACTATCATAAATCAATAGGGGGCTATCACGGTGTGAAACTGCGCAGATATCAGGATCTGATTGATCGCTATGCTGGCACACCCGCAATGTTGAATCTCACCAATACGAAGTATATAATTGGTCGCGATAGAGAGGGGTATCAGGTGCAGCAGAATCCAGCAGCCTTAGGTAATGCGTGGTTTGTAGATCGCGTGGCAGTGGTAGATTCGCCGAATGCGGAGCTCGATTCTATTGGGCGAGCAAATGTAGATCGGGTAGCTTATATTTTGAAAACCGAGACGTTGCAACCTACCAACTTCGCACCCAAAGACAGCCTCGATCAGATCGAACTGGTACATTACGAACCCAATCGGCTAACCTATCGTGTGGCAGCTTCGGGCAATCGTTTTGCAGTCTTCTCAGAAGTTTTCTATCCGAAAGGCTGGGTGGCTACCATTGATGGGGTAGAAGCGCCTATCTACCGCGTAGACTATTTGTTGCGTGGTTTACAAATCCCCGTAGGAGCAAAAGAGATTGTCTTCTCTTTCTCTTTGCCAAGCTATTATATGGCGCGCTGGGTAGACTTTGCTTTCGGATTGCTGATTTTGTTAGCGTTAGTCGTGGCACTCTACTTACAACTGATGTCGAAAAAAGCACAAGTACCCCAACAAATCTCCGCAGAAAATGGCGAACGATAGTACGCAGCGTGCCGTATGGCGGATGCGAAGTAGTTTTATTTCGTCAGTAATCAGTACCACCTTCGTGCTCTATGCCTTGGGGTTGCTAGGTCTGTTGCTAATCAACGTAGACCGGCTCTCTACCTACGTGAAAGAAAATCTGAGTTTCTCGGTAGTACTCCGCGAGGATGTCCGAAATGCAGATGCCGAATTCCTCCGTAAGACACTAGATGCTTCTCCCTACGTAAAGGAGTCTGAATTTATCAGCAAGGAGCGTGCTGCAGAGGAACTAAAAGCGGCGTTGGGAGAAGACTTCTTGGCGCTCCTGAAATACAACCCTCTTTCCCCTTCTATTGAGCTTAAGCTCCATGCAGAATGGACGAACAATGATAGCTTACAAGCCATCAGTGCAGCACTCATCAATGCGCCCCAAGTGACCGAGGTGCACTACGAGCCCGATTTGGTAGATCTGGTCAACACCAATGTGCACAAATTAAGCGGACTTATACTCGCTTTCAGCCTCGTAATGAGTTTCATTGCCCTTGTGCTGATCAATAATACCATACGGATCTCCATCTATGCACGCCGTTTCATAATCAAAACCATGCAACTTGTAGGAGCTACTGCAGCGTTTATACAACGCCCATTCCTGCTACGCGCAGTGCGTCACGGTTTTTATTCGGCGTTACTTGCTGTGGCGCTCCTGTTGCTCAGTATTTGGCTTGTGCAAGACGACTTTTATGCGTTAGTAAATCTCCGTCAGTACGGAGTCTTAGCTTTGGTGAGTATCTTTGTGCTGCTAGTTGGGGTGGCAATAAATCTGGCAACCACTTATTTTGCAGTGGGGAAGTATCTTCGTTTAGCAGAAGGAGACTTGTACTACTAGTCTGTCTTTGCGGTTGCTTACATTGTCCCTCAGAGTGTCGGAACGAAAAAAACATTTAACAATGGCTGAAGAAAAAAAGGATATGGAGCGTAGCGCGAATGACGGTAAATTCCCGCTAACGCGTCTCAATTATAAGCTATTAGCAGTCGGTTTTGTCATTATCGTCTTGGGCTTTATCCTGATGAGTGGTGGCAAAGCAGAAGACCCCACTGGGTTTAATCCTGAGATTTTTAGCTTCCGACGAATTACTCTTGCTCCCATGTTGGTGCTGGGAGGTTTCTTGTTCGAGATCTTTGCCATTATGTATCGAGGCAAACGATCCAAATCTTCGGATAGTAAGCAATAGACGGCGCGAGCATGGAAACATGGCAAGCTATATTGTTGGGCTTAATTCAGGGGTTAACAGAGTTCCTACCCATCAGTAGCAGTGGGCATCTCGAGCTAGGTAGGGTGCTATTGGGCATAAGTGGCGACGATAATCTGACTTTTACCGTCGCCCTGCATGGAGCTACCGTCCTGAGTACCATAGTAGCCCTCTGGAGCGAGATTTGGCAACTTATTCGCGGGCTTTTTGCCTTCCGATGGAATTGGGAAACAGAGTATGTGCTCAAAATTGTCATTTCGATGATCCCAGTTGCCATTGTTGGCTTTCTTTTCAAAGACCAATTGGAAGCACTTTTCACGGGCAATTTGCTCTTGGTGGGGGCAATGTTGCTCCTCACCGCATTTCTACTTACGCTAACCAATCGTCCTGTTAAGATGGCGCGAATACGCCACCAGCCAACGTATTCTACCTCACTCGGCATGGGTATTGCACAAGCAGTCGCCGTGCTTCCTGGTTTGTCGCGCAGCGGAGCTACCATTGCTACAGGCATTTTGATGGGACTAGATCGCCCTAACGCAGCGCGATTCTCTTTTCTCATGGTGCTTCCCCCTATTATTGGCATGAACCTACTGGAAGTCCTTTCGGGCGATTTGTCGTCTGCCATGCTTGCCACTTTACCCTTTTGGGCGGGAGTGCTTACCGCATTTGCTACGGGCTATCTCGCTTGTCGTTGGATGCTCTCGCTGGTAAGGAGAGGACGTCTTGTTTGGTTTGCTCTATACTGTGCATTAGTTGGTGCGGTGGCTATCGTGGCGGCTTTTCTCAACGCATAAATAGCGTGTAGCGCTGCGTTCCTACAACCTTGTATTTTATTCTCTAGTTCGCTGCTTTTATAAAATTCCTTCTCGGACAGAATTTATGCCCCAGCTTCTTTTTACCAGAGAGAGCCTACTTGCAGAGGGTACTATTCTTTTGATAGATAAGCCTCTCGGCTGGACGTCAAATGACGTCGTTGCCAAGGTACGCATATTGCTACGCAAATATTTTGGAATCCCCAAAATAAAAGTGGGGCATGCGGGCACGCTAGATCCTCTTGCTACGGGACTCATGGTGCTCTGTGTGGGTAAAAAAACGCGAGAGGCGATGGCGCTAACGGGAGAAGACAAGGAGTATGAAACCACATTTTCGTTAGGTGCAACTACCCCTTCTTACGATATGGAAACCGAGGTAGATGCCACATTTCCAACTGAGCACATCTCCGATGAGTTGATACGTAACGCAATAAATACCCTAACTGGAACGATATTGCAAAAACCACCGATCTTTTCGGCAAAGCGTGTCAATGGCAAAAGAGCCTATAAGTTAGCACGTAAAGGTGCAGAAGACGATTTGCCGCCAGTAGAAATTACGGTACGCGAATTTGAGGTCTTGGAAAGGAATGGGAACGAGCTTAGGGCGCGAATTGCATGCTCTAAGGGAACATATATACGCGCTTTGGCACGCGATTTGGGGCAATTGCTCGGAAGTGGTGCGCATCTTGCCGCACTGCGGAGAACGCGCAGCGGAAGCTACGAGATACGAGACGCAGTAACATTAGAGACACTTGAAAAGTTCCTAGATATGACGGCTGAGAAAAATCTACCGTTTTCCGTTGAAAATTAAATTTTACGCAATAAATACATGAAACTATCGCAGTTTGATTTTACGTTACCTGAGAAGCTTATTGCCAAATACCCGCCGACCTATCGCGACGAAGCGCGCCTCATGGTCGGAAATAGAAAAACGGGAAAGATTGAGCATAAGATGTTTAAGGACTTAGTATCCTACTTCTCAGATGGAGATACGATAGTTCTGAACAACACCAAGGTCTTCCGCGCACGTCTCTTCGGTATTAAGGAGAAAAACAATGCCGAGATCGAGGTCTTTTTGTTGCGGGAACTAGATACTGAACGGCATATGTGGGATGTATTGGTAGATCCCGCGCGCAAAATTCGTATCGGCAATAAGCTCTATTTTGGCGAGGGCGACTCGCTCGTTGCAGAAGTAGTAGATAACACCACAAGCAGGGGACGTATCATAACCTTCCTTTTTGACGGAACAAAAGAAGAGTTTGCAAAACGTCTGCACGATTTGGGGCAAGTGCCACTTCCGCGTTTTATAAAGCGCGACGTAGAAGACCTCGATGAAGAACGTTATCAGACCATTTACGCCAAGCATGTTGGTGCGGTCGCAGCTCCCACTGCGGGGTTGCACATGAGCCGCGAGTTGCTCAAACGTCTCGAAATCAAGGGGGTTAACATTGCCTACATTACGTTGCATGCAGGCTTAGGCAACTTCCAGAAGATTGAGGTAGAAGACCTCTCGAAACATAAGGCGGCTTCTGAGCAGTTTGAAATCCCCGAAGAAACGGAGGAACTGATAAACGGCTCGTTGGATGCGGGCAAGAATGTTTGTGCGGTCGGTACTACCGTAATACGTACTTTGGAGAGCTCGGTAACCACCGATGCGCGAGTGAAGGCTACCAGCGGCTGGACGAACAAGTTCATCTTCCCGCCATACCAAATACAAGTGCCCAAGAGCATCATATCAAACTTCCATTTCCCGCGTTCCTCTCTGATGATTACCGTGGGGACGTTCACAGGTTATGATCTCATGATGAACATGTACAATACTGCCGTAAAGGAGGAATATCATTTTGGCACTTACGGAGATGCCATGCTTGTCTTGTAGCATGGGGAGGAGTTGTATAACGAATAGGTTACGCCGTCTGTATTTCTACAGGCGGCGTTTTTGTTTCTGCAGTAACACAAGGTCTCCTGTTCGCGATGGGGGTGATATCTCGTATACGGATATGTTGTTTCAGTTTTAACAACTTTTAATCGTTCACACGGTGCTAGCTAGAATCTTGTTCATTCTCCTTCGGATTTTGCCAAGCGCTGCATTCTACAAACAACATGAAAAAACTCTGTTTGCAATTTATCAAACCATCTTGTGTTTAACGTTTTTTTTTTCACCTTTGCACACGAAATACTAAATATAAAGGTGAATATGACAAGACGAATTAACAGTTTACTAGCGCTATTTGCGCTAACCTTTTTCAGTTTTGTGCTGCCAGTTCAGGCGCAAGAGGTGGAAAAATATGAGCTTTGGGTAGCAGGTGAAGAGATAACCTCTAAAAACCGGGAGAATTTCACCGACGATGCTCTGATAGAGGGAAAGGTTTCGTATGATCCTGCTAAAAAAGAGCTAACACTAGATAATGCGGTGATTAGTACTAACAGCTATAGAGGTATTCGGAGTGCAATCAATGGTCTGAAAATTATAGTGAAAGGGAAATGTAGTATTACAGCTGGGAGTTCTAGTACTATTGAACTCAGTAGGGCAACAACTATAATGGGAGCATCTTTAGCAGATGAATTAACATTAATCTGCAATGATACATTTTATGGAGGGACGAGTACATTAAATATAAGTAATGTTTGTACCATACGCACTTGCACCATTATTACTGAGAGTACAAGCTCCTCGTTTGGCGATAATTTTTACAGCGGCTCAGGAAGGAGTGTTATTGTGGAAGATGCGAGAATTAGAATTTCTGGTAACAACAAGAAACCATCGTTTGGTAACGTTGCAGTTCTAAGATTAAGAGGATGTGTTATTACTAAACCGAAGGGAGCAAAATTCGATATCAGTAAGGGATGTATTGTTGCGATTATTGATGGCAAAGAACAGGTTGTAAAAGGCGACATAGTAATAGAACCTATGAGTGTTGTGCCTGTAACTGGGCTAACACTTACACCCACAGAAGCTACGTTAAAAGAGGAGGAAGAGATAACGCTTACAGCAAAAGTGCAGCCAGACAACGCTACGGAACAGGGTATTGCTTGGAGTTCTTCTGATCCAACTATTGCAACTGTTACGCAAGCAGGCAAAGTAAAAGCATTGCAAAAGGGGAAGTGCCAAATTATAGCGAAAAGTCTTGAGGAGGGGAGCGATAAGCAAGCCGTCTGCAATATTACTGTAAAAGGAAAAGCAGACGAATACATAGCCGTGACATCGGTAGTGGTTGCCCCAGAAAAAGCGACCATTAATGAGGGCGATAAACTAACACTATCTGGGAAGGTATTGCCTGCTAATGCTACAGAGCAGGGTTTGCGATGGAGTACAACCGATGCGAAAGTGGCTATCGTTTCACAAGCAGGTGGTGTGGTGGCCGTGCAGGCAGGTAAATGTAAGATTGTAGCAACAAGTGTCGACAAAGGGGATAAGTATGCTGAATGCGAGGTAACCGTGATTCCTAAAGGTGCGAAGCCAAATCCAGGAACAGAAGTTGCTGATGCGCCTTTCGCCAGTTTAGTAATTACACCCAATCCATTTGCTTATCAGCTATGTATTACATTCAAGGTGTTACAGAATACGAAGTATGAGTTGCTAAATGCTAGTGGAATAACAGTACGCAAAGGTCTACTTGAAAACGAAGTGACTGTGATTGATACTGAAGTGTTACCTGCGGGTGTATACTTTTTAAGACTTGTAACGGAGGGTGGTAAAGAGAAAACAGAGAAGGTAGTAAAGCTGTAATGGTGTATTGCGATCAGCGGCTTTGTAAGCTACGTTTTTAGGTTTCACAAAAACACAACAGAAATGAACTCAAAGGATGAATTAGATAATCATGCGAATCAGCTAAATCCGAACCACGACGCTTACTGGCAATCAAGAGGTTATGATGAACGACCTGACGACTGGGACGACCTAATTTCTGGGGAGGACGGATTTGATTGGGATGATTTTGGAAATTGGGAATACGAGAATTGGTGTAGCGATGATTTTGATATTTAAAGCACGGATTCCCAGTACCTCTAATCTAAGGTAACGTCTGTTTTGGACGTTAACCAAATGCTAAAAAAACTCGCGCCACACAGAGGCAATTGGCTTCCTTGTGTGGTGCGAGTTTTTTCGTTTTCGACATCTGTTGATAAGTGTACGAAGTTAATCCTAACTAATGCATAAATCCATTTGGGCGAGAAAGCAGTTTTCCGATACCTGCGTCTGTTCAGTAAATAGATTATCTTCTCGTAACACCGTCATTTTGCAAACGTTTTATCCGATTTAGGTCTGTAAATCAACGTAGATCAAAAATATTGCTGTACGGTATCTCCCTTTCTCTGCATTTTGCCTTTTCTTTTTGCACAAAATCTGTGTTATTCGCCCCTCTTTTTGGTCTCAGAAATGGAGCAAATGGTTAGTCAGAGAGAAAAAAGATCGTGTAAGGCGAATTTTTTTTTGATATATAATCATCGGATTTACAGAGCTTTGCGTAAAAATAGGGTAGGATACTTGAAAAATAATTGGGGATAGCATTTGGTGGAATGAAAAAAGGCGTATACCTTTGTAACCGTGTTCGAGAGAGGGCGAGGGGTTAGCGCGAGGGGTAATATTTCGTACACGAGCGGTTTTTGAGGCACGGCGATGAGAGAGTAA
>CAJPTC010000035.1 GCA_905373475.1 Bacteroidia bacterium | reverse complement strand
ACTCCGTCCTTGTCAGAAGGCATAGTAAACTTGAACTCGAGCGGCTTTTCAGCTGATGCGGGAGAAAGCTTTTCACCATTAAATGTTACATCACCCAACTCTTTGCCTGTAGCAACTGTAAAGGTGACTGTATACTCACCAGCTGCAACCTTCTCCTTATTTTCGATGGCAGGTGTATAAGCTGCGGTTATACCTTCGTCAAACGTTTCCGTTAACTTCTTACCTTCCGCAGGTGTAGAAGCTTTAACCTTTGCAACAAGAACTCCGTCCTTGTCAGAAGGCATAGTAAACTTGAACTCGAGCGGCTTTTCAGCTGATGCGGGAGAAAGCTTTTCACCATTAAATGTTACATCACCCAACTCTTTGCCTGTAGCAACTGTAAAGGTGACTGTATACTCACCAGCTGCAACCTTCTCCTTATTTTCGATGGCAGGTGTATAAGCTGCGGTTATACCTTCGTCAAACGTTTCCGTTAACTTCTTACCTTCCGCAGGTGTTCCTTGTGCGAACACTCCACTCATTACGAGCATTGCACCTCCCAGCAATGCTGTCTTTAACCACGTAGAACCAAACTTCATAATCGTACTATTTTAAGTTGTTAATACCAAGTTCATCAGTCACTACTCTGACCAACCTTTCAGGGCTCAAAAATAAGTCTTTTTTCTTTAACCGCACAATGTAATTCTTACACCGCATCTGCGCACCTAGTCATTTGGGGCTCAATGTAAAAAATACATACATGAATCCCTTCTTTTCTTTTACAAAAAGAGAATAAAGAATTTTATATCGTATACGAGATAAACGTCCATTTGTTCCCAACGAAAAAGGAGTGCCTAATATCTAGGCACTCCTTTTCGTTTTCAAGACATCCAACAATCTCTAAAATTTCTTTTCTTCGGTCACACGCAACCTATCGAATTCCCGCAAACCTGTACCCGCTGGTATCAGATGACCGCAAATCACGTTCTCTTTCAACCCTTCAAGGTTATCTACCTTGGCACGGATAGCAGCGTCGTTCAAAACTTTCGTTGTTTCTTGGAAAGAAGCTGCTGCCATAAAGCTATTGGTTTGAAGTGCAGCACGTGTAATACCTTGTAGGATTTGTTCCGCCGTTGCGGGGCGAACATTTCGGAACTCCATGGGCGTCATGTCGTTACGCTTAAGAGCCGAATTCTCCTCACGCGCCTGGCGCTCTGTAATAATCTGTCCTGCCTTATAACGCTTCGAATCGCCTGTTCCCGTCACAATACACTTTCCTACAATTGCGGCATTGCCATTGATGAAATCCCACTTATCTACAATGTCGTGTTCAAGGAACAGGGTGTCGCCCGAATCCACAATCTCTACTTTGCGCATCATCTGTCGTACAATAACCTCAAAGTGCTTGTTATTGATTACCACACCTTGCGTAAGGTAGACTTTCTGTACTTCGTTAACAATGTACTCCTGCACAGCCGTAGGACCTTGAATAGCGAGAATATCGCTAGGGGTTATTGCCCCGTTAGAGAGCGGCATCCCAGCTTTTACATAATCGCCATCCTGTACCAAAAGCTGCTTTGCAAGATTGATACTGTAAGTTTTCGATTCGTTGAGCTTTTGGTTGGTAACCGTAATCTCTCGCGCACCACGCTTAATTTTCGGATTGACTGATACAATTCCGTCAATTTCGGCAACAATGGCAGGATTGGATGGGTTACGCGCTTCGAACAGCTCAGTTACACGTGGCAAACCTCCCGTAATATCGCCAGCGGACTCACGAGCTCGCGGAATCTTCGCGATAATGTCACCAGGCTTAACATTGGCGCCATCCTTAACAACGACGTGAGAATTAACGAAGAGGTCGTGACTCTTTAACACCTCTCCATCTTTGCCCAAAATACGAATCACAGGATACTTCGTACGGTCTCGTGATTCTATAATAATCACTTCCTTATGCCCAGTTTGTGCATCGGCTTCTTCCCGATACGTAATATCGCGAATCAAGGAATCAAATTCAACCTTACCACCGACTTCCGTAACCACTGGATTGTTCCACGTATCCCATGAGCACACCAGTGTCCCTGCATCAACTATCGCATCCTCTTTTACATAGAGCAATGCGCCATACGGTACATCATAAGCTTCCAGCGCCTCGCCCGTTTCGAGATCCTCTAGACGTACCGTTACCATACGCCCTACCACGACATCGCATTTTTCGTTGTCGCGTTTTACGCCATGGATAACCTTGAGATCATCGAAGACCAATTTCCCTTTATGCTGTACTTTAATTGACGACGTAGCCGATGCACCCGATGAAGTCCCCCCTGTATGGAAGGTACGAAGGGTAAGCTGTGTACCAGGTTCTCCGATAGACTGCGCCGCAATAATTCCAACCGCTTCGCCCTTTTGTACCATTTGCGCTGTGGCGAGGTTTCGTCCATAGCACTTAGCGCAAACCCCAAACTGCGATTCGCATGTAAGCACAGAGCGGATTTCAACCTGACGCACCTTGTGCTCGTTTATCAGATCGCATACTTTTTCAGTAAGCTCTGTACCCGCTGGAATTATAACGTCGCCACTCTTTGGGTCACGGATATCGTCAACACAAACACGTCCGAGTAGTTTTTCTGCGAACTCTTTCTGCGCTTCCTCCTCAGTTTGCTCATTCCGTTTCTGATAAGAAGCCATCAAACCACGCAGCGTACCGCAATCTTCCTCTGTTATAATCACATCTTGCGACACATCGACAAGACGACGGGTCAGATAACCCGCATCCGCTGTTTTCAAAGCCGTATCTGCCAACCCCTTACGAGCACCGTGCGTCGAAATAAAGAACTCAAGGACAGAGAGCCCCTCCTTAAAGTTCGAAAGAATCGGGTTCTCTATGACGTCATTATCACTCGCCCCCGACTTTTGCGGCTTCGCCATCAGTCCACGCATTCCGCCGAGCTGACGGATCTGGTCTTTTGAACCACGCGCGCCCGAATCCAACATCATGTAAACCGAGTTGAAACCTTGGTTATCGCTCTTCAACTCTTTCATAAGCGAATCGGTAACCTCGGTAACAACGTTTTTCCAAGCATCTACCACTTGGTTGTAGCGCTCCTGATTCGTAACCAAGCCTAGCGTATAGTTATTGGTTATCTCATCTACTCGCGCATAGCCAGCCTCTACTATCTTTTGCTTGTTAGCAGGAATGATGACATCGTCGAGGTTAAAGGACAAGCCTCCTTGGAATGCCATCCTATACCCGAGCTCCTTAATATCATCTAAGAACTGCGCCGTACGTGCGATTCCCGTATGCTTCAGCACGTCGCCAATCAAGCCTCGCAACGAACCTTTGGTTAGAAGAATATTAATATACCCTAGTTCCTTGGGAACACGCAGGTTGAAAAGAATACGCCCTACTGTCGTGTCTATTAGTTTCCCGTCATACAAGACTTTGACCTTTGCATGCAGATCTACAGCCTTCTCGTTGTAGGCGATTATAGCTTCTTCTGCACCATAAAAAGTACGTCCCGCCCCTTTTGCATTGTCACGAGGCTTGGTCATGTAGTAAAGCCCCAAGACCATGTCCTGCGAAGGCACCGTAATAGGACGCCCATTGGCAGGGTTAAGAATATTATGCGACCCGAGCATCAGAAGCTGTGCTTCTACAATAGCCGCATTGCTCAGTGGCAAGTGTACTGCCATTTGGTCACCGTCAAAGTCAGCATTAAATGCCGTACATGCAAGCGGGTGCAACTGTATTGCCTTCCCTTCAATGAGCTTCGGTTGAAAGGCCTGAATCCCGAGTCGGTGAAGGGTAGGAGCACGGTTCAGAAGAACAGGATGCCCCTTGAGTTCATTTTCAAGGATGTCCCAAATCACAGGGTCGCGACGATCTACGATCTTGCGAGCCGATTTTACGGTCTTCACAACCCCACGATCCATGAGTTTCCGAATGATAAACGGCTTATATAATTCTGCCGCCATGTCTTTCGGAAGACCGCACTCATGCATTTTCAATTCAGGTCCTACAACGATAACCGAGCGGGCAGAATAGTCTACACGTTTCCCGAGCAGGTTCTGACGGAAACGTCCACGCTTCCCTTTCAAACTATCGCTTAGAGACTTTAGCGCACGATTGCCATCCGTACGAACCGTGTTAGCACGACGCGTATTGTCAAACAGCGAGTCCACCGCCTCCTGCAACATACGTTTCTCGTTTCGCAGAATCACATCTGGAGCTTTTATCTCCAGCAGTTTTTTCAAACGATTATTACGTATGATAACACGGCGATAGAGATCGTTCAAGTCGGAAGTTGCAAAACGTCCACCATCCAAAGGCACTAATGGGCGCAATTCTGGGGGGATAACGGGAACGATACGCAAGATCATCCACTCGGGCTTATTCACTCCCTTCGATTCTCTAAACGCTTCAACCACTTGCAAACGTTTGAGCGCTTCATTTTTGCGCTGCTGGGAGGTTTCGTGCTCTACCTTATCGCGCAACGAACTACTTAACTCATCTAGATCGATCTGCGCAAGTAGCTGTTCTAGTGCACCAGCCCCCATAGCCGCGACAAACTTGTCGGGGTGATCGTCGGCTAGAGAAGCATTGTCAGGATTTACTTTGAGCGCCTCGGAATACTCTTCCTCGGTCAGCAGATCCATCTTTTTATAAGCGGTCTTCCCAGGATTCAGAACAACGTAGCGTTCATAGTAAATCACCATTTCGAGCTTCTTGCTAGGAAGCCCCAAAAGATGCCCTATTTTGTTAGGTAACGAGCGAAAATACCAGATATGCGCAACAGGAACAACAAGCTCTATGTGTCCTGTGCGTTCGCGCCGCACCTTCTTTTCAGTAACTTCAACACCGCAACGATCGCAAACAATCCCCTTATAACGAACACGCTTATATTTTCCGCAATGGCATTCGAAATCCTTTACAGGACCGAAGATCTTCTCACAAAAGAGACCATCGCGTTCGGGCTTATAGGTTCTGTAATTTATCGTTTCTGGACGCACCACTTCGCCACTTGAACGCTCTAGGATCTCATTGGGTGCCGCCAAACTTATGGTGATGCTCGTAAACTGAGCAGACTCCTTATTTTCTTTACGATAAGCCATGAATCTTTCTGTTAAAAGCGCACACCTTAATCAAACTTTATATTCAACCCAAGTCCCTTTAACTCGTGCAACAATACGTTGAGCGATTCGGGGATACCTGGCTTCGGCATCAATTCTCCCTTCACGATAGCCTCGTAAGTACGCGCACGTCCTTCTACATCGTCAGACTTTACCGTAAGGATCTCTTGAAGGATATGTGCCGCACCGAAGGCTTCGAGTGCCCAAACCTCCATTTCCCCGAAACGCTGACCTCCGAACTGAGCTTTACCTCCGAGTGGCTGCTGAGTTATGAGCGAGTAAGGACCAATAGAGCGAGCATGCATCTTGTCATCAACCATGTGACCCAGTTTCAGCATATAGATTACGCCCACGGTAGCAGGTTGATCGAAAAGCTCGCCAGAACCGCCATCGCGCAACTGTATCTTTCCAAAACGAGGTAGTCCTGCTTTCTCGGTATACTCGGTGATGTCGTCTAGGGTAGCGCCATCAAAAACAGGTGTGGCAAACTTAAGATCGAGTTTACGCCCTGCCCAGCCCAGAATGGTTTCATAGATCTGACCGAGGTTCATACGCGAAGGCACACCCAAGGGGTTAAGTACAATGTCCATCGGCGTTCCATCGGGCAAGAAAGGCATATCAGAATCGCGGACAATCTTTGCAACAATACCCTTATTCCCGTGACGTCCTGCCATCTTGTCGCCCACACGGATCTTACGCTTCTTTGCAATGTAGACCTTTGCCATTTGCAGAATTCCAGCGGGCATCTCATCGCCAATTTGGATTTTTGCTATACGGCGTTGGCGCTCTGCATCGAATTCACGGTACTTGCGCACATAGTTCATAATCAACTTGACTACCAGATCGTTCAATGCCTTGTCTGCTACCCAACGGAATGGATCAACTTCAAGGAAATCGAGCATTTGTAGGTTCTTTGTTACGAACTTCTGCCCTTTCGCAATTTTCACTTCGCCCGTGTAGTTTACTACACCTTGCGAGACCTTGCCGTTAAGCTTTTCAGCAAGTTTCTCAACCAGCAGATCGCGTATTTGAGAGACATCACGATTGAAGTTGCTCTCTACCTTTTCGAGATCAACCTTGCTACTACCACGGCTACTACGTGCATCCTTATTCACCCCCGAGAAGAGGTGTTTACGGATTACTACACCATAAAGAGAGGGCGGCGCCTTCAAGGATGCATCTTTCACATCACCAGCCTTATCTCCGAAAATGGCTCTTAATAGCTTCTCCTCAGCCGAGGGATCTGATTCGCCCTTCGGAGTAATTTTACCTATCAGTATATCTCCAGGCACGACCCGCGCGCCTATACGAATCATCCCATGCTCATCCAGCTCCTTGGTAGCTTCTTCGCTTACATTGGGGATGTCGGAGGTCAATTCTTCCTGTCCGCGCTTGGTATCGCGCACCTCTAGTATATATTCATCGACGTGCACTGAAGTAAAGTAATCTTCACGCACAAGACGCTCGTTTATCACAATAGCATCCTCGAAGTTGTACCCTTTCCAAGGCATGAAAGCCACCAAAAGGTTTCGTCCGAGCGCTAATTCTCCATGATCGGTTGCATAACCGTCTGACAGCAAGTCTCCCTTCTTTACCTTTTGTCCCTTCGATACGATGGGGCGCAGCGTAAGACTTGTATTCTGATTGGTCTTTAAGAATTTCGGGAGCGTATACGTCTTTTCAGAACCATCAAAACTTACAAAGGCTTCTTCCTCGGTTTGTTCGTATTTTACGACGATCCGATCGGCATCTACATAGACCACCTCGCCATCTCCTTCTGCTACTGCCTGTACACGACTATCGCGCACTACCATTCCCTCAAGCCCAGTACCAACAATCGGCGCTTCGGGCACAAGAAGCGGCACAGCCTGACGCATCATGTTTGACCCCATGAGTGCACGGTTTGCATCGTCGTTTTCCAAGAAAGGAATTAGAGACGCTGCAATGGAAGCAATCTGGTTCGGCGCCACATCCATGAGCGCAATCTCATTCGCATCGGCTAATGGGAAGTCCCCTTCGTGACGTGCACGTACTTTCGGATTCTTAAAGTGATCATCATCTGCAATAGGCGCATTCGCCTGTGCAATGATCAGCTTTTCTTCTTCCTCTGCTGAGCAGTATACAACACCATTTGCAGAGAAATCAACCTTCCCATCATGTACTTTGCGGTAGGGCGTTTCAATAAAGCCCATGGCATTGATCCGTGCAAATACACAGAGTGAAGAAATAAGACCAATGTTAGGTCCTTCAGGTGTTTCAATAGGACACAAACGTCCGTAGTGCGTATAATGCACATCTCGCACCTCGAACCCAGCACGGTCTCGCGACAGACCACCAGGTCCTAATGCCGAAAGACGGCGCTTGTGCGTCATCTCAGCCAACGGATTGGTTTGATCCATAAACTGCGACAACTGGTTCGTGCCAAAGAAGGAATTGATTACAGAGGTTAAAGTCTTCGAGTTAATGAGATCCGTAGGACCAAATACCTCATTGTCGCGGACATTCATACGCTCGCGTATTGTACGCGCCATGCGCTGTAAGCCCACGTTAAAATAGCTAGCCAATTGTTCGCCGACCGTACGTACACGACGGTTACTTAAATGGTCTATATCATCCACGTCTGCTTTTACATTCTTGAGTTCAATCAGATACTTGATAATCTGAACGATATCCTCGTTGGTAAGCACGTGCTCGTTTTCATCTATATTAAGATGGAGCTTACGATTGATCTTAAACCGACCAACGCTACCCAAATCATAACGTTTGCTAGAGAAGAACAAGTTCTCTATAGCTTCATGTGCTACTTGTTCGTCTGGTGGTTCGGAGTTACGCAACAAACGATATATGTAGGTTACCGCTTCCTTCGTATCGTTCGTTGGATCCTTCTCTAAAGTATCATAGATAATTTTATACTCGGTCGTAGCCACAGAGTCGCTCTGGAGCGTAAGAGAGGTAATACCGTTCTCGAGAATAATCTTAATATTATCATCATCAAGCACAACACCGCGCTCAAGAAGCGGATCGTAGCGCTCAATCATGACTAATTCGCCCGTATCCTCATCGACAAAGTCCTCTCTCCAAACCTGAGAGAGCCTACCCGCCAAAACGCGCCCTTTATATTTCTCGATGTTCTTTTCGTTCACTTTAACCTCTTCGGCAAGACCATAGATATCGAGAATATCTTTATCGGAGCTGTAACCGATTGCACGGAGAAGTGTCGTAACGGGCATCTTCTTACGCCGATCAATGTAGGCGTACATCACATTATTGATGTCCGTAGCAAACTCAATCCACGATCCCTTAAATGGAATGATACGCGCCGAATATAATTTCGTACCATTGTTATGCACGCTCTGCGCAAAGAATACGCCTGGGGATCTGTGTAGCTGTGAGACCACGACACGCTCTGCGCCGTTGATTACAAACGTACCGCGCGGCGTCATATCTGGAATAGACCCCAGAAAGACATCTTGCGTAAGCGCCTTAAAATCGACGTGCGACTCGTCGTTACAGCTTAGACGGAGCTTTGCCTTTAAGGAGACGCCGTAGGTAGCGCCCCGCTCAATGCACTCCTCAATCGAATATCTGGAAGGCTCGATATAATAGTCTAAGAACTCGAGCGTGTAGCTGTTCCGACTGTCTTTAATGGGAAAAGTCTCGGCAAAGACTTTATAGAGTCCCTCATTCTTTCGTTCTTCGGGGGT
Organism: Bacteroidia bacterium; assembly: GCA_905373475.1. Classification (GTDB taxonomy): domain Bacteria; phylum Bacteroidota; class Bacteroidia; order Bacteroidales; family CAJPTX01; genus Bacteroides_D. Next base: position 17,478 of record CAJPTC010000035.1, on the reverse strand, counting down.
AGTCCAGAGTCTGAAAAATGCTCTAAAACTCTCGACCTGCACCTCCAAGAAGTCGGGGTACTCAAACTGCGCTCTTGCGCGCGCAAAACTTACTCTCTGATTTTGTGCTGATGCCATAGGGATCTGGTGTATTTACAAATACTTTTCTTGTAAAATATCTTCAAACCACACAAGGTTTGCAATCGCTAAAAAACGATTGCAAACCCCTGTGTATTCTTCGTAAAGAAAGACCTGAACAGGCTTTCTACCATTCAGAGCCCAGACCCTACTTCAACTCAACTTCAGCACCAGCTTCTTCTAATTGCGTCTTCAAAGATTCTGCTTCTTCCTTGGATACGCCTTCCTTCAAAGCTTTTGGAGCGGCATCTACCAATTCCTTAGCTTCCTTGAGTCCTAGTCCCGTCAGATCCTTCACCAACTTAACAATTGCAAGCTTAGCACCACCTGGCGATTTCAAGATCACGTCGAAGGAATTCTTTTCTTCTGCCGCAGCAGCACCGCCAGCAGCAGGAGCAGCAACTGCAACAGCTGCCGCAGCTGGCTCAATACCATATTGTTCCTTAAGGATCTTGCCTAGTTCTACAGCATCCTTCACTGTCAAATTAACCAACTCTTCCGCTAATTTATTCAAATCGGCCATCTCACTCGATTATTAAACTCAATTCAACAAATAAAACCACTAACACAAAAAACACATTAACGCGATTCGAGCGTTTTCACCACGCCACTGATCAAGTTGCTGCCCGACTGCAAAGCAGAAATAAGGTTCTGCGCAGGCGACTGTAGCAATGCAACGACATCAGCGATTAACTCTTCGCGACTCTTCAATGTAGCCAAAGTCGAAAGTTGACCATCGCCAACATACAACGACTCTTCTACGTATGCTGCCTTGAGGGTCAAAGGACGCTCGTCATTACGGAAATCCTTTATAACACGGGCAGGCATATTGCCTACTGCGGAAAAGAACACCGACGAGGTACCATTGAGTACCTGTGTCAGATCTGACACATACGTATTATTGACTTCTTCCAATGCGATACGGAAAAGAGTGTTTTTCACTAAAACCAACTCCACTCCCTTTTCAAAACATTGGCGGCGCAATGTAGACGTATCGCCCGCATTTAAGCCCTTCATTTCTACAATATAGAAATGAGGATACTGCGTCAGACGCTCTTTCAAAGCATCAACAATCACACGCTTCTCTTCTCTTGTCATCGTCAATCCTCCTCAGGTTTAGAGAGTCGTATCACGCAATGCTTGCACATCGACATTTACGCCAGGGCTCATCGTGCTAGACAGATAGATGCTACGCACATAAGTTCCCTTCAAGGAATTAGGCTTAAGACGATTTACCGTTGCAATGAATTCGCGTGCATTGTCTACCAACTGTTCAACGCTGAAAGATACGCGCCCCAGAGAGACGTGCATCACACCAAATTTATCTACACGGAAATCTATCTTTCCCTTCTTAACCTCAGCAACTGCTTTACCAATTTCTTGAGTAACCGTTCCGCTTTTCGGATTAGGCATCAAACCACGCGGACCGAGAATACGAGCAATTTGTCCGACCTTTCCCATCAATTGTGGCATAGCTATTACCACATCGAATTCGAGCCAGCCGCCCTTTATCTTCTCAATAAACTCATCAAGCCCTGCGTAGTCAGCTCCTGCATCTTTCGCTTCTTGTTCATGTTCGGGAGAGCAGAGCGCTAAAACACGCACCGATTTCCCCGTACCATGTGGCAACGAAACAACACCACGAATCGCCTCATTCGCCTTGCGCGGATCTACTCCCAAACGCATATCTATATCAACAGAAGCATCAAACTTTGTGTAGGTCATTTTCTTGACCAATTCAATAGCTTCCGTTAGACTATAGACACGCTTGAGATCGACCATAGCCAAAGCCTCTTTGCGCTTTTTAGATACTCGCATTCGTTACGCTCCTTTCTCTGATGAGGGAAACTCGCCCTTAACCACAATCCCCATACTACGAGCCGTTCCTGCCACAAGGCGCATAGCAGACTCTATGGTAAAGCAATTAAGATCGGGCAACTTTTCCTGAGCTATCTCGCGCACCTGATCCCACGTCAACGTCCCTACTCGTGTACGATTGGGAGCCGCAGATCCCGATTTGAGTTTCAAGAAATCCTTCAATGCAGCTGCTACTGGTGGTTTCTTTACGATAAAATCGAACGACTTGTCGGTGTAAATCGTAATGACCACTGGCAGGATCTTGCCTGTAAGATCCTGCGTACGTGCGTTAAACTGCTTGCAGAACTCCTGAATATTTACGCCACGAGACCCAAGAGCCGGACCTATAGGGGGGGCTGGCTTCGCCGCTCCTCCAGGAACCTGTAGCTTCAAATACCCTGCTACTTCTTTCGCCATAACTCTTTATATTATCTCTATTTTTCCTTGTCCACTTGACTATAACTCAGCTCCAACGGCATGAGACGCTCGAAAATTCGCACCTCAACCTGTAAACGGTGTCTTACTTCGTCAACTGAGGTAACCGTTCCGCTACACGTGTTGAAAGGACCGTCGATAACCTTCACGATATCGCCAACCTTATACGGTACAATGGCAACTTCGTCCTCTCCGATCTCATCTACATTGTGAAGCATCCGTTTCACTTCGGCTTCCTGCAATGCAGCGGGCTTTTCTTCCATGCCCTCTTTCCTGCGTTCCATGGTCAAGAAGCCAAGCACATCTGGCGCATTGCGCAACAAATGCACGACCTCCTTTTCCATAAGCGCTTCTACGAAAACATAGCCAGAATAGAGAACCTTCTCCTTCTTGACTCGCTTACCGTTCCGCTGTTGGACGACATACTCAACTGGCACTAACACACGAGGCACAAGATCTGTGAAATGAAGTCGAGCCACCTCATTCTCTAAATACTGACATACGCGCTTCTCGTGACCACTGATCACGCGGAGCACATACCAACCCATGACGAGCTTTCCCTCTTTACCAAGACTAGGTTTAGTCGGTTCAGACGAGTTCATATTACAGGGTCAGAGATTAGTACAGCATACGATAGATCCAATCCATCACATGCTCAAACGAGAAGTCCATGAGAAAAATCACCACCGCAATCAATAGGGAAGCGATCATTACTATCATAGCGCTTGACTGGAGTTCCTTCCAAGTAGGCCAGCTGACCTTATGGATCATTTCGTCGTAGACTTCGCGAAAGTATGTCAATAATTTCATCTCAACACTCGATATGGCACGGGAGGAGCGACTCGAACGCCCGACACCTAGTTTTGGAGACTAGTGCTCTACCAACTGAGCTACACCCGTTCAAAAAGGCGGCAGAGAAAGATCAGACGATCTTCTCTACGCGCCTTCATTTTCATTCAAACAACCTCGGGTATTATTCCAAGATTTCGATAACCTGCCCCGCACCTACCGTACGACCACCTTCACGAATTGCGAAACGCAACCCCTTATTGATAGCCACTGGGTAGATCAGCTCTACTGTAATGGTTACGTTGTCACCTGGCATTACCATTTCAGTACCTTCTGGCAACGTAATTTCACCCGTTACATCAAGAGTACGTAGATAGAACTGCGGGCGATACTTGTTGCTAAATGGCGTGTGACGACCACCTTCTTCTTTTTTCAAGACGTAAACTTCGGCCTTGAACTTCGTATGAGGTGTAATTGTACCTGGTTTTGCCAATACTTGACCACGCTTGATCTCGTCTTTGTCGATACCGCGCAACAACAAACCTACGTTATCGCCAGCTTCGCCTTCGTCTAGAATCTTGCGGAACATTTCAACACCCGTACAAACGGTCTTCTTCTTCTCTGCGCCGAGACCGACAATTTCAAGTTCGTCGTTCACATGCACAACTCCCGTTTCAATACGACCTGTAGCCACTGTACCACGACCTGTAATCGAGAATACATCTTCCACTGGCATCAGGAACGGCTTTTCGTTTTCACGTGGAGGTATCGGGATGTACTCATCGACAGCATCCATGAGTTCCATCACCTTTTCAACCCATTGTGGTTCGCCGTTAAGAGCGCCTAGTGCAGAGCCGCGAATAACAGGAGCGTTGTCGCCATCAAAGTTGTAGAAATTCAACTTTTCGCGAATTTCCATTTCAACCAAGTCTAACATTTCAGGGTCGTTCACTTGGTCGCACTTGTTCATAAATACGACAATACGAGGAACGTTCACCTGACGTGCTAGCAGGATATGCTCGTTTGTTTGAGGCATAGGACCATCCGTAGCCGCAACTACAATGATAGCACCATCCATCTGCGCAGCACCCGTTACCATGTTCTTCACATAGTCAGCGTGACCTGGGCAGTCTACGTGCGCATAGTGACGCTTTGCCGTTTGATACTCAACGTGCGAAGTGTTAATCGTGATACCACGTTCCTTTTCCTCAGGCGCATTATCGATAGAATCGAACGAACGCACTTCGGAGAGCCCCTTTTCAGCCAACACTTTCGTGATAGCAGCTGTAAGAGTCGTCTTACCATGATCCACGTGCCCGATCGTACCAATGTTTACGTGAGGCTTGGATCTATCAAATTTTTCTTTTGCCATTTACCTTGCCTGTTTACCTATATAACTTACCACTCACCACCAACCAAACCCCATAATGCACGAGCCGATGATGAGAATTGAACTCATGACCTCTTCCTTACCAAGGAAGCGCTCTGCCCCTGAGCTACATCGGCTTTTAGTCGAGCGGCAGACGAGACTCGAACCCGCGACCCTCAGCTTGGAAGGCTGATGCTCTACCGACTGAGCTACTACCGCACTAAAGACCAAACGCTTGCTACCCGTCGGTAACCAAACTTCAGTGGGGAGAGCAGGATTCGAACCTACGAAGGCATCGCCAACAGATTTACAGTCTGCCCCAGTTGACCGCTTTGGTATCTCCCCGTACTATAAAACAAACAACAAAATAAGAGCCGATGGAGGGATTCGAACCCACGACCTGCTGATTACAAATCAGCCGCTCTAACCAGCTGAGCTACATCGGCAGCCCTCTCTTTTCACGCTAACAACGTGCAAAGTTATATACTATTTCTTGAATAACAAAATGCGCGTTGGAGAAGAGAGGCTAAATAAAGCTATTCGTTTACTTCTGCGCCACGATTCTGTATTCGTTTTCCAGAACGTTTCTCGAGTTGGCGATGTAGCGCTTCGAGTGCTCCGTCTAGAGCTTCTTCAAAAGTTGGACTTTCTTTCGAGGCAAAGAAGTCTCCTTTGGCGTTCATGCGAATTTCAACTGAGACAGAGCGAGCTGGCTCGCCTATTCCACGGATATTAACATCTACGGTGCTTACCGACGCGTCGAACTTGAAGAGCTTGTTGAGCTTCAGACTCATTTTTTCGCGTTGTCTGTCTGTGAGTTCTACACCGTGTAGTTCGTAACGTACTTGATCTTCCGACATCTCTATTCCTGTTTTTTATCCTCCGCTGAGGAAGATGCGTTATTATTCGACAATCTCAAGCCTCGTGGATGTGAACGGACATAGCTTTCCTTGAGCAGAGCCAAGTCGGTATGCGTATAGATTTGTGTAGTAGATAAACTAGCGTGCCCTAAAAGGTCTTTGATTGCCACAATGTCAGCGCCGTTTTGGAGCAAATGCGTGGCAAAAGTATGACGCATTACATGAGGGCTTGCTTTGCCCTCGTGTTCTGTATAGGTTCGGATATACCGATTGACGACCCAGTATACAAATGCAGCAGTCACACCCACGTTTTTATTATCCACTAAGATAGGAAAGTCTGCGCGAATTTCCAAATTGTAGCGACTAGCAGTCTCTCTGCGATACGCTTCTAGGAGCTTAACCACCTCGAGGGTAAGGGGTACAAGGCGCTCTTTCTTTCGTTTTCCGAAAACCAACATAGTATGCTCGCGGGAGTTGAAATCCTGCCACTTGAGCGCTATGAGTTCGCTGCGTCGTACTCCCATGGTATATAGCATAAGAAGCAGTAGGCGGTCGCGTCTTCCTTCCCAGTCGTTGGGAAAGTTCTCGAGCGCCAAAAGACGCACCATCTCGGGTTCAGAGAGGAATTCGGGCAGATATTTAGGTGCTTTGGGGCGCGGCACAACGAGAAAAGGATTTGTGTTACAGCTTCCAATTCGTTGGAGATAGCGGTAAAACGTGCCCAAAGAGGACATTCGCCGATTTAGTGTACGTGCGCTAGTGCCCGTTTTCACCATCTGCGAGAGCCAAGAGCGCACATCGCCCACAGCAATAGAAGAACACGCCTCCGAAGAGACGTGTTTATAGCCTAAAGTTTCAAAAAAAGTTCGGATATCGCCTCCATAGGCGCGCAAGGTATGCTCGGAGCAATTTCTTTCAAATTTCAGATGATCAAGAAAACGCTCGCACAAATCTTCCTTTTGCGGCATTACTAGCACCTTTGAGCGGGATTTCGGGGTGCAAGCAAGGAGGAGGAAGGGCGACTATTGTGCCTCTTGATCTTGCATCTGCTGTATATAGCGAGCATGCAAGATCTCCTCACGGCGGCGAACCGAAGGCTTCGTGTAGGCAGTGCGTCTACGAATTTCGCGCATAGTGCCTGTACGATCAAACTTACGCTTGAAGCGCTTTAATGGACGGTCAATCAATTCGCCTTCCTTCACTTGTACAATTATCATACTCTATAGATGTTTTACACTCAACAGAAAACTGTGCAAAAGTACACACAGAAACCGATTTTACCAAATTACACATAAAGCGAGCTACCCAATTACCGATAGGCAAAAAGCATTACGTTTCGCCCGACAGACGAAACTTGCAATAAGCATATACTTCTCCTTCGTTCTTAGCGCCTTGCGTTTTTCACTTCTGAAAACGCCTCGATCTGACTATAATCTCTCCTAAATATCTTGCAAGGGTAGAGAGATTACCTCTGTCTCATATTGTTCTGCAATAGAAACGGGTTCAGGGAGTTTTTCTAACCAAGCTTGGTATTCGTCGGTATAGGTGTTGCCATGAGATTTTCCTAGGCGTTTCCATTCCTTCTTGATCTCTTCTATGCGATGTTTTGGGTTGGGATGCGTGCTGTAAAACTCCAATACATCGTGCATTGCAGGGTTCTCTCCTTGCATTTCTTCATGTTCTTGCTGATCTAAGTCACGAAAAAATGTAATAAATTCACCAATGTCGTAGTCTGTTTTAGCTAAGTAAGCTACGGCACATCGATCGGCTTCACGTTCGTCGTCGCGACTAAATTTTAGAGCGAGTGCGTTTGCTGCGGCATCGCTAAATACTCCAGTCATTTCTGCATCGCTAATCCCACTCAATAACCCAAAGAAAAGCGAAATTCCTAACTGCTTGGATAGTGCACTTGTAACATGGCGGCGCAATACATGCGCCATTTCATGTGCCATAATTCCCGCTAGTTCGGCCTCGTTTTTCACAAAACGCAAAAGGCCTGTGTAAAAATAGATTCCCCCACCTGGAGTACTAAAAGCATTTACCGTGTTGTCATCGTGCAATACGTAAATAGACCATGACACAGAGGGTGTCTTTGAGCTATTTTTCGTGGTGCGTGCAAGTTTGTCGCAGATGGAACGTAAGCGCGCATAGACCTCAGGATAATTTTTTTCAGAAAGAAACGTAAAGGAGAGTGAGTCTGCCATAATCTGCTCGTGCACCTCTTTTTTTAGCGTTACTTCGTCTTCCCAAGAGAAGAAATTGAGTTTGCCATTGTCGCAGCCCGCTAACAAGAATGTAATGAGGAACGCAACACTCAATAAACCAATTATCCGTTTCATATTTACCGTAACTTGTTCTCAAAAGTAGTGTATTGTTGTCAGATAGAGAGCTGTACAAAATTTCTACAACCTCCCTATAGAAGGCTAACTTAAGCCAAGAACAGCACTATTCTAAAAAAAGCGGCGCACCATTTGGCACGCCGTCGCAATAAACGAATCTCTGACGGAAAATGCTATTTCCGTATGCCCCAATGTAGGGTTTGTTCATACTTTTCCCACATAGTTGCATATTTCCCTTTCATGCTCAGCAGCTCTTCATGACGTCCGCGTTCTGCAATACGTCCGTCTTCAATATAGAGTATCTGGTCTGCGTTTACCACTGTGTTCAGACGATGCGCAATTACCATTACCGTTTTGCCTCGTATTAGGTGAGAGAAGGCTTCGAGTATCTTACCTTCATTCTCGGGATCGGCAAAAGCAGTAGCCTCGTCGAGTAGAATGATGGGAGCGTCCTTCAGAATAGCACGAGCTAACGCTAGGCGCTGCTGTTCTCCACCCGAGAGGTAAGTACCGCCCTCGCCCACCAAAGTCTTGTAACCCTGTGGAAGTGCCATGATAAAATCGTGACATTGCGCGGCCTTTGCCGCAGCTCCAACCTGCTCAGCAGTAGCAGTCTTATTGCCCATACGTATGTTCTCTTCTATGGTATCAAAGAAGAGGGGATTGTCTTGAAAGACGAAGGCAATTTGGTTCATAAGATCGGCAGTAGCAATCTCTTTAAGGGGAATACCGCCTATCTTAATGTTGCCGTTTTCAATATCCCAAAAACGCGCTGTAAGCATTGCGATTGTAGATTTCCCTGCTCCCGACGGTCCTACAAGCGCTGTAATCGTACCAGGGGCTGCTGTGAATGAGATCTCTTTCAGAACCTCTTTTTCTTCATAGGCAAAGGTCACATTCTCAAACGAAATTGTAGCCTCTGTTGGTCTTTTCGGATTTGTGGGCTCTGCGAGTTCCTTTTCAAAAAGAATCGCGTCAACTTCGGCAATTCCCATACTGTTTTGATTCAGAAGCGAGGCTATCCAGATGACCTTGAGAAGAGGGAAAAAGATGCCGACAGAAAAGACAAGGAATAGAAGGACTTGTGGCAAGAGGGCAGCATACGAGTCGGCATGCAGGAGCATATATGCTCCTATAGGAAGCACAAGTACAATAGTACTGAGGAGTATGGTATGAAAGCCGACATAAGAGCCTTGATAGCTTCGATTCATTTCCGTGGCATAGGTGCGGAACTCTGCCACATCGCGGTTTAATTGGTGGTATGCCTTTGTAGATTTTGTAAAGATTTTGATGACCTGAATACCGCGTATATACTCTACAAGACTGGCATTCACTTGTCCAGTGACGCGCATCCAGCCCTCCATATAGCTACGTACACGGTCGCTCGTGTACATGCGCGACATAAAGAGGATTGCTATTACGATTACCAAAAAAACCGAGAGTGCTAAAATCCAATTTACCCAAAGCATGTAGACAAATAAGAGAATTGGGAAAAGAAAGGCACTAACCGTATCGGGCAAATTGTGTGCAATAAAGATTTCGAGGCGTTCGACGTCTTCGGTCATAATCTTCTTTATCTTCCCCGTGGCATGCTTTGTAAAGTAGCCGAGAGGGAGTCGGGCTAATTTTTGCGAGAGTTGTATGCGCAACTCATATAGAATATTGAATGCTGCTAAATGCGAGAGGGCTAAGGAGCAGAAATTGAAGACGATACTTGCAATAAATGCCCAAAACATAACCCAACACCAGTACCATACCTCGGCCTCGTTCGCCATGGAGGGCGTTGCAGCATGAGCGGTCAGTTCCTCTAATATTTTGTAGGCTGCCACAAAGGGTATAAACTGCACCAGACTGGTGAGTACCCCAAAGAATCCCGACCCGATAATGAAATATTTCTTGCGTCCTGCAATTTCTAGAAGGCGCGGAATTCCAGTTTTCCTCTTGTTCTCTTGCTTTCCCATTGTCTTTTCTTCTCCTTCTAGAATTTCCATCCTTTTATACGCTGTTGCTCATCCCACAGATGGCGATACACCCCGTCGGACTGCGCTAGAAGCTCATCGTGTTTTCCGTGCTGCACTACTCTCCCTTTATCTAATACATAGATTTGGTCGGCCTCACGTACCGTCCACAAGCGGTGTGCTATAACAATAACCGTTTTATCTTTTACTAATTGGCTAATGGCCTCCTGGATATGTATTTCATTTTCAGGGTCGAGCGAAGCAGTTGCCTCATCAAGAAGTATGATCGATGCCTCCTTGAGGATGGCTCTTGCAATCGAGATGCGTTGTTTTTCGCCCCCCGAAAGAGTACTACCTCCCTCTCCTACCTCGGTATCATAACCTTTGGGGAGTTTCATAATAAAATCATGACATTGTGCCTTGCGCGCCGCAGCTTCAATTTCGGCATCTGTCGCATCTTCTTTCCCTATCAGGAGGTTGTTCTTTATCGTGTCGTGAAACAAGTAAACATCTTGGAAAACGACGGCAATTTGCGATAACAGTGCGTCTATTGTATAGTCTCGCAGATCGCGACCACCGAGGGTTATTTTCCCAGAAGCAGGATCCCAGAAACGAGCAATGAGGCGGGTTATCGTAGTCTTGCCCGAGCCTGAAGGTCCTACCAGTGCAATAAAGCTCTTGGCAGGTATGTGCATATCTACCTCCTTGAGTACTGCCTGTTCGTTGTAGCTGAATGATACATGCGAGAGTTCCAGATCTGTGGTCGGTACAGTTTCTATCGTTCCTTGCTCTTGCACGGGAAGACGGACGAGATCGTAGATTCGGTCAGAGCTTAGAGAGAGGAATTGTATCAGTGCATTGAACTGAAACGATTGGAGGAGCGGAGCATAAAGTCCTAAACTGCCGAGCAAGAACATGATATAGAGGAGCATGGAAATTTCGCCTCGCTGCATGAGGAGAAAGCCAACAAGCGCCACCAGTACACTGCCAATGTTGAGTAGAAGCCCCGCGAGCGATAGCGTAGGAGCAGGCAATAATTCAACTCGTATACTTTGGCGTTTTAGCTCATTAACAGTATGCTCTAGACGGGTAAACGCCGTACCACCCAAATTGAAAGCTTTGATTAGCTTGATGCCTAGAATATACTCTATCATTCGCGACGAAGTGTTTCGTTTCACGGTCTGAAGCCGTGCGCCAAGATGTGAGACGAGTTGCCCCGAAACATAGAATAGAGGATAGGATAGAACAATGACGCTGGTTGCAAGGAGACCTATCTTCCAATTTAGAATGGTGAAGAAGATTAGGGTTATCAGCGGCACAAAATATCCCGAAATAGCTTGTGGGATGAAGTGTGTGATGAGGAATTCTACTTGTCCGTAATCGCTCGACATATATTCGCCAATTTCACCAGGGTCACGTTTGTTGTAGAAACCCATGGGGAGTTGACGCATCTGATTGGCGAGTCGGATACGCCCGTCTGCGGTGATTTGATAGCCATCGCTAAATGTTTTGTTGTAAGTCCGAAGCGAAATGAGGAAGAATAGCAACATTCCAACTAGGAACGAGACTTCAACAGCAATAACTTGCCACCACTGTAGCGAGGTAGCGGGATCAACGAGAGGCATGAGAAGAATCAATACCGCAAAGAGGAGCGTTGTTACGGGCGTTCCCTTAAAGAGAGCTTCGAGTATAGACCATCGGATCATTGGATACATCCGCTGCGGTTCGCCCAGTGTCGAAGCGATCAGGACTTTTTTCAGGCTATTCATAGCGCGTCTTCGTCAATTAGTACGGTTCAGACGCACAAAAGTAATGTTTATTTTGAATGATTATACAAAGGGGGTGCTTGTGAAAAAGACATCTTATCGAAACGTTTGCAGCGTATTTTTAGAAAAGAAGCATTGAAAAAGAAGCAGATAGTACTACAAGAGAACAGATGAGGTGTAAGACATTTACAAAAAAAGCCCAGTCCGTAAGACTGGGCTTTTCGATATCTTTCTAGAAGAAATACGGCTATTGTTGTTCTTCTTCAGGTGCTTCTCCCGTTGTTTCAGATTCAGGCTCACTGTTATCTTCTACTTCCGTCGCATTCTCTTCTTCTTGATCTTCAAGATTGAAGCGCTTGACAAGCTCTGCCATACGTTCTTTCTGTTCTGGCGTCATGGAGCTTTCAGCTCCCTGTAGCTTGCTTAGCTGTTCTTGGAATTTGATGGCAATATCTGGCAACTTGGTAAGCGCTGTGAAATCCCCTGCGCTGACTTCCTTGCTCAAATTTTCACTTTCCTGCACCGTTTGTTCCAAAGCATCAAGCGTCTTGTCTATATCGGCGCTGGTTAAAGAGGAGTTACAACTGAGTAGGAGCGTTGCAAACCCAATGAGCAACAAGCTCAAGAATAAACCTTTCTTCATCTCTCTATTATTTTTGTGATTTCCTAATACTCACGCTGCAAAAGTAAGAATTCTCTCCTATCTTGCACGATGGTTGCAGAAAATACCTACTTCTTCGTAGTGGCTAGAGCTCTTTCACAAACTGCGCAGCAAGTAATGCGGTTGCCTGAATATCCTTTACCGAGACGACTTCATTCGCTGTGTGCATGTAACGGCACGGAATACTAAGTAATGCGGTTCGTATCCCCTCTGCCGTAACTTGCATCAGGTTAGCATCGGTTCCCGTAGGATGCGGAATTGCCTCCAGTAGATAATTCAGTTCTGCATTTTTGGCCGCTTGCTTGAGTTGTTCACAAAGCCCTCGGTCTATATTTGGCCCTTTCGCTATTACTACGCCCTTCCCGAGTTCAATATTTCCGCTCTTTTTAGGCGATACGGTAGGGTAATCTGTTGCATGCGTGACATCAATCGCAATACCAATTTCAGGCTGAAGCGCAAAAGCGGCAGTGCGTACACCACGGCAGCCAATTTCCTCCTGAACCGAGGCTACTAGGTAGAGATCGCAAGAGAGTTTTTTGTCGGCAAGGAGTCTCGCAATTTCGTAGAGCGCAAAGACACCCGCTCGGTCATCTAACGATTTAGACAATACGACGTCTTCCGTTAGCATTTGCGGAACGGTAGAATAGGTAATATAGTCTCCGACCTCAACACGTTGCTCTGCTTCTTCGCGGGAAGTAGCACCTATGTCTATCCAGAGGTCTTCGGGCTTGACGTTCGTTTTCCCACGTTCGTCGGCTGAAAGCAAGTGTATTGCTTTTTTGCCAATCACTCCTACAACAAGCTCTGAACCATGATGTATGCAGACCCTTTGCCCTGGGAGCAGGGTTGCATCTACCCCACCGACAGGCTGAAAAAAGAGAAAGCCATCGGCATCAATGTAGGTAATCATCAGTCCAACCTCATCGAGGTGTGCTGCAAACATGACCTTTACCCCATTCCCCTTTTTATGGGCAATGAGGTTGCCGAAGGTATCGGTTGTTATCTCATCAACATAGGGGCGAATGTGGTTCGCCAATTTCTCTCTTACCTCATCTTCGTATCCCGCAACGCCGGTGGCTGCCAATAGATCGTGTAGAACGGCGAGTGATTTTTTATCCTCTTTTTTAGTAGAAAACTTCATCTTTTTTATTTTTAGGTTCGTAAAGGTAGCGAGTTTTGCGTAGGCTGAGTTCGTTTCACTTCCCTCTACAGGCGAGCTGCAATAGCCGCCCTACAAGTTGATGCACATAGGTTTGTGCAGGCGCTAGGGTACTGTTCCAAGATTTACTATTTCTCGCCCTCCACCAGCAGATTGTTGGCTCGCATACGGGCGTTGTAGGTTTGTAAGAGCGCTTCTAGGCGGTGCGTCATTCGTGAGGCTCGGTTAGGCAATGAGTCTAACAAATTGTGGGAAAGCTCATTGTCTTTCACGTAATTAAATAGCGCCGTGGGATGTTCGCCATCGTGCTGGAGTACAAAGCCTTCTTCAATGAGCTGATAAGTACCATCGAAATCGCACACCGCAAAATGCGGAGACTGAGTACTAAACATGTTGTTACCAAATGCCACAATGCTCTGTGGATAGCCCAACAATGAAAGGAGGGTAGGTAGTACATCCGCCTGTTGTACGGTAGTGGAATCATTAAATCCGCGAAGATCGGAGTTAGGTGCATAGAGCAACATCGGGGTCGCAAAGCCTAAAACCGAAGTTCTGTACTCAGGTCGTAGTGCCCCATTGGCATGGTCTGCGGTAATAAGGAAGAGGGTATTCTTAAACCACGGTTGGCGTGCAGCCTCTTGAAAGAATTTTCCGAGTGCGTGGTCGGTGTAACCTATGCAATGTACGAGTGGTTCTCCTTCGTCAGGGAAAACGCCTTCGTACTCCTTGGGAACTTGAAAGGGATCGTGACTAGAAAGCGTAAAAACCGTCCCCAAGAAAGGCTGTTGCATTTGCGAAAGCTCGTGCAACATACGCTGTAGGAAGGGTTCATCCCATATTCCCCAAACGCCGTCGTAGTCGGCATCGTTGTTATACTCGGTTTTGCCAAAGTAGTGTTCGTAGCCCGCCTGCTTCACAAAAGCATCGAACCCCATAGAGCCATTAGGCGCCCCATGAAAAAATGCGGATGAATAGCCCATTTCCCTCAAACAAGAGGCGAGTCCGTTTATTCTATTGCCTGAATAGTGCGACGTAACAAAGTGCCCATGTAGCGGTGGAATAGAGGCAAGTACAGACGGCATGGCATCTATGCTTTTACGTCCGTTGGCAAACGCTTGCTTGAAACAGTAGCCCTGCGCGGCAAGCGAATCAAAACAGGGTGTATAGCCTTTGTAGTTGGGAAGGTCTTTGTTCAGACAGCCGATATACTGCCGAGCAAAACTCTCTATGATAATTACAACTACGTTACGTCCGCGCAACTTGCCAAAATAAGCAGTGGAGTCGGCTGCTAGGTTGTGTACGGGGTTGAAATATTGCAAAAGCTCTTGGTCTGTAGCAAAGAAGTGCTTTTCGGGGAGTTCCTGTTTCCCGATGGTTCGGATAATGCAATAGGGCGTGTTAAGTACTAGTGATCTGTGTTCAATCTTATCCACGGAGACGTTAGCATAGCTCATCCCGAGTGGACGCCAGTTTTTTGCAAAACTCCCTCCGCGTAATCCCCATGCAGCATATATGACAAAAAGAAAAGCAATAACCAACTGTAACGGATAGTAGAGATAATAGCGCTGTTGTTCGCCAATGAAACGAACTGGGCGCACACGTCGGTAGAGAAAAACCAGCAAGAGCACGGAAAGAATAGCAAGCAGTACGATGTACCAATATTCGAGGAGAAGATGAAAGAAAAATGAGCTCTGTTCGTTGGCGAATTCTCTAAAAACGGAAGAGGTTGTACGGCGCAATGTATTCGGGAAATAGACACAATCTGCCAAGCCTGCCATAATACCCAACGTATTCGGGATGTAGAAGCTCAGATTGAGAGCGCGCTGATAATACTTATGTTTACGAAAACGAAAAGGAAGAATGCTAAGGATGATAAATAGAAGATTGAGGTAGAGCACTGCTGCCGTATCAAAACGAAGACCGCCTCCCCATGCACGAAGGACTTGGGCGACAGTCATGTCTGCAAAATGTTCGTAGTTAAAGAGGTAAAAAAGTAGACGGGTTAGCCCAAAGAAAAAATAGGCTATTGCCAGACGATAAAGCAAAGCGAACTCGAAAGAGGTAGGCAATGCGCGTAACTTTTTCAATTTCATTCTTGCTGCGGCTTCAGAAGTCCCGAATTCAGGCTATTTAATTCCTCTTCTATTCAGCTCTCGCTGATACTCTCGGGCATACTGTGCGTGCTGCGCCCCCGTACGCGAGAAATTGTGGTAGCCACTAAAATCGGCCTTGGCGCAAAAAAACAAATAATCGTTATCGTCGGGCTGAAGTACGGCATTAAGAGCTACTATGCTTGGGTAACGTATTGGTCCAGGAGGCAAACCTTTGTGTTTGTAGGTATTGTATGGCGACTCGATTTGTGTATGCACCTGTAGAACGCGCGAAATAGTCATATCGCCTGCGGCGAACTTCGCCGTTGGGCAAGCTTGTAAAGGCATACCGATGTGCAGCCGGTTGAGATACACTCGGGCGATTTTGGGTAATTCAGCCTCGTGCAAAACCTCTTCCTGTATAATGGATGCCAAGGTTGCCACTTCGATCTTGGAAAGTCCGACTTTTTCAGCCTGTGCACTACGTTTTGTATTCCAAAAGTGCGCATACTCTTTGTTGAGTCGTGCTAGGAGCTTTTCGGGGGTCGTATCCCAATAAACTTCGTAGGTGTTGGGGACGAACATCGCGGGAAACTCTTCGAGGGTGAAATTGTATTGTTGTGCTGTACGGGCATCGGAGAGATAGCCGATAAGTTCGGCAGAATCCAGAGCGAGTTGTTTCGCTATACGTCCTGCCAATTCTTGCGGTGTACGCACACTCGGTACTACCAGTTGGACTGGGGTTTGCTGACGCGACACGAGGCGCACCATAAGGCTACGGAGCGACATGCCTCGCGAAATGGTATAACGTCCTGAATAAGTCTTCGTATCGTAGCCCTTCAGTTTGGCAAAAGCGCGTAACAAATGCACGTCAGAAATCATATTTTCGCGTTCCAAGAGCGTTGCAACTTGGTCAAAAGAGGAATTGGGCGGTATGCAAAGCAAGCGTTCCTTTTCTTCAAAATCGGTACTACTTCGGAAGTAGATGTCGTAGAATTTGTAAATGAAAACGCCGCCTGCTGCGAATAGAACAATTGCAGTAAGTAGAGCAAAGAGTAGCCACTTCTTGCGTGCGGGGCGTTTGTGTTTTGTTGTCATATTCTATGGTTTGCAAGCATCCTTTCGGCAGTGCAAAAATACAGATTAACGCATTCTGAAGGGTTGAACACCATCGTTAGGTGCTAATGCGGGGCAAATTCAATAAAAAAAAGACAGCCCTAACCATGCTCGCGAAATAAAATTTTATGTTTCGATATGAATATCGCACAATGCGCGTGCCAAAACTTTCTCGGCACGATTGTATAACACAATACCCTGTTGTACGTAAAATATTGATTCTCAATTTCTTTGTTGTAAAATGAGCTATGCCCGTAAATGCGCATATTGCTAGTTATGGTATGCTTAGGGTGCGAAAACTTTTTCACTACCTTTGTATCATATCATGTGAGGCTTCGTGTAGGTTTGTTTTAGAACACCAGAAGCTTCGTTGTGTAAGAATGCCGATAATTGGCAGGACTGCTATTTTGCTTGAGTCTTACAAGTTGCTAGTTACCTGCTCTTTAGATATAAAAAGAGCGCACCAGTTTACCTGCTCTTCAGAGAATCGTAAATATTTCTCTGGGTTTTCGTGCAGGTTTGTGCATTAGTAATCTTTCCCTAAATTTATACGCTCTTCACAGCAACCAAGGAGCACCCGTAATGCCTAGGCGTGGTGTTTAGATTAGCTATTCCTAAATTTCTTTAATCCTCCTTTTTCCAGTTTCCATTTTCGTTTCGGTTTTCCGATTTGAAGAGCAGGTTTTCGCGCCCTTCGGGGCAAGTTAGGAGAGGCATTGGGGTAGGAGGTAGGCGGTGGTATGATCATTTTATAGAATACGCCAAAGGCGTATTTAACGGGGCGAGGCGTGCCTCGCCCGCCGTCTTATGACGCGTATATTCGCATTGTGTGCGATTATTTCATGATACGACGTGAATAAAGCATTAACCGAATATACGCCAAAGGCGTATTTAACGGGCGAGGCGTGCCTCGCCCGCAGAATAGATATAGAGAATAATCACAATACGTGCGCTACGCACAC
>CAJPTC010000034.1 GCA_905373475.1 Bacteroidia bacterium | reverse complement strand
ATCAGGGGTTGTGTGCTCTAAAAATACGATATCCCGTTTTTACCGGACAACAATAGACATATAGTGTCTTATCAGAGCAAAGTTATGCCCACGCTTGCATGAAAACTCTCCGCGCCTGCAAGAATTTTACGAATTGCTCTCTGCGTAATTATTTCCTGTAATTCTCCTTGAGCAGGTATGTTTTTCCCCGTTTAGATAAGTAAAAACACGATTCTCTCCTCTTATTTGAAATGAGTATATTTGTCAATAATACTTAGAACATAGATTCATCATGGAGACGATAAAAAAGTACGTTGCCGAGAACGAGAAGCGCTTTTTGGAAGAACTCTTCGGTTTGTTGCGCATACCGTCTATTAGTTCAGAGAGTGCACATAAAGCCGACATGGTGCGTGCGGCAGAATATTGGCGCGATGCAATATTAAAAGCGGGTGGCGACAAGGCCGAAGTAATGCCCTCTGATGGCAACCCCATTGTATACGGAGAGAAAATTATAGACCCTAACCTCCCGACCGTATTGGTCTATGGACACTACGATGTGATGCCCGTAGATCCCGTTAACGAATGGAATACGAACCCGTTTGAACCCGTCATCAAGGATGGTAAAATCTGGTGTCGCGGCGCAGACGACGACAAGGGGCAGGCTTTCATGCATGCTAAGGCTTTTGAGCTGATGGTTCGTACCAACACCCTGCCTTGCAACGTGAAATTTATGATTGAAGGAGAGGAGGAGATAGGTTCTGAGAGTCTGAACAAGTGGCTTGATACGCACAAGGAACTCGTAAAATCGGATGTTATCCTAATCGCCGATACCTCCATGCTGTCAGCCGATACGCCTTCGATAACAGCAGGATTACGTGGGCTATGCTACGTAGAGGTTACTGTAACTGGTCCGTGCCGCGATCTGCATTCGGGTCTATATGGCGGAGCTGTGGCAAATCCTATCAACGTTTTGGCTAAGATGATCAGCCAGCTCATAGACGACAACGGACACATTACCATTCCAGGCTTCTATGATGACGTACTCGAGATCTCGAAAGCCGACCGCGAGGCTATGGCTAAAGCGCCATTTGATCTTGAAGCATACAAGAAATCACTCGAAATTGATGATGTACAGGGTGAAGCTGGCTACACTACCATGGAGCGCACAGGTATTCGCCCTACACTCGATGTAAATGGTATTTGGGGCGGTTACACGGGCGAAGGGGCAAAAACGGTAATTGGTGCTAAAGCGCACGCAAAGATTAGTATGCGTCTCGTGCCCAATCAGGATTGGAAAAAGATCGGCGAACTCTTTACAAAGTATTTCCAGAGTCTCGCTCCGAAATCGGTAAAAGTTGAAGTAGAGGTATTGCACGGAGGTTATGGCTATGTATCGCCTACCGATACGGTTGCCTATCAAGCGGCGCATCGTGCGGTTGTCGAATCGCTCGGCAAAGGACCCGTACCGTTCCGTAGCGGCGGAAGTATCCCAATCGTAAGCACTTTTGAAAAGAAATTGGGCGTAAAGAGTATCCTCCTCGGCTTTGGTCTGGAGTCGGATGCTATTCATTCACCCAACGAGAACTATCCCGTAGAGCAATTCCTACGTGGTATTCGTACCATACCGCTCTTCTACCGCTATTTTGCTGAAGGTATGAAGAAGAAATAGTTCTATTACTTCTACACAGAATTGAAACAGAGAGCTGCCTTCTAACGGAGGGCAGCTCTTTTATTACAAACACATCGTACCTTAGCAAGAGAAATGTAAGCACCAAAGAAAAATTTGATGAGTTGGAAAAAATATTTAGGCAACGAGGGGGAAACGCTTGCATGTCAGTATCTGCAAAGCCTCGGGATGCAAATTGTGGCACGAAATTGGCGTTTCAGACACTACGAACTCGATATTATAGCCAAACAACACGGCGAAATTCACGTAATAGAAGTAAAGACACGTCGGAGTGATCAGTACATCGAGATTTCAGATTTGGTACGTCGCGCACAAATTGAACGGATACTTAGTGCCACGCAAGCATACGTTGAGACATACCACTGCACAGAGCCCGTATTGCTAGACCTCTTAGTTATAATCACCAATGCGGCAGGTACCAAATTCGAGTTTTATCCTGATGCCTTCCACGATAGCTTTTAATGTAAAATGCCTCACAATGAAATAGAGACACCAGTAGAGACGCAAGATACCCCTGCGCTTCATCGTACCCATCTCTCCCTCTCCTCAGCGGCGTTGTGCGCAGCTACGATAGCTTATCCCATATCGCAGTACATCGCCTATTTTTTTGTAGCCATTGCACTCCTTACGGGGGGCATTTTTCTCGTTGCTGGTGACAAACGCACCATCTCCGATTATTGGTGGCGGCTACTTTTCCCCATGCTCCCTTTTCTCCTGTCGGGCATTATTTTTCTTACGGTAAAAGATGTTTCCGCTACGCATCTCGGGCTGTTTCTCGTAATAGGCAGCCCACTGCTAAGCCTCGCATTTAGCCGAACGCCATACGCCGATCAGCGGAATTCTATACTCTATAGCCTTTTTATTGCCTCAATTCTCACGCTGTGGCTCGGGCTACGCAATTCAGAATGGAACAACAGCATCTGGTCTATGCTCGATACGCTACCAGCCGAGATGCTTATCCTCTATCTCCTACTCTACTTCTTTGGCAAGCACCTGTATTTCTCCCCTCGCCTCTTCCTCCTTCTTTGTCTTCGCTTTTCCCTTTCTCGTTTTACCGCGTTAGCCACTGTTTTGTTTTTTACCTTGCTCTGGCTTGCCATGTTTGTCGGGCTCTTTTATTTCGGACATACGCTGTTTCTATTAGCTATTTTCCCATTTTTACTCCTCCCGCACCTTTACCGTGGCATCTCCTATTTCCGCAGTATTATCACTCGCCTCTCGCTGTGGGTTATTTTTACTATCGCTTTTCTTTTCGGAGTCTCGTTTGTAGCACACCTCATAGACGATTTCTATACACCACAGTATCAGCCGCAACAACCTTACGACCTTACAACGGCAAATGGCCGCCTGTATACAAACGATACCACCACAAGATCCTATCAACAAGGATATTATCACGATATTTATGTGTGCCGCGAAGAGATAGAACGCGAGTGGCCGCGCTATTCGGGCATAGCCCTGACAACGGAGTATGCACCAGGGCGTACCGTGTACGACGCTTTGTGCAGGTATCTTGCAAGCGATGGGCATCGACGCGATTCTGTAGGGCTCACGTTTCTAGAACCTACCGATGTGGCGGCCATAGAACGAGGTGCTACGAGTAGTAAGCTACGAGACCGTGGATGGCTGTACTGGGCTCTCTGGAAAGAATTGGAGAATGCAGAACGAGCCAAACTTGAGGGAGATGCGGCATCGTCGCCACTTTTACTTGCTTGGAACGCTGTCGTACTGGGAGATCAGAGCATAGAATCGCCAATAGGCGTTGTAGAAAGCGCTCGACGCTGGGGCGTATTACCCGTCGCCTTTTTGGTACTTTCAGTCGTTTGCTCTTTGTTAATCATCGCCTTGAAATACAAACGCTGGCACGCATGGCATGTGCTCTATTTGTTTCTACTGAGCAGCATCCTCGGACACAGTATATTCACGATTTACGGACTTTTCTTCTTGCTGATAACCGTATGGTGGGCGTTGCGTTATAAACGACACCCCGAGCGAGTTTAGTTCGGCTTTATTGCCCCTTTTCGAGCTTTTACAATTTCTTATACAAAAACAAACACCTCACAATGTGAAGTGACCCCAAAAAGTTATCCAACTTTGGAGTGCAGATCATTGGCGATCTTCGTTTATCTTATCGATTCGTACCAAGGTACGACGCTACAGGGGGGGCGGCGTAACGTGATGTGCGAGGCATACCACATCATTACAATCTGCTAATCAACACGTTATTATGTATCGTTGCGTCTAGCTATGGAATCATGTTTTTCGCACTGAAAGTGCAGCACAATCTAGCCCAAGGCGACGCCTTGGGTGCTCAAGTCCCATCCATCTGCGCCCTGTAAGGGCAACACACAGCATCCCAAAAACGTTGGGCGAAAACCAATCAAAAAACGGACACAACCCGAAGTGAAGTGCCCGTTCGCTTAATTGACCTTTATTCGCGCCTCGCCCCTACGGACCTCATTATCTGTCTTTTACGACTGTTATTGTCTTCACAGCACCATTCTCGACTGTGAGACGCAAGAGGTAGAGACCTGAAGTAAGATCGGTGGTTTCTATTGTCACCTCACCCTCCGTCAGGTTGCCACTACTCACTACTACACCCTGCGCATTGAGTAAATCGTAACGTCCTATTGTACCATTGCATACCAAGCGCAATTGCGTGGTAAACGGATTGGGTGCTACCACAACCTCTGCCAACAAAGCGTCTTCTACGACACCAGGTGCGGTAACTGGCACAAAATCCATGCTTACCGTAACAGCTCCTGTTACCACATACGCATCGCCTTCCTGCTTGAGTCCCTCAACCTTCAATGTTTCAGGCTTTGCTTCAAAAGCAGCATCCGCCTTATACAAAAGCTTAAGCTTCTCGCCCTCGTAAACCAAATCACCTTGCTTGAGGTCTATATTCTCTTTCCGTTCCAAAGTAGTAAGCGTCAACGTCCCTTTACCACGATGCGTAATTGCTGTTATAGGATAAGTAACCGCCTCGAAGGCTACTACTACCTGCGCTGTTTCATTTAGTACTACACTACCTTCTTGTGGGAACGAAGTATTTGCCCCCACACTAAACGTAGACAGACGGAAATGCTCATTGGGCAGCGCTTTCAATTTTACCGTAGTACCCTTTTCAAGAGTAAACTTCTTTTCGCCTTCCACTTCCTCACTCTTTTCGCCCACTTGTGCAGCATGTTTCTCGGTATAAGCTACTTGAAGCTTACCATTTTCGCCGCACTTTACAGAAAGCTCAACATATTCGAGAGCTTCGGTGAGCACCTCAACAGCTACTGCTTCTGTTAATTCGAACGTATAAAGCATCGGATCGGAAGCAGACGGCGTCGCCGTTAAGGGTTTCACGCCTTGAAGGGCATGCTTAGCAGCAACCTCTGTTATTTTTATCGCGACTTGCGTCTTTTCATCGGCTTTTACATTGAGTTCTTCACCCTCTATGGCAACACGCTTCTCTTCCGCCTTCTCCAGATAGGTTACCGAATACTTCGCATTGGCACTGGGTTTAAGTGTAAGAGGTAACAATTTTACCACCTCTGCCTCTACTACCGCATTGCCATTCACGGTATAGGTATTTTTTTCGCCCTCTACTTTTTCCAACCCCATAAGCTTAAGAGCCTTCACCCATTGATTTGGCTCATCGGCATTCGTAACGGTTAAAACCACTTTGTCGCCATAGTGGAGCTTAGTTGTCGCAGTTATGGGTTTCTTACCACCCTGTTTGTTCAGTTTTTCAGCTGTAATGGTAATACCTTCGTGGTCTACAACGCTGAAGCTATAATTCACATACATAAGAGCCACACTTACCGAAACTTCATCTGCGCCCTCTACTTTATACTCATCATTCCCCAAAGAGGCTAAACCCTTTAGACGAAGACCGCCACTAATTTTGTTGATTTCACACCCGGGGTTCAGATGTACTATGATTTTACAAACTGTCCCCCATGCGATTTGATCGCCATTTTTTACCTGTACTGTAGCGCCATCTTTCTGGTAAGTCATTTCCACACTACCCAGCTCGGACTTTTTAGGAGTTACCTCTATGCTGACAGGGAGCTGCTTTTCCTCCCAGCTAACCACAGAGATCTGTACATCGCCTTCCACCATGTAAACAAACGCTCCATATTTATCCCAATCGCTGCCTGTAAGTTGTCTTGCCCCTGTAACTGTCAGCGTAGGACACGCCCCGCCCTCGGTCGTGAAATGACAAGCAAAATAAGAGTCCTTAGGGAGCTTTTCGTTTGGTGCTACTGGACTTACGGTTTCATACCCCAACGCATCCACGTTTAGGGTATAAGGCTTGCCGTTTGTAGCAGTACCCGAAGCATCAAAAGCTATTGTATGCCATTGTGTTTCATCTTTTTCGAGCGTAACACTCACAGTAGCATTGTCAGTTATCTTATAATCGTAGAAGTAGATAGGTCCCCAGTTATTCGCTTGTTGTCTCTCACTGACTTTAGTAAGCCCTGTTACGTTCATTGTGGGTTGATAACCTAGTGGAACTCCCAGAAGCATACATTCTACACTCGTTCCTAGCGGTATACTCGTACCAGATTCTACACCCACTCCGCGAACTTTAACGACCAACGTCCCTTTCGGTTGTAACTCCTTAGTATAGGTGATGGTACGCCACTGCGATGCATCTTTTGTATAGGTGATAGTAAACTTCACATTCGCATCGCCAGTTACTTTGTAGGTTGTACCTTCTACCAACGTAGCGCCCTCTGCATCAATATGTACTGTGTAGCCCAATGCAACAATATCGAGTCTGAGCAGATCTTCTGCCATAAGCTGAACTCCAGATGGCGTTCCTATTATAGACTTCCCGTTGTGGTACAAGTGGTAGTATAAACCATCCTCTTTTCCTTTCTCTTCAATTGTTAGAGAGAGCGGATCGAAGAATACAACCTCCATCGTTGCATCAGCCAGCAACTTGAAAGTAGCGCCAGCGGACGTTGTCCCAATCTTTGCAGGATCGAACTTGTAGCGGTGACTTCTTGCAGCATTGTTTGGCGTTACGTCCATTGTAAAGTCGGCGTTACGCTCAAGGTTAATTTGCAGATCGCCATGCTCTGTAGTTTTGGAAACCGTTGCAGTACCCTCGTAGTACGAAACTTTTATCAACCCTTCAGTAGAGGCTTTTACTGTTAGTTTCAACTTGGATTCGGAAAGTTGTAGTGTTCCATAGAATGCACAGAAATTGCCATAACCTTCTGCCTTGAGGGTTGGGAAAGCAGTATCGAAAATTTTTATCCCTGAGAGGAACGATGACAATCCAGATCCCGATTGCACTACACTGGATAAATAGCGCCAATCTTGTGTAAGCACAGGACCTCCTGCGCCAACTTGAGTTGGCGAGCCAGTAGGCGTTGTCAAATAAGTAGGCGAGACATAAGCATCGCTAAATGCTAGCAGGCTTTTCGTCTTACGATCGTAACAGGTCAGCCCTATTTGCCACACCCACGACTCGTCCTCATCCGCCAAATCATCTCGCGTAGCATATTGCGTCCCATCTCCAAAAAGCAATTCTCTGTGCATCTCTTGATCACCTGTGTAATCATTGGGTTCGCTTCTTATTATGTGTACGAACTGCCAATAGACATGATCTTGTGTAACTGCTATACCGTCTCCTTCAGCGTACCCTGCTTGTACAAACTGAGCACCACCTAGTGAGCCATCTGTCGTATTCACTGTACCCCAAAAAGCCTGATTGTCTGCACCAGAGAGAGTATTTAGCAACTGTGTTGTTCCCCATGTAGTCGTTTTAGAATAAGCCCCCGACACATAAAGTTCGTCACCAAACGACGCTATACTCTGCACATTTACTCCTTCTGGCAGATGTTTTACCCACAGAACCTTTTGAAGTTTTTTGTCTGTTTTTACCAGATAATAGCCTCCCACTTGTCCCGCAGACTCGATCTTTTTATCTAAGAAAACTGCATCTTCTGTTAATGGATTTGCTTTCCCATTAGATTTCCCATTAGAACATGTCATAGCAAAATAGATCGCGTCGTATGTTAGATGCATGGCATCTATCGCATAGTGCGTTATTTTTTCTTGATCTTTCACATAAGCAACCGTTGAAACTTGAGGTTCAGACATTGAGACATCCAAAGAAACTAGAAGCTGTTTACCTCTTATTTCACCTTCAATGACCTTAGGATTTAACTTGTCGTATTTGATTCCATAGGTCATCATTTCATTATCCTTTATTTTTCTCTGTGACGGAATTTTCCCATCCAAGATCAGGGCATGGTTTTCATACAGCAAATGCCGTAAGAAGAACCAAGAATAATCGCCCGAAATTTCAGGATGTGCATCTTCTATTGGCTTGAAGAAACGGGTAATACCGCCCGACAGATCTAACTCAAGGATATAAACATATTCGGGAGCTACAAAATCTTTGATGTCAGTCGCTATGGCAAAATTCTCTACGATTTTGTTCTTTCCTCTTGTTGCAAATGAAGCCAGCTGCTTATCGTTGCCACGATGCTCGGCACGCCACACAGGTTTTATTGCCGCTGCAACATAAATACTATGCTCTGAAGCTGTTGCAACTAAATCATCAAACTCACCGTCATCACTAGAAAATGCCCATATCACGTTCCCTTCTCCATCAGCCAATACGAAATAAGCATTGGAAGCACCTGTTGTCGCCTCAATTCCCTGCCCCATCACTTTCGTGCGTCCACCTGCATATCCTTGCATTGTCTTCGCGCTTGTGCCAAACTTCAATTCGTTATTTGTGGCATCATTTTCCCAAGTTCCATAGTAAAAGAACTTGTCGTTACCTACTGGTATTACCCCCTCTGGCTTCTCGCGCATGGGGTTGCGTATACCGCCCTGTGCCGATACGGTAAGATGCGCCTGTGCCAGCTTTGGCGGTTGTGTGGGCGCGGCAAAAAGCTGCGTCAACATGAAAAGCAGTGGGACAAACGCCCCGAGGAAAAATCTATTCATGGTTTTAAGAATTTGTTATCTCTTATTCAAAAATCCGTAGCGTAGGGCAAGCTCCCATAACCATGCAGGCTCTGAACTGCCCCCAATTCGTTCGAGACCGCCCGTGAACGCAAATGCTATACGTTGCGCGGGCGTAATACGATAGCCACCCTCGAAGGTCGCTTGCAAGCCATAATGGGGTTCGTTGTAGTAGCGTTCTATGCTATTCTGTAATTGCGCAAAGAATCGCGCCTCTCGTACCCATAAAACGCGATTTCGCACAGGTTGTGTCAATAATCCTTGTAGACAGAATAACCAGTCATAATGGGCATAATACCGCTGAAAAGTGGTGAAAAGATTTTGTACACTCCTTCGTTGCTCGAAGTAATACTGACCGTGCCTTGTTTGCAACGATGCTAGTCCTCCTTCGTAGCCAAGATGAAGCAAAGCCGAAGGCATAGCATAACGATAGGTAAAAAGCGCCTTGTAGTAGCTCTGTATACCCTTCCAAGCGGCTACTCGGTGGTATTCTCGTTCTTCGGTGATATTAGGCGAAGTATTGACTTGATGCGTGTAATAATCTATCTCATAGCCAGTACGCTGCGCATAGTCAACATGCACGCCTACCTCTAGGCGTTGTGCGGAGAATATAAAAGGGAAAAAGAGTTTTGCCTGTAGCTTGTCTTCCTCCGTCTCCGCAATTTTCGTGTAAAGGTTCGTACGACCAAAGGCGTTGTTGTGGTTGTAGGCAATTTGTACAAGAGGCAAGTAACGCTGCTGTGGCGCTGCTTGTAGTGTTAGTGCGTATTCTGCAAAAATATATTTCACGCTCTCCGAACGTTTCTGTACGCTCAGCTCGTGGTCATAGAGCCCAAGCCCTAGGTGGTAATAGACATAGTCCTGTCTATCCTCTTTCTTGTTCGTTTGAGCGAACGATTCGGAGTAATAGCTATAGTCTCCTTGTGCAGCAAGTACATAGTGCGACAGTCGGTAACTTAGTGCGAGAAGGGTTGAAAAATCGCCAACGCGTGCAAGTGGTCGCGGATCTTTTTTACCAAACTGTGTCGTACCCGCAAAACTCCCTCCAATTCCCACACCAAGGTCGTGCCATACATAGCTAAGTGTTCCCCCAAGCTGGTACTCTTCGCGGGTAAGCGCTCGTTTTGAAGTATCTAGCACGATATAAGGGTAAAAACGCTCTGGTTGCGCCATGGCAATACTACGCACCTGCGTACGCTGTCCGTGAGCATATTCTGCATATCCGTGTGCACCCCATTTCTGCTGTCGTGTAGCACCTGTGGCATACAAACTATGGCGCTGTTCGCTCAAACCATATTGCGGCAACCGAATTCCTTCTTTGCCTTGCCACACAGCATAAGCGTAGCGAACGGCAAGACGATCGTGCAACCCTTCATAGAGGGGATAGAGTGCAAGCCCTGTTTTAGGGAGAATATGAATAGTATCTGCTATATGGGCTTGTTCAGTATTCGCAGTCTTTCCCAATACAGTAGTAGAAAACAATAATAGCACGAGACTCAGTAGCTTAATGCGCACTATTGCGATAGCAGCGTGCCATGGCGCGCTGCTACATAAGAACATTCTGTATGAGATGAAACTGCTCATCGGCATTTCTTTTATTCTACCACCACGTGCGGCGAGGGGTCAGAATCAGGAATAAAATCAAGGGTAGAATTGTTAGTGTCTTGCAAGATGTAGCGCTTACCTTCCTTACGCGCCACCTTCCTACGTATCGTCTTGGCAATATTGTTCTTACTGCAATACGTATAGCCCGCATCTACATGAACAGGAAGTGGACGACACATAGGACCAGAGGGGGGAGCGGATATAACGCCATCTAGTATGTAGCGCGACGGGATGACGTATATTTTCGCAGATGAACCATTGGGGTAAACAGCGTCCTCTATATGCTCTGCTAGAAATTCGGGCATCGGTTTATCAGCCTTCATGATAAACCAGCCTTTCCAACCGCGATTATGGAAATCGGTTACTGTCTTAGAGAAGGTGAAATAGTTTATCATGTTCGGAACTTCAGGGGTATCGGTGTCGTGCCAATCATTATCCACCATCTCGAAGTCGGCAGTAGAAAGATCTACAGGACTCCCTGGGTTTATGGCATGATGGTTCAGAGCATTCTCTGCCATAATAACCGACTGCCCAGGGGCTAGCCGATGTTCGCGCCCAGAACCTGGGAAAGTGAAAATAAAGCCTGGAATTACATTGTCCGTACCCAAATATTCGGAGAAAAAGACACCATTCTTCGAGGCAGTGACCTGAAACGTTTCCGAGATTGAGACCCCGTCAATATAAATGGGTTGCGACGAATTGTTGTAAAGCTCCACGTAGCCATCCTCGTTGTACATTTCGCCTGTAGCAGCAGAACGACTCTTAGTAAAATAGATCTCTTTGAAGACAAGCGCACTCGTCGGATAGCTCGGTGCTACCTCCACTTTAGGCTCAACAGGCGGCTGTGTTCCTCCCGTTTCAGCGTGTCGGATCTCGGTATAGGGGATTCGGCACACATACATCCGTATCCCGTCGGGCGCATGCGCATTCACCTGCCCCTGTAGCGCATAGAACCCATACGGCAGCGAAGCTATCGAGGCCTTACCCGACGCATCGCAGGTTAGCTCATACATGGTTGAAGTCCCCATTTTTTGCAAATAGAGCTTTTCGCCTTCCAACGAATAGGAGCTGTAGGCCGCGGGAAGACGCACATACAATTGATAGGCACTTTCCCCTTCTCCTATTCCTCCCAACGCTTGCAGCACTAAACGGTGCACCGAATTCTCATGCCCTACCACTATATCTTCCTTGTGCCCATAGTAGCGCGTATCCTCGCGCCCCTTCACCAATTCGCCTGAACAATCGGCAACATAAGTTCCTTCAGGAACAACAAATTCGGCAATTCCCTTAGCATTCGTTACAGCAGACGCTACTTTCTGCGTAACCGCCTCCTTCAGACTTACTACAATGCCCTCGGGCGAAAGAGCTGCCAACAACGCGGGAAGCTCAACTTGTATAGAAGTGACCATACGCCCCTCTACCCAGTCAGGATTGGCAACGTACGATTTCTCCAATGCCACCGTATAGCGCTCATATTTAGAAAATGCCACTCGGAGTGCTACGCCTGCATAAACAGCAAGCATTTTTCCTTCATCTTTTTTCCCATGAACGTGGATATTGTAGTTACCACTCGTAATGCGAAAAGTTAGGGGCTGGCAGGCAACACTCTGGGCGCTGTCTCTATGCCCTGTACGAACATTTTCTAGAACTACGTACACATCGCTCACATCCAGAGGATCTACATCCTCGGGAGGCGTTAAACGAATTTCAACGTCTATCTCGTCAAGGGTAGTCTCTTCCCGACAGCCGAGATACAGAAACGATAACAAAGCGAATAAAGCAACAAGCAGGAGTTCGCCTCGATAAAATATGCTTTTGCTTTTCATAACGATATACGTAATTCTGCCCCAAAATAGGGAGTATAGTCCCTTGTAACCAAGCGATTAAACTTAGCACGATAGTCGGGCAAATAGCACCAGAGTCTGTTTGCAAAGAAGGCTAAACGGACATATTGTCCAATTTCCTTTGTCACTTTCAGATTTACTGAGAGCGCAAACGGCGTAACGTCAGGTTCAAAATATTCTTTGTTGAACTCTCGCACCAAGAAGATCAACTTTGGGTCTTTCGCATCCGCATCGGTAAAGGTGTTTACATTACCATGCAGATCGCGATAGTACAGAGGGCGTCCGTCAAAGGGCAAAGATTGCGAGCGCGAGAACCAAACACACTGTACCATTGTCGTAAAGAGCAGACGAAGTTGCGGCAGATGAGTATAGAAACGTGCCATAGAACTCAGTTGCTCATAGCGTCGCCCATTGCTCCAAGCATAAATGCCCACATACGGATACTCTTTCCCTTCCAGTTTTATAGAAGGGCGATACTCTTCGGGTTCACTGATATCGTAAGTGGTATGAAAATATGCCCCCGACACATCGGCAGAAGTGCCCAGAAGCTCCCATTTCGGCAACTGTATGCGGAATTCTATACCTCGTTTTAGCGTACTCAGGCTGTTGGCAGGCTTTCCTAACGACTTCAGAGCATATTCCTTTTGTGGCACTAGATCTTCTATTTTCGGCTTACCAGAGGGCGTCCCAGGTACAGAGTAAACATTGTATTCGTACGGCAAATAATGCGTTGCGTAGGTAAAGCCATTGCGCATCGATTCGTGGAAGAGGGTAACTTCTGCGCGCACTTCACTCAATTGCAATTCTGCACCAGCTTCCCACTTGTCGTACGACGAAGGGCGCAGAGCAAGGTTGCGAGCATCTTCTATAAAAGTGGTAAGCCAAAGCAGACGCCACGCTTCGTTCAAAGAATAGTAGTTCAACGACTGAATATCAAAATAGGCTTTGGTAGGTGCAAGCTGATCTAGTGTAGGCCATTTGGTTTGCTTCCCCCACCCCAAACGAAGTGCAAACTGCATAGGCAATTCTCTTAACGTAAAGCGTGGAAAAGCATAATAACCATTGATGCGCGGATCGAGCTGTGCTGCACGCAATTCGGTATAGCCTTCCGTAGCGCCGCGTAACCACCCAGCACGAACACCTGCCACGAGCTCAAGCTCACCGTATGAACCAGAAGCCGAGAGCTTGTCTTCGGCGTATGCGCTGATGGGGATGTAAAAAGGCACATCGCTATACTTGCGCGGACGCGAGCTTGTTGGCGAACCTGGGGCTGGAGGACGTTGTAAATCGTAAGAATAGCCTTTGCCAATATTTCCCTCCAAGCGCACTTCTGCACCCACACTAATGGCATGCGTCATACTCCAAAACTGCCAATGTTCGCGCAACTCCAGAAGTCCGTACCCTTGCAAGGGTTTATTCACCAAACTATAGGTTGTGAGATATTCGAAAGGAAGATATATCCCTTCGTATTCACCACTCTTGTTGCTCATGGGGAGTCCTTGCCCTCCATGTACCGACATGTTTTTAACACGTCGTATCACATCCTCCGTATAGTCGTACGAGGCAATGAGTCGCACAGAGGCAAGCCAAGGTTTGTCAACAGACCACTCGCTCTCTCCGCTTAGCTGGTAGCGAGAGTAATAGGCGTTATAGCTTTCGATGCGGAGTGTAAGATCGGGGTCGGTTCGCTCCGTCCAGAGGGTGCCTATATAATTGGCTCGCAGCCCTAATGAAAGGGGAAATGCAGCAAGATGCGTTTTTGCCGTCCAGTTGGCCTGTGCCGAATAGCGGGCATAACGCTCCAACTGCTCGCGCTCGTCGGGGGTGGCGTAGGTATATTCCCCGCCAAGATGCAGAGTGCCCACGGGAAGGTGTACGCCTTTGCCTATGTAGGCAAGCCCTGAAAGGGGATCAACCTTTGCGCGCACCTGCCAAGGAGTTACCCCTTGTTTAGCACGTAGCACAAAAGCGCCACTACTCAGATCGCCGTAACGCGCTGAGGCAATGCCTCGCAGAAGTTCTACGCGTTCATAATGGTCTGTAGAGAGCATACGCAGATCAATACCCGCATTCACCGTACTTCGCTCGCTAATCTTTTGGTCGGCTGAGAGGGTATTTAGGTTCGCATTGTTCGATATCGGCACGCCATTTACTACCACCGCTGCGCCAAGCGCCGTATTGTCGTCGCTGCTCACCTGACGAAGGGCAACCTGTTTCACATTGTCCAGACGACCATCTGTTGAGAGTTGCCCCGGGAGGAACTGTAGCACATCGGCTAACGAGGAGGGCTGTGTGTGTTCCAGTGCAGCTTGGTTGATTTGCAATGCCGTACCGCTCTTTTGTACTGCACGAGCGGTTACCACCACATCGTCTAAAGCGAGCGAGGTGGCATGCAAGCGAACGGTATAAAGGGTATCTATGGGGAAATGTAGGTTCACATTAAGGGTTTCATAGCCCACATAGGTTACCATGAAACGATGTGTTCCCGTTACCTTCCCACTAATAGCAAACTCTCCCTTCCGATTGGAGAGCGTGCCAATATTAAGATCTGGAAGGAAGACTTGCGCCGACTCGAGAGGTTCGCCCGTTTGGGCATCTACCACACGCCCACGGAAGGGGGCAGCAGTAGCTACCGATACCGCCAAACACAAACCAAAGACCCACAACCCCTTTTGTAGACCAGAATACATCCCACGCCCACTTCATCATTGCTCTCGGGATGTAAAGGTAATTGTATTGCACTGTTCTAAATAAGAAGAGTCTAACCTATTCTATAGTGTATTCTTTAAGAATTCCCTTATTGCATGTTAAATTATTGTTGCTCTTACAACATAGAGCAAAGGGAAAGCAACTGAAAGAAATCCCCATTTTCGAGGATATACCATAGTACAAAGCATGGTTCTGTAGGGCGAGGTAACCTCGTCCTACAGAACTCGCTAACGACTATTCTTTTACCAGACGGTAAAGCTTCGTTGCACCGTCTTTGTTGGTCAGACGCAAGAGATAAATCCCTGCTCGCACAGACTCTGTGTTGATTAGGGTTTCGCCCTGTTCCAATACTCCTGCAGCTACTATAATACCTTGCGCATTCAACAATGCGTATCCCCCTGTTTGTAACTCACTATTTGTAATTCGCAATTGGCTCGCAAACGGATTGGGCGCTACCACAACACTCGCAAAATAGGCATCTTTCACCGCCGACGGCTCGGCATTGGGAGCAAAATCTATGCTTACAATCACTGCACCTGTTACAACGTACGCATCGCCTTCTGCTACTAGTCCTAGCACTTGCAAAGACTCTTTTACCGCCGTAAACTCCTTATCTGGTGTATAGGTAATTTTTATTTTCTCACCTTCGGTTACTAAGTCGCCTTGCTTCAAATCTACATTGGTTGCGCGATCTAACGTAGTAAGCACAAGCTGCCCCAAACCACGATACGAAATAGAACTTACGGGGAACGTCTTGGCTTCAAAGGAAAGCTCTACCGCTGTAGGCTCTTTCAAAATGAAACTTCCCTCTTCGCGGAAAGCTACATTGTTACCAACCTTAAACGATGCTACGCGGAAATGCTCGTTGGGCAATGCGCGCAACGTCACCTTAGTACCCTGCTCAAGTTGTAGCGTTTTCTCCCCTGCAATACGCTGCTCCTCTTCTTTGCCATAAGCGACGAGAATCGCGCCATTCTCATGGCACTTTATCGTCAACGCAACTTTTACAATCGGCTCGTAAACAAATGCCACATCTGTATTCTGCGTTACCGTAAAGGAATACTTATTGCCTGTCAGTGCTTTGACCTCCAACGGATGCACCTCTTTCAAAACGAACCCTTCCGACTTGGGCGTAAGCACTAAAACAACCTCTGTATTCTCATTTGCATAAATCGTAGCATCTGCTCCGTTTACTACTTCAGTCTTCTCAGCCTCTGCGGAGGTATAGGTTACCTCATATTGGGCTTGTGGCGTCCCTTTCAACTGTAGAGCATAGAGTTTTACTAACTCCAATTCGATTGTAGCATTGCCCTTTACCTTGTAGGTGTTAGATGTTGTCGTAGCCTCCAGATTTGTCAGCTTACTCTCCTTCACCCATTGTGTATTCTGAGCGTTGTTTTTAACCACAATCTCGATTTCATCGTCGTAATGTAGAATCGTTGCAGCATCAATCGGAGTTGTCCCCTTCATGGCAGAAATTTCTATGCCTTCGTAGTTTGGGAACTGAAGGTGGTAACTAGATTTTTCAAATGTCGCGTTAATAGTGGCTTCCGCAATCAGTTTATACTGGTTGTCTTTCACTAAAGCAAGACCTTGCATCTTTTGCTCTTTAAGCTCAGCACCTTCTTTCGGTTTTACTTCAAAAAAACAATGAGTTCCCCACGGCAAAAGAGCATTGTTTTCCACCTCTTTCGCCATATCATCCTGCCTATAGTAAACTCGGATAGTTCCTAATGTAGCGGGTTTTGCAGAATAGGAAACCTTTACCGTTTTGGTCTCCCAAGCCGAGATACTTAGCACCGCGTCGCCAGTTAGAGTATAGATAAACGGGCTCAATGTAGAATTTGCGGGCAGAGCCGTAGCGTTTGTACATTCTACCGTCGGATACGCACCCTCTGCCGTCTCAAAGTCACAAAAAAAGCGTATGCCCTCTGGAAGCTTTGTTTCTCCCGAAATTACGGGGATATGTAGCCCGCTTTCTGGATCAATACTATAAACTGCAAGTTTGTATTCCTTGTTATTGGCATCTTGCCCTGTAGCACTAAAAGTAACAGTATGCCATTCGTTATCCTTCTTCGTTAACGTTACTCCGATAGTAGGCGCAGCACTGACCTCCAACTCATACTCATATTTACGAAGTCCCGTTGTAGGATCTGTTGTATTCTTTTCGCTCTTTTTCGTCAGACCTACAAAGTCTACCGCATAGTCATAACCTAATGGGATCTTACTAACAACACATCGCAATGTAAGCCCCATTGGTACTCTGTCGCCAGGCGATAATTTTTCTTGTGCGTAGGGCCATTTAATCTCAACATTGCCACTCGGTAGCGGACTCTGATTAAAAGTTAGTGGAAACCACTGTCCCTCAAGCTCTGTAAAGGTTATATCGAACGTTGCATTCCCCGTCACCTTATACTCGTTGTCGCCCGTCTTTTCAACCCCTTCAAACCTATCTATCGTGTAAGTATACCCTATGAGTTGTTTGAACGTAATGATATTCCCACTTTCAAGCCTCTGATAGTTCTCAAGAACATCTTTCCCATTCACCTGCACTATGGGCGCAACCTCGGGACCATTAGTCTTTTTAATGGAAAGCTTATAGAGATCGATAAATTCGGCTTCTAGAGTCACGTCTGTCTTTATCAGATATTGATCCTTTGGCTTTTTCTCGATTTTACTCGGATCTAATCCCTTGAATCTCACGAATTTTTTCCCAGTACTCACTGGTATAACAGTGAGCGTAACAAGCGTATTTTCCTCTAGAGAGACATTCAAATCCCCATTCTTCGTATTCTCTTTTATTGTTTTCCCCGCCTTCTCATAGGAGAGGTTGAGCGTACCAAACTGAGAAGACTTCAAGGTGAGCGTTATCTCAGCGGCTGCAGCATGCCCTGTAAAGAGGCTTACTAGCCCGAAGAGGAAAAGAGAAATATAACTCCGAACAAAAATCCTTTTCATGATTCTGAAAACGTATTTTACTTTTTGAGAAATCCGTAGCGTAGCGCTACTTCCATGCCCCATGCAGGGCTACCTATATTTTGTAATTGGGCATAGCACCCAGTAATCGCTAGTGCCAAGCGCTGTGATGCGCTGAAACGATAACCTCCTTCTAGCACCACAGTAATCTGATAGCGCGGCGTGTTATAGTAGCACTCCAATGCCTCTGACAGACGCACAAACGTAGGCAATTCGTTCGCCCATTTTGCCTTGTGCGATGTGGGCAGCACTGCATATCCTTGCAAGTTCAATACAGCATCCCACCTATCAAAGAACCGCTGACATGTTGCCGAGAGGAGTTGTTTGATAGCATGTTGCGAGAAATAGTATGCATCTTGCTTGTAGCTCGTGTTTAAGATGCCAAAACTCCCCACATAATCTACAAGGAACTGATACTTCCCCGTTGTATTACGATACGATAGCACACCCCTACAATCCGTTTTTTGCCCTATCCATGTTTCAGTACGCTGATACTCGCGCTGTTCCGTAATACGAGGTTCTGCATTTACTACGTGCAATTCATAATCAATCTCATAGCCAGACCTTTGGCTAGACAACACGCCGCCGCCTAAAGTGAGATGATGTGTTCCGTACGAGATAGGAAGAAAGAGTTGTCCTTCAACCTCTTGTTCAAATACTTCAGCCAACTTGGTGTAAGCTAGGCTACGCCCAAAAGAATTCTTACTGCGATAGGCTAACTGTACAAGCGGACAATAGTGAAGCAACGGAGCAAGTTGTAGCACGGCAGACCCACTCGAGAAGAGGTAACGCAGACTTTCTGTCCTCTTAGCAAGACTCAAACGATGGTCATACAGTCCCACTCCCAGATGATAATAGACGGGATCTTGCCTGTCTTCCTGTTTGTTTTGTAGAGAAAACGATTCGGAATAGTAACGGTACGAGCCCTCTAGCGAGAGTGCATACCACGGGAGGCGATAGCCCAATGCCAAGAGTACCGTAAAATCGCCTAAACGAGAACGCGGACGGGGGTCACGCTGTTCGAACTGTGTTATCCCCGTAAAATCGCCTCCAAAGCCTATTGTCCATGCCTTCAACTGATAATTCAACACGCCGCTCATCTGGTAGTGTTCACGCGTCAAATCTCGTTGCGTAGTATCTATGAGCACATACGGATAAAATAGCTCGGGTTGTGCAGTCAAAAGACCTCTCACGCCACGTCGTTGTGTATGCGAATATTCGGTCTTGCCATAAGCACCCCACGTAGCAAAACGCGTTGAGCCTTGTGCATGCAACGAATGCTTTTGCTCGCTTGTCCCCATCTGGGGCAAGACGTAACCTGATGCACCGTCTCGAACTGTGTAGCGATAATATGCCGTATACTGTTCGTGCTGCGGTAGGTACAAGGTGTATAGCGAGAGTCCTGTTTTAGGAAGCAGACTGCACGTATCGTCGCCACCCAAGAACTCTTGGGGCATCAACTGCCCCCAAAGCGCTAAAGGTAGCAGGAAAGCTAGTCCCAATGCGATTACCCTTGCAGTAGTATTCCTACGCATCGCTCAACACTATACACGCTTAGTATCTATCGCACAATTACACCCTATTGTGCTACGACAAATGGGCTCGGCTCTGCGTCTGGTATAAAATCTACCGTAGAATTGTTACTATCCTGAAGGATGTAACGCTCACCCTCCTTACGCAACACTTTGCGCCGAATCGCCTTGCCGCTGTACGTTTTAGAGCAGTAGGTATAACCTGCGTCAATGGAAGCAGGAAGCGGGCGATACAACGGACCGCTAGGTTGGCTTCCAAGTACGCCATCCAAGATATAACGCGAGGGGATGGCATACACTTTTCGCGACTGTCCCGCCATTGCCACTTTCGCCTCGACCAAATACTGGGGGAGAAACTCTTCCATCGGTTTGTCGGCCTTCAGAATATACCAACCGAGCGCACCAACAACATGAAGCACCGTTATAGTCTTCGAATAACTGTAATACTTTACCATGTTGGGCACCTCTGGAACGTCAGAATCACGGATATCTTCATCATATATTTCGTAGTCTGCCTTCGACAAATCCACAGGGCTTCCTGGGCTGATCAACTTATGATTTACACCATTCTCCGCCACAACCACTGATTTGCCTGGCGCAAGCGGATGCTCCTTTCCACTCCCTGGGAATGTTAGGATAAAGCACGGGATTATCCGATCGCTGTTCTTATATTCTGGGAAAATGGGCTCTGCGCCCGTTGTATTCTGATAAGTAGCACAAATCGAAACGCCGTCAATGTAAACCGTTTTGTTAGAGTTGTTATAGATCTCAAAATAACCATCGCCGATGTAGTTCTTCCCCGTGACCGACGATTTACTTTTTGAGAAATAAACTTCCTTAACCACCAATGCACTGGTTGCATACGCGGGTAAAACCTCGACCGATGTCTCGGTTTTCTTTGCTTCGCTCGTAAGGTGTTTAACCTCAGTACGAGGAATACGGCAGACGTAATCGCGTATCCCATCATCGGCATGAGCTGTTATTTGTCCCTGTAGTACATAAAGGGCGTAGGGCAACGCAGCAATAGTAGCTACACCTTGCGCATTGAATTTAAGTTCGTAGCTATCTACAGCTCCCAATTTCTGAAGCGTAATCGATTCGCCTTCGAAGCTATAATTCTCATAACCCGCAGGCAGTGTAAGACTCAATTCGTACAGAGCGCTCCCCTCGCCTATTGTACCCAATGCCAAAAGCATCATCGGAAGTTCTACATTCTCCGTACCAATCTCAACCTCCTCAATATAGCCGTAATATTTTGAGTCTTCCTGTCCTTCTAGTAATTGCCCCGAACAACTTACAGTATATTTTCCTGCGGGGAGATTGAACTCGGCAATCCCCTTTTCATCAGTTACAGTCGAGTAAACCTTTAAGTTTGTACTCTCGCACATCTTAATGTTAATATTGGCAGCCGAAAAGGTAGCCAACGCCTCTGGTAGCATCACTTTAACGGTAACTGTAGCGCGCGACTCGTTCTCCTTCCAGTCAGGGTTCGATATGTAGGATAATGAGAGAGGGAGAACATACGACTCCTGTTCTACAAAAGCAACATTCTGTTGCACACCAGCATAGACAGCAATCTGTTTTCCTTCTACTCTCTTGCCATGTGCTGTAACA
Source organism: Bacteroidia bacterium (assembly GCA_905373475.1). Classification (GTDB taxonomy): domain Bacteria; phylum Bacteroidota; class Bacteroidia; order Bacteroidales; family CAJPTX01; genus Bacteroides_D. Next base: position 5,455 of record CAJPTC010000034.1, on the reverse strand, counting down.
TTATAACTTCCACGCTCTAAATGGAAGCGTAACGGCTGGCAAGCAACGCTTTTTAGGCTATCCTTCTGCCCAGTACGAATGTTTTCAAAAACCACGTAAACCTCACTCACATCCAAGGGGTTTACATCTTTGGGAGCGGTAAGCCGTACCACCAGATTTAAGGGACTTTGCGAGCCTACTTCCTTTTCTTTACAGCCCAGAAAGGCAAATAACGGAAGCATAAGTAGCACCATTAGGCTCAGTCCTAATGACCGATTAAACATTTTCCTCATATTGAAATTCGTAATTCTGCCCCAAAATAGGGGGTGTAATCTCTTGTTACTAGTTGGTTGTACTTTGCGCGATAATTGGGCAAATAGCACCACAGACGGTTCACAAATAGCGAAAGGCGAACATGTTCTCCAAGCTCTTTAGTAGCCTTTAGGTTTAGCGAAAGAGCAAAAGGCGTGGTGTCTGGATCGAAATAGAGCTTGCCAAACGTCTGCACCAAATGCGTGAGTTCGGGGTCTTTCTCTAGCTCTGGTGTAAAGGGTCTGACCTCTCCGTGCACATCGCGGTAGTACTGAGGGCGACCATCAAAAGGAAGAGTGGTACGACGTTCAAACCAAACACATTGGATTTGTGTCGTAAAAAGAAAGCGCAATTGCGAGAAGTGGGTATAGAAACGCAGCGTAGAACTAAACTGCTCGTACGTTTTCCCGTTTCTCCACGCATAGATCCCTACGTAGGGATATTCTTTGCCATCAAGCCCTGTATGCAACGGACGGTATTCTTCAGGTTCGCTGATATCGTAAGTCGTATGAAAGTACGCTCCTGAGAAATCTGCTGAAGTACCCAACAGTTGCCATTTTGGGAGCGATAGCGTAAACTCCACGCCCTTTTTCACGGTTTTCAGGCTATTGGCTGGTTTCCCTAACGATTTTAGCGCATATTCCGTCTGTGGGGTAAGCGTACGAATATCAGGCTTCCCCGTGGGAGGGGTGGTTACCTTATAGACGTTGTAAGCAAAAGGCAAATAATGCGTTCGGTAAGCGAAACCATCGTTCATAGTCTCATGAAATGCTATCACCCCCATACGGACATTTGCGATCTGCCAATCTGTACCAATTTCCCATTTATTGTATGAGGCGGGCTTCAACGAGAAATTGCGAGGGTCTTCTACGAACGTTGTAAGCCAAAGCAAACGCCATTCTTCGGTTTGCGAGTAATAGTTTAGGGAGTGAAAATCAAAATAGGCATTGGCAGGTGCAAGCTGATCTAGTGTAGGCCATTTGGTCTGCTTCCCCCACCCCAAACGCAGCGCTACCTGCACAGGCAATTTCCACAAAATAAAACGTGGAAAAGCATAGTAACCGTTGATACGCGGATCGAACTGCGTGGCACGCAATGCGGTGTAGCCTTCCGTAGCTCCGCGTAACCACCCAGCACGAACACCTGTCACGAACTCAAGCTCGCCGTAAGAACCAGAAGCTGAGAGCTTGTCTTCGGCGTATGCGCTGATGGGGATGTAAAAAGGCACATCACTATACTTTCGCGGACGCGAGCTCGTGGTAGCATTTGGCGCAGGCGGACGCTGCAAATCGTAGTTATAACCACTTCCCAGATTGCCTTCCATACGCGCTTCTAGACCTAGGCTTACGGCATGCGTCATACCCCAAAACTGCCAATGTTCGCGAGCTTCTATTGTAGCATACCCTAAAAAGGGTTCACTTACAAGGCTGTATTTCGTAAAGTACTCCGCGGGAAGGTAAATACCTTCATATTCCCCGAGTTTTCCAGGCAGTGGCATCCCTTGTGCGCCATAGAGTGAGACACTATTGGTGCGCCGTAGAACATCCTCTGTATAATCGTAGGAAAGTAGAAGACGCAAGGATGCGAGCCATGGCTTATCGAAAGTAAGTTCTGCTTCGCCACTCAGCTGATAGCGCGAATAATAGGCAAAGTATTTCTCATTGCGCAGTGTGAGATCAGGGTCTGTACGTTCTGCAGACAGCGAACCTATATAATTAGCACGAAGACCGAATGAAAGTGGGAAGTCTGATAATGCAGTATGCCCCGTCCAGTTGGCTTGCGCAGAATAACGTGAGTAACGTTCAAGCTTTTCGCGCTCGTCGGGGGTGGCGTAGGTATATTCCCCTCCAAGATGCAAAGTGCCCACGGGAAGGTGTACACCCTTACCTATGTAGGCAAGCCCTGAAAGGGGATCAACCTTTGCACGCACCTGCCAAGGAGTTACCCCCTGCTTGGCATGCAGCACGAAAGCGCCACTACTCAGGTCACCATAACGTGCAGAAGCAATGCCTCGCAGAAGTTCTACGCGTTCATAATGGTCTGTAGAAAGCATGCGGAGATCTATGCCTGCATTCACCGTACTACGCTCGCTAATCTTTTGGTCGGCTGAGAGTGCATTGAGGTTCGCATTGTTTGAAATGGGTACGCCGTTCACAATGACAGCAGCTCCAAGCGCCGTATTGTCGTCACTACTCACCTGACGAAGGGCAACCTGTTTCACATTGTCCAGACGACCATCTGTTGAGAGTTGCCCCGGGAGGAACTGTAGCACATCGGCTAACGAGGAGGGCTGTGTGTGTTCCAGTGCAGCTTGGTTGATTTGCAATGCCGTACCGCTCTTTTGTACTGCACGAGCGGTTACCACCACATCGTCTAAAGCGAGCGAGGTGGCATGCAAGCGAACGGTATAAAGGGTATCTATGGGGAAATGTAGGTTCACATTAAGGGTTTCATAGCCCACATAGGTTACCATGAAACGATGTGTTCCCGTTACCTTCCCACTAATAGCAAACTCTCCCTTCCGATTGGAGAGCGTGCCAATATTAAGGTCTGGGAGAAAAACCTGTGCCGATTCGAGCGGCTCACCTGTGTGTGCATCAACGACCCGCCCACGAAAAGGTGCAGCAATAGCAGCAAAACCAATAAGGTTCAGACTAAGTACCACTAGAACTTTTAGCACCCCCCAACGCATATTCCCTACTTTTCAGTATAATTGGGACACAAAGGTAGTTGTATCGCTTTATTCTAAATAAAGAACATTCAATATCAGTTCTAGCCTCAAAGCGTTGGTATTGCTTACATCAAGCACATTTTACGCAGATATTTATTCTTCATAAATGGGGAGATAGGAATAAGAAATCACTATTTATGGGGAAGCGTTAAAGCATTGCAAAAGGTAAACGGATGGAGGAGGGCAAAGATGGTGTAGAGAGGTACAATTAAAGATTATAATAAAGCTGCCAAGTATCGCTACAAAAAAAAAGCGCCCCTGCAGAATGCAAGAACGCCCATTCTGTAAGAACTTATCTGTTTATTTCACCACCTTGTAAGCAAAGCGCGAACTCCCATTTTCAACAACAACAAGATAAACCCCTGCGGGAATATCGGTGGTATTTATAGAAATCTCTGTTGCGCCATGGGTCGGATAACATAACACCACATTACCAATAGCATCTACTAACGAGACGCGGCTCTCCCCCCTAAGCCCCTTAAGAGAAATATAATCTGAGAAGGGATTAGGGAAAACTTCTAAATCGTTAATAGAGGCAGTATAAATGGCAGTACCTCCACCATTATTTCCGCCTGTTTTCTTCAAGCCTAATTCAAATTCTAGTTTTTTTACCTGCTCTGCTTCTGTAAAATTATAAGCAGGTGCATAAATAGTCCCTTCGTTATCTTTTGCCGAGGAAGAGTTCATATACTTCAGATAGTCATTTGTCTCCGTCTTCCCATCTAATTTTGTTTCTACAGACTGTGCTTTTACAATACTATATCCTTTTTTGAGTCTAAAAGCATAATAGAGCCTGTCGCCAAAAGGTAACTTGTAAGGTAGCATACCTTCGGCAGGAACAACTCCCAGCAACTTTTCGTCCTCACTCTTCTCAGTAGCTGTTACTAAGATCAAGTTGGCACTCTCAAGCCCCTCTGTGTTATCAACCTTAAAATCTAGTTCTACATATTTCTCAAATTCCGAGGTTATGCTGATAGCCTTTGTACCAACAACAAACGCCTCCTTCATTGATTGAAAGCTCGCAACTTTCCCATTACGCAGATGACAGTTACGGTAACTAGGGTCATTTACCGTTATTTCATTACCACTCGGCGTCAAAATAGGCTTCCCATCCTTATCCTTCTTTATGTAAGATAAGCCCTGCACCTTAACATAATGTAACGTATAGCCTTCGTCGGGTTTCACCTCAATAGAAACCTCTGTTCCCTCTGGCAAATCATTTTTCACGCCCTCTTCCAACACCTTCTCTCCCGCCTTCACGATTAACTTCCCATGATCGCCATTTACATATTTTACTGGGACTCCACCAACTTCCAGTGCTCGCCCCATACATAATGCAATAACGATAGCCCCCCAAACTGCGTTTTTCAAAAGCATAGTACAACTCCTTAAAAATTAAGTTACCTATTCTGACACAACTATTTTCACAACTAAATTAGTTTTTTTTGCTAGATAAGCCGAATCGTGTGAAGATACATACAAAAAAAGGGCTCTGGTTCCCCAGAGCCCTTACAAACATACTTTTCAAAAGCTTACTTTACCACCTTGAAAGCACGACGTGCTGCACCGTTTTCTACAACAACCATGTAGATACCAGCGGGTACATCGGTAACGTCTAGTTCAACTTGGTTAGCACCGTTAACTGCTACACTACGTAGAACTACGCCTTGTGCATTAACAAGAGTTACACGGCTAGCTTCTGCTACTTCGTTTACAACCAACTTACCAGCAAATGGGTTCGGGTAAACGTTAACTGCTGCGAAAGCGTTGTCTTCCACTGCGCTTGGCTTCTTCTTGGACTTTGTCTTTGCAATAAGCTCGCATTCTACAACATCCTCATCAGCAGACCAAGCTATCGTTGCATAATGGCATAAATACTTTTTCTCTTTGTTCACCAATTCGAAAATATCCTTATCTAGCTGGTATTCCGTCATCTTACTAGTTCCAGCTGCATTTTTTTCATTTATTGCAAATGAAACATACTTGTAATTATCTACATCCACAACGAAATTTATAACATAGTAGACATCAGCAGCAGCGACAGCAACTTCTTCCTTTTCCCATCCTTTAAGCTTATTGTCTCCTATTTTAGCTTTGTTGAAGTGCATTTCCTTAACGCCTTCTTTAGGATCGTTAGCCCATGTAATCTTCACCTTAGGAGTTGGAGCTGGTGCTTCGCCTTTAACTTTTGCAACAAGAACTCCGTCCTTGTCAGAAGGCATAGTAAACTTGAACTCGAGCGGCTTTTCAGCTGTTGCAGTGAGCTTTTCACCATTAAATGTTACATCGCCCAACTCCTTGCCTTTAACAACTGTAAAGGTAACTGTATACTCACCAGCTGCAACCTTCGTCTTATCTGCAATTTCAGGTGAGTAAGTTGCGGTTATACCTTCGTCAAACGTTTCCGTTAACTTCTTACCTTCCGCAGGTGTA
>CAJPTC010000033.1 GCA_905373475.1 Bacteroidia bacterium | reverse complement strand
ACGACATGATAAATTCGGTACGTTATGCCGAATTGGGCGAGGCACGCCATCGCCCATACGAGATGTTGTTCAATGTTTATGCGTATTGCGATGCGATAATATTCGGCATGTTATGCCGATTTGGGCGAATCAGGTTTCGCCCCTACCAGGGACAATAGATAATATCAAATAAGAAGGGTGAGGCGCGCCTCTCCCTACAATGATGTAATCAAATAAAACGCGCGTTGCGCATTTTGGGCGAATCAGGTTTTGCCCCTACACCCTACAAGGGACAATAGAGCTTCGAGATATTCCCATTTAGTTTTTCGGAATATGCTGGCATCAGTGGCAAAGAGCAGAACAAGGCATGCTACATGGAATACATGACGAGCGGCGCTCTCCCCGAACTTCTTGCCTTATCGCAGCCCGAGATGAAACGCAACTACGTGTCTGCGATTAAGGACACCGTATTGCTGCGCGACATCATCCAGCGCCATAGTATCCGCGATCCTAAGCTACTCGAAGACATCTTTGTTTTCTTGGTGAACAACGCCTCGAACCTCATTTCGGTAGGTGCTGCCGTGAACTATTTCAAAGGGCAGGGACGAAAGACGAGCTATGACGCTGTGGCGAACTACATCGGGTATATAGAGGACACTTTCCTCGTGCACCGTTGCGACCGTTACGATATTCGAGGCAAAGACATTATTGCAGGCAATGCAAAGTATTACGTTAATGATCTGGCTTACCGAAACTACCTCTATCCTAGCTATGGCTACGGTTTCGGTTACTTGCTCGAAAACCTTGTTTACCTTGAATTGCGCCGCGAGGGTTATCTGGTTTATACAGGTGTAAGGAAAGGGAAGGAAGTAGATTTTGTTGCTCGTAAAGCCGACAGGGTCATATATCTCCAATGTGCTTACCTACTTGTCGACGAAACAACTGTAGAACGCGAATATTCGACTCTTGAAACGATTTCCGATAGTTTTGAGAAAATTGTTGTTTCGCTCGATGATTTTACGATGCCCTTACGCAATGGAATACGGCACATTCAAGCTTGGAAATTGCCTGAACTCCTCCAGTAGTGCCTTGTATCGAGAATCTGTTCTGAACAATTTCCCTAATACTGCGTTTTAGCAAACGAAGCGCATAATTTTGCATGCATTTTTCGCATAAAAACAAATTTCTCGTAGCAGATGAGTAATCTTCTACAACGGATCTTCCGTTTCTACTACGACGGTTTTCGGAGCATGACCGTAGGACGTACCCTCTGGATCATGATCCTTATTAAGCTCACCATCATGTTCCTTATTCTACGAATCTTCTTTTTCCCAAACTTTTTGAAAACGAACTTCGAGACCGATGAGGCTCGAAGCGAATATGTGTTACAGGAATTAACTCGACAGAGAAAATAGATGTTAGAAGGAGTAGATATGTCGCTCGTCGATTGGTCGCGAGCTCAGTTTGCACTCACGGCCATGTATCACTGGCTGTTTGTGCCGCTTACCCTAGGGCTTACGTTTATTATTGCGTTCATGGAAACGCTCTACGTACGCACCGGCGACGAACAATGGAAGCAAGCTACCAAGTTCTGGATGCGACTTTTCGGAGTCAACTTCGCCATTGGTGTAGCTACGGGGCTGATACTCGAATTCGAGTTCGGCACAAACTGGAGCAACTATTCGTGGTTTGTGGGCGATATTTTTGGTGCGCCGCTCGCCATAGAAGGCATTATGGCATTCTTCATGGAGTCCACGTTTATTGCCGTTATGTTCTTTGGCTGGAACAAAGTAAGCAAACGTTTTCACCTTACGGCAACGTGGCTTACGGCCATTGGGTCGAACATCTCGGCGCTCTGGATACTCGTTGCTAATGGCTGGATGCAGTTCCCCGCGGGCATGCATTTTAACCCAGACACTGCGCGCAACGAGATGATTAGTTTCACGGAAGTACTCTTTTCGCCCGTGGCTATCAACAAATTTTTACACACTGTAACCTCGGGCTACGTCCTCGCTGCCATATTCGTTATCGGCGTTAGTGCGTGGTTCATCCTAAAAGGGCGTCACCTCTTGTTGGCACAGCGTAGTATACTTGTGGCGGGCATCTTTGGCTTCTTATCCTTGCTTGCTGTCATTGCTACGGGCGACGGCTCTGCCTATCAAGTGGCACAAAAGCAGCCCATGAAACTTGCTGCCATGGAAGGTCTCTATCGTGGCAAAGAAGGAGCAGGACTGGTCGCGGTAGGTGTACTAAATCCTTCAAAGACGGTTGGCGATGAAAAAGACCCCTTCCTCGTCAAAATAGAGATACCGCACGTGCTCTCTTGGTTGGGTTACCACGATTTCAATGCATTTGTGCCTGGCGTAGAAGACCTTCTGGAGGGTGGCTTTAGCTACACAGCCCCCAATGGGGAGCAGATACAAGAGCCCTCGGCACAACAAAAAATTGAGATGGGGCGCACTGCCATTAACGCCCTACGTCGCTATACGGAATTCCGCGAAGCTGGCGACAAAGAGGGCATGGCTACCGCACGTGCAGAGCTCGAACAAAACTTCAAGTACTTTGGTTACGGCTATCTCAACGACACAAAGAGCATAGTTCCCAACGTACCGCTTTCGTTCTATGCTTTCCATATTATGGTACTACTGGGAGGGCTTTTCCTCCTATTTTTCATTGTGGTACTTTACTACAGTTGGAAACGGACTTTCAAGCCTCGCTGGTTGCTCATAGCCTCCATTGTTATGATACCGCTGGTTTATCTATGTAGCCAAGCTGGATGGATAGTTGCCGAGGTTGGGCGTCAACCGTGGGTTATACAGGACATTATGCCCACATTCGCCGCCGTATCGCGCATCGATGCAAGTGCCGTACAGGTTACCTTCATCATCTTTGCCGTACTCTTTACAGTTCTACTCATTGCCGAGCTTAGCATCATGGTGAAACAGATAAAACTCGGACCTAAAGAAAAATAGTCTGACGGAGGAATTAGAAATGACGTATGAATTTTTACAACACTACTGGTGGTTTCTGGTCTCCCTCCTCGGAGCACTCCTCGTATTTTTACTCTTCGTGCAAGGGGGGCAAACCTTCCTTTTCAGCCTAGCGCGCAACGAACGCGAACGCCTATTACTTGTTAATGCCATGGGGCGTAAGTGGGAGTTTACCTTTACCACTCTTGTAACCTTCGGCGGAGCATTTTTTGCCTCTTTTCCGCTCTTCTATTCCACGAGTTTTGGCGGGGCGTATTGGGTCTGGATATCTATCCTGCTCCTGTTCGTATTGCAAGCTGTGGCCTACGAATTCCGTACTAAGCCCAAGAACTTGCTCGGGAAGCGTACCTTTGAACTATTCCTTTACCTGAACGGAATCCTCGGTACAATACTTTTGGGCGTAGCCGTGGGTACGTTTTTTACGGGCTCGGACTTTACAGCCAACCTCTCGGCACTAACCAACCTGAACCAGCCCATTATCTCTTATTGGAACAATCCGTGGCATGGACTTGAAGCTGTACTCGATGCGCGCAACCTGATGCTCGGCATTGCCGTTTGTTTTCTTGCTCGCGCACTGGGGTTGCTCTATTTTATCAACCTAATTGATGATGATATTATCCTCAAGCGTGCTCGTAGACTCCTTTTATACAATGCGATACCCTTCGTAATTTTCTTCGTGGCATTCGTAGTTTCCATCTTCTTGAGCGATGGCTTTGCCGTAGACCCCACAAGTACTCCTGCACGGGTATACCTACAACCCCACAAATACCTCTTAAACTTCCTACAAATGCCAGTGCTCCTTGTAGCCTTTCTTGTAGGGGTTGTAGCCGTATTATTTGGGATAATTGCTACCCTGCTTCGTCGTACGCGGCGCGGGATCTGGTTCGCGGGCATTGGCTCGATTCTTACTGTACTGGCACTGTTGTTGAATGTAGGGTACAACAACACAAGTTTTTACCCCTCTGTAGCCGACCTTCAAAGCTCGCTTACCATTTACAATAGTTCCTCCAGCGAGTTCACTCTTAAGGTTATGAGTGTTGTATCGCTTCTTATTCCTTTCGTCGTTGCCTATATATGGTACGCGTGGCGAGCCATGGACAAGAAGAAGATGACCATCGCCGAATTTGAAGAACAACCTGACGGAGAAGAACAAGAACGCTATTAGACTGAAAGGAAACGCGAAAATGGCAATTTTAATATTAGAGCTCCTACTGTGGCCAATTCTAATTTTGGTCAGTTTTTTCGTTATACAATGGGCGCTTAAACGATTAGAAAAGAAACAATAGATCTGGAAACAACAGGTCGCAGCCATAGCCATTCGTACTACGAGTGGCTATTTTTTTTACCAATTAGTGCCGCGAGTGTTCTCTAGCTTTTTACGTAATACTTTTGCCCTAACTTTGTAGCTATAGTTTAACACCTAGGGTGATGACACAACTGAAAGTGAATAAGATTTTATTGTTATTCGTCCTTTTGCAAATGATAATACTCCCAGCTTTGGCACAGTCGTCCCAAGCCTCAGGTGAGCCCATTACATACACGCTCCCGAATGGGATGAAGGTGCTCCTCGATCCCCTCACAAGTACCGATAAAGTTTTTGGGGGCATTGTGGTCAATGTGGGTGCAAAACACGAATCGTACGATGCTACGGGCTTGGCACACTACCAAGAGCATATGCTTTTTAAGGGGACGGAAGAATTAGGAACGTCGGACTGGGAGGCAGAACGACCCCATATAGAGAAGATCTTCTCGCTCTACGACAAATTGGGGCGAGCTACTGCTAGAAAGGAGATAGATAGTCTACAAAAAGAGATTAACGAAGAGTCGGTGGCAGCGTCGCAATATGTAATTGTGAATGAGTTCGATAAACTCGTGAAAAAGGCTGGTGGCACGGGCATGAATGCTGCCACTTCGTGGGATGCTACTGTCTATTTCAACGCATTCCCCAGCAGCGAGATAGAAAAGTGGATGGCGCTTTATTCCCATCGTTTTGAGCACCCTGTTTTCCGAGGCTTTCAGGCAGAGCTCGAGGTGGTATACGAAGAACAGAATGCCAGTGCCGACAATATGGGCTCGCGCATTTACGACCAATTTTTAGCGGCCTTCTATCCGACACATCCCTACGGATCACGTCCCCTTATCGGTAGATTGGAACACCTCAAGCGCCCCTCCCTTACGCAGATGAAGCAGTTCTTTGACACCTACTATGTGCCAAACAATATGATGCTCATCCTCACGGGCAATTTTCAGGTAGAGCAAGCCAAAGAACTTATTACAAAATACTTTGGGGCTTGGAAAGCAAAACCGCTACCCGAATACAAGCTTGTGCGCGAAGCACCTTTCAAGGGACGCCAAGTAGTCTCTGTGCGCAGCCTTCCCATTCGAGCAGGCGGGTTGGCATTTCGTAGTAGCGATCTCACTGACAAAGAGGAAATTGTACAGGATATCCTACTTGGGCTGCTTACCAATTCGGCGGAGACGGGGAAGTTAGACAGTCTTTCGCTCAAAGGGAAACTTATGGCTGCTTTTGCCCTCCGCCTTCCATTAGTCGATCAGGGTGGCATTCTGGTAGTCTTTGTGCCTAAGATAGTAGGGCAGCGCTTCCGTACCGCCGAGCGCTATGTATGGTGGGCTATTGACGATTTGCGCACAGGGCGTTTTACCGATAAAGCTTTGCAGATTGCCAAACTTGCCAACCTGACGGAGTGGGAACGTGGCATGGAAGATCCTGCGGCGCGTTTTGCAGCGTGGAATGAAATGTACATCAGCGGTAAATCGGTACAACAGGTTCTGCAGCACAAGGAACTGTTGAATGCTGTGTCGCGTGAAGATGTAATAGCACTCGCCAACAAGCTGTTTGGTACAGACTACCTTCTGTTCCGTAACAAGATAGGGCTTGCTGGAGGCGAAAAAATAGCCAAACCTCCGTACAAACCTGTTATTGCATCTGCTAAAGGAGATTCTAAGTTTGCCGAACGCTTCGACAAATTGCCTTCGCAACGCGCTCCTTGGAAGCCGCTAACAGAAGGTAGAGACTACGAAAAGCGCTCTCTCGATAATGGCAATACGCTCTATATGACGCGCAATGCGCTCAACGATATTTTTACGCTACAGTTGAAGTATCAGAACCTGCCCTCCGACTATATACGAAACCTCTCGCTTATTGCGGCTATGAATAGTGCTGCGCCCGATACCCTGAAACTTGAGCAGTACAAGGAACAGTTAGGGCTTCTGGGTGCTAGCATCTCCGTATCGCCCAGTGCACATGCATTAACGGTTTCGGTGCAGGGATACGAAAAGAATTATGAGCAAACAATAGACTTACTACGCCGTTTCCTCCTCTCGGCGCACCTCGGGAAGGCTGAAAAAGAGACCTACGTGAATAATGTGAAAACAGAGCTAAAGGTACAGCGCAAGTCGGTGGATTTCCAAGTAGAAGCCCTCGAAGAGTACGCACGTTACGGCAAGCAGAGTCCCAACTTGCAGAACCGAACGGTGAGTGAACTCTACGATACAGAATTGCCCAAGTACGACGCTGCATTCCGTGCAGCGATTAACTCCCCCTGCGATGTTTACTACGTAGGGCAACGAAGTGAAGAGGATCTAGTAGCAGATTGTAAACGCTTTTTACCCACCATCGAGGGCTATCGTCCCCCTATTGCAACGAAAGAGCAGTGGCAGCCTGTAGAGGATGTAGATATCCTCTTTTTACCTAATAAGAAGGCTACTCAAGCCAAAATCTCTATTCTACAGGGAGTGGAAGACTTTACTCCTACAAACGAAGCGAAGCGCTGGTTACTCAATTCGTATCTCAGTGATGGATTTGGCGGTCTCCTCCTGCAAGAGATTCGCGAGTTCCGTTCGCTCGCTTATACTACTTATGGTTATCTCAATCTGCCAGTTGCCCCGCACTATGCTACTTTCTTTCAAGGAAAGCTAGAGACACAAGGCGACAAAGCCATTGAGGCGCTTGGGCTTTACCTAAAACTCCTCGATTCTATGCCACAGTACCCCGACCGTCTGGCGGTTCACAAAGAGGGAATTCTGAACTCATTGGCGCAGCGTGTGCCGTCGTTCCGTTCGCTTCCCGCTTATGTAAGTAATTACGAGCGCTTCGGATTTACCAAAGACCCGCGTTTAATTGTTGCCGAGAAGCTACCTCCTATCACTTGGGAAGAGTTGTATGCTTATTACAAGCAGCAATTTGGCGCGCGCAAGCGTCTGATTACGATTGTAGGCGATCCGCGCACCATAAACCTTGAGCAGCTCAAGAAACACTATCGGGTGCGCGAATTGAAGCTGAAAGACGTTGTACGTTTCTAGAGAAACACGAAGTATTTTATGCTTTTATTGAGCACTTTGTGCTCTTAACAGCCCTGACTCTAGAAGCCACGTACGCTACACAGTCTAACCATGAAGCACTTCCTGTATTATAGCAAGCGACTTTAGGTTTAGGTTTACCTCCTGATGTATTTCAAGGTAATGAATAAGAGCCGTGAGCAACTCGTTGCGCTCGCTAAGTGAGAGTGCATCCGACGCAATTGGCTCATTCATTAAAAGAGCCGAGAGTAGCGAAGCATATTTTCGGGAGAGTATCACCTCGCTCGTGACGATAGGAGCTTCTTGAAAAAGCCCTGTACGGAGGTTAAAAACAGGTGTTTCGGCACAATATTCGCCTTGGGGTTGAAAACCCAAAACTATCGCCAGACCGAGTATAAAACGATGTGTAAAATACTGTAACTCGCTTGTTGGTAGTTCATTGAGCAGCCCCAGAGTCCGCTTTATGAAATTAAACAATGCGCTTTCGCCTGCCGAGGTGCGCAGAAGACGTTCTAGAACCTCTCCCATAAAAAGAGAAATACAGTTCCGAACGAGCTCCGTCTGTATTCGATGGTAGGGATAGAGTTTTTCGATGCGTCGCAATATGCCCATTGTATAGGGCGGATGTGGCAAATCGAAAACAGCGCTCACGATCGCTAAAGTGTGTACATCGCCGCGTGCAACGAAGAGTGTATGTGTGTCCAGTTCAAAGCTTCGCAGTACCAGAAAGCCGAATTCTGCCGAATAGGTATGCAGAATTCCCCCTTTTTCGCCATAGTCGGTTTTGTAGAGCAAAAGTAAATCGCATCTTTCCATGATGCTTAACGAATAACGACGAATTTCCCCGCATATCCCTGCTTGGTACCTTCGTGCGAAATGAGTACGAAATATACGCCGCTCGCTACCTTATTTCCATACCCGTTGCGCAGATCCCAAGTGGCGCGCCCTCCATTGCTCTGGAGTTCTCGTACAAGCTCGCCTCCAGCATCTACAATCTTTACGTAGCTATTCTCTAGGAGTCCGTCAATCGTTAATAAACCCGTAAAATCTGGACGAACAGGATTTGGATATATTTGTACTGCATCAAATGCTTTTGATGCCTCATTTGAGGTGGTTATGAGCGATACTGCGCCGTTGTTCGTTGCAATGTAGAGCAGCCCGCGCTTGTTTTCGTAGGCAAGGGCATTTATCCAGTTGGAGGGGAGCGGCGAATTGTTAACCAAGTACTCCTGTAGTAGTAAACGGCGCGTGGGGTCTACCTGCATCAGTCCCTTATTGGGGCTATACGTCCAGAGCCTATCGCCCGCATCTATGGCCATATGATCTATCCGAACGCCCTCAAATAAGGCACTCTGTCCGTCCTGCGTATAGATAAAGGCGGCATTGAAGGTAAGGCGTTTCCCGTCAATTAGCTGTTCTGGAGTCCGTGTACGTATCAAGCCATCGTCTGTCCCCACCCAAAGGTCGCCACTGCTATCGAAACCAAAATCGCGCGGCGTCGTCAAGTGGGTCATTTGTTCTCCCATCACGTATTGTGAGGCAATACCCTCGTTGCCATTACTTGAAAAAAAGGAGGTCGGTTCTATAGCGGTTATTTCGGACAGGGTGCTACTACTCAAAAAAAGGACTCCCTTGCGCGAAAGCATGAGCCGTAATTCCGAACGTCCGTAGTTCCGCGGCAATGGGGCAGAAGCAAAGCTCCCGTCGGGGGCACGGCGAAAGAGTGTGCCCGTATTCCCTGCGCACAGATAAAGTGTGCCATCGGGAGCACTTGCTAAGGCATTGATGTAAGTAGTCTTTCCCGAAGGTGCTGCAGGGAGGGGGCTATTTGCTGCGTTGATCTGCTCTTTGCGTTGTGCCTCTTCAAAGATGAATACGCCCGCATTGTCGGTTGCAACGGCAAAACGCTTTGCAGAGGCATCGAGCAGTACGAGGGCGGTGGCGCGAGTTCCATCTTCCACGTAAACATTTATCCCTTCCTGTGTGCTACTTTGGTAGTAAAAAAGAGCTCGCTCTCGTCCTGCAATTGTTGTAGCGGGCACAGGTTCGCCGTTTGCAAGTACTACTTCGTTTTCACTCACTGCGAGGAGGTGCGAACAGGCAACAAAAGCAGGACTTATGGGCGAGAGCGATTCGCTATTTCCTCCTGTTATGTGTAACAACCCCCGATGTTTGCTAGCTACATACAAGCTCCCGTCGGCAGCAAAAAAGGCGTTCACAGCTCGAAACTGGTGCTCGGTGGGTTCTGTGGCATCATTGTGTAAAATCTCTTCGTGTCCCGTAAGGTCTATGCAGAGCAACGTCTCTCCTTCGGCTACAAGTATTCGCTGGTTGCTAAGTGTTACCTCATTCTCTGGTGTGGTAGGGCGTTCTGCTACTTTTGTCCAAGGCGTGGAGTCTGAAAAGCGCCATAATTCGTAGCCTATCGATAGCCTGCGCACTGCTACCAGCTGCTCGGAGTCTGCTGCCAGTGAGGAGATATTCCCGTTCAATGTGCCCAATTTCTGGTAGTTCGCCTCTTTGCCCCCCGCTTCCAAAACATAGACTCCATCGGAAGTTCCCACATAAACCTTGTCGCCAAGTGCCGCGATGTCGTTTAGTGTCAGAACGCTTTGATTTTTGCCCCAGAGCCTAAATCCGTGCTGCAAATTGCCATCGGAAAAGTAGTACAGATACTCAGAGCTTATGCCAACACACGTGTTTGCCCCTGTGCTCAGCAGATGGTGGATGGGCTGGCGAAGTCCGTGCAATACCTGTTCTTCGAGATCTCTGTATTGCTGGCGGCTTCCTTCGGGGGTATGATGTTCTACGCGCCCCGAGGCATAACTTACCCAGAGCTCACCTGCCACCGATAGCGATACATGCAAAATATCGGCTTCGCTCAATCCATTGAGCTTTGAAAGCTTCGTACGTTCACCTGTTTGAAAATTATAGCGAAGAATGGAGCTCTTCGTATAGCAGGCACATTCGTTATGGGTATATGCGATGCCATTTGCTTGGTAATAGGAAAAAAAATCGCCCCACTCGCCAGGTTGGGCAAGTAGGGCTGTTCCGTAGGTTAAAAGTAGGGAAAGGAGCAAAAAGCGCAATTTTATTGGCATGGGAACTGGGTATTGAGAAATTCTGTCATACTACGGATGGCGCGTGCGCGGTGGCTTAGCGTGTTTTTGGTATGCATATCCATCTCTGCGAATGAGAGCGTGTAGCCGTTAGGGCGAAAAATAGGGTCGTAGCCAAAACCGCCCTGTCCGTTCCGTTCGCTAAGAATTTCGCCATCTACACGTCCTTCAAACTGATATTGCTGACCGTCTATAATAAGCGTTACAACAGTACGAAAGCAAGCTCGCCGATCTTCGATACCCGTCAGTGCCGTCAGCAACTTCTCCATATTATCCGCAAACGAGCAACCAACGCCTGCGTAGCGCGCCGAATAAACGCCTGGTGCTCCGTTCAGTGCCATTACTTCCAGCCCCGTGTCGTCTGAAAAGACAGGGCGTTGTAGGGTCTGGTAAATGAATTGTGCCTTTTGTGCGGAGTTCGCTTCTATGGTTTCGTGATCTTCAGGAATTTCGTCATTAAAACTAAAATCGGAGGGCAATTTTACCGTATCGCATGGGCGGAGAAGCGCTGCCACCTCTTCTAGTTTATGACGGTTGTGAGTCGCAAAGATAAGCTCCATCGTTTCCTTTTTATTCGTTTACGATTTCCTTGAAGATTTGCGCAATACGAAGGTCTAACGCCTCTGCAAGCTCGGGAGTACACGAGGTGGCACATACGCCCACATAGTACTTAATTTTCGGCTCTGTTCCCGAAGGGCGAACTATAATACGTGACCCCTTTTCTGTTTCAAGTTCGATTACGTCGGCGTGCAAACGTGGTTTTTCAAATTCGTTCAGAGTGGCAGGGCAGTAGCAGCGCTCCTGTAGATAGTCGGTAATTCGTACAATCTTCTCGCCCGCTATCTCTTTAGGGGGATGTACACGTAGCTGTGCCATACGCTCTCTAATTTCTCGCCGTCCCTCTTCTCCTTTGCGTACCAAGGAGTGTTGCGCATGCTTCCAGAAGCCAAACTTCGTGTAGATGCGCTGCAACTCATCGCTCATGGTTGTACCGCGCTTAGCGCACCAAGCGGCGCATTGCGAAAGGAGTAAGCAGGCTTGTACCGCATCTTTGTCGCGCACCTTGCAACCCACAAGGTAACCATGACTCTCCTCAGCGCCCATCACAAAGCGGCATTTCCCCTCGCTTACAGCTATCTCCTCCGCAATATATTTGAACCCCGTGAGCACCTGACGCATTTCCACCTTATAGGCAGCAGCCAGCGCATCTAGCAATGGCGTGGTTACAATGGTTCGTACCATGAAACGTTTACCCCGACTAAGCCCAAGTTCCTTCTCGCGTTCCAGTACGTAGTAAGTCAACAGAGTCGCAATTTGGTTGCCGTCAAAACGTTCCAGTTCTCCTTGGGCATTGCGAGCGTACATTCCCACTCGATCTGCATCTGGGTCTGTTCCCAATACAAGGGTTGCATTGTTCTCTTCTGCCAATGCAACAGCCATACTCATAGCCGACGGATCTTCAGGATTGGGGGAACTCACCGTTGAAAAATTACCGTCAGCCTCCCGTTGTTTGCTCACCACGTGTACATTCTTGAATCCTGCACGCTTAAGCAGTTGCGGAACAAGAGTGCCACCTGTACCATGGATGGGCGTGTATACAACGCTGATTTCCGTCTCTTGGGCGATCCGAGTAGTACAAAGCGGATTGGCAAGTAGCGTGCTCAGATAAACCTCGTCTAGCTCCCGACCTATCTTTACAATATTGCCCTGATCTCCTTTGCGCTTTACCTCGTCGCTTTTGTCCAGTTTTAGCACCTCGTCAATAATTCCCTTGTCGTGTGGCGGTACTACCTGTGCGCCATCGCTCCAGTATACCTTGTAGCCGTTGTATTCTTTGGGGTTGTGCGAAGCTGTAATTACAATACCCGCATGGCAGGCAAGAGCCCGAACCGTGAAGCTGAGCTGGGGTGTCGGACGCAAACTTTCAAAAAGGAAAACGCGTATCCCATTGGCTGCCAACGTATCTGCAGCAATTTCGGCAAAACGGCTGCTGTTGTTCCTACAGTCGTAAGCTATTGCCACCCGCAGCTCATTTACCTCAGCATTGTTCTTCCGAAGGTAATTCGCTAGCCCCTGCGTGGCACGTCCTACAGTGTAGATATTCAGGCGGTTAGGACCGACTCCCATCAGACCTCGCATGCCGCCAGTGCCAAACTCAAGGTCAGCGCCAAACGAATCCTGCAAGGCAGCAGGGTCATTCTCCAGCAAGTACTGAACACGCTCTCGTGTATCGGGGTCGTATTCGTACGATAGCCATGCCCGAACCCGAGCCATTACCTCTTCTGCTATATCCATCGATGGTTTCCTTATTTGTATTCACGCTCGAAGTAAGTACCGTTTTCGTATTGCAAGAGGGCGCGGTAGCAGCACTCTACGCCTTCCATCCAGTTCACGGCACCTAGATTCAATTCCCTACGACTCTGCCTACTATCTAGTAGGCTAAAATGCGGACGCGGAGCTGCTGCTTTCCACTCCTCAGAGCCGATAGGTTCTATGCAATTATTCGTTCCTGCCAGTTTACGAATATAGCAAGCAAAATCGTACCAACTGCACGCTCCCAAGTCCGAGTAATGATAAAGCCCAGCCCTCGGAGTAACGCCTTCTACGATGTGCCAGATAGCTTGTGCCAGGTTGCCTGCCCATGTGGGCGTACCTATTTGGTCGGCGACCACGCGAAGCGATTCGCCTGCTAGGCACTTCCTAAGTATGGTACGAAAAAAATTACGTTCAAAATATGAGTAGAGCCAACTAGTGCGGAGTACTATACCTGCCCCCGAATCCTGTACAGCCACTTCGCCTGCACGTTTGCTTTGCGCATAGATGCCCTCGGGGTGAACCACTGAAGTCTCTGCATGGGGGAGGTTGCCTGTACCGCCGAAAACATAATCGGTAGAGATATGCAAAAGACGTGTTCCCGTCTCTTTACAGATTTGTGCTAGCGTACGCACTGCTTCGCCATTGATTGCGAATGCCAATGTTCGCGACGTCTCTGCTGCATCTACTGCCGTGTATGCCGCACAATTGATTAGCCACTGGGGCTTTTCTTCCTTGAGGATATTGCGTAGCGAAGCACCATCTCGTATATCCAAATCTCTCCGATTCAGATAACGAACCTCGCCTTGCTCTCTATATTCGCGAAGCGAGCGTCCGAGCTGTCCATCGCTTCCCGTAACAATAATTCGTGCCAAGATTGAACTAGCTATTTCAAGATGTAGATGGGGCTAAAATGCGACTTTCAGGAATGCACCCCACTACAAAGCAAAGGTAGGCACTAGTTCCGAAATAAAACTAAATGCATGTTGGGAATTTCGGGCGTCGCAGGCAACGTACCCTACAACGACGTGAGCATTACGTATTCCGAATACAGGCACGCGAGATTGTTCTGGGCTCTGTTTTGCCCCCTGATATTATCTGCGCTATCCAATTTTATACTGTGCGCAGAAAGGGATTCCGTTTATCCTTCTCCGAGATAATGACACGGTCTGAAGGAATGCCCCAATCTATAGCCAACGTGGGGTCATTGTAGGCAATGCCCTCTTCTGCCAACGGATTCCAAAAGGCATCGCACTTATAAAGTACTACTGCGTGTTGGCTGTGTACCGCATAGCCATGCGCAAAACCATGAGGAATATAGAGCATAGCGTGCTCCACATCGTCTAGCCAAACAGCCACGTGCTGACCGTAGGTGGGGGAGTGCTTGCGCAAATCTACTGCCACATCTAGAATGCGACCTTGCAGTGCGCTCACCAGTTTTGCTTGTGCTGAAGGAGGAACTTGTAAATGAAGACCGCGTATTACGCCGTAGTCCGACTCAGCCACGTTGTCTTGTACGAACACATTTTGGAAACCCAATGCATCCCAGCCTTGGGCATTGAAACATTCAAAAAACAACCCGCGTACATCACGGTGAATGTGCGGGCGTACCACAAATACGCCTTCTATGGCTGTCTTCTCTATCTCCATCGGTCTTCTCGCTTCTTCAATCTATCCCTAAAACAGGCTACGATGCCGTCGCAAAAGTAGTGTTTCTGGGGAGAAAACAACGAGGGGGGTGTGGAATTTTCAGTATGCGATTTGCGCCCTAGAGAGACGTTCGCACTAGGAGCGCAATCTCTCATTTGCGCGGCAGAAAGCGTTGTGTTCAATTATTTGTGCGTGTACACAGTAACTATTATTTCTGCAATTTATCTAGTAATTGAGAACGAACCAGTTCATAACCTAATTTAGGATTGAACTCGCGGTCGGGACGGATTAAACCTTGCGTGTCACCTAAGAAATCTGGGTCTGTCATCTTTTCTTCCATATTATTGATGAATTGTCTGTAAGTAGGAGGTTGTTGTACGGCAAATGATATGTATCTATTGTAACATTTTATAATTTCGTCAATATCAACCGACGCCTCTGATAGTGCTACGTATAAATCGAACAGATCTCTTCCCTTTTTTCTTTGATATAAAGCTCTAAGTTTTGTGCCTAATAATTCATTTAACCGATAAGTTGTTATCTCACACTTGCCTGTGAACCAACTATTTTCCATTTCAAACGGGACTTTAACTAGTCCTAACACATCGAAATGTTCAAAACAATTTATCTCGATTTTTAAGCGCAGAGGAA
This sequence comes from Bacteroidia bacterium, assembly GCA_905373475.1. Lineage (GTDB taxonomy): Bacteria > Bacteroidota > Bacteroidia > Bacteroidales > CAJPTX01 > Bacteroides_D. The sequence continues at coordinate 13,187 of CAJPTC010000033.1, read as the reverse complement.
TTACAGGGGGAATTTCCGACTCCATGCGAAACAACATTGTGTTGTTATACCGCTTTTGTTTTGTAATCCTATTTGGTAAAAAACTCAGAACTTCCCCCAGCCTAAACATAATTGGTTTTATTGGTCCTGCAGTAATTTGTACCAAATCAATATCTTCACTATACCTAGGCTGTGGCGACAAATATAACTTATGAAGTGCTGTTCCTCCCCTAAATGACAGCTGGGAGGCAAGGTAATCATCGCTAAAAATAGCGACTAACGCACGAGAGATAATAAGGTCTTGTTCTACCTGGGCATTGTCATTCCACGGAACAAACTGGTTCCATTGAGTAATAGCACTTCTGTTTATCATATCTCGTCTATATCTATTATCAAATTGATATAAACCTTCCAACGAGTATTTTTCTTTGCACTCTTATCAGATTTTTCTGTACTAAGAGCAACGTATCTAAAACGCCTAGTATATTTTAATAATTCCGCATGTAATACGTTTGCTACTTCTCTTTGTTCTATAATTTCTTCCAGTATGTAGCCCAATCGTTGGATAGTTGCTATTGATGTATACTTAAACAAGCTCTTCGACGCTCCATGAAAATCAAGCTCTTCTGTCAATTCTTCCAAAATGGTCGCAGCTCTTGAAAGTCCACCAACGTGTTGTTCATATTGCACAATATCAATGGCTGTTAGTGCCGAGTTTGAGTAATAGATGACTCCTGTTTCAGAATTCTTAGATAGCAGAAAGTCTGTTGGAATCTCCTTACGATATCCCCAAACAAGTAAATTATTTTTTGATAGAGATACCGAGGATTTAGGCAATACCGTCATAACAGAAAACTTCTGAGGACGTTGATGTGCAGCACCCAAGATTTCTGCTGCATTCAATAAGCTGATATAGTATGGCTTATTCAGATATGACATCAATTGATCTATATAATATGCAGGAGGGATTACCTTTTTTGCCACATACTGTGGCGGAACAATAACATAAAATCCTCGGTACGCAGAATATACGATCCCCTGTGATGATAGGCGAAATAATTCATTCCTAATCACTTGTTCCGAATAATTTGGAAATGTCTGCCTTACATCATCCTTAGAAAAGGTTGGATAGCCACTTATTTCTCTATCTCTAATCCATTCCCTAATTGTCATCTTGAGCTATTTTAGTGCAAAAGTAATCTGAAAATGATTACCTCTGCACTTTTTTGGCGCAATACGCCACACTGCCTGCAGAACTTTTGCCGTACTTCGTCGCTGAATTTTATGTGCGCCTCTGGCGTTTTTCCTGTTTTGCGCCGCAAAGCGCCCTCTGGCATAGGAGCGCTTTGCGCAACCCCTAAGTCTTAACTTTTTCTCAGTGCTCCTTGAGGTGAAGGTCTACTGCGCCTTGTATCTCGGTACACGAACTGCCGTTGTGTCCAAGCTGTAAATTGACTCCCGTTTGCACTTTCACGAATTGTATACCAGGCAGGTGAACACGTTTTCCATCCTTATCCACTGCCCAACTAATATCAAATGTTGTATTCGGGTGATTGTCTGCATACGCGCCAGCTACAACCCAACGTTGCGACGTCACCTGCAGTTTCTCACCAGTGCCATCGTTAATTTTAGACCACTCCTCTTCGCCATTGTCTGGCAACAGCGTGCCTGTAAACGACATAGAGCTCTGTTCTTTGCGCCATAGAGGCCAGTACTCCTTGTTCTGAAATTGTTGTGAGCTATTAGGGTCGTAAACGTCAAATTTCAACTTAGGGATGTAACCGCTGCTCTGCTCCTTTACAAGCGTATTTTCTTCAGAATCACCAAGTTCGGCACGCGCTTCCCATAAAATGTGCTCGGGGATCTTGTAGTCTCTTGCAACCGCAGAATCTAGCCGCGCGCCTGAATAAGATGCAGGCGTCTCATTCTGCGTATAGGTTATTGTATACTTTGTAGTACGCTTAGGCAGCGCCTCCAACGATTCGTTTACCGTGGGGCGGTACAGTTCATACCACTCTGCTTCGTCGGGACGCCCGTTGTTGTTGGCATCAAAAGCTACCCACACAATACCTGGACTGCTATTAGAGACTACACGTTGGAGCGCAGGATCTGCATTGGGATTTGTAACATTAACATGGCTGAATACCTTGAAATCGGGCACATCGGGTACATTTACCACTGTGTGATCGAACGCAAAAACGACATACCCCCCAAAAGCTCCGAGCGAGATTGCTTTATTGATTTTTGAACCACAAATGATGGTTTTACAACGCGCCAGTACCTCTTCGTAGGTATTTGGCGGGGTGCTCGCATAACCCAAATAGCTGTTCACGAAACGACCAGGTGCTGGAACATAATCAATCACATCGGCAATGTACGGGCTGTAGCTAATAATCTCGTCGGCAATCTGAATGCGAAAAGTCTTCTTTATCACTTCCCCATTCTCTTCGTAGGTGAAATCGTAGGTATACTCTCCCACCTTATCTAGAATTGCTATAAAGGTTTGTTGCGTAGAAACCAGCTCATCCTTCTCTTCCTCTTCGCCAGCTGCATCTACAAAATGCGTCAGACGCCATTCAAAGCTCCCACGATCCAGCCCACAGGTAACATACACGGGCTGCAAACGCGTCCCTTGGTAAGTATCTAGAACACCCAAACTTAGCAACGGGATCTCCTCTTTTCGGCATGCGTAAAAGAGCAAAACAGCGGCGCAAAGGGCAAAGAGGGCAAAACGAGTACGTAGAAGTGTCATTTCTTTACAAAGGCTACTTTACAAGGCGCAATCCCAGTTTTTACTTTCCATTTTTGTCGTCCGTCTGGCGTATAGCAGTAGAGTAAGCCACTGGAAGTTCCGCGACGTGCGTCTGTGATAAAGATTTCGTGCGTAACGGGGTGTACTGCTACACTGGTTGGAGTCTCTATCTGCGTTTCCGTACCGTCGGCAACAAAACGATCTACAATGTCGTCCGCCTTCATACTGTATTTCACAAAATCGCGTTCCAGAACATCGCCAAACTGGTTTTTGCGCCCCTTTATCATAAACAACGTATCATCTACCTGAACGAAGGAGAGTGAGGGCAAATCGCGTACTGTATCGCGCGTAAAGGTGTTAAGGTTGCTCTTGTCTCGCAGTATGCATAGCTGCGGAGGCTCTTCTTTGTAGTTCCCCGAGGTTTCTACGTACAAATAGCGTCCGCTAATAGCCAGACAATGTGGCGACGTGCCCGTGCGTATATAGCTGGTCTGTACGAAGTTGTCTAGGTTTACTACTGAGAGGCGGTTATCAAAGTGTGGAGAGTTATATTCCCCCGTATTTGATACAAGGAGCAGTGTTTCTTTTTCGCTGCCTGTACTTTCGTTCCCCGCGACGAAATACAACATCTCATCGGGCTGACACCCTAGGGTAATTTTACGGATATCGGTCAAATCATCCGTCTTAATGCGAACAAGCTCACCTAAAGGAAGTTCTCCGTATTTCTGTTCCTTTTGCTTGAGGTACGAGGTGATGTAAGCATAATTATCGCGTAGCAATATGCGTCTCGGATTATTGATTGATACGGTTGCAAAGCGTTGCGTATTTTCAACGTTGAATATTTCTAGGCGGTGCGAGCCCGAGAGGATTACGTATAACTTTCCATCGGCAACAGCTAAGTCTGTGCCATTGTCTCCTAAACTGGGTAGGGCATCGGGGTTGCGCTCTGCATAGATGTTGCGGTGATAAGTGCTTGTAAGGCAATCAAAGTAGTCTAGCGTAGCCTCATTATTCCCTTTTACGCCGCTATTGAGGACGTATAGTCCCACAATCTCAGGATCTTCCTCGGGGGGAGTATCTACCAATTCCTGCTGAGAGTAGACAAAAACTTCGTCGCGTCGGCAAGAGGAGAGAAGTACCCCTACCGCCAAAAAAGCAAGGAAAAAGGATATAGTGACTCGCATCTCTAGATCTCGGCTGCAAGGGTTACGCGTATAAAATGCCCTGGCATTGGGTAGTTTGATACAATCTCATGATCTTGTCCCAGCAGATTGTTCACTTCGAGCATGGCACGCATGTTCCAGTTACCAAGGTAGAACTGCTTCATGAGCGAAAGATCGTGTGTGTACCATGGTTGCATCTTGTAGTAGGCTATGTTTTCTTGCCGACTGTAGCGTTCGCCCACATACAGGAAGCTGTAGTTCAATGCCCAGCCGCGCCATGTTATGTTTAGGATAGCCGATCCGCTGTGCCAAGGGATATTCGGGATCTGATGCTCGTAGTAGGTGTCGTATTTATTGGTTATGTCGCGGGCTTGTTGGTAGGTATATTGCACCTTCCCTGTAATGTCTAGCTGGTTGTCGTACTCCTCAATTAGTCGTACTGTGGTAAAGAGGTTCGCATCTCCGCCAATGATTTGTGCATGCCCCAAGTTTGCCATAGACCAGCGATAGAGCGAGCCGTTAGGGTAAGCAATGATCTTGTTCCGCACGTCATGATAATACCCCTCAATCGATGCCCCGTAACGTCGTACTGCTCCATCGGTCTTGTTGGAATAGTTAAGCCCCAAGCTGTATTGTAGCATCGTCTCGGGTTGCAAACGTGTTCCCTCGATAGATGATATATAGCGGTCGCTATAGCTTGGCACACGGTAAGATTGTTTTACGTAGGCCTGAACAGCGAAATCGGTATACCGGAAGGGCGAGTAAGAGAGTAGCAGTGCAGGCGTTATTGCCCACTCGTCTTCGTACTGTCGGTTCTTGTTGTCGCGTTCAAAGTTATTGACGTACGTTCCTAGTACACTGGCTTGCCCTTGAAGATCATACAATGCCCCTTGGGTTGCTAGCGAGAATAAGTGTTTCAGACGCCAAGGACGCGTAAAATTTAGGGGTTCTTGGAATGTTTGTTCGTTACGTTTTAGGATGTCGTTGTAATGCAAATCGTACGCACACGTGGCAACCCAATCTTCATAAATCTTGTAGAGATGTGAGGTAGAGAGATATCCCTCAAACTGTCGGAACGATTCGTCTAGGTTCGCGATGTGATCGTCTTTGTTCTCGTAGTGCAGATAGTCGTACCCAAACTTGAAGTTCAGCTGCGTACGATATTGCTCCGATACATCCAACTTTAAGTTCCCCTGCACAAAGCTGTTACGTTCGGTTAGTTCCTCGCCACGATACCAAATGTTGTTCACAATGGGACCAGGGATGCCTCGGTCGGAGGTATAATGATATACGTAAACGCTCCAAAGTCCGTTCTCTAAAAGTCCGTTCAGAGCACCTTCTACACGAGCAGAGTTTATGCGGTCATTGTTGCGCTTAGCAATAGAGTCATAGACTACGCTACCGCTTGAATTCTTTCGCCTATAACGGAATTCGTAGTTACCAGCGCTTCGGTCTACTGAGAGGCTCAGTGAGGTTGTCATGTAATTCCCCAGATTGTGTTCGTAGAGAACACTCGGGTTGATGCCAAAGAACGAAGAACCGCGCACAGCCACTCGGAAATTCGTATTCGTGGAATCGAGAAACCGCGGGCGACGCGTCGTGATGTAAAGACTACCCGCACTCGCGTAGTCAGAGGCTGATTGGAATATATCTCCCTTTTGTCCGCTATAAAGCGCAAGGCTTCCTACGTTATCCATCGTAAAGCGCGACAGATCCACCTGAGCATTCAAGGCATTGGAGATCTCGATGCCGTTGTAGAAAACGCGCATCCGCTCTGACCCCAGACTACGTACATTGATGGTCTTGAATCCGCCAAGCCCCATATAGTCCTTGAGTTGGACTCCCGAATAGTAGCGCACAGCATCTGCCATTGAATACATCCGGCTGGTATTCAACTCCCGACCAGAGAGCTCCATCGGTTGGATTACCTTTATGTAGCGTCTGCCACCCACCGTCACTATCTCTTGTGCGCTGAGATGGCTACTAATGGCAATTAGGGCGGTTGCTACGAATGAGAAGAGAAAGGTTGTAGATTTACGCCTCATATTTAGACCCGCTAATAATGTAGTAAGCTGTCCCGCAAGGACTTCTTTGGGCAGCTTGCTCTATAGTTTACGATATTCGGTGAATTTGGTTGCTTTTGCCGATTGACCGCCTGATCTTTGCACGAAGATACAAAGCAAAACTGCAAGGGAGCGCTTGTCGCAACTCCCTCACAGTTTAAATCGAAATTCTCCTAGAATATTTTCATCGCATCCAGCTGCTGCATCACTTGCTTTACAGATTCGGCAGATTTATGCACGAGCGCTAATTCACTCGCATCTAGCTTGAGTTCGATGACCTTTTCTACCCCTTTTTCCCCTAAGACTACGGGTACACCTAGGTGGAGGTTGCTAAGACCGTATTCGCCAGACAAACCAGCACACACGGGTAAAACGCGTCGTTCGTTTCGTACAACGGCTTCTACCATCTCGGCAGCAGCTGCCCCAGGTGCATACCATGCCGATACCCCTAGCAGATCTACGAGTTCTTTACCACCCTGTTTGGTTCGCTCTACAATGGCGTTGAGTTTATCGGCGGGTAGTAGCTCGGAGATAGGAATTCCGCCAACGGTTGTGTAACGTGGTAGTGGTACCATAGAATCGCCGTGTCCACCCATCAGCATTGCTTGAATATCGCGAGGCGAGATGTTAAGTTCCTCTGCAATGAATGAGCGATAACGTGCCGTATCTAGTACTCCCGCCATACCAAACACTCGTTCGCGAGGGAAGCCTGTACCTAAAAAGGCGGCGTAGGTCATCACGTCTAGTGGGTTTGTAACGACAATCAGGATCGCTTCGGGCGAGTACTTCTTGATGTTCGCCGCCACATCGCGCATTATCTTTGCATTGATCTCTACCAAGTCGTCGCGACTCATGCCAGGCTTGCGTGCAAGCCCCGCCGTCATAATCACGATGCTAGAGTCTTGCGTAGCCTCGTAGTCGTTACCCACCCCTCGCACGCGAGTAGAGAAGTTGTGTAAAGGGCTTGTTTCCCACATATCTAGTGCCTTGCCATGAGTGGCGGGGGCATTGATATCTAGTAGCAAAATTTCTTGCGCCAGAGAGCGCCGTACCAATTCGTAAACGAGGGTTGCACCCACGTTACCTGCTCCGATGACCGTAATACGCTTCATTATAATATTTAGGATTTGTAGAATGCGACAAAGTCCGTTAATTGTTATTGATCTTTTGCGACAAGGTGTAGTGTGCTGTCGCTAAATTGGGAATGCGGAATACGGTTAGGAGGTAGCCCATTTGGTAAAAGGAAAATTGCCACATGCGTGCATGCCCATTTACGCAGGTTTTGCGTAAACTGCTCCCGAAAAGGTGAAAGATGGAGCGGAACACTGGGGCAAACCCTGTCCTCTGTAGAAAACGTGCCACGCGTATACGTTTGCTTGCGCTGTACAGCTGGTCGTGAAAAAGGGGAGAGGAGTGCCATATACGCACCAAATTGAATAGAGACGTTTCGGTTTTCTGTACAAAGAGTTCGTTGGACTCGTGCCCTACGTGTTCTGTGGGGTTTTCTATATTTCGAGGTTTTATCTTGAGGCGCGCGAGCTCCAATGAGAAGACTTGATCTTCCTGGCCGTAGCTTCTGATCTTCTCGTCAAAGCGAACCGTGTCAAACACCGCCTTCCGAATCATAAAATTGCCCGTAGACACGTGCTCGTACAGCCCGCGCAGGCTGATGCGGCGTCGGTGGCGTAGTACCTTTTGTTCTGTGCGCCACTGTAGGAGGAAATCGCGTTCCTTGGGGCGATTGCCGTAATAAATTCCCCCACAAATCACATCGTCTGCTCCTGAGGTATATGACGCATACGTCGATAGGAAATTCTCGTTCATAATGCGCATGTCGCAGTCCAAGAAGAGTAGCCATTCGCCCGTTGCCATGTCTGCCATGCGATTTCGGATTTGACTCCGCCCAATGTTCTCGATCAATGGCAAGTAGAAGACATTCTTCATCTCTCGTAGCTGTTCGTTGGCTGCTCGCCAAGTCGGGTAGGACTTATCGTCGAAGAGAATAATTTCTACCTCGATTCTATTAGTCTGCGCCTGCTGTAGTAGCGTTTCTACTAGAGGCACTACATTGACATCGTGTATGGGGATGCAAATTGAAATCATACCTTCTTTTCTCAGGGGGTGGTATCTTTACTGGTTGTATAGAGCTCGGGATGGTTTGCCTTGTGTACGGAGCGTATCTGTTCTTCTACCTCGCGAGCGACGTCGTCTAATGGCTGGTTCTGTAATTGTTCTGGGAAGATGGGCGAGAGGATTTGTATTCGGATAGGGGTACGGTTCGGTTCTACAAAATACCCTTTGATGGCTTGTGCTGGACCTGAAACGGCAATGGGCACGATGGGTACTTGCGCCTCTTGTGCCACTTGGAATGCTCCTCGTTTGAAACGCCCTACTGTGGAGCTACGATGCCCCTCGGGGAATATCATGATGCCTACTCCGCGCTGTAACCAGTGTAGGCACGAGGCTATCATGCGCGAGGCATCGCGCAAACTAGCACGATCGAGCTTAATGTCGCGTCCGAAGAAAAGTAGCCAACCCACAAATGGGCGTGAAAAGAGCTCCTTCTTGGCTACCCACTTGAAGCGCCTGTTTAAGCCAAGTAGCACCGAAATATCCATCAAGCTCTGATGGTTTGCTACATACACACAAGCTCCTTGTGGTAGGTTTTCGCGCCCCTCGATGGTATAGCGCCAGAAGGGGCACAGCTTCATGTAGAGCCAACACCATGTATGCAGCGTAACGCGAAAGGCTCGACGCTCGTAATCAAAGGGGAGCGCTATAAGCCACACGATGGCACAAAGCGAGAGCCAAAACGTGAAAAAAACAAGCGTACTCGGCCAGAAAATAAGGTTGGCTAGTAGCTTCAGTATCTTGTAACGCATTGCGCTGGCAGGTTTCCGAGCGTTCTGGCGTTTGTGTTACTTCAAAGAAGCGAGAAGCTTTTCTACTAATGCGGCGATGCCCCGAGCTACCCCTGCGATGTCTGAATTGAGCATATAGCAGGGGGTTGTAAAAATGCGATTTGTTGTGTCAATACAGACTTCTCCTTCGCCCGTAAGCTGTACCTTTGCGCCTAGTTTGGTGGCTACAGTTCCTGCATCGCAAGCCTGACCCAAAGTAATGGTTGTATGAGGTAGTACCTTTGCAATGAGCATAGGTGCGATACAAAGAGCCACGATAGGCTTTTTAGCGTTGTGGAAGTCGGTGATAAGACGCTCTACCTCTGGGAGTACTGTGTACGTCTCGCCTGCAAAGGCAAAGGTACAGAGGTTCTTAGCCACGCCATAACCGCCTGGGAAACAGAGTCCATCAAAATCTGCAACGCGAAGCTCGGCTAGAGGGCGCGTATCGCACCCGTTGATGCGCGTAGCTTCGTACAGTACGTTTCGTTGTTCGTATTGGGGTTGCCCAGTATAGTGGTTAATAACCTCGTGTTGAAGCATGTCGGGGGCAAAACATTCGTAACTTGCGCCCTGCTTTGCGAGCTCTGCAAGTAGTAAAACTACTTCGTGTATATTGTTCCCGTCCAATCTACCAGCTCCTGCCAGCACCACTGCAAATCGTTTCATCGCTCCTCCTACTGTTTGTTACACAAATGTAATAAATCAATTATGAAATGTGCTACAGTTTTCTATGGTATGATAAGAAATGCACAGGTTGCTGGAATGGCAATGAGTCTAGTGCACCTGAGGAGACTCCGCACGGGGGCGAAGACTTTTTCACTATCTTTGTGCTGTAGGATGCTGTTTTGGGTTTTGTTCCAAGACACGAGAAGCACTCACGGTAAAATGCCGAAGTCTTATAAGCTTCTGTTTCTTTGCGTTATACATCTGAGGTTTGCGCGACCATTTGCCTGCTCTTCAGAGAATTGTAAATATTTCTCTAAGTTTTCGTGCAGGATTGTGCATTCGTAATCTTTCCCTAAATTTATACGCTCTTCACGACATCCGAGGAGCATCCCTGAATGCTAGTGGTGGCGTTTTATTAGTTATTCCTCAATTTCTTTAAGGGGACGTATTGTCGGTTTCCATTTCGTTTTTCGGGCTTGGAACTTGTTTCCTTGTTTTCGCATTGTGTAACTTTTAATTTGCCCTTATGAGGCTACGATGTTTTTGAGATAAAAATGATCGTTACATTTGCGATTAGTAACAATTCATGTACAAAGAAGATGAAACGAGTATTGTTAGTTTTGGCGCTAGTAAGCGCAGTAGCATGCAGCAGTGCGTTTGCACAGTTGACAATTGGTGGTAAGCTTGGCTTTGGCTACAATGGTGGAAACCAAACGACTAAGGCGGGAGGTGTTACTACAGAGAAGGATGGCAATTCGGATATGACCTTCACTTTCTTGCCCTACGCAATTTACTCCCTACGTAGTGACTTGGGCGTAGGTACGCACTTGGGGCTTACTTACAACTCCATGACTGTGCCTGCTAATAGCACAGAGAAGGGACACCAGAACGATAAGACCACCACGTCCGATTTCATTTTCCAGTTTGCCCCCTTTGTTCGTTACACCCTTTTGGGGAATGATCGTATTAGCCTTTTCCTTGATGGTCAGCTCCCGCTTCAGTTTGGTTCAAAGGGTGCTACTAAGGTTGTAAATGGCGACAAGACCACAACTGCCGATGGCGCTAGTTTGTTTGGTATTGGGGTAGGTGTTATTCCTGGCATCAAGGTGAACCTGAACTCTACGTTCTCGCTCATTGCTACTGCTAACGTGGCTAGCATCAATTTCAACTATGAAAGATTGACTACCGATCTGAGCGGTGCTACATCAACGACGTCGGAAACAGGTTTCTCGTTCGGTGTAAACGGTGCTGTTCCTAGCAAATTGCCTTTCATGGTAGGTTTGTCGATGTCGTTCTAGTTAACTAGACTACGATATAATATAGGATTTAAGCGCTCCAGTTCTACTGGGGCGCTTTTATTTTCTGAGGCACTGTCAGTTATCTGCACTGGAAATTGTGTATGCCATTTGCATAAAATCTGACGGAATTGCATATTTTTGTAGAGACGATGCGTATACAGAGGAAACACGCGCATAAAAAGAACCTAACGCCGTTTAATACTAAACTAGTTATCCGCTCATGGCTAGAGTTTCGCAATCCCTCCAGCAGAAGTTGCAGCAGCGTTTGTCGCCACAGCAGATTCAGGTGGTGCGTCTGCTAGAGATCCCGCTTGCACAACTCGAACAGCGCATCAAGAAGGAACTGGAAGATAACCCGACCCTCGAGGAGGGTGAAGCGCCAGAGAGCGATTCGGAAAATGTAGAGTTGCAAGAATATGACGACTCAACAGAGAACGAGACTAGTACAACGACAAGTGAGGATGAGTTTTCGGTAGACGATTATCTCCCAGACGACGAATACGATTCTGATTACCGAGAACCCAATTATGGGGGCGAGGAGCGAGAGTATGAGTCGCCGTTGGCTACCGTGGTTTCTTTCCGAGATCAGCTTTTAGAACAGCTTGGTTATCAGCGTATTTCGGAGGAAATACGTAAACTGGCGGAATACATTATTGGGAACTTGGATAGCGACGGTTATCTGCGACGCAATTTGCCAGCGCTGCGCGACGATTTGTTGTTGCTACAAGGGTTGGATGTCCCACTAGAGAAGCTTGAACAAGCCTTGGCGGTGGTGCAGGAACTTGAACCCCGCGGGATTGGAGCTACCACTCTGCAGGAGTGTTTGTTGCTACAACTAAAGGGGCAAAATTCTGCGGTGGCAAAAAATGCGCGGCTTATATTGGAGCGTAGCTATCAGCGCTTTGTACAGAAGCACTATCAGCGCATTCAGGAGGAGTTGCATTTGAGTGAGGAGGATCTTCGGGCTGCGTTAGACTACATTTCTAAGCTTAACCCCAAGCCAGGGGATATGGCAGATGCGGGGCATTTGCATGATGCGCAGACTATAATCCCAGATTTTATCCTAGGGGTGGATGAACGTACGGGGGAGCTGGTTTTGTCTTTGCATGGCGAGAATATGCCAGAACTTCACATCAGTTCGGAGTATCGGCGCATGTTGAAGGATTATGCGGCAAAACGAAAGAACTCGACTGAGGCTGACAGAGAGGCTGCGCATTTTGTGAAGCAAAAGATAGATGCTGCGCAGTGGTTTATTGACGCGCTGAACCAGCGCAATCGGACGCTCATGTCTGTCATGCAAGCCATTGTAGATTATCAGCATGCTTACTTGGTGGATGGTGATCTTCGGAAATTGCGCCCGCTTATTCTAAAAGACATTGCGAATGTTACGGGCTTAGATATTTCGACCGTGTCGCGCGTGGTGAGTAGTAAGTATGTCCAGACGCCGTTTGGTATACTTCCGTTGAAAGATTTTTTCAGCGAGGGGATTCAAAACCAAGAGGGCGATACGATCTCTACGCGAAAGATTAAGGCGGCGATGCTTTCCGTAATAGAAAAAGAGAACAAACAAGCGCCGTTGACCGACGATCAGATTGTGGAGGAGCTGGGCACGCAAGGATTTGCTTTGGCACGTCGTACGGTTGCTAAATATCGGGAACAATTGAATATACCCATGGCGCGTTTGCGTCGCGAGATTTAGGGGTAATGCTGCGTATTTCTTACCAATACTTTGTTTCACCCTGCGGCTCTTTATTGTTAGGAGAGTGCGATGAGCGTCTCTGTTTGTGTGATTGGGGCGAAGAGTTAGAGACGCCGCCTTTGAACTTTTCTACGTTGCGCTGTTTGCAAAAACAACAACCTGTTTTTAGTCAGGAGCAAACCCCTTTTTTGAAGGAAGTTGCGAACCAGTTAACTAGCTATTTTAGTGGTCAGTTGCGCGATTTTTCTCTTCCGTTTCATCTCGTGGGCTCTTCTTTTCAGGTGCGTGTTTGGGAGGCCTTACAAACTATACCTTACGGTGAGACGGTTTCGTATGCCGAGTTGGCGTCGCGTATTGGTGTTCCGCGTGCTTTTCGCGCCGTAGGGCAGGCGAATCATGTTAATCCGATTTCGATCATTCTGCCTTGTCACAGGGTGATAGGTAGCAATGGTGCGCTTGTTGGTTATGGTGGCGGGCTCGCAACGAAGGAGTATTTGTTGGCGTTGGAAAAGCGATTTGCGGAAAGGTTTATGGTGCAAGTTGAGAGTTAAGAGTTGAGAGTTAAGAGTTGCGACAAGTGCCGACATTTAGGGCGAATCAGGTTTCGCTCCTACACGATTGAATTTGGCTCAGTCATAGAATTCGAGATGGTATTCCATGTTGT
>CAJPTC010000032.1 GCA_905373475.1 Bacteroidia bacterium | reverse complement strand
CAGTTCCCGAAGGCACAAAGCTCACGGCAGTGGCAACTCCTAAGACAGGTTGGAAGTTGAAGAGTCTGACAGCAGGTACGCAGGACATCAAGACAGACGGCAAGTTTACTGTAACTGCAGATGTTGAAGTAAAGGCGGTGTTTGTGAAGAGTACTTCTGTTGATGATGCCGTATTTGCTAACGTGCTTGTAGCGCCCAATCCGTTTACAACGCAGCTTCGTCTGGTATGCAACGGGGCGACGGGTCGTTACGACTTACTCAATGCATCTGGTGTTGTGGTACGCAGTGGCAATGTGGATGGCAATGAGGTACTGATTGAAACAACCGATCTTACTTCTGGTCTCTATCTCTTGCGTCTCACTGCCGAAAGTGGTGCAACTAAGGTTGTAACAGTTGTAAAGGAATAGAACTCTAGGTGCGGGATACGCTCCCGCTCTTACCCCAATTAAGGGAACGATAAGGACGGACACTGCTATGCGGTGTCCGTCCTTTTAATTGTCTGTTTTGCAATTATTTTATGGTTTATCCTCGTGCTCCCCGTCTAGGTAGAAGTTCTGTTTTTCGCACTGAAAGTGCAGTACAATCTAGCCGAGGGCAAGCTCTAGGTGATTATGTTCCCTGCCGTATGCGCCCTGAAAAGGCAATACATTGTAGCCCACGATTTCACATTGGGTCAATAATACTCACCGCCGCCGTTCGGCGGGGTTATATATTACGGCGTTCCATGGCGCGCCGCTACACGTATTAATGTGTTTTGTTATATTATCCTGAAAAAGACAATTCCCAGTTCTATATTAGAATTTATACCGACTCTAAATTCTCGTCATAAAGAACATTTTGATACGTTTACAAGTTCCTATATGCAAGCGTGCAGAGTACGCACGTGAGTATATAATACCTAAAGAGAAATGAATTTTACATTGCCTGAATTGCCTTACGCATTAGATGCACTTAATCCGCATATCTCGCGTCAAACGCTAGAGTTCCATCATGGTAAACATCATCTCAATTATGTAAATACGTTGAATACCCTGATTCCTGGTACTCGTTTTGAAGATGCTACGCTCGAAACCATGATTCGCGAAGCAGATGGTGCAATTTTCAACAATGCTGCGCAGGTTTGGAATCACACCTTTTATTTTGAGGCATTTTCGCCAAAACCACAATCAGAACCTACTGGAGTACTCCTAGATGCCATTGTGCGCGATTTTGGGTCGTTTGACGTATTTAAGGAACAGTTTACGAAGGCGTCTCTCACGCAGTTTGGCTCTGGCTGGGCATGGCTTGTTGTAAATGCAGAGGGGAAATTGCAGATTGTTCAAGAAAGCAATGCTGGGAATCCGTTACGCAATGGGCTGAAGCCGCTTCTTACCTGCGATGTTTGGGAGCACGCTTACTACCTCGATTATCAGAACCGACGTGCCGATTATCTCAAGGAATTCTGGACGCTGGTAGATTGGGCAGTCGTTGAAAAACGCTTCTAGTCTTAGGCATTTTTTGTTTGGTATTGTTTCAACAAAGAAGGGTGTGTCGTGGTGAGCGATGCACCCCTTTTGTGAAAAAGAAGGTGTAGCCAAACGCCAATTCCTTCGTCTGGAACACCCACCTAGATTCTTTCAGTGAAGGTTCGCTAAAACCGTCGCTCGGCATCCTCGGTACTCATACGCCGACGAGTGGAATTGTCTTTGGCGTTGGAGAATTTGTAGGAGACGGAGAAATAAAGCGTAGGATAGGTGTATCTATTGTTGAAAGTTAGCGTGTAGTTGGGGCGTTCGCTATGTCCTTTGAATGGTGCTGATATGAGGTTTAGACCTGCTAGGTTGATGTATAACTTGCGTTGTAGTAGTGCACATGAGAGCCCAGCTTCAAAACTGTATTCTGCCTCACGCTCCGAAAGAGCTGTATGGCGCGGTCCTGTAAAGTCGGCGGAGAGGTAGCCCGTGAATTTCCCCCAGTAAAAGTCTATATAGGCATTTGCTCCCCATTCCCAGCTTATGGAACGGGCTTTTAGATGTGGGTGCTGCGACGTGTACACATTGCGCCCGTAAAAACTGCTCAGTGAGAAACTCATCCATTCCAATTTATCGAAGTAATACGACGCGCGTAGTCCACCATAAAGGTTGTCTTGTGCATTTTCGGTCTGGCTATAAACGATGCCGTTCTGGACTATTGAAAGTCGTGTAATCTGTTTCCGTCCGTATGCGAACTGTGCTGAGAATGAGAGTATTCGGTTGAATACATACCTCAGGTTTGCATCGTAGGTTTGTGAGGGTTGTAGTTCTGTATTGCCTCGGCTGATGAGTTGTGACGAGATGCGCCATTCAAACGGATTGAGTTGGTCGAAGTCGGGTTGTGTGGCGGAGGCATTAAGTGTAAAGTTAATGCGGTGCCTAGCGGTGGGATTGTATGAGGTGTGGAAAGACGGAAGCCAAGACGGTTGAAAGGTGTACGGGCGATTGAAGCTAGTGCCTTCCATTTTCCGTGCAACAAGCGAAGCGCGCATACCGAGGCGCATCCAGAATTTTTGCGAGAAGCGAAGTGTGCTACTGAAGTAGGGAGTAAACCAGAGCTCTGAAAGAGTTATCTTCCCTTCTTGCGCATAAGTGTCAGCAGGTGAGCCTTGTAACCATTGTGAGTGTTGCCGATTATTAGCCGTTGAAGTCCACAACGACTTAAGACCTGCATCCAGCGTATAATTCCCCTCTGTATCTAAGCGGAAAGAATAATCGTTGTTAAGCGCCCACCCTGCTACGTTTACCCTATCGCGATCTTGGTAGGTAAAATAGGGAGCGTATTTTCCTTCGGGTAGACCTTCGTAATCGGTATTCATACGTTCGGTGAAGTTGTAGTATGAGAGTTCTAGCCATGTTGTGTTATCGTGCTCGCCAAAGGTCTGTTCCCAATATGCCGTTGCATTGATTTTTGGTTTGCGCGATGTGTATTTGTTAAAATTATCAACGTTGAATAGCGTGGCTGTCGCTGGTGTATGCCGATCGTAGCTCGTAAACTTGTTATTCAGTCGTTTGTTGTTTATACCAGCCAGTACCCCTATGTGCCCGCGTGTATTGTATTGGTATTGCATTGTGGCACGAGCGCCCATATAGTCAAAAGCACCACTGGAGGGAGTAATATTCTGGTAGGTTCTATTGGCGTACTCATATTTCGTATGTTCGTGCGACGATGATGTGTTGTAATTGTATGAGGGCGATACTGACCAAAAGAGCTTCTTCCTATTGTATAGCAATGTGCCATAACCTCCATAGCGGTTATTGTTCTTTTCACCGAGCATAAGTTCTGTCCCCACTACACCGCCCATATACTCTTTGAAAAAGGACGAGGTGTGTAGTATAATCATAGCCGTGTTGCCCGTTGGGTCATAGCGTAATGGCGGCTGCATAAGCACTTCTACACGCTCTATGAGGTGTGCATCATAACCTTTCAGAACAGCGCCAATTTCTTTGCTAGAAACTCTTTGTACAACATTTCCTATTTTGACGATGACATCTTGTTTCCCGATTACTTCTAGGTTTTCTCCTTTTACGCGCATATTGGGTATGCGGCGTAATAAATCGAGTGCATCATTACTCTTTTCGCGCAGCTGTTGTACATTCACCGAATATCCGTCGGGTTGTGTGCGTACACGTACCATTTCTCCCTGTACCATCACACTTTGTATTTCGTTCAGATTCTCTTTGAGCTGTATTGTCCCGAGATCTAATGCGACTGTGTCCGTTAGCTCCACATCGATAGTCTTGCGTTGGTAACCGATATATGTAACTCCCAGTAGATATTTACCCTTGTCTATGTTGAGGGAAAAATGACCATTGACGTCCGTGATGGTGTGTGCTAGAATCTCCTCATTTTCACGGTCTTTTTGTAAGAAGACCGCCGCAGCGACAAGCGCCTTCCCCTTGTTGTCAACTATTATTCCTTTCACTACGTATTGACCTTCTGTTTTTGCATGTAATGCCGATGAAAGAAGTACTAAGAGTAGGAGAAGTGATAAATGTTTTCTCATCCGTGTACAATTTGTTAGAACACTCAAATAGAGGCTTCCTGTTGCCTGTCTTTCACCCCGCAAATACACTATCTACGAGTTTTGCAAAAATAAAAAAATAAGCAATCTTATATCAGGAGGGAAGGGAGATGATTATTTTGTAAAAATATTCTGGTTATCGGCGGGGGAGATAAAAGCTAGATAGCGAATTCCGTATTACCGCAGTAGGTTGTCTATGTAGCTCTTGTTCTTTTCGTACTTGAGGTCGTGCAAAACGCCTGCGTTTACACCGATGCGAAAACTGTAGCTACGGAGCTGACCAAAAGGGACTACCGTAAGCGACATGTTCCAACAATGAAGGTCGCGACTCACCGTGATGGAGGTGGTACTAAACTCGCCTGCTACAAAATCGTAGCCCGAATAGAATGAGACTTGCCAGAGTTTTGCCAACGTTAGGCTTCCCGAAAAAGAGAGCGATTGAAGACTGTTTCGGCGATTACCACGCTTGGAATACGAGAAGTTGTAGTTCACCGAAAGATTCCACGGTGCGGTAAAAGCATCGTAGCGCATGGTAAGAAAATCATTGGCAGAGGCTTGCTCATAGGGCATATAGCCTGGTAGGTAGGTTACGTAGGTGGTTTGCAGCGCATCGCCCTTGTAGCCTAGCACTTTGTTGATAGAGAAACTGGTACTGAAATTGAACGACTCAAAGCGCACAGGGAAATTGTGCCGCCGTATGTAGTATTCCTTAAGTACGCGCCCTTCTGGTGTAATGGCATAAGGCGAGAAAATGGCACTTGCCGAAAGATTTAAGAAGTTCAATAGGTTCGTGTTTGCCGAGGCCGATACGTTCGACCAATTCATGGAATCTGCTAAGAAGTTATAACTCGTATTGAAGGATAGGTTTTCGAGCAATGGTATTTTTTTATCCTCAATTTTTGCAGTGTCTTGTGCATTTTTGGCTTTACCTCGCAACTTCATCTCGATGTTGTTGCCTAGTGAAAGTGAAATAGCGCCCGACTCGCCTGCTGGTGCGCCACCATAGATAGTGTTCTCGAAGTAGGAATATCGCATCGTTTCGCCTTGCGCGTTACGTTGCACACGACCATACATGCCATATTGGCGTGCACTAAAATCGGGGTGGTATCCTAATGATACGCTTGGTGTCATTACATGGCGAATGGCTTTGATCGGGCTACGACCAATGAAGCTATACATCCCGTAAAGCTTCGTAGAGAGTCCGACCGAAGTATTGTAGTGCCATGTTCGGGCAAAACCGTCCACTGTATCGCGCACAGGGCGTTGTAGCGTAGCATCCCAGTGGTAGCGAGTCGTTTTCAAATACCAATTCTCATTGTAGTTAACAGAGGGTGAGATGTTGATGTATTTGAGTGCGGTAAACGAAGTGGAGGTTGCTAAACGATGCTCCATACCGTTGCGGAGCTCGCGCTTTATGCGGTTGGTGAATAGGTATTGTTCCTTGATGTTTACCGAATTCTGTAGCGAGGTGTTGTAGGTAAAGCCAATGCGCTCGTACCAACGCTGTTCGCCCACTGCATGTTTGCGTTTGAATGGGTAGATACGTTGTACATTGAAGGCTATGTTCGGAATACGGAGTTGCACAATACTGTCGCGCGAATTCTGTGAATGGTTTAGCGATACCGATAGGTTGAAAGGTTTCCCTGGGAAAGAGCGCGTGTATGAAACCGAGGACATAATTTGGTTGGAGAGGAAGTCCTGCGCACTCCGAGCATTGAAACGGTTGTAGGCAGAAGAACCGAAAGTTACATTTGCCTGAAAGGTTGAATTCGGATTCCACGCTCTGTCCTGACTGTGCGACCACGTAATACGGTACGTGGAATTGATGCTGTGTTCGGGGGTATTTTCTTGCCCAGAAGTGATGTACGAATAGGAGTAACCTAGTTGCCCTGAGAATTTATAACGCAGCTTGTAGTTCGTAGAGAGGCTTAGATCCCACGAACCGCGCGTATAGTAGCCCCCCAAGACGGTGAGATCGAAGTAATCGTTAAGCCCAAAGTATGCTCCGCCATTGCGCAAGAAAAAGCCGCGCATTTGTTCCTCGCCATATTCGGGAGGAATAATCCCCGAAGAACGCTTTGTGGTATTGGGAAAGAAGCCAAAGGGTATACCAATGGGTGCGGGTACGTCGGCGATTACGAGGTAGGCGAGGTCGGTAAAGATCTTATCGTTCGGTACAACCTTTGCCTTTGTGAGTGCTAAGTAGAAGTGAGGGTGTTTCAGGTCGCAAGTGGTAAACTTCCCGTTACCAACATAGAAGACGTCGTCTGGCATCTTCTTAATGACTTCGCCGTGTAGATACCCTTCCGAAACGCTGGTTATAACCCCCGTAATGCGGGCTTTGCGTGTCGCAAAACTGTAGCGAATGTCGGTCATAGTGTACTTCTCGTTGCCCTCCGAGAAGACAGGATCTCCAACAGTCTTGCCCGTAGAGTCCGCTAACCCTTGTGCAAAAAGTTGTCGTTTGCTAAGATCGAGATCTATGTACTGCGCTTCAAAGTTTTGGCTTTTATAGGCGAGTTTCGCTTTCCCGTAGAATTTTACACTCCGATTTTTTATAGAATAAACCACAGAATCTTCCGCGCTAGACTCCACTTTTGCGTCAAGCCGAGTACTTGTATTCTCTTGTGGATTTATAGAGTCGGTTACGATCGTGGTACTGTCTTGAAAGACAGCGCGATGTGCTCCCCTTGATTCGATAAGTGAGCAGCACAGCAAAACCCCGAATATGAGCACAAAACGGAGCTCAAAGAATAATTTTACCTTTGCACTGTTCAAACGATCCCACCTTTTGGGATCAAAGGTAGTGCAAATTCGAGAAGTGGGATGAGAGTGCAAAGAGGGGCTTGGTGGGCAATGTGTGCCTTTCTAGTGCTTTGGGTACTCCCTCTTTTGTCTTTGGATTCTGTGGCAGCACAACCCTCGGTAGGGCTCCTGAAAACAGTAGTGATCGATGCAGGGCATGGAGGTAAAGATCCTGGCACTGAGGGGAAACACAGCCAAGAAAAAAATGTGACCCTCGCAGTAGCGCTCAAGCTAGGTAAACTACTTAAAGAGAACTACCCCGAACTCAACACCATTTTTACGCGCGAGACGGACGATTTTATCGAGCTGAACCAGCGTGCAGCCATTGCCAACGAGAAGAAAGCTGACCTCTTTATATCCATTCATTGTAATGCAGCCTCGGCGTCTGCCGCTGTGGGGGCGGAAACCTTTGTAATGGGGTTGCATACTTCAAAATCCAACCTCGAGGTCGCACAGCGAGAAAATTCGGTTATATCGTACGAAGACGATTATTCGACAAAGTACGAGGGCTACGACCCCAAATCGCCCGAGTCCTTCATGATTTTTTCGCTCATGCAGAATGTTTTCCTCGATCAGAGTTTGGAGTTTGCATCGGGTATACAGGGAGAATTTGTGGGAAAGTTGCAACGAAAAGATCGCGGTGTAAAGCAGGCAGGCTTTCTTGTGCTCTACAAGAGCAGTATGCCCTCAGTGCTTATAGAACTTGGTTTTTTGAGTAATCCGAGTGAAGAAAAATATCTCCTCTCTGAGAAGGGGCAGCAGGAGCTCGCACAAGGGATCTACAATGCCTTTGTCGAATACAAAAAGAAATGGGATGCGCATGCGGCTCAGACCATGGCAGCTGTCAAAACTGACTCGAGTGCTCAGAAGGGAAAGGATACGAGCACACAGACAAAGGGCAATACGTCTACCCAAAACAAGAATACCGAGGCTGCTACTACTTCTAAGGCAAAGCGCACGTATCGGATTCAGGTGGCTACGTTGAGTCAGCGAGTTGCCGCATCACACAGATTGTGGAAACTTTACCCAGACTTAAAGGAGCGTAAAGAGGGGAAATTGTACCGCTACTATACACAAGCCTTTACCGATCTCGAGGCGGCAAAAAAGAAATTGGCGGAGGTAAAAAAGCAATATCCCGATGCCTTTCTTGTTGCCTTTGAAGGGGAACGAAAAGTAAGCCTATAGGAGGCAAAGGCGCACGCCATGTATCAAACTACTAGCAACATCGTATAACCCTGATACCACGGTACGAACGGAGAAAGATTATGCAGACACGTACAAAACAAACTTGGCTCATAGGTATATTCACGCTAGTTGTTTTATTAGCGGGCGTGGCAGGTTATCAGTTCCTTAAAGGGCGCGATATATTCAACAGGAGCAGTTACTACTACTCCTACTTCAATAATATCGGGGGCTTGTACGTTTCAAACCGTGTTGTAATCAACGGACTGTCTGTTGGTTATGTCTCAGACCTCCGTTTTGCGAATGACGGTACTGGGCGCATTCTTGCGCAGTTTCGTTGTCCCTCTACTTTGCGTTTGCAGCGTACAGCGCATTCGCAGATTGTGAATGCTGGGCTTATTGGGGGGAGTGTAGTACGTTTATATGATGCGTGGGGCGATGGTCCTTATCTCAACCCAGGCGATACGATCCCTGGTTCTAGTGAAACGCCTTACACGGAGGCACTATCCACTAAATTGAGCCCTCTAATCGCGAATATTGATACCATGGTGCGTTCTTTGAAGGTGGTGCTACAGGTGGCAGAACATACTGTAACCGAGCAACGTGCCGAAGAAACCTACCATGAGCTATATGCGCTACTGCGCAATTTGCGCATGACGGCTGCTGCGCTGCCCGCTACGGTTGCCAATGTGAATACCGCGGTAAATAAGTTAGCAACTACCTCCGACACCATTCAGTATCTCATGACTACAACGATGGAAGAGTTGCAGCCTTCGCTGCGGAGCGCGCTGCAGCGTACGGACTCACTGCTTGTTGTAGCTACGCAACTGGCAAATGATATGCAGAAGGGACAAGGGACGATCGGGAAAATGGCACAGGACGACTCTCTCTACTACGATTTGCGCTCTTCTGTTCGGAGTCTTGATTCGTTGTTAGTGGACATTCAGAAGCACCCAAAGCGCTATTTCAAGTTCTCCATATTTTAGAGAGCAGCACGCCTTTGCAGTTGCTCTATATACCTAAGAGATTGACGCGGGTCGAGTCGCTAGAAGATAGCTTCCTCTTTTGTGAATATGCCGTTTGAAGGAGACTCGTTCTACTACTGTTACAGTTTTTTGTGAAATTAAGTTCACTAGAAAGAATGAAGGTTCGTATTCTTATTGTCGTTGCAGTTACAACATTGCTTCTTTTTCTGGGAAGTTGTACTCCGCATCATACGCAAGGGGAAGGGGGAATGCAAAATACTCTATCCCGCAAAGAACAGGTGGTGGAGCTACTCAAAACTTTTGAGACAGGAGACTCTGTGCCGATAGCTTATATCAATCCTGAAAAATATATTCAGCATAATCTGCAAGTGGCAGACGGAGTAGAGGGCTTTCGCGAAGCGATCCGCGGGGCTGAGAAGAGCGGAATAAAAGTGAATACGCTTCGTGTCTTTGAAGACGGCGATTACGTATTTGCGCAAACGCTAACTTCACGTCCCGACGATAGTATAGAACTTACCTTCGATATTTTCCACTATGAGGGCGATAAGATCGTGGAACACTGGGACAACTCCTCCGTTTTTCATACTCCCTCTGACACGGCAGTGTTTCAAAGTGCCTACATAGGTAATATCACCGCAGTGACCGATTTAGATAAATGTGCCGAAAATAAGACACTTGCCGAAGGTTTTATGCGTACCGTGGTATTGCAGGATAGCATAGAGCGCTTTCCCGAGTTTGCCGATACGGCATCGTATACCGAGCATAACCCCTACATACAGGAAGGTATGATGGCAATGCTTCTTTTGTTTGCCGATGGTGGGCAGTCGTTTGTTCCTTCTACAATCCATAAAGTTTTGGGTGAAGGTGATTATGTGCTAGTGGTTAGCGAAAAGAGTGTTGATGGAGTCGCCAAAAGTGCACTTTACGATCTCTTCCGTTTTTCCAAAGGAAAAATTGTTGAACATTGGAATATTTTGGAAGCAATTCCGCCACAGAGCGCGTGGAGGAACGCCAATGGTAAGTTCGGTTTTTAATAGGAGGCATTTTACTTTTTCATAAATAAAACGACAAAAAATGAAGACAAAGACAATTATGCTTTTTCTCTTAGCAGTGGTAATTGCCTTTACTACGGCGTGCAGTGGGAGTGGCGAGTCTGCGAGTGAAACAGCCACAGAGAATCTAGAAAGTTCCGTACAGCTCTTGTCGCCGCACAAGCAGCAAGTCCAAGAATTATTGCTCAGCCGCGTTAATGGAGATACCACATTTTTCAGTACGTAGATCGCGAACGTCTTGTAGAGCACGTTATGCCAACAAACTATATCAGTAGGCAAGTTGATATCGCCGATTCCGTTCATATTATTCGCATGATAGAGGATGGCGATGTAGTGGTGGCACAGTCGGTTCTGATTTACAATCGTTCTGATAGGTCTCCAGAGGTGGTGGTCGACGTATTTCGCTACGATGGGCAAAAAATTGTGGAACGCTGGGCGAATATCGAAGTAATCTCTGATGGCGATTCGTGGCAAACTCGTACACAAGGAGATACGCTAATTACCGATCTCGATAAAACCGAAGCGAATAAAAAACTTGCTGAGGAATATGAAAAAAACGATTTCCAAGAGAATTATGGAGCTGGAATGGAAGGAAGTTCTGAAGAATATTACGACAATATCTATGCGATTTACGGAGAAGGGAATTTTGTCTTCGTAATGAAAGATATTACTTATGCTGGAGGTACTGCTGTTGGGTTCGGTATTGGGTACAGTACAGCTTATTTTAATATTCTTCAATGCAAAAACAACGAGGTCATCAATAGATGGACTTGTAGTGAAGATTTTCATTACGAGGAAGAGTATCCTAACGGGAAGTATGAAGTACTATAGGCAGATAATTTGACACACGCGATGCGATTTCGATTTTTACTTTTCTTTTTTGGGACGTTGCTTTTTGCTACAAGTTGCCAAAAGTCTCTGAGCAAGCTAGAGATTGCCAAAGTTTATTTGTTACGCGACATTGCCGAAAATACTGATTATAAACAGTATGTGGCAGACAATCTGGTGGAGCATTTTGGGGTGATAGATGAAGAACCCTACAAACATGAAAAGGGAGCATTGAGCGACATAAAAATCTTACATCTTTTTGAAGATAGCGGCTATGTGGTGGCGCAAATGCTCTATCAGGAGCAGGTGGGAGATCTGTTGCACAGTTTTGTCATTCTACGTTTTGAGGGCAATAAGATTGTGGAAAGTTGGGAAAATCTCGCTAGGGAGCAGGAATTTGAACAAGACGGTGCGGCTTGGAGGCTACCTGCAAAGCCTGCCTCGACTGACCCCGAAAGAACTATTGCAAACAAGAGGAGCGCAGAACAAACATTCATCAGTGAGTATGCTCCCCGAGATAAGGATGCCGACGAAGCGAATGAGGAGTATGAGGAAGACGAGTCGGAGTTCGGCGAGAAGTCTCTGACTATTGAAATTGTATTAGGACAAGGAGATTTGGTTCTGGTGGTGGCTAGCACACATCAACGAAATATGATGGGGGTGCTTTTAGGCTCTTTTTATGTATTGTACCATTTTAAGGACGATTCTACCGTCGAGCAATGGATCGTAAATGAACAGATTTATTTATGGGAGGAGGCTGCCTCTATAGATAAATTCGGTTTCAAAAAGGCGATAAGTACCCCTCAGATTAAATGACAATTTATTATGAGGGTGTGTTAAAACCACGTTGATACTTCTGGTTAAGGGTTGTGCGAAACCCTTAACCGCTTTTTTATTTAGAAACGCATTGCGAGGTCTCTAAAATAGCCTCAAGAGCAGCTCCTGCTGCCATGCATCCAAAAAGATTTGGAATGTAGGAAATGACTCCTGCGCGCGTCTTTTTATTCTGCTCGCCTTCCACGGCTTCGAATGCAGAAGCATTGCATAGCTCGGTAGAGTAAACTGCCAAAAAATCTTTCTCTTCCAATCCCTCTATGCGCAGTTGACGTAAGCGTCGGCGAATGGTGCGTGCCAGATGGCAGTAGTTACTTTTCCAGAACGAACCTACACATACGGCGTTCGGATCATACTTTGCACCTGCCCCCATGGAACTTACGAGCAGCGTACCTACTTCCAGCGCCTTTTTAATGAGGTATACCTTTGGCGAAATGGTATCTATCGCGTCAATAATCGCATCAAAGGGTTGTGCAATGAGTGTATCGAGTGTTTCACCCTCTAGGTATATGGGTAGGGTCTCTATTTCAAGCGATGGGTTGATGTCCTTAAGGCGTCGTGCTGCAACTTCTACTTTCAATTCGCCTATGTTCGAGTGAAGTGCAAGGATTTGTCGGTTGATGTTCGTGGGGTGTATACGGTCGGCATCTACCAGCGTAAGTTTACCGACACCAGCGCGTGCCAACATTTCGGCAGCTGCGCCGCCTACGCCTCCTAGGCCTACTACTAGGATATGTGCTTGTGCCAGTCGTTCTATCTGCTCCTCACCTACAAGGAGGCGTGTTCGCTCTTTCCACTCAGCCAACGGCATTTTTACTCCTCTTGCCGAATAAAGCGCTGTATATTCCCTTTTACCATTGTTTTCAGCTCGTTGTCCGAGATATTCAGTCGCTCTGCTGTTTGCTCGTAGAGCGTGTCTATGGGGAGTTGCGTATCGTCAGACTCCAGTAGGAGCTGTTCGAGAGGTATGTGCTCTATAAGTTCGGGCGGTGTATAAAAACCAACCGAGATGTACCAACCTTCTTCCAAGAGCCGCTCTAGTACTGGCAAACTTCCACGATAGCCGTGAATGGCTTTGTTGTAGGTAAACCTTTGTTTGCGGAAAACGCTTAGCAATTCGCTCCACGCACGTACACAGTGCACTATCACAGGCTTGTGTAGACTTTCCCCTATTTTTAATTGTACAGAAAGTAACTCCTCCTGTACTGCCATCGAAGCCCCTCGCAGGCGGTCTATGCCAACTTCGCCAAGTGCCACGCAGTGTTCGTTTTCAAGGTAGTGCGCGAGGGCTTGATCTACCACACGATAGGCATCAAGGCGCGCAGTATCCCACGGATGCAACCCCACCGAATAGCATTGCCCTTTCGGACAACGCCCTATTTTGGGCAGTGAGTAGCTTGCTATAGCTGACGGATACACCTCGCCCGTAAGGTTGTGCGTATGAAAATCGATGAATTCCAAAGCGCCTCTCTCCCTTGTGTGCTCTGTCTTTCTCTAGCGTTCGAGATACGTATAACCGTACAGCCCTGAGCGGTAGTTGGAAAGAAATTCCTTCCCTTCTGTAGGCGTGATAAGCCCTTGTTTAATTGCCGAGGATACCCACGACTCTACAGAGCGCACAAGCTTCTTGGCACTGTATTGCACATAGTCTAGCACCTCTGCTACCGATTCGCCGTCTATCACTTGGTCTATGTGGTAACTTTTAGAGGTTACCGAAATGTGCACAGCATTCGTATCTCCAAAGAGGTTGTGCAGGTCGCCCAATATCTCTTGGTACGCGCCTACTAAAAATACCGCAATGTAATAGGGCTCGTTGGGTTTTAGCTGATGCACAGGCAAATAGTATGCACGATTGGAGGTAGAAATAAAGTTCTCGATCTTGCCATCAGAATCGCACGTTATGTCCTGCAACGTTGCATTACGCTCAGGTTTCTCGTTGAGACGGTGTATCGGGATAATGGGGAAGATCTGATCTATTGCCCACGAATCGGGAAGCGACTGGAAAAGCGAGAAGTTGCAGAAATATTTGTCTGCAAGCATCTTGGGGAGGTCGTTCAGCTCTTCGGGCAGGTGTTTCAGGGTACGACCAAGTGTTAATACCTTTCTTGCAATAGCCCAAAAGAGGCGCTCTACAAGGGCTCGCGTCTTGAGATCTATCTGCCCGCGTGGGAAAGAATCTAGAACCTCCTCGCGGATTTGTTGCGTGTCGTGCCAACTTTCTAGGAAGCCTGAAATGTTGATGTCGCGGTAAATGGCATACATTTCTTGCACGAGCTCGTGTGCATTTTCGTCGGGAGCTTCTTCCTGTTTGTCCCAATCGGGGGGAGTAGCGCTCTCCATCACCTCAAAGACAAGTACCGAGTGATGTGCTGTGATGGCGCGCCCCGATTCGGTGATAATATTGGGGTGAGGAAGTTCATTTTTGTTGGCAGCATCTACCATCGTGCTGATGGCATCGTTCACGTATTCTTGAATGCTGTAGTTCATAGAACTTGCACTATTCGGTGAGCGTGTGCCATCGTAATCTACGCCTAGTCCTCCTCCGATGTCTACAAAATCTACGTGACAACCGAGCTTTGAGAGTTGAACGAAGAATTGTGATGCTTCTTCGATGGCCAACTTTATACGTCGGATCTTTGTAACCTGACTTCCAATGTGGAAGTGGAGTAGTTTTAAGCAGTCCACAAGGTTGTGTTCTTGTAAAAAGTTAACTGCCTCGAGGAGTTGCGTAGAAGTAAGTCCGAATTTGCTAATATCTCCGCCGCTGTCTTCCCATTTGCCGCTCCCCGAGCTCGCCAGTTTTATGCGGAAACCGATGTTGGGGCGTACTTTTAAGCGTTCGGCAATCTCGGCAATGAGGCGTAGTTCGTTGGGTTTCTCTACTACGATGTAGATCCGTCTCCCCATCTTTTGTGCTAGGAGAGCCAACTCTACGTATGCTTCATCTTTGTATCCGTTACAGATGATGAGCGAGTCGCTATCGGTATTTAGCGCAATAACAGCGTGTAACTCGGGTTTGCTCCCTGCTTCCAGTCCAATATTGAACTTCTTGCCGTGCGCCACAATTTCCTCTACCACGGGGCGCATCTGATTGACCTTGATGGGATAGATGACAAAGTTCTGCCCATGAAAGCCGTATTCTGTGGCAGCAGTTTTGAAACAGTTGTTCATTGCTTCAATCCTGCTGTTCAGAATGTCAGTAAAGCGGAGGAGCACGGGAGCACTCACGTCGCGGATGGTGAGCTCGTCGATGAGTTCCTTAAGGTCGACCCCAACGCATTCGGGGTGAGGGCGTACTTCAACATTCCCTTTGCTATTGACGGAGAAGTAGTCGCCGCCCCATCCGTTGATGTTATACAACTCTGCAGAGTCTTCAATTTGCCATTTACGCATTGCGGTCATTTGCAGAAAAAGAAATAAGCGGCTCTACGCCTTTGGTTATATCATAGCGCAAAAGTACAAGAAAGCTAGGATAAGTAGAGTTTAATTACGAATTACGAGGTACGAATTACGAATGAACACACAGAAGAAATTAAAAATGAAGAATAAAAAATTAAGAATGTGCGCTTCGCGCCAGTGATTAGTACCTAGTAATTAGAAATTTACACCTCTAAAACTTCGTCTTTGACTTTTATGAAAGTCTTACGAAGGGAGGTAAAAATTCTCAGTCGGTATAAAGCGTTTGGTCAGGAACAACCGTGCACCAATGAGTACGAGCACAAGCAATGTAAGATCAAAGAGCAGAAGAGCGTTCCAGCCGTAATGAAAATACGCAAACCCTGACACATAGCCCACAACTGTTGAGCCTGTATAATAGAACAACCAGTAGAGGCACGTAGCGCTACTTTTCCCAATACCCGCCTTCATTGATACCATGTGGCTTGCTACCGTGTGTACCGCGAAACTGGAAAAGGTGGTAAGTGCAAGACCGCACAGGAGGCAACTTAGCGATGGAATAAATAGTATACCCATCCCTACGATGTAGAGAAGTAGGCTGATCTCAAGGAGTAATTGAGAAGGGTATCGAGTAGTGAGCTTTCCGAAAATAAGTGCACCAAAGATGCCGACAGTGTACATGAGGAAAATAAGCGCTACAACATAATGAGGGTAGTTGTACGGATCGCCCTCGAGTAGGAAGGGCATGTAGTTGTATAGGCTGACAAATACGCCTAGTATTGTGAAGCCTACGAAATAGAGCATAAGGAAATAGGGCGTGCTGAGGAATATCTTCATGCGCTGTGCTCGTATGCGTGGAGCGACATTGGAAGGACGGAAGTTATGCGAACGTGGAAAAAGTTGTGTGAAAAGTAGCCCCATGAGCAGACATGCTGCTCCGATAGAAAGTGCCATTGTCTGCCAACCATACCAGCCTGTAAGGAGTGTAGCAAGCACACGTCCGCCCATGCCTCCGATAGTGTTTCCGCTTATATAAAGAGAAATGGCTACTCCTACATCGCGAGGGTTTATCTCTTCTGCCAGATAAGCCAACGTGACCGCAGTAGTCCCTGAAAGTGCGAGCCCACGCAGAATATTTATGAGCAGTAATATATTGAAGTTTGTTGCTAGCGGTGTCAGAAGTGTTAGTACCGCTGCCACGAGCATTGATATTGCAATGAGCCTTTTACGAGCTAATGTATCAGCGTAAAAGACATAAAAAAACAAACCGATGGCTATTCCTACGGTTCCCGTGGAGACGGCAAGACTTGCGGACGTATGGGCGATATTGTAATAGTCGCGCAGCGCACTCAAGATGGGTTGGAAGATATAGAGTTGGGCAAATACGGTGAGTCCTATGAGCAGGACACTGATACGAATGCGCCGAAAGCGCAGTGTGCCAGGTACGGCGTAACGTTTTATGGGTTCTATGTCGTTCATATTTTTAATAAAAACTGCGGCAAAGGTAGAGATTGTTATGCTTTTCTACCGAACATTTACTCCGATTTCTCATTGTTTACCTCTCGTATAGCACCCATTCTACAACAGAGTGAGAACTTTCATTGCCTTTTTTTGCCTTTTTGTGAAATATATCGTACTTTTGAATGGTTATAAACTAAATCACGAAATTACCATGAGCGAAGAGATTCGGAAATTGAAGCCCGCCGATGTGTGGGAGAACTTCTATGCCATAACGCAGATCCCTCGCCCTTCAAAACACGAAGGGCGTATAACGGCTTTCATGGTCGAGTTTGGTAAAAAGCTCGGTTTGGAGACTACGTCAGACAAGGTCGGTAACGTCTTGATACGTAAGCCTGCAACGCCTGGTTATGAAGATCGGAAGATTGTAGTGCTACAAGCGCATCTGGATATGGTGCCACAAAAGAATTCGGATAAGAAGCACGATTTTCTCACTGACCCCATAGATGCATACATTGATGGCGATTGGGTGCGTGCGCGTGGTACAACATTGGGCGCAGACAATGGTATGGGCGTAGCTGCGGCTATGGGAGTGCTCGCTTCCAAAACGTTGAAGCATGGACCGATTGAAGCGCTATTCACAATAGACGAGGAAACGGGGATGACGGGGGCAGTAAACCTAGCTCCTGATTTCCTAAAAGGGCGCATTCTACTCAATATGGACTCGGAGACAGAAGGTGAACTTTATGTGGGTTGCGCTGGTGGGATAGACGCTACCATCACAATTCCGTACGAACTAGAGAATACGCCTGCTGACTATAAGGCGCTGGAAATTGAGGTGAAGGGCTTGAAGGGTGGTCACAGTGGGATGGATATCGTTCTAGGACGTGGCAATTCTATCATGCTCCTTATGCGTCTGCTCGTAGAGAGCGAAGAGTTGGGCGTACGTATTGCTAAAGCATCGGGGGGAGGTATGCGAAATGCAATCCCACGCGAAGCATCTGCAACTGTGGTAGTGCCTACTAAAAATTTCGATGCGCTTCAGACAAAATTGAAAGAGATTATTGCCAACATAAAAGCCGAGTTGGCAGGTGCTGACCCAGATGTAACGATAAACGTAGCTGGGGCACAATTACCCACACAGTGCTTGACGGAGAAAAGCCATCTTGCCCTAACACGTAGCGTTTACTCTTGCCCGAATGGTGTAATTCGCATGAGCGACTCTGTTCCTGGGCTTGTAGAGACTTCTAGCAATTTTGCGACGCTGAAAATGGAAGAGAAGCACTTTACAGGGCTTTGCTTGTTGCGCAGTAGTGTCGAAACGGCTAAAATGGCACTTACCACCCAGATGGCTGCGGTCTTTAAGATGGTAGGGGGCAATGCGGTATTTACAGGTCCTTACCCAGGCTGGAAGCCGAACATGGAGTCGCCTATTTTGAAGACCATGCAAACGGTTTACAAGAATAAGTTTGGTGTTGAAGCCAAGATTATGGCTATTCATGCAGGGCTAGAATGTGGTCTTATCGGCGGAATTTATCAGGGGATGGACATGATATCTTTTGGCCCTACAATTCTTTCGCCGCATAGTCCAGACGAGCGCGTGAATATTGAGACTGTTTCACTCTTCTGGGATTTCTTAACAGAAGTGCTGGCGAACTCTCCGAAATAGGGATGTCTTTGACTTGTACTACGATTCTTGAAAAGGGAGGCTGCGGTCTCCCTTTTTTATGTTCTCCACATTTGAGTAGCTAATCCGATTTAGCTTCTATAAAACAGCATCTCGTAGCAACACGCCATGACACAATTCTTTTTCAAAATTCCAGCTTAGGAAGCGACTGCACAATCTTTTGCGTCTCGAGACTAACATATATAATCGAGAGTAAGAGATCTAGTATGTAGCGCGGCTTTTGGTGTTCGCGTGCCCAAAGGTTGGGGTCGTTCTTGATGCCACTTTTCTTGTCGGTTGCGATGGCATAGCGTTCCATAATCCACTCTACCGCACTTTTACCATTGACCATATAGGCGTAGGCTGCCTCGGGAATGTTCGCAATCGTGATGCGAGCATTGTATAGAATGGTGCTGCGGTTCTCCTTGCTAGGGAAGCGCATCTTCTCCACAGCATAGTAGGCAAATTCGTCCTTCGTGTTTCGTTCTCGTTCTTCCACCAGCACACCTGCTTCGTGAGCGTGGTCTTCGTAATGCAAATGCAGCTCGGCTAAGGCACGCCCTGCCTTACTGAATGCCATGAACTCATCCACACGCTCTACGATCGATATGCGAGGTAATGCTTTGCGGAGGTCGTCGGCAAAGCGTGAGCGATAGTCGGGGCTGTGCAGCAAACCGTACACGTAATAGAATATATCTGCTTTATCGAGTTCCTTTGCTCCCCCAAAACGCCCGCGCACTTGCGCTAAAAACCAATCGGAGATTCCATCATGCCGTATCCACTTATCGCCACCCTTGTATTCACTAAATAAATTTCGCTGCTTGTTTTCCTCATACCAATAGAGGGGGAAGCATTGTGTCTTTTCTAAAAAATCTAGAGATGGAATTTTGTCACTTATCAGACATGAAAAACCTTTTGACGCGCCTACACCACTTAGCACGATGATACGGTTTTCCAAACCTCTAGGATAGAGCCGATTAAAGATTCCAGGGCTTTCTATAAAGGGGCGATGGTAGTACATTACTAACCTATTAAAAGGGCGATACATAGAATATACAAACTGCGAAGCATCAAACGTGTGTTTAACATTCTTAGTTCTATCGTTTTTTAGTGCTCTTGTCCAACTAATTCTAGTTTCATCCTCCGCGATCGTTTCATGTCCCAACTGTTGGTTATAAAATTCAATCATCGCCTTCATATTCTCCGCAACTTGCTCCTGTGAAAAACCCGTTACCCATGCATCTCTTGCAGTAACTACTCCAATTGCATTGACAGCAAACACACTTTTCGCTTCTGCATCAAACTTCTTTTCAGGGACAAGTGGTAGCAGCGTATCGAAAAGACCATCGCGCTGGTTGATCCAATCGTTCTTTTCATTGGGCGTGATGCTTTCCCAACGCAAGAGCAGACAGGATTTGGTTTGTCGGATAATGCGCAGTTTGTCTTCACGCGACAGGTAGTCGCCTATATCATGGTAGTATATTTTGCAATTGTTTAGTCGCTTATCCGCGGGGTAGCGAACTAAAATAGTGATAGCAATGGGCGTACGACTACCGTTGTCGAAGATTCCACCGCCTTCTCGCCTACGGAGTTCGCCCAAGGTGCGTGCATTGCCACGGAGATTGAATACATAGATCTTATCGAATTCTTTTTGCAGAGAGGCGCGAAATCCGTCGTGTGAGATGCCGTCAATCCACGCCCCATTACTGATGAAAGCAATAACGCTCCCCTCATCAGGTGAGAGGCGGTCGGTTGCCCAGCGAAAGGCACGAATGTAGCTATCATAAATTCCTTTGGAAAGCCCCGCACTAGAGGCAGCTACGTAGGTGTCCGCAATGCGCTTGTCAAGGACGGGGTAGCTTTGGTTTTGGGCGTTATCATTGGCAGACTTCTGCCCAATGGAGTAGGGTGGGTTGCCTATAATTACCCGTATAGGCTTTCTCTTCTGTGCTTTGACTGCTTCGGAGTTTTCGCAAAAGAACTCTCCAAATAATTTTTCCTCCTTGTTTTCGCCCAGTTGGAAGGTGTCGGTAAGGCAAATTCCATCAAAGCGTAAATACTCAGATTGTGGGCATTGCTCTTGAAAAACGCTCTCGATATTCACATCTGCGATGTAGTAAGCCAGCAGCACGATCTCGTTGGCATGAATCTCCGCACCATATTTCCGAACCATATCCTCTGGGCGAATTAACCCCGATTGCAGCAGGCGCGTAATGAAAGTTCCCGTCCCCGTAAAGGGATCGAGAATATGCACCCCCGCATTTGTCAGCGCAGAGTCAAACTCCGCTTTCAAAATATCGTCTACACTGCGGAGGATGAAATCTACACATTCCACAGGGGTATAGACCGTGCCGAGTTTCTCAACCGTGAGGGGGAAAGCGCGTTTGAAAAACTTCTCGTAAAGGTTTTTGATAACCGTTTGCTTGCCCTCAAGGTTATCGATCTTGCCCACGTTAAGGCGTACCGACTCATAGAAAGCCTCGAGTGCACTGAGGTCTTTGTCTACCGCTTCGGTTTCTAGCAATTCTATCATCTTTTGCATAGACGCGGAAATGGAGTTATTGCTCACAAATTGGTAGTCGGCAAAGAGAGCATCAAACACAGGACGCGTAATAAGGTGCTGTGCCAGCATCTCTATACACTGCTCGGCATCGATCCCTGGGTTTAGATCCTGCTGCAGAGTCTTCACAAACCTCTCAAATTCGGCGACGAGCTTACTGTTCCCGCCTTTGACAAGACGTGAGATACGCTCTATATATTTCTTGGCAAATTCGCCCACCTCAGCCGCCCAGTTTTCCCAGTAGAGTCGGTCGCCGCACTTTTCTACCAACTTCGCATAGATACCTTGCTGTGTATCCCCAAATCGTAGCTCTAATCGTCGCGCCACTTGTTGGTGTGAGAGTTGCTGGGCATCTTGTGCATCGTTGGCATCCCCTTCCAGCACACTTTGCCCCATTGCGTTTTGTCCGAGCCCTGGCATCCCGACGGTTACCTTCGTTCCTTTATTCTTATTCAACGCAATGGTATTGACGTGTGCGTTAAAATGATCGTCGTGCGAACGGAGAGCATTAAGTATGTCCCACACCACTGCAAATGACGTATTATTGTCAAGCGCTTCTTCAGGACTCGTTCCTTCGGGTACTACCACAGGGATAATGATATAGCCATACTTCTTTTCGTCGGCCTGTCCCTTATGAAAAGAACGCATAACACGCCCCACACTCTGCACCACATCTACCTGCGAGTTCCGAGAGGACAAAAACAGCACCGCATCTAAAGCAGGAATATCTACCCCCTCCGACAGGCAACGGACATTAGTAAGCACCCTGCATTCTTGAGGATCAGTTGCCTTTTCCCCCAGCCAACTCAGGGCTTCATTCCTATCTACAGCCCCCATACTACCGTCTACATGGCGTGCTACGACGTGTACTACTGCCTTTTGTTCCTCCTGGGTAAGAGTTTGGTTATAGATTTCGGATATTCGCGGTAAAGTGGTTGCTATATTCTTAGAGGTTCCAGGTTCATTCTCATTCCCTATTTTATGCGTGAAAGCCAGTGCACGATGCATCAGCCGCGGATCGGCATCCCACGTAATCCCTTTGTCGCCCCATATTCTTTTGGATAAGCCGTTAATGACTCCAATCAAGCGACCTGTGTCGTCATAGTTCAGCTCTTTAACATTCTCATCCTTTATTTCTCTTAGTAGCACCTCGGGTATCATGTCTTCGGACACAGTGAGTACAAGCACTTTATAGTCCGTAAGAATACCATTTTGCACCGCGTACGAGAAATTTACCCGATAGAACTCTTCACCGTAAATCGTTTCATCGTCCATCGAACAAAGAATGCAATCATTTTTGCTCGCTTTTATTTTCGCACTCTCGCCATACAAGCGTGGCGTAGCAGTCATATAGAGGCGCTTACGCCCTTGAATAAAATCGTTATTGTGAATTTTCGTAAAGTTGCTCTCATCCACGGATGAAATCTTTACCCCTGTCGTACGGTGTGCCTCGTCGCATACGATGAAGTCAAAAATTCCAAATGCTCCATTGGTTTCCTTCAAAATTTGTTTCTGTGCCTGCGAAACGATATCTATACTCTGATACGTCGAAAAGACGACCGTCAGACCATCGTGATTTCTATAAGCTCTCAATTGTCGCGTAATTGTGTCGGCATGGGTAGAGGCTGGAAGTGCAAGATCTACGATTGTGTTCTCAAACTCATCGTTTTCATTATTCCGTTTTACTTTGCGAGACGCACGTCCGTCAGAGCAAACACAAATGGCACGAAGAGAGTACTCCGCATCAGTCGCCCAATCGTTAAGAGACTGCCCCAAGAGCGATATGCTCGGCACGAGGAACAATACGAGCCCTTTGCCCTTTAGTTCTTGCTCTACGAGCTTGAGAGACGTAAAGGTCTTTCCTGTACCACAAGCCATAATAAGTTTACCGCGGTCATTATCTTTATAGTGGCTATGCGCCCTTTCTAAGGCTTCTCGCTGATGTTCGCGTAGCTGTTTCTTTTTCGCAGAGGCATTCTTTCCTTCTAGCCCACGAAAAAGTTTTTCCCAATCGACAGAGGACTGCGCCAAGTCATGCAAGTTTACACGCGATACGGGCGGATTCTGGTTCTGAATGGCTTCTTCAGCATTACTTCCCCAGTGGTTCGTTGTCGCGATCCACAATCGGTGTACAAATGGTGTCGGGGTATTGTTTTCCGACGTTAGGAATGTTCGACTGGAAGTGGCTAAAAAGGAGTCTACAGTATCCTTATTGATAAGACTATCTTCTGCATAACATTTGCACTGAATAGCCCAATATTCCCCCTCTTGGGTTTTGGCTACGAGGTCTATTCCTGTATCCTTCCCTCCGAATTGATTGCGAAATGGGAACTCTTCCCATAGCCAGACCGACGCAAATAAATTAGCATAGCGTGCATCGGTTCTGAGCCAAGCGCACATAAGGCGTTCAAAGCGTGTGCCTTTTTCGGTCTCTGTGAGTGAGGTGTCTCTGAAATAGGCAAGAATTTCGGCAAAGGTCTTCATTTGTTCGTATGTAGGATTCTCTCAATCGGCAAGTTAAAACAGGTAATGTTCATAAAAGTATGCGATCATAAAGATACGCACAAACGCACGCCTAAAAACCAATATTTATATTTGCATAGGATGCAAAATGCTACGCACAATAGATCGCTTTGCGCCAACTTCCAACTTCCAACTTCCAACTTCCAACTTCCAACTTCCAACTTCCAACTGCGTCAAAGTCGCTTAAGTATTACCTTTCGGAAAATATTGAAGGAAGACATGAAAGGACAAGGAATAAGACCCGACAAGATTGTGGTGCGGGGGGCACGCGTTCACAATCTAAAGAATATCGATGTAGAGATTCC
This sequence comes from Bacteroidia bacterium, assembly GCA_905373475.1. Taxonomy (GTDB): domain Bacteria; phylum Bacteroidota; class Bacteroidia; order Bacteroidales; family CAJPTX01; genus Bacteroides_D. The sequence continues at coordinate 5,155 of CAJPTC010000032.1, read as the reverse complement.
TCTCAATCAGATTGTTGCTGTGGCAGGCGTGTCTGGCTCTGGCAAATCTTCGCTTGCCTTGGGTATTTTGTATGCCGAAGGGTCGCGTCGTTATCTTGAAGCGCTCTCTACCTATACACGGCGCAGATTGACGCAGGCAGCAAAGGCTGACGTAGATGAGGTGCTTTACATTCCCTCGGCACTTGCACTCCATCAGCGTCCTACAATACCTGGAATACGGAGCACATTTGGGACGGCAACCGAACTCCTTAACTCACTTCGTCTAATGTTCTCGCGGCTTGCTTCGCATTGTTGTCCCAATGGTCATTACCTTGCCCCCTCGCTTAAGGTTGCAGCTGAGCAGGAGTTGCGTTGCCCAGAATGCGGCGCGATGTTTTATGGTCCTTCTGCAGAAGAACTTTCTTTCAATAGTCAGGGCGCATGTACGCGGTGTGAAGGTACTGGGCAAGTGCGCATTGTGGATGAAACAACGCTTGTACCCGACGAAAGCCTTACCATAGAGGAAGGGGCTGTTGCTCCGTGGAATACCCTGATGTGGTCTCTTATGGTAGATGTATGCCGCGAAATGGGCGTACGTACCAATGTACCTTTTTCGCAACTTACAGCACAGGAACGCGAGATTGTACTACACGGACCTGCTGAGAAGCGACATATTCTTTACATCCCTAAAAACAAAGAAGGGGCTACTGAGTTAGATTTTACCTTCTACAATGCCGTTTACACCGTAGAGAATGCCCTTGCGAAGGTTAAGGACGAAACGGGTATGAAGCGAGTAGAGAAATTTCTTAAACAAGAACCTTGTCCCGATTGTGGTGGCACCCGTCTCTCGCACAAAGCTCGTTTACCGCGCATCAAAGGTGTATCGTTAGACGAAGTGTGTACCTACCCGTTAGCGCAGTTGGTAGAATGGGTTGCGAGTGTGCCCTCCTCTCTGCCTGACGAAATGCAACCCATGGCGAAGAATATTTGTGACGCTTTTCTCTCTGTTTCAAAAAGGCTGATAGAACTAGGTTTGGATTATGTTTCGCTCGACCGTACCGCTTCTACGCTTTCTACAGGAGAGCGGCAGCGGATGCAATTGGCACGTGCAGTACGAAATAGAACAACAGGGGTACTCTATGTGTTAGATGAGCCCTCTATTGGCTTGCACCCTTCTAATATTAGAGGCTTGGCGGGAGTGATGCACGACCTCGTTGCGGATGGCAACAGTGTTATTCTTGTGGATCATGACGTACAGATCCTTCAAGAAGCCTCTCATCTCATTGAACTTGGTCCAGAGGCTGGCGCTGATGGTGGGCGCATCATTGCACAGGGGACGTTGGCAGAGGTAAAACAGACACAAGGCTCTCGCATTGCCCCCTTTCTTCCGCCTCAGGCGGAAACAATAAGCAGAATGAGCGCTCAGCCAACAACACCTTTTGAACAAGGACGTATTCACTTAGCAACCCATAGTATTTACACCGTTCATGCTCTTGAGGTCGATTTCCCGAAGGGGTGTATGAGTGTCGTAACAGGTGTCTCGGGCTCTGGGAAAACGACTCTGATACTCGAGTGCCTCCTTCCCGCTTTGCAAGCACAATTGGCGGGTAAAGCGCTTCCAAAACATGTAAAAGCTGTAACAGCAGACGGGATACGGCAAGCGAAACTCATAGATGCCTCACCTATAGGCATCAATGTGCGCTCAACAGTGGCTACATACGCTAATGTGCACGATGAGTTACGGAAAATTTATGCACGAACGCCGACCGCCAAGGAACACGGTTATAAAGCAGGAGACTTCTCTTACAATACGGGGAAGCTGCGTTGTCCGACGTGTGACGGAACAGGAGGGATTGATCTAGATATACAGTTTTTGCCCGATGTTACCATTCCTTGTCCCGAGTGTCGGGGAGCGCGCTATTCGCGTATTGCGAACGATATAAAACGTACCAATAAGACGGGCGATAGTTACTCGTTGCCCGAGCTGATGGATATGGACATCAATCATGCCATCATCGCTTGTGCCGATCTACCTTTAGTGCATCAGCGTTTGAAAGTATTACAAGAACTTGGATTAGGATATCTTACTTTGGGCGAAGAAACGCCAAGTCTCTCGGGAGGCGAAGCGCAACGTTTGAAATTGGCGAGTGAGATGGGCAGGCCGCAGACCGATGCGCTCTTTGTCTTTGACGAACCTACCATTGGTTTGCACCCTGCTGACGTGCAAGTGCTTTTACAGGTCTTCCAACGTCTTATTGATCACGGAGCTACAATCATTGTTATTGAGCACGACCTTGATTTAATACGCAACGCTGACTACGTGGTAGATATGGGACCAGGTGGTGGGAAAGCTGGCGGACGAATTATTGCCACGGGGACACCCGCACAAATAAGGACAGTGCCCGAAAGCGTCACAGGGCGTTATTTATAGTGTCTGGGGTAGAGTTCGGAGTATAAGCGGCGTAAATGAAATATCACCGTTATTACACCAACGACGTATTTAACGGGCACGTCTCGCCTCTACGATTTGATAATCAATATGTTATTGCATATTGTTGCTCCGTTTAGGTATGAAGCTATGTTTTTCGCACTGAAAGTGCAGCACTATCCAGCCTAGGTCTAAGTGCAATGTGCGATTTTTATGATCACATTGTGTAACTCTTAACTTCTTGTGCGCCCTGTAAGGGCAATATAAAGCATCCCAACATTTCACATCGGCTAAAATTACCCACCCCCGAATAGGGTTCTATTGCGTCGTGTCATGCCGCGACGCTATGATATGATTTTAACGTTTTGTAGGTGATGATCAATGTGTAGCAGCGCGCCATGGCACGCTGCAAGCCGCAAGGCTTTGTAGAACCGATGTGGCAACCCTGTTTTGTGCCTTCGCACGAAAATTCCGTGCATCGCAAATAATCGCTTTGCGCTGGTAATCGGTCATTCGTAATTGTCCTCGCCGCTTTACCTCGTACTTCGTACCTAGAACCTCGTACTTAAATTAAAAATCCGTATTCGTATACCTTTGGCACAATCTTAAGCCGAAGCGCCTCCATCGCTGCTTTCAAATTGCTTAGCAGACGGTTGTATTCTGCGTCCTTGCTTGTTGGGTTCATGCGCCCTTTCTCGTTCCTTTGTTGGAAATATTCCCGTATATCGTAGTACGACGCGTTCGGGTTCGCATTCGGCTGCACATGGTAGTAGCGCCACAACTCGCGTCCTGCATCAAACACCGCAATAGCTTCAGGTGAAAATACCAGTGGCTCTGTGGGTATAAACGATTTTCCCTTTGCCAGATCTCCTAAAGTGCCTCTACCCTTATTTCGTAATTCGTCATTTGTCATTCGTAATTCTCTGGGCGCAAACCGCCCAGAGATGAAGTCCGTCATAAAGTGGCTTTCAAACTTCTCTTTGGCATTCACCTCCTCTTCGGTAAATGGAATCCAATGGTTTGTGCCTTCTGCTGAAGTTATGCGATTTTGCCCGTGAAAGAGGGTAAAGGCAAGACAGTCGTTTTGAAATTCGGTATCCGTTTGCCAGCCTTCGTTTGGGTATAAGAACTGATCGCGATCGTTGAGCCAACTTGGATGTAAAGCTAATCGAACTGATAGGTAAATAGCTGAATGTATAAGATTTTCGCAGTTTATTTGCCACTGATATTGGTGATTCCAAGGTCGCAAAGATTCGGTTATTCGTACAAGGCGCTGGTTTTGGAAATCGTTCCCAACACCAATCAGTGTGGCAATACTGGCTTTTGTATCATCGATAAAGGTCAAAGTCCAGTCATTAATCACATTTAGATCGTCATAAGAGAATATTTGTTTTCGGGTTATTAAATCCCCAACCTCATTATATACATCTGCAGCAATAGAAAGAAAACGTTCTTCAGTGCCAGTATTCCACACCTGAAAAGCAATCGGGAATTCGCCTTTTACGTTGTCAAAAGTATTGGCTGGGACAAGAAAAAGTTTTAGGAGTTTGGCTAAGAAGTGCTGTCGAAATTCAAAAAAGCGAGGGGCTTGTTCAATCTTTAATTTTGAGAACACTGCAAGCAGGGAGTTAGGAAGTTCATTGTAAATACGAACAACAAATTGAATGTATAGCTCGCGCTTGCTATAGCCCATAACGCGTTCGTATTTTAAGTGCGTCCTTGAAATAGCCACTCCATTCCTTCCTTCGCCTTTTCTATTATCACCTTCCGCATACGGCGGATTGATATAAATCACCAACTTTTTGCGCTTCTCGGGGTCGTTTATAATATCCTGCAACGGTTGCGGTAGCTTCGTAAACTCATCGTTCAAAAAGTCAAACTGAAAGACGTGGCTCTCTAACAAGTTTGCTCCGTTCTTGATACGGTCTTTCATCACGTCGACATCTTGCTGATCGAGCGTCGAAGCCCAAATGTTGTACTTGTTGGTTAACCCGTTGAGTAGATTGCCCGTACCTGCGGCACAATCCCAAACGTAGTACTCATCCTGCCAGTTCTCGCCGAGTACATCTGCTAAGTACTTTTGTGAGAGAGCTACCCAAATCTTGGGCGTAAAAAACGAGCCTTTTCGCTCACGTACATCTTGTGGCACTAGGAGGTCTCGCCGCTTGATGATATAGTCCCAGTACTCCTCGCGTGGCGGGCGTTGGTACAGACTCCAAAACTGCGCATGCGCTTTTTGGTGGTCTTTGAAAAAAACAGAGCTTTCGTTGAACATGCCACGCGCATCTATTTTTCTATCCACGATGTACCTGTTGTCTTGTAATAAGACAAAGAGCGCTTCCTTTATGGTTTGATTTTTCTCAGAAAGTAAGTCTGCCAAAAAGAAATCGCCATCTATCAGCCCTTTCTTTTTTAGGCTCTCCCAGTTTACATCAATACTCGGCTGCACTTGCGCTAGCCACCGCTGATAGATGCTCACGAAGTTGTTTTTGTTGATCTGTATGAGTTCGGAGCTTTCGCTCAAATGCTGTTTTATAAACTCACGTAGTTCAGCTTCGTGCACATCGTAACGAAAGATGTAGGCGGTTTTATCTAAAGTTGCTTTTACAGCGTCGTATAGCAAGCCAAATTCGCGCGATTTCTCATCAGAGGGTGTCACGTTCCAGTTAAAGTCATTCTGCGAGAAAAACGGCAAAATCTCTTTGTAAGGGATAAATGCGATCTTCTCCGCATCAAATGCAGCGAGGA
>CAJPTC010000031.1 GCA_905373475.1 Bacteroidia bacterium | reverse complement strand
GCTCCGTACCATAGGGCACTACCTCTAGGTTCTCAAAACCCGTGATAGTAAGCGTTCCCTCGCCTTCGTGTGTTTTCTCTACCTTAAAGGTCTTGAGACCGAACACTGCCGTCACCTTTGCCACGCCCGTTACTTTGAACATCTTACCCTCGAGCTTCGTACCGTTCACCTGTATCTCTTTTAGCTCATAGCCTTCTTCTTTGGTAGTAGCCTCTACGGTCAGCTCCGTACCGTATTCGACGGCGTCGAGGTTCGTTGCCCCCGTAATGGTGATTTCGCCCTTCGTGATACCCTTTAGTTCTTTGGTGACGGGGAAGGTCTTGAGAACGAACACTGCCGTGACTGTGGTAGCTGCCCTTACAAGGAACTTATTACCCTCGAGCTTCTTATCGTTCACCAATATCTCCTTGAGCTCATAACCTTCGTTAGGCGTGTTAAGTACCGTGAGTTCTGTTTCCTCCCCTACCGCTTGAAGCGCAGCATCATCCTTACCCTCGATAGCAATTGTTCCATTCGCAGGCTGCTGGAGCTCTACGGCAAAGAATTGTTGCTCCCTATCGCCTTCAAATTTCCACCCATACGCATCGATGAGTTGCTGGCGTGCCTCTTTACCTTTAGCATTAAAGATACGTCCTTGAACCTTGTTAAAATTTAAGTCCTTTACATCTGCTTCTTTAGCCCATTTCGCCCACCCCACGAGGGTATTTGAGTAGTTCTCTATGTTCATTGCCGTAGTTCCTAGCCCGTCCACGACAGTCTTTATTTTCCAAGTTCCGAGCGACTGGTTGAAGGAGGTGCAACCAAAGAACATTTGACTCATGTCGGTCACATTACTCACATCCCAACCTGTCAGTGGCTGGTTAAAGGAGGTGCAATCAGAGAACATTTGACTCATATCGGTCACATTGCTCACATCCCAGCCTGTTAGCGATTGATTGAAGGAGGTGCAGTCAGAGAACATATAACTCATGTCGATCACCTTGCTCACATCCCAGCCTGTTAGCGATTGGTTGAAGGAGGTGCAGCCACTGAACATTTGACTCATGTCGGTCACCTTGCTCACATCCCACCCTGTTAGCGACTGGTTGAAGGAGGTGCAGTTAAAGAACATGCCCCACATGTTGGTTACATGGCTCACGTCCCACCCTGTTAGCGACTGGTTGAAGGAGGTGCAGCCACTGAACATTTGACTCATGTCGGTCACATGGCTCACATCCCAGCCTTCTAGCGACTGGTTAAAGGAGGTGCAGCCACTGAACATTTGACTCATGTCGGTCACATGGCTCACATCCCAGCCTTCTAGCGACTGGTTAAAGGAGGTGCAGTTATAGAACATGCTCCACATGTTGGTAACATGGCTCACGTCCCATCCTGTCAGCGACGAGTTAAAGGCTTTGCACTCAAAAAACATACCCAACATGCTAGTCACCCTTGAAAGATTGGGGATGTCTATGTCTGCTGCAAAGGTCATATTTAAGCATCGCTGAAAGGCATCCTCCATAGATGTCCATTCCACAGTACCGAATTGAACGACCTCGATTAGCTCTTTATAATTCCTATTTTCCGTCTGTATACGCTCCACCCCTTCAGACCCCGCCGTCACGGTATAAATACCGTCCTCGGTAGGCTTAAAAATATAAGGATGGTTAGCATCCGCAACCGTCACAGTCTCATTTACTTTCTCCTGCCCATTGGCATCGGTTATGAGCATCTTGTAGGTGCCTATGATAGGGATTGGAACCTCCTTCCCCTTCTTGCAATTCCATTTTGTAATAAAGGGACGTCCCTCAGCCAAGGCACTCCCGATGCCACATAAAAAGAACAACGACACCAGCAGCGTCGCAATGACAGATATCCTCTTCATCATTCCCTCATGTTTTTATAAAAGTACAGTACAAAGATTAGAGATTTTCTCCAGCTCCATGTCCCACATCTGCAAGAATGTGTGCTACCTGTGCAATGCATTGTAGTTCACGGGGTTGTATATAGGGGAAATAGTTAGTAAAAACAATTGCTAAGAGTCCTAAGCCAAAAAAGCTTTCCTCGTCTCTATTTGTGTTTTACAACTACGCTACAGGATAGCAAAAAAGACTATAACATCATTTAGCCCCTCTCTCAACCTGCACACTCTACGTTTGCTATACATTTTCGTGCAAATAAGTGGTAAGCATCGCCTCAAGGAGCATATATTACCCCTTACTCATCGCTGAAGAGCTGTAACGGATCTACCGCTCTCTATCAAGCCTATACCCAGCCGCTTTCCATTTTTCCACAAAGGGGAGCTTACCTGCTGGACTCTCTAGAAACATATCGCACATATCCGTATTCATGCTAATATCCCATTTTTCCAAAGGCTGGTTAAATGCACTAGCTTTCTCAAACATTCTTCCCATACTTTCCACGCTGCTTACATCCCACTTTTCCAAGGGTTGGTTGAATGCAATAGCTTTCAAAAACATGGCTTCCATATTCTTTACCTTGCTTACATTCCATTTTTCTAGAGACTGGTTGAATGCATCGCAGAGAGCAAACATCAAGCTCATATCGGTTACATTGCCAACATTCCATTTCTCCAATGGCTGATTGAAACGTTCGCAACTCTGGAACATGCCTAACATGTTTGTAACATTACGGACGTCCCACCCACCTAAGGGTTGATTAAAAAGTTCGCAAACAGCAAACATATTAGACATATTTGTCACCTGACTTACGTTCCAGCTTTCTAAAGGTTGATTGAAAACTTTGCAATAGCAGAACATTTTATCCATGTCGGTAACATTGCTGACATCCCAATGAGCTAGAGGCGAGTTAAATTGCTTACAGTGATCGAACATTCTTGAAAGATTGGTACATTGGCTCAGATCGGCACGTCAATACCCTCGGCAAATTGCATGTTATCACAGTATTCAAATGCTCCCGATAGTCGCTTCCAAACCACATCGCCAAACTGTTCTACGAAAAGAAGCTTAGACGCAAATTCGTACCCATTATTGTCAAATATCATAAACATTCCCGTACCCCCCCTCAGAACCAGCCTCTACCACATAAGTACCGTCTGTTGGCGTAGTAAAAGTGTAGGGTGCTGCGACCTCATATTCATAGGGGTCTCCTTCATCTTCTTTTTTGAATATTTCTGAGCTGACAGTCACCTGCTCCGTATGCCGCTCGTTGGGCGTAGCCTCGTTGTACCACGTTAGAGTGTAGGTCCCGATAATAGGGATCTGAGCTCCTTGCCAGCTTCTCCTTTCCACTTGGTTATGAATGGACGCGGCTGTGAGTTAAGATTTGTCGTTTCTTCCTTTTGCGTCTCAGCGACTGCCCCTTGTACAATAGCTTCGTTTTGTGTAGATGTTTCTGACTGAGATTGTCCTCCGCAGCCCCACAGGGCGAGGCTTACTAACAGCACTCCTAGTAGTTTCCAAAATGTTTTCATTGTTGCTATTTGTTTTTTATGGGTTAACAAAAAGGCTCATAAGGCATTTTATCCCTTATGAACCTTTTTCCTAAATCTAAAAAAAAACGACACTTTTGCTAATCGTTGTATGGAACATCCAGTTCTCCGTCAAGCTCCTCAGCGCTGGCTTCTAAATTATAGCCCGCATCTTTCCACGCCTTTACAAATGGAAGCTCACCTGCAGGACAATTGTGGAAAATACCAAGCAGTCCGTCCTCCTGAAACACATTGCCTATTTCCCAAGCATCGAGCGACTGCTTGAAAGCAGTGCAATCGCAAAACATCATGTTCATATTCTCTACCTTACTCACATCCCATGCATTTAGGGGTTGGTTGAACGAAGTGCATCCCTGAAACATAAACTCCATGGAGGTCACACGCCCCACATTCCACGATGCGATGGGCTGATTAAAGGAAGAGCAATGCACAAAGAGCTCGTTCATATTCGTTACAGCGCTTACATCCCACTTGTCTAAAGGTTGGTTAAACTGTTCGCAACCATAGAACAACCCGAACATATCCGATACCTTCCCTACATTCCACGCATTTAAGGGTTGATTAAACGAACGGCAACCGCAAAACATACTGCACATATCGGTCACATGGCTTACATCCCAGTGCTCAAGAGGCGAGTTGAAGTTTGCGCAATCCATAAACATCTCTGCCAAATTCGTACACTGACTAAGGTTGGGCGAGTCAATATCCTTAGCGAATTGTAGGTTGAAACAACCTCTAAAGGCCATTTCTAAATCTTTCCACACCACGTCGCCAAACTGCTCTACGGTAAGAAGAGCTGATGCCGCCTCCTCAGACTCTCCAAAGTTCATTAATATACGCTCTACTCCCTCTGGACCAGCCTCAACAACATAGACGCCATCCGTGGGGGGAGTAAAGGTATAGGGGTTGCTGACGAAAGGACATACCTCGCCCATCTCCGTATTTACGGTCACCTGCTCCGTATGCCGTTCATCGGGGGTTGCTTCATTGTACCACGTCAGGGTATATGTCCCCACGATCGGGATGTAGAGAGTGCTCCCTGCCGCTCCTTGCCATTTCGTGATAAAGGGACGTGCCGTTGGCGTACTTTTACAGCCACATAGACCAAATACAACCAAGCCGAGTGCCACAATACCGAGCCATTTCCCTATTGTTTTCATCTGAAAAAAATTACTTCAACAAAAAACTACACCACCAAGGTAGTAAAAAGAGGAATCTTAAAACGACAATTTGTTTCATGTTGCACAGACCTCCTGCACATCTAACAAACAAATCCTATTTCAGCCTACAAGACACTAGATATAAAAAAACGGACATTGCCTTTGAAGGCAATGTCCGTTAAAACTTTTTATCGCTAAAAACTAGTACTCTTTAGCTTTCAGTTCGCCACGAAGCACCATAAGAGCGTTCATTGACAGTGCAGCCATTTCGTCTTCGCCAGGGTAAACGGTAATGGGCGATATGAATGAAACCATCTTCTTTACATACTCCACCAAATACTTATTGTGCGCAATACCACCCGTTAGGATAATACCATCTACCTTGCCATAAAGCACAGCCGCCATCGCGCCAATCCATTTACCAATGTTGTAGCACATAGCATCTTGCACAAGCTTTGCTTTAGGATCGCCCTCGCGCGCAGCAATTTCCAATGCCTGTGCATCATTATTGCCTGTATGCGCTACAAGCCCGCCTTTACCACAAAGCATCTTCTTTACTTCGTCAATGGTATACTTACCGCTAAAGCAAATATCGCGCAATGCACCTGAGGGCAACGAACCTGCACGCTCTGGTGAGAACGGGCCATCGCCATCTAACGCATTGTTCACATCTACGACACGCCCCTTTTCATGAGCAGCCACTGAAATCCCGCCTCCCAAGTGCGCAATCACAAGGTTCAGATCTTCGTATTTCTTGCCTTTTTCCTTAGCAAAACGACGCGCTACTGCCTTCTGGTTGAGCGCATGGAAGATTGAGATACGCGGACAAGTCGGTAGCCCCGAGATACGCGCTACATCGCTTAACTCGTCTACTACTACTGGGTCTGCAATAAAAGCCCGTGCCCCCTTAATGCCGCTCGCAATTGAGTCGGCAAGCAACGCACCGAGGTTACTTGCATGTTCGCGGCAGTCGGGCGACAATAAATCTGCCTTCATATTAGCATTTACCTCGTACACGCCCGACTCAATCGGACGCAACAAACCACCACGTCCTACGATGGCTGCAAGCGACGCCACGTCGACACCAGCCTTCTGAAGCTCGCTCAAAATAAGCTCCTTACGAAACTCGAACTGCGATGCTACGCTGTGATACTTCGAGAGTTCTTCCGTGCTATGACGAATGGTGGTGATGAAAACTTGCTTATCGCCCTCAAAAACGGCGATTTTGGTAGATGTGGAACCTGGGTTAATTGCCAGAATCTTCTCTGCACTCATTGAAATTTATTTCTCTATGTTTTCTTATCGTACTGCGTTTGCTGCGAGCGCTATCGAATACATCTTAGACTGTACACTGTCGCCACGCGATGTAAGGATGCACGGAACTTTAGCCCCCATAACCATTGCCCCTAATTCTGCTTTCACGAACTTGGTACAGGTCTTGAAGAAGACGTTCCCACTCTCGATGTTCGGGAAGAGGAGGCAGTCAGCATCGCCTGCCACGTCGCCCGTGAGTTTCTTAATCTTTGCAGAAGCCGAATCAATAGCCACGTCAAGTGCCAACGGACCATCAATTTTTGCACCAGGAATCTGACCGCGCTCCGACATCTTTGCGATTAGCGCCGCATCCACACAAGCAGGCATACCTACCGACATTTGCTCAGTAGCCGCTAATAGTGCCACCTTAGGCTCATCTATACCTAAAGAGCGCGCAACTTGTACTAGGTACTGCACAATGGCGAGCTTTTGCTTAAAATCGGGTGCAGGAATGATGGCTACGTCGCCCAACACCAAAAGCTTGTGGTAAGTAGGGACTTGCATTACGGTAACATGCGAGAGGACTGCCTTCGGAGGCAAAAGCCCCTTCTCTTTATTGAGAATGCCGCGCATGTATTTATCCGTCGTCACGAGACCTTTCATAAGGAGGTCGCCCTCGCCCTCGTTGATCATGTTCACCGCCTTAGCCACAGCCTTTGTATCTACGGTTTCTTGCACAATCTCGAAGCGATTGATATCTACTTTTAGCTCAGCGCATACCTTTTCAATCGTGGGTTTGTCTCCCACTAGTGTACCATCTACTATACCCAAATCTACTGCCTTAGATACCGCCTCAATGGTATGTGCATCGTTCGCATACGCTGCGACCAGACGCTTACGAGGTTTGCTACGCAGAATATCGAACAAATCGTCTAATCTCGTGACTGCCATCTTTTCTCCGAATTTATAACGCTATGATTTGAACACTCTTAGCACACCCCCTGTGTGCAAAAATGCGCAACAAAGATAGGAATTTTGGTGGGGAGTTTGTGCTAGAGCATGATGGAAATGCGTGGGGCTCCTTGCACAGGTCGAATGACGATGGACATAGATAGTCTAAGGGCTAGAGACGTAGCGCCGTCGACGCTCCGCAGAGAAGGGGAAAAGCTCAGGTAGACTAAAAGTAGAGCGTATGGGAGGAATACAGTTTTCTATTATTTAGAGAGAAGGAGAAGAGGTAGAAAAAATGGAGCAAAAATAGGGAGTGTGTGAGCAGAAATTCAGGAATTCAGAATCAGGATTGTAGTGTTAAATAGTTTTTATTTCTTAAAGGACGCTTCAAAGAGAGAAGGTGACAAGAAAAGAGACACAAGAGAAGCAGAATGCTGGTTTAATGAGAGAATATTAATGAATTCGTAAATATTCCCTAAAGAAAACGAGGAGATTGAAGCCTAGAAAAGGAGATAAAGCGAGTTGCTCGAGGGAGCTTTAGCTATTTTTAATATTGGATAATATACTAATTACTAGATGGTTATGTGCAAATTCCTAGCATTTTTATTCAAAATAGAGCAATACAACTAGAGTAGTTTTCCTAGTTGCAGAGCCTGTATGATTATGAGGGTATTTTCCTCCTTTGGGATAAGCACAAAGGAGAAATATTTTGATGGCGCACCGTAGTTAGCGATAAAAAGATTATCTTGGCGCAATGCTATTGTTAGAATGATGTTGTTAGGTGTCGGGTGTCCTTGTATACGAAAAGCGATAATCAACTTTTACAGTACAGATGAAGCATAAATTCTTTTTAGGAGTAGTCGTCGTGCTCTCCTCAGTGTTCGTTAGCTGCAATAACAGCACGAATACGCAATCTCTACCTCTGGAACAAGTACCAAGAGAAGCACAGGAACAGCAAGTAGAGGAGAAAGTAGCAGAAGAAACCCCAGCGCCTGCTATGGGGTTCAGTGGGAGATTTGAAGGTACAATACCGAGCTCAAAAGGTGCTGTGCGTTATGTAGTAGTATTTGGGATAGATGGTAGTTGTACTCTTACGCGCACTAGCTTGAAAGAGGGCAGCGAGCCAGAGACGATAACAGGGACGTTCGAGCTCAATACGAAGAATATGCCACGCCTCATTTGCAAGTTTGCGAACGAAGAGTCTATATCTTTCATACAAGAGACAGATGATGAAATTCTGCTTGAAGACAAGGAAGGCGATTATATTACGCACCGCGAAAGATATCTTCTGGGTCGCATGAATGAGCAGTAACCGTATTAGATACTTAAATGAGTGAGCAATATCGCTCAAGAAATACAATCTAGCTCGAGACGCTGTCTTGGGCTAGATTTTTTTATTAAAGTGTTGCATTGGTGGGCTATCACTGGGCTCGGCTGCGACTCAATTACATTCCGTTCATCGTCGCGCTTGGTTACCAATTTCTGCACCCCAACAACGGCAAATTTTACCACCTGCTCTGAACGATTCTCAAGCTTGAGATATTCAGCACCTCCATCTCCCAAAATAGCGCTTACGTTTAGCACTTTGTGCCCATCTATCAGGTGTTTTTTACCACAATAGCCGCCACGCCACTTATAGTCCACACTGTCATACTTTACAACCACCTTGCCCATATCCAGAACATAGGGTGTTTGTATCGTCTTCGTCTCCAACTTATTAGACGTTCCATCACTCGTTTCGTAGTAAGAGACACGAACCTCGGCTGGTGTATCGCTGGCAAGCACTACAAGATTGCGCCCTACAACTGCCACTTTATCTTTCGCAACATCTTCGTAAAATGTTTGCGTACAAGAGCTTATACCCAACAATAACACGGCTACAAGCAACAGAACCAAAGCGTTTTTCATCTTCTTGCGTGCTAACGTTTTGTCTAGGACAACAGAAATACGGGCATTGAGAAAAAATGGCAACTCCTCTCACTCAGAATACTCTTCGCGGCTTTGTGTACAATATTTACGCAACTCGCAATAATGTTGTATTATCAACAGGTTGCTTTGTACGAACAAAAAACGGCGCACCACAGAGGGCGCACCGTGTATCGTACTAGGCAATAAAGCTATCGAGCGCTTTCTATGAAATTCGCTTCATAGACGCAGAGAGGGCATTAACACAACCCTGCTCTTTACATCAGTCGGCTGGCCTCGCCACGCAATGCGGAAAGAGCAGCTGCCGTAGGATGCGAACTCATTTCAAGTAGCATCGCCAATATCATGTTCGATAATTCTATGGCGGGACTCTGTGGATGAACCTTATCGCCGCACATCGTTATCATCTTCGATACATTCCCCTTGGCTTGGCATACGAGTTGCCACACCTCGTGGCTCACATAAATCTGCTGCGAAAGGTTGTGCTCCCATTCCTCACGAATATTAGCTATCAGCACCCCCTCATATTGTTTGGTGGTGAGCTCGCCCGTCATGCATCGCAATAAAAGGCTTTCAGGGCTAATTCGTTCCATAAGTAGCGTCAGACGTTCGTAGGCTTGCAAACGAATCGGAAGCGTGAGTTTTCGGGTCTCTATGCTTTGTTGGAGGGCATCTCTTCGCAGGAGCGAGTCCGCTAAATAACGATACGAGAGCAACCCAGCCAAAAGAACCAACACACTAGGTAAAAGTGCAAGTAATAGTATTTGTATTTCCATTTTCTTCAGACCTTTGCTTCAACACTACTACAGTTCTCAGTCTTGTTCGGAAGAAGTGGTACGGCGCTCATACGCTTCAAGCATCGCAGGGCGACGTTCGCGTGTCAGTCGCAACGACTCCTCGTGCTGCCACTTTGCAATGGCAGGGAAGTTCCCAGAACGGAGTATTTCGGGCACTTCCCATCCCCTAAAACTTTCAGGACGCGTATAGGCTGGTGGCGCTATTAACCCCTCTTGAAACGAATCGCTGAGCGCCGAGGTTGCATCACTCAATGCGCCTGGCACAAGACGAACCACACTATCTACTATTACGGCAGCCGCCAGCTCACCACCACTCAGGATATAGTCGCCAATGCTCACCTCGCGCGTCACCAGATGATCGCGCACCCGCTGATCCACTCCCTTGTAATGACCGCAAAGAATGAGCAAGCGTTTCTTCAAACTCAACTCGGTAGCAAGCGTTTGCGTTAGGAGTTCGCCATCGGGCGCAGTGTAAATAATCTCATCATACGCACCGCCGATCTCCGACAAATGCTCTACGGCTTCAAAAATCGGTTCGGGCTTCAAAACCATGCCCGCATCAGGACCATAAGCATAGTCGTCTACCGTACGACGCTTGTCGTGCGTATAATCGCGCAACCAATGCACGCCTATTTCAACAAGGTGCTGTGCACGGGCGCGTCCCACGATCGAATACTCCAACGTGCCCCCGAGCAACTCGGGGAGCACTGTTAGAATATCAATCTGCAACATCTTTGCTTACTTCTTGGCAAATAGTTTCGCCCACTCATACTTCTTGCGGTTTTTCCACAACCCCGTATGGTAAGCATAGCTTACTATCAGTGGTACTACGGTAGTAGCCTCGGCATATACCATCTGCT
This sequence comes from Bacteroidia bacterium, assembly GCA_905373475.1. GTDB lineage: Bacteria > Bacteroidota > Bacteroidia > Bacteroidales > CAJPTX01 > Bacteroides_D. The sequence continues at coordinate 21,767 of CAJPTC010000031.1, read as the reverse complement.
CAAACGTAGTATCTACCTTGCCCCAAGACGAAGCCTCTTTCAACGTGGAAGACGAACATGCCCCATCGCGCACATCTGCCACGGTAATTTGTACCGCGTATTTATGCATAGGCACTTCATGCCCGAGCACCTCGGCGCACACCACCGTATCCTGTGCAAAATTCTTGGGTACGCCACCACCTATCATGAACAGACCACTTGTTTTGGCTGCAATCTTGATTTGGGTGAGTTCGAGAAAATCGCGCACCGAATCAATCGAAACATGCGCATCTGGGTGTGCTACTTGGTGTAACACCAGTCCGAAGCCTGCACTCGAATCGCTAAATGCGGGGCAGAAAATCGGCACATTGTGTTCGTAGCATACTTGTATTAGGCTATCTTTCTTTACCGAATGCTTCGTGAGATAACGTCCCATCTCCGAGATAAACTCACGCGAGCTATAGGGGCGGGGCTCTAGCCCGTCTGCCACCTTCTTTATGGTAGCATCGCAATTCTGTAGTTCCTCTTCATCGATATAAGTATCGTAGATACGGTCGATGTACTGCGCACGAAGCGCCGAATCATCTACAAAGGGCGTACCCCGATAGTGCTTAAAGCCCAGTGCCTCAAAGAAATCCATATCCACGATCGAAGCTCCTGTCGAAACAATCGCATCAATCATGTTGTTTCGTACCATATCCACGTACACCTGCATACAGCCCGCAGCACTCGTACTGCCTGCAAGGGTTAGAATATTCGTGCACTCCGTATCACCAAGCATGCGGTTCAAAATATCTGCCGCATTTGCCGTATCGCGCGACGAGAACGACATCCCGCGCATAGCATCTATAATGGGGCGAGAGTCTATTTTCGTTATATCGATATGACGAATCTCTTCGCGCAACAACTCCTTCTTACTCATCTCTACTTATAGTTAAAGCTTAATTGTTTGAAATTGAAAGACGTAGGTACTCTGCTAGCAGCTCCGATCGCTACACTTAGACAACTGACCGAGGAAACGGAAACTGAGTAACCTGTAGAGCAACTTAGCTGCTAAGAAGGCAGAGGGCTTGGCATTGCCCGTAGGACAGAGCTCAACAATATCAAATCCTACCACTTCGCGCGACTCGAAGACTCGACGCAAGAAGCGCAACGTCGGATGCCACTCTAGCCCGCCTGGTTCGGGCGTTCCAGTACTTGGGAGGATGGAAGGATCAAACCCATCCAAATCTATCGTGATGTACACGCGCGGCGTGAGTAGATCAATTGCGCGCTGCTCCCAACCAGTCTGTCCGACAATCTCATGCGCCCAAAATATACGCTCGCGTTGCAAACCTTCAAGCTCAGAAGTATCCATACTACGGATACCCACTTGCACTATGGGGCACACCTCGCGCGCTCGCGCCATGACACAAGCATGATTGTACTTACTCCCCTCGTACTCCTGCCGAAGGTCGGTGTGTGCATCAATCTGCAACACCGTAAGATCTTCATACTTAGCGGCATGTGCCAAAATAGGACCGATGCTTACCGAATGTTCGCCGCCAATGCTTACCACATATTTCCCATTACGGATGTGCTCATTTACCGCACGCTGACTGGCTGCCACCATCTGCTCCACAGTACCTGCACAGGGCACAGGCTCGGCAGTAGCAATACCAATAGTATAGGGTTCGGTGTCGGTCTCTATATCGTAGAGCTCCATATTGGCAGAGGCTTCTAGCAACGCCTCTGGCCCTTTGTCTGCACCTTTGCCCCAAGTACTTGTACCATCGTATGGTATGGGTTGTACTACAACGCGCGCACTCTCGTACACTGCATATTCCTCGGGCAGTCCTCCGTAATTTTCCATTGCTCACCTCATTACTTATAGTGAGCAAAAATAGCGCAAATTCCTATCTTGCGACGCTTGTACAAATCACGGGAGATGCATTATAATCATACCATACAGGCAAGGTTTCCATTTTGGATGAATAGAACAACAACGCACCTCGCCCGAAATTCGAGATATAAACGGATATTTCCCCTGCGCAGACGGCTGTTTTCGTGTTCTAAGCTATTGCGCGATATGGGACTCTTGGTGCATAATCACCGAGTCGCCTACGGCAATACCAAACCGCTTAGCCACCAAATCGCAGCGACACGTGAAGAGAGCAAAGAGGCGCGGATCATGATAAGAGAACAAAGCCTCCAGATTACTTTGTCCTTTTGCTATGATAATATCTGCCTCGTCGAGTATTTCATGAAAACGCTGGTTGGCAACAGCAGGTACTGTATTCGGCGCCTCGCAACCATTGGCAAGTACCTTAGCACAACCACGCATAGAGACATAGTCAGCATCTTGTCCTGAGGCAGAGAAACCTGCATACGGACAGTTTACCACATACACAACCTCTGCGCCTGGTATGGTGCGTATAAACATTCTATCAAAGACAATCTCGCCTGCACGGTCGGCTAGGTAAACAATTTTGGAATCATTGTGTATGCGACTTTTGAGGAGCTCGCCATCATCAATCGCCAATTGAGCTCGAATTCCCTCGTCAACCTCTGCCATAATCTGTTGCGTAGTATCTTTGGCAAAATTGATTCGTGTACCCACGAGCGCAATACGCATGGCATTGCGAAAGGAATTACTCCCCATCCTAACACGAACTCTCAGAGCAGGTTGCAGTTCGAGTGCCAGATCATTCATCGCCTTCTTGTATTGCCAAAAAGGGAATTCGCCCTCGTAGCGCTTCGCAAGTGTATGATACGACTCTCGCAAAAAATCGGTAGGCGCTGTCGTCGCGCCATGATCTGCATAACGTGACGCGAGTTCTGCCACAAACGCCGAACGATCGGCTGGCGTTGCATTAAAGGCATCAAGAAGCGCGTTCATCTTGTCTAAGATACACGCAAAGCAACGGTGGTCGCCCAAATAGGCACTCCCTGAGCCTCCTTGTGGCATACTCTGCTCCGCATCAATCATATAGGGCATCGCGTCTTCGTATCTTTAGCACTACTATTTAACAGCGTTTCTTGCGAAATGTTCGCATTCACAACCTCTATTGCATACAAAAGCAAACAATAAAAAAGGCGCAGCTCATGCCACGCCTCTCATTTCATCCTTTTTGGTTCTTAAAGATACTTACGCTTCCTTCGGATTCTCGGTGAACGATTCCTCCTTAAAAGCTTGCCAGCCATGTGCATCTATCGTATACTCTTTGCCTTCTGAGGTTACAAGTACAGCTCCTTGCTCATACGCAGTTGTATAGCCGATTACACTCACGCCCATATCATCCATCTTTTGGTTGTACTCGGCAGGTACAGTGAACAGAAGTTCGTAGTCCTCGCCACCATTCATGGCGACAAACAACGGATCGAGGTGTAGCTCCTCTGCTACCCTATACGTTTCTTGGTCTATCGGCAAACGCTCGGGGTAGATACGACACCCTACGTGCGAATCTTTACATATATGCAAGAGCTCACTCGATAGTCCGTCACTTATATCCATCATAGCACTAGGCTTTATACCCGCGGCTGCAAACTGCTGGTAGGCATCCTGTCGAGGACGAGGGCGCAACAGACGTCCGATTACAAACTCGTACCCCTCAAGCTTGGGTTGCACGGTAGGTTGCTTGGCAAAGACACGCGTCTCGAGTTCCAAGATTCGTAAACCGCAATAGGCTGCTCCCAAGTTGCCCGTAACGCATATCAACTCGTTAACCTTTGCACCAGAGCGGTAACAAAGTGCTTCGGGCTTAGCAAAACCAATCGCCGTAACCGAAATGGTTAGCCCTGTTAAGGAGGCAGAGGTATCGCCTCCCACCAGATCTACTCCAAACTCGCGACATGCTATACGTATACCCTTGTACAGATCTTCAAGCTGCTCAACCCGAAAACGCTGCGAGACCCCAATGGTCACCGTTATGGCAGTGGGGCGCGCATTCATGGCGTAGACATCACTTAAGTTCACGACCACCGACTTATACCCCAAATGCACCAAAGAAGTATAGGTCAGGTTGAAATGGATGCCCTCCAGCAGAATATCGGTTGTAACCACCATCTGTTCTCCTTCAGGCGGCTGGAGCACAGCAGCATCATCGCCCACACCCACTTTCGTTTCGGCATGGAGCGGAGGAAAGTCCTTCGTCAGATGTTCGATCAGCGCAAACTCGCCGAGCGACGAAAGAGACTGTCCCTTCTGTTGTTCCTCCATCTACTCCGTAATGTATTCCATATGACTCTGGTCGGTAATACGCTCGCAGTAGTGGCAGCGCAGCGACACAGGGTTGTCTGAAAGAACCTCAAACTGGGGCTCTACAGGGTTATTGTTGGTAATACATTTGGGATTGACACAACGCACTATCCCCGATATCGTTTCTGGCAGCCGCACCTCGAGCTTTTCAACCACTTCAAAATTGCGGATGATGTTTAGCTTCGCATGCGGCGCAACCATTGCAATGCGGTTAATTTCTTCTGCCTTAAAGAATTTGTCGGCAATCTTGATAATCCCCTTTTTGCCCAGACGCTGGCTGGTAAGGTTTACCCCGAACGTCATCTGGTTGCTCAGCTTACTGAGCCCTAAAATCTGAATAACCTTGAAAAGGGCATCGGCAGGAATATGGTCTATCACAGTGCCGTTCTCTATGGCACTTACTACTCGATCTTTTTTATTGCTCGTTTCCATTGAAAACAGTTTTTGAGGGCACGTTACTAACAATTTTCAGGCTTCTTGCCCAAGATGGTACTCATTATTGCCATACGCGTATAGACCCCATTGCGCGCCTGTTGGAAGTAGTATGCCTTGGGGTTATCATCTACATCAGTCGAAATTTCATTAACACGTGGGAGCGGATGCAGCACCTTCAAGTTGTCCTTTGTTCCTTGCAACAAGGCATTGCGCAACACATAGACGTTCTTCACCTTCTCATACTCTAAGGGATCTGAGAAACGCTCGCGCTGCACGCGCGTCATGTAAAGAATATCCGCGTTCGCTATCGTTTCTTCGTTAAGCACTTCGTATTCCTTATACTCCAGCTTCCTATCTTTCAAGAACTTACGATACTCGTCTGGCAAGCGCAATTCGGGCGGTGCAATGAAAATAAACTTCGCTTGGAAATGCGACATAGCCATCAGGAGCGAATGCACGGTACGCCCATACTTTAGGTCGCCCACCATACAGATTGTCAGATTCTCCAAAATCCCTTGCGTCTTCCGTATGGAAAAGAGATCGAGTAACGTCTGCGTAGGGTGTTGGTTAGCGCCATCGCCCGCATTGATTATCGGCACAGGGGAGACTTCCGACGCATAGCGTGCTGCACCTTCTATGGGGTGACGCATCACGATAAGATCTACATAATTGGATACTGTCAGAATGGTATCCTTCAGACTCTCTCCCTTCGAGACGCTCGAACTCGAGGCTTCCGCAAAGCCAAGCACGCGTCCTCGTAGCTGATTTACAGCACTTTCAAAACTCAGGCGCGTACGCGTCGATGGTTCAAAGAACAAAGTTGCCACCACATGCCCTTCTAAAACCTTCTGACGCGGTTGCTGCGAATACAGCTCCGCCATATCTAGGATATCAATGATCTCCTCTCGCGTTAAATCATTGATCGATACTAAACTTTTACCCTGCATTACCTCTCTATTTGCAATATAATTGTTTCACACTCCGTCGTGACTAGTACTCTCCTAGCACCTCAAATTGGGGCAGAGCGCTAAGCTCTGCGATTGCCTGCGCACCGTACGCTTTCTTAAAACACGCCTCCATCTGGCAGCGTTCGTTCCAATGTTCTGAAAGGACTTCTCCCTCGTAGCGTTTCAAGGTGGCGTATACATTGTGCGTATCCTCATAACCAAATTCCATACGCATACACACCATCACCTCACGCCACACCATTTCGCAATGCGCCAGCGCATCGGCTGTAGCCGTGCGGTAAGCCTCTATGAGCCCCGATACGCCTAGTTTGATACCCCCAAAATAACGCACCACCGCCACCAGAATATGCGTAAGTTCGTTGGCTCGAAGCTCTCCAAGTATCGGACGTCCCGCCGTGCCACTGGGTTCACCATCGTCGTTAGCACGAAACTCCGAGGCATCGAAACCCAACAGATAGGCATAGCAACAATGCCGCGCGGCATGATGCTCTTTACGTAGATTCTGCAAATGTTCTTGGATCGCAGTAAGCGTAGCTACAGGATAGGCGTACGCAATAAAACGACTTCCTTTTTCTTTGTACAAGCCCTCTGCGGGCGCAACAATAGTCTTATAGCGCTCGCTCATTCGCAGCTTGCAAAAAATGTTGGAAAGGAAAGGGGATAGAAAAATAAAAGGGAAAACCGACTGTAAATCGGCAAAAAAGCCCGCACTCCGACACGTTGTAACCAATGGTCTTGCGGGTTATGCACATACCGCTTGCTTTTTGCAACAAAGTGCGCCCCCCGTTTTTTGCTCCGTCAAAGGTAGTAAATTCTTGTACACATAGAGAAACCTGCAAACAGGACGACCATTGCACTCCCCTCCTGCAACATTTTTGCGTTCTCTCTCCCCAAATGTCTCCCTCAAAAAAAGTCCCCAGCAGCGCCGAAGCACCACCGAGGACTCCACCCAACCACTAAACCTAATAGCCGAACCTCTTAAAAAAGAGGAATTATTTTCTAACCGCCAAAATTGTCGTAATGAATCATGTCCGACTCTACGCCCAAATCGTACAACATCTTGTTTACGGCTGCCGTCATGGGCGGCGGTCCACAGAGATAGTACTCAATATCTTCGGGTGCGTCGTGCTTGCTAAGGTACTCATTAAATATGACTTGGTGAATAAAGCCCTTTGCGCCCGTCCAGTTATCAGAAGGTAGTGCATCAGAAAGTGCAATGGTAAACTTAAAGTTCGGGAACTCGCGCGCTATGGCTTCAAACTCATCTTCGTAGAAGATCTCGCGACGCGAACGTGCGCCGTACCAGAATGTAACCTTGCGTCCCGTTTTCAAGGTCTTAAACAAGTGGAATATATGCGAGCGCATTGGCGCCATACCTGCCCCACCACCAATAAACATCATCTCACGGTCGGAGTTGTCCACAAGGAAGAACTCGCCATAAGGACCCGCAATATTTACCTTGTCGCCAGGTTTACGCGAGAAAATATAACTGGAACACAGACCAGGATTTACCTTCATAAAGCCCCCATTAACACGATCAAAAGGCGGCGTAGCAATACGCACATTGAGCATTATAATCGTGTCCTCGGCGGGGTGATTTGCCATAGAATAGGCGCGATAGGTAGGCGTATCATTCTGCATACGCAAATTCCACATTCCAAACTTATCCCAGTCTTCGCGGTACTGCTCATCCACCTCAATGTCCTTTGCAAAATCGACCGTAATGGCGGGAACGTCTATCTGTATATACCCCCCCGAACGGAACTTCAGATGCTCCCCATCGGGAAGTTTTACCACAAACTGCTTAATGAACGTAGCTACGTTGTTGTTGGAAACCACCTCGCATTCCCATTTCTTGATGCCTAGTACCGTTTCGGGTACTACCAACGAAAGGTTGTCGCGTACCTTAACTTGGCATGCCAAACGCCAATGATCCTGCTGCTCGCGTCGCGTAAAAAAGCCCTGCTCGGTAGAAAGGATCTCACCGCCTCCCTCTACCACACGACACCGACACGTGCCACAAGTGCCACCTCCGCCACATGCCGAAGGAAGAAGCACTCCACTGCTTGTTAGCGTAGAAAGAAGCGAATTCCCCGTCGCAACCGAGAGTTCTTTCTCTCCGTCGTTTATCGAGATCGACACATTCCCAGTGGGCACTAACTTCTTGCGCGCGTACAGCAGTACGCCCACTAAGAGGAGTATCACCAGTAGGAATACTACCACCGCCAACACAATCAACGTTCCATCTATCATTTGCTCAAACTAGCTAATAGAAATCTGTTCTAAGAGAACGTGGAAAAGCGCCGAGAGACCCGCAGCACCACCCCACGACGTTTTCGATACTAGAATTTAATTCCCATAAAGGTCATAAAGGCAATACCCATGAGCCCCGTAAGAATAAACGTAATGCCATTCCCCTTGAGGGCGGCTGGTACGTTAGAATACTGCATTTTTTCGCGGATAGCCGCTAGCGTTACAATGGCTAAGAACCAACCAATACCACTTCCTACTCCGTATGTGGTAGCCTGCCATACGGTTTCGTAATGACGCTCCTGCATAAACAAAGCTCCCCCCAAAATAGCGCAGTTCACCGCAATGAGGGGAAGAAAAATCCCAAGCGAATTGTACAACGAAGGAGAGAATTTTTCAACCACCATCTCAACCAATTGCACAATAGAAGCCACCACGGCAATGAACATGATGAAAGACAGGAAGCTCAAGTCAATATTGGCGAAATCTTCTCCAAGCCAACTTAATGCGTTTGCCGAAAGGAGGTACTTGTCTAACAAGTAGTTTACGGGAATGGTAATACCGAGCACGAAGATAACCGCCAGTCCTAAGCCCGCAGAGGTCTTCACCGTTTTGGAGACTGCCAAATAGGAGCACATCCCCAAGAAGTACGCAAAGATCATGTTGTCAACAAAGATCGAGCGTACAAATATGCTTAATAGGTTTTCCATCTATAGAACGACCGTATATTATTTCTCTTTACCAGAACTCAATCAAAGCGCTAAAAAGCGTGGTCAAAAGACTAGGTACTACTATTTTTTATTGGCTCCCTCAACTAGCGACTTCACGAAAATACGCTGTACCCAAATGATGCACCCTACCAATATCAGCGCCATGGGAGGCATAATAAAGAACCCGTTGTTCTCGTAGAAACCACCGTTGGCAGCATAAAGGCTCTCGGGAATAACACGGAGATCGAGCAATGTGCCAAAACCGAAAAGCTCGCGGAAAAAGGCAACCAATATCAGAATTATGGCATAGCCCAACCCATTACCAATACCATCTAGGAACGACGGCCAAGGTTTATTGCCAAGTGCAAAAGCCTCAATACGCCCCATAATGATACAGTTCGTAATAATAAGCCCAACAAAGACTGAGAGCTGTCGGCTAACGTCGTACACGTAAGCTTTTAGCACCTGATCGACCAAAATAACAAGGGCAGCCACCACAACCAACTGAACAATGATTCGGATACGATTCGGTATTCCGTTGCGCAGCAACGAAAGCACCAAGTTAGAGACCGCAGTAACCACAGTAACCGATAACCCCATCACGATCGCGGGCTTCAGTTTTACCGTAACCGCCAAAGAGGAGCAGATCCCCAAGATCAGCACCGTGACGGGATTGCGCAGACTCAATGGTTCTACCAACAGTGCGCGATTCGCCTTTGAAAAAAAGCCTTCCTTACTCATTACGAGCGCCCTCCTTCTTCTTCGATTCCATGAACGACCGATACTCCGACAAGCTGTGCAACAACATATTCGCAACCCCTTCGCTGGTTAATGTTGCACCCGAAATTGCATCTATTGCATGCGGATTGTCGGCAGTATTTCCCGACTTCTTAACAGCCACTGAAACAAAGTCTGAGCCTTCAAACAGTTTTTTCCCTTTGAAACGATTCTGAAAGCCCACTGTAGCTATATCTGCCCCCAAGCCTGGCGTCTCACTCTTGTGCCCAAACGATGTACCGTACACCGTGTTCATATCAGCACTTACAGAAAGATAACCCCAAATCTGCCCCCACAGACCTTGGCCTGCCAAAGGGAAAATGTATTTCACAGCACCATCGTCCAGCGTAGCCACAAAGACTGGCAGCTGGCGTTCTGAAGCAGGCTTTGTCAATTCGTCGCGTAGATCCAGATCGAAAGCATGAACGCCCTCTACTGTTTTCCCATCGCTCCCTACTACCAATTCTTGCTTGATATATTTGGAATAAGCTTCGCTCACAGCGGCTTGTCCTGCGCCTTCGAGCGACTCGCCCAATCCAATCGACTTGAGAATATCTATTCTCTTCTCCATCTTGATGTTCTCTTGCTGCGCAGGCTTCAATCCAGAGGATACGAGTGCCAACAGGACGGCAACGACGACCACCATCACGATCGAATAGAGAAAGATGTAGCTATTACTGTCGCGTTTCATCTCTTTATACCCCTCCTTATTTTGCTTCAGCCTTAGCTTCTAGCGCCTTTGCCACTTGCAAAGCTCGAGCACGACGCCAGTTTACATTCCGTTGTACAACACAGTAGTCTATGAGTGGCGCAAAGGCATTCATGAGTAGAATGACAAGCATTGTACCTTCAGGATAAGCAGGATTCAGGACGCGCACTATCACGATCAACATCCCAATCAGCAAGCCATAGATCAACTTGCCCGACCTTGTCTGTGCACTCGATACGGGGTCTGTAGCCATAAACACCGCACCAAAAGCAAAACCACCCATAACCAAATGATAATGCGCAGGGAGCTCCATATAGGCATTAGCTCCGATGGCATTGAAAAGTAACCCCATCAGATATCCGCCTGCGAATACTGACAACATTACGCGCCAACTCGCAACACCTGTCAACAACAATATGAGTCCTCCCACCAAAATGAGTAGCGTAGAGGTTTCACCCACAGAACCGGGAATAAAGCCCATAAACATGTCGGGCAGACTCGGGAGCTTATCGGTCAGCCCCGCCGCCGAGAGCGACAAAGGGGTAGCACCACTAAAGCCGTCAACCGCAGGATAAGCGCCATAACCAGCCACCCAAACGTCGTCGCCAGACATATTCTTCGGGAATGCGAAAAACAAAAAGGCGCGTGCTAGGAGTGCAGGATTGAAGATATTCATCCCCGTTCCCCCGAAAACCTCCTTACCAAACACTACGGCAAAAGCCGTTGCCAAGGCCGTCATCCAGAGCGGTACGCCTATCGGGAGTACCATAGGGATGAGCAACCCCGTTACCAAGAAACCTTCGTTTACCTCGTGTCCGCGTACTTGTGCCACAGCAAACTCTATCCCTAGTCCGACCACATAGCTTACAATTATGGTCGGGAGCATTGATAGAAAACCGAAACCAAACAAAGGCCAAAAGCTCGTGTCTGTGCCACCACGCATCAAGACGTGCTGTAGCCCCACATTGTACATCCCGAAAATAAGAGCGGGCAACAGAGCAACAATCACCGCTATCATGGTACGTTTCATATCCACGGCATCGCGAATATGTGCACCAGAGCGCGTTACCGTCGAAGGCGTATAGAGAAACGTCTCGAAGGCATCAAAGGTAGAATGGAGCTTGGAATACCGACCTCCAGCGGAAAACTGAGGCTTTATCTTATCTAAAAAACTGCGCAAACCCATGGTTCTATTGCATTCTTTCGTTACGAGTACCTAAAAAACCGACTTACAACTCTCGGAGCATGAGATCCATTCCCTCGCGCACAAGGCGTTGGGAATCTATCTTCGACGTACAAACAAACTCGCAGAGAGCAAAATCCTCTTCTGCCACCTCATAGATCCCGAGGTCTTCCATCTGTTCAATGTTCTTAGCCATTATAGCTTTCAAGAGATTCACAGGATAAATGCGCATAGGGAATACGCGTTCGTACTGCCCACTTACCACAAATGCGCGCTCGCCTCCGTGTAAATTCGTATCGAGCACATACTCCCGATTGGGGAGCAAAAAGGCTGGGAACAAACGACTTGCACTGTACTTTTTGAAACCAGGCATAGCCCAACCTGCAAACTCATGGTGGTCGCCTTCGGGGATAACCGTTACCATCGTATCGTAGTAGTGCAAAGCGCCATCAGCCGTTTCACGCGTCCCCGTCAGTACATTGCCACTGATGATGCGCACGTGGGCATCTTTTTTCAGTTGGTCTTGCAGAAGCGCTTGTAGCGCAGTTCCTACCATGGCTGTGTAGTAACGCGGTTTAAGCACCTCGCTCCCCGCCACAGCTACTATGCGGCGTACATCGTAATGCCCCGTAGTAACCAACCTACCAATGAAAACCACATCCAACGGGTTGATTGTCCAGACCACCTCGCCCTTTGCCACTGGCGCTACGTGGTGCAACTGCACACCCACATTGCCTACTGGGTGAGGCCCTGAAAACTTATGTACCTCTGCCCTAGCGCCTGTATACGCCTGATTGGCAGGATAGTTAACATTAACACCAATGTGTACTTTACCCGAGGTGAGGCGGGAAAGAACATCAACGCCTGCTTGAAAACTGGCACCATCGTCCTTAATTGCAAAATCCAGATCGGGCGCTAACGGAGCAGTATCAAAGGCAGAAATAAAAATATCACGAGGCACTACGTCAGGCGAAGCAATAATGTTGAACGGACGCTGACGGATAAAAGGCCACACACCGCCCTCAAGGAGGAACTTTACCAACTCTTCGCGCGAAGCCGAGGCTGCGACCTTTGAACCGAAATCCTCGTATTCCAACTTGTCGGAGGTGCAACGTACAATGACTCTATCAATGTGCCGCCGTTCACCACGCTCAATAGCCAGCACTTCGCCGCTCACAGGCGAGGCAAAACGAATGCGCTCATCCTTCTTGTCAGTAAACAGGGTTGTACCTGCACGCACCACATCGCCTTCCTTGACCGCGAGATGGGGAACGAGGTTCGGAAAATCGGACGGGTAAAGCGTATAATCACCCTTTACACCGATGCGTGTAAAAATCTTCTCTGCCGTACCTTTCAGCTTAATATCAAGCCCTTTACGAATACGAATCACGCGGTCTTTCATCTCACCTCTCTGTGTACTTTTGTGCTACAAATATACGACTTTATGCCTTGCGCATTCACTTTTGCGCACGAAGGTTTTTACCCCACACATTATAGTTACGCTTAGACTCCATTTTTGTTCCTGTCAATGAAGCGACGAGAGCATAGCCAGCCAATCCATCGTTCTTTATTCGTTTTTGGGGAGCATTAACATTGCTGATTTTCAATATCTTATATAACTCTCTTCGTAATAGGTCAGAGCTCTAATTGAACTTGTCGTACTTTTGAAAGACAAACAACAGTTAGTATACTGACCGCATGCCGCAATACAACAACCTACAAGAAGAGGAACTAAAAATTCGCATAGCCGAGCAATTCTTTGCTGCATACGATTGTGGTAACAGGCTCGGAAAAATTGACTTCTGCGTTACCCAAAAACAAGACACAAAGCATGTAATAGCGGGCGAGGCATGCCTCGCCCCTACAGAGGGACGAGAAACGGTTTCTTTGCTCTGGGCGGAAGCCAAACGCGGCGTAGTTGCCGATATCTACAAACCCCTCGTGCAACTCATTCTAACCATCGGCAAGGCGCGCACCTTCGAGACCTTTTTACCACCACCCTTCCTCGCAGCCTTCGATGCCGAGAAGATTGCCTTTATCCCGTATAAAGATATTCTACCCTTTTTCTCGCTCAATGACTTCAACTGGAATACGACTCCCTCCGACGAAACTTCGCGCGAATTTGGGTTGCTTTACGATGCAGTAAAGGAGACTTTGGAGCGGACGTCCTATCTGTTTCGCTACGACGTGCACGAAAACGTGCTACGCGAGTTTATAAAACAGCACTTGAGCGAGAGCTCCGAGCTAATACAGATTAACAAGAACAACTTCGTGAGCATCTACCAGCGTTGGTTGGTGCAAGTGCAGCCTAGTATCGATGTAAACTGGGAGGTTCTGAAAAAGAACGGATTGATAGATGGAGATTTCTTTCTTGCCGATCTTCTTTCAGAAAAGAATCAGACCATAAAAGACTCCCTTTTCGTCTTGTTGCAAGACAACAGATACATCGTAGATAGAAAAATAGATGCGCGAGGTCTTTTTACCGCTAGCGAGGTCTTTTTCAGAGACCAGCAGAAAGCACACGCGCAGTTTTGGAGTCTGTACCAACGCCCGCCGCGCGAGGAATACTGGGACTACATCATCAAGCGGCGCGACCTCCTTGTACCGCAAGATGTGCGCGAGCGCAAGGGTTCATTCTTTACACCCAAGATCTGGGTAGACCTCTCGCAAAAGTATCTTGCCGACGCATTAGGCGAAAACTGGCAAGACGAATACTACGTATGGGACTGTGCCGCGGGTACGGGCAACCTCCTGAACGGGCTCACCAACAAGTACCATATATGGGCTTCGACGCTCGATCAGCAGGATGTGGATGTAATGAAAGAGCGCATCAAGAACGGTGCCAACCTGTTGGAAAGCCATGTATTCCAGTTCGATTTCTTGAACGATGAATTTAATTGTGGTAAGCTCCCTGCCGATCTCCTTGAAGTACTCCAAAACCCTGGGAAGCGCAAGAAACTCGTGATATACATTAATCCGCCGTATGCCGAGGCTGGGAACAAAAAGACCGTTGCAAAAACAGGATACAATAAAATCGATGTCGCAGTACAAAACACCGCCTATACCAAGTACCTTTCATCTATTGGAATTGCGGGGCGCGAACTCTTTACGCAATTCATGGCAAGAATTTATGCAGAACTTCAGGGCAGTATACTTGCCCAATTTTCCAAATTAAAAATTCTCACTGCGCCTAATTTTCAGAGATTTAGAACGTTTTTTCGTGCAAAACTGGTTCGCAGTTTTATCGTACCAGCTTCGACATTTGATAATGTTAAGGGAGAATTCCCTATAGGCTTTTTCGCTTGTGAACTATCTTATTGAAGAGTAGAGTGTTACCATTTCAGGGAAGGTGGACTGGTAACGATTTAGAAATGAGCGGAGTGCTTTGAGGTACATTGTTTTGAATAGCCAAAAAACGCTCACCATTTCGGTCGCAAATATACAAAATTTCGCTAAAAAGAGAGAACTCTTTTGATTCATTATATTGAGACCTCAATGTTTTGGAATAAAGTATCCTTCCTTATATGTGATCTGAACTATTAATTCATTCCGATTCTTATTGAGCTTTCTAAAGTTGAGATTATACTTCGAACCTCCTATCAAATGTTATAATATCTGATCTATTCTTGCGACATTGTATTTCTCATAATCATCCAGCTGGTTATAATATTTTCCAATAAGCTCGCGATCATCTGGATTATTCTCTTTTACATCATAGTATTTCACCACATTAAAAGATGCACCAATGTCACTAACCTGTCTTCCTAATCTTGTATCTGCACTATATTCAAGCCTGAGTAATAACGCTTCAATGCCATTAACTTCATCAACATTTACACCCTTGCGAGTTGATTCAAATTGTTTGTAGAGCAAATTAAATAAACCGAAATATTTTACTACTTGGTAACGGAGCATATTAAAAACAAAATTAGCAGCCTTTCTAACTCCCTTATCCACATCCCCTTCTTTTCTAATATAATAATTTACCGAGCCTGAAAATCCTTTAGAAATAAAAACAGAAATCATACCAACAAGATAACAGTTACCAGACTGATCATTTCCGTTCTCTACATAAAAACGTAAATTGTCATTTTTGATAATTGGACGGATAGTTTGACATATAAGTTCAAGACCAGGAAGATAAGACTTCCTTTGGCCAACGTAACGTCTTATTAACTCTGTTATCTTTTCATGATCTGTTGTTGAAAAGCGAGCAATTGTATTGTACAAATAAATCTTGTCATCATATGATATTGTTCTAAACTCCTCAAAACATGCTTTAGGCATTATTCCACTTTCTTTGATAGCCTCTAACTGCTTTTTCCTATTTTCTTGCTCGATTGTGAGATAATTGGAATCTGATAGAACAATATCCACATCTTTTTTATCAATATTCTTGTCAAAAAACTTATGTTGCAACAATTCGTCCTCTTCGTTCATTCGATCCGCAAAATTTTTATCTAGAATAAAGACCCGCCCTTGATAATGCTGCATAAATCTACCAGCTCGCCCCTCTATGTTCTGTGCATCAAACTTTTTTAAGTCTTTCGTTCCTTTTTTTCCAGAAAGCACTATCACGTTTTTAGCTGTGGTATTTACCCCCTCTGTGATAGTAGTAGTACATATTAGGATCTTTAAAATATTCTGATTAAACAGTGAAATAATTTCCTGCTGTATATACTTTGGAACTGAACCGTGGTGTATACCAATTCCTTTTTTTAATGCTTTTGAAACAATCCATTGTGCTCCCCCCCCCGTTCGCAAATAAACTATCTATATGGTTTGTAAGCCTGATTACTTTTTCGGAATCAACATCTTTGATGTAATTATTTTTATTAATTAAAATTTTAGCATATTTTTCTGTCGAAGCTTTTGTACTGCAATAGACTATAGCATTTTCTCCTCGATTTAAAAGTTGTGTAACAAGTTGGACAATGCGAGCACTCTTAGTCTTATTTGTAAATGTCAAGTGAAACGTGTTATCAATTTCAATGGTTGATGCTGTTTCTGCAAAGACCTCCACCTTATTCACTATTTCGTAGTGATTGTAGTTGACAATAGCAAAATCATAATAGTCAAGGAAAGTTTTAAATGAGAATTGTGCATCTTTTTTATCTTCGGTTGGGAGTGCTATATATGGACCTGTAAGTAAAGAATCAACATGCGGGGTCTTTAGCAATTCGTGCAAAGCTATCCTGTACGCCACATCTCGCTCATTCTCTTGAGACACCTCGTCTATGATAAAACCATTATCAAGCTTATATATCTCATCTACAAATACAAAATCCAATTGAATTTCTTTGTTCTTATCCAAAAAAGACAAGAATCGTTCTGGAGTAAAAATAAAAAGATTCCGTCCGCTTATTTCCTCTTTATCACTGAGTGTATGAATCACATAGTTATCCTTTACCCACTTATATTCAGGCGATAAATGAATCTTAAACAAGTTCTCAGAAAGAAGAGAAAGGGTGGGAAAAATAAATGCAACATTAGTATATTCCATCTTCCTTACAATCTCGTATATCAAGAATGTCTTTCCGAAAGATGTTGAAGCACTCAGAAAAATACGATTTCTCTGCCCTCTCTTGAATCTTTCCAAGAGTTCTTTCTGGTAGCGATGCAACATGACACCTTCGCCAACTATCAAGCTGCTTTCATTGATATAATTTGAAAAGGTCTGCAAAGTAACCTCTTCATCAACGTATTCTCCAACATTCAGCATCGGATAATAATACTGGGGGAGACCTGCTTGGTTAGCAAGATAATGCAAGAAGAGTCTATCCGCCTGAGATAACTCTTTTCCTTTCATAATGTCAAAAAAAGAACAAACAGCCTTAATCATTAAAGGCTGCAAATTTGAATCTTCCTTAGCTTGGTTAATAAGCTTTACGGCATCAGCTGCTGCTTTTGATTTATCCATTGCAAAACTTGTGTCTTAATAATACGACTATTATCCACATGAAAAAACAAGAAAAAGATTGTATATGGAATTGTTAGTGTAGGTTGCACAGCACTATATTTGGTTTGAATATATGATATTATACCCATTATGAGATCATCGTATACAGTCATTTTATCATCAAAGATAACTAGCATCGGATATACAAGGTGTATATTGTGTCGACTGGCTTCTTTTGCCATATTTATCAATGGGTCAGCTCGCCATTGATCAATAATTTGTCGAATTCTACTCTTCGGCTCAATATGTTCATAGTGGTTTTCCATCGCAATAAAATTCCGATTGAAGTAAGAATCAGAAAGAGCTTTGTTAATATTATCAAATATAGAGTCTAACGACCTTTTATATCCATCCAAGTAAAATTTTGCTTCTCCAAAAAGTAGAAATATTGTTTGATTGTCTTCTACCATCAAA
Organism: Bacteroidia bacterium; assembly: GCA_905373475.1. GTDB lineage: Bacteria > Bacteroidota > Bacteroidia > Bacteroidales > CAJPTX01 > Bacteroides_D. Next base: position 4,146 of record CAJPTC010000031.1, on the reverse strand, counting down.
TATGAATCATAACCTTTAGTCTCAGCATTTTCTAAAGCAGAGTATAAATATCCTCTAGCAAGTGCCTTTTCTGCATGAAAAAAATGACTAAGGAGAAGATGAAGCATAACTTCGCCTTGAAAACCATACCCCAGCTGAATACTTTCTGAAGCACTTGGGGCAAATTTTAGTTTGCTTAATAATGCTCTTATTTGGAGCTTGTCAAGCTGAGTTAAATCTATTTCATTATCACTATAAGCATACTCAACTATTCCATTATAGATTATGTTTGCTATATCAATATTGGTCCCATTTTGATGTAAACAATAATCTTTTTCTGTTGAAATACATGAGCATGAAATGTGCTTATCTGCAATATCATGAGGTAGATGATACTGCAAAACAATTGAACTTTGGATTAATTCCTTAAGACTTACTCGCATTGCCATAATCAATAAGTACAGAATTGCTTAAAATGCGTAGTTTACATTTATTTGCTTGTAAAGGTAAACATTTATGAGGGTATGTGAGCGTCTTTTCTTGTTTTTCTTCTTGTCGGTGAAAGAAAAAAAAACAATTACAGCCGTTACGAGCGGTTACGATTGATAAGCTGTTTCCATTTCTGTTTACACCAATCGGTAATGCGAAGCCCGTTGATAGTTAGAAGAGGTCGCTTCTTCTCATTCTTGATGATACGGATTTCGCTGTCCTCTTCCGTAAACTCTCTCTTGTACAGCCCCGAATAGGCTTTAGCCGTACCTCGCTGGGGAGTCTCCGTGCGATATATCTCCGCTATTCTGTCGTCAGAGAAATCCATCTTTCGGGGCATCAGACGAATGTTCAGCAATTGATAGAAGCCATTGAAAAAACGTTTTATCCAATTCCGCTCTTCCTCATAAACCTGCACGGTTTCTTTCAATTCGGCAATGGCTCTGTCCCTTCCCTTGACCGTGTCCTGCAAGAGAACGACTTCCTTTCGTATTTCGTTTTTCTCCTTTTCCGAAAGATACCGTTGCCGTTCGGCTTCCTGTTCCAAGTCTGCAATACGCTTCTCTGCCTTGTCGAGTTCGGAGTTGCCAAAGAGGGAGTACAGCGTGCCTTTCATTCGGAGCTTACCTGCCTGCTTCTCCAATTCCTTTATCTTGGCTGTGAGTTCTGCTTCTTGGACTTTCTTCTCCTTCGTGGATTTGAGGATTTCCTTGTAATACTCCATCGTGGTACGGTGCTTGGCTACCGAGCCGTGTACGCCCCGTTCCAACCCGAATCGTTGCATCCGCTTGGCATAGTCCGTCTGGTACTGCTCCAGTTTCTTGGGCGTAAGCACATCATCGGCACAAAGCCGTACCTTGTTCTTCTTCGTCTTGTATTTCCGCTTACCGTTTTCGGCTTCCTCTTTGGCTTTCCTTCTTTCACCCGTGACAATCGGAACGACCGTGGCGTGAATATGGGGCGTTTCCTCATCTGCGTGCAGCGTGGCAGCGACCACGTTGTCCGCCCCGAAAGTGGAGCGAAGCCAATCCATCGATTCATCACACCACTCGTACAGGCGTCCTTCCTGCTCTATACGAGCCATATCCTCTGGTGAACTCGACAGGATAAAGCGCATGGCTTTGACTTGGTTCTTTGCTACCTTTCGGTAGATACCGGCTGTGGCGATGCGATGTTCTATCGCTTCGCTACGGTTGGTTACATTTGCAGGGAATTGCACCAATTCCCTGTTCAGGTGTGTGCGAGAAGTATCAACGTTACTCGGGGTATATGTCCGCGCTATATGAGCGGTATTTCCCGAGTCGTTGCTTCTCGCCTTGTCTATATGTAATACGGCGTAGCCCATAAGATGAATATTGCTTTAAGGGGTATCCAAAGGGGCGAAGTCCCTTGGCTCAGGAGGGTATTTTTAGCGATAACGAAGTGCAGCGTGAAGAAAATACCCTAATGAGCTATGGCATTTCTCGAAATGTCCGCTCCGCCCTGTTCGTCCTTCTTTCTTGTTACGTTGCATTCTGTGAATGCCTGCACGCTTTGTTTCTAAGTTTGGCTCTGCAAACTTGCTGTTCTAAGGAACTGCCATAGCTATCGAAACAAAGCCGTTTATTCGCATACATTTTATTTCCTGCATCTTTGAATACCTGATGGTAGAATAATGTTATTTGCTCTCTTTTGCTTTATCGTCTAAGTCCTCGTTTAGGAGGTGGCATCACCTGTTTTTGCCCTGTTCTTTGGGCAACGTGATAGTCGTTGAGGTCTTTGTAACGGGCATAGTGCCGACTCATATCCTCCACACTGATGCCTGCCGATTGTAAAGATTTGAGGGCTTGTCGTCCTGCTTGGTCGTTGTCAAGGAAAGCTCGAACGGAGTCGATGCCGTTCTCGTGGAGATAGGCGATGGCTCGTGGAAGATTGCTGACGGAGTTCAGTACAAGGCAAGGTGCAGTTTCTTTCCCTTTCATCGTGAGATAGGAAAGGAAGTCCATACCCCCTCAAAGATACAGAGAGGAGCGTTGCTCGCTTCTTCTGCAATCACGGATATGTCCTTTGAGGCGATTGTTCCCTTGAACGTCTTGTCATCTCGAAGTTCGTATCCTCCTGCACGATTGGCAAAGCCGATGGCAGAATACTCTCGTCCTCCTACTTCGTAGCGAATATGACGGAGATAAGGACTTGCCACGGCAAGGTCTATCCTGCGTACCTCTCGAAGATAGTTTTGCAGATACAGGGGCAACTCTTCGCTGATGAAGAGAATACGCCTTACATTACTTGGTCGCTGTTCACCTCTTATCTGCTCTGTGTGAGTTTCACGATGAAAGGAAGAGGAAGCGAGGGTTATCGCTTTTCCTTCGGCAAGATGTGCCATTGCTTCGTAGGCACCGCATCCTTGCATCCGCATTACAAGGTCAATGATGCTTCCACCTTGGCTTATCCCGTAATCATGCCACAGGTTTTGCCGAAAGTCCACTTTCAGGCTGGCATTGGGGTCCTCTCGGTAGGGTGCGTGATAAAGGGTGTAGCCGTTGTAACGTTTGGCAGGTTCGATGCCGCAAGCGTGCAGGTAGTTCTCTATCGGTATCGCCTTGATGTATTGCAGGTTGTAATATTCGTTGTTCATTGCTGTTATCGTTGGATTGGGATTATTCATATTCATTGTTTGATATTTCATTATTCGTTCTGTTTTCTCTTTTTGGAACTTTCCCCTTTTTCATCTTACTACCCTTCGACACTCGGATAAATGATTGACAGTGAAAGAGAAAAGTGTAACACTTCATTCGGTTTTATCCTTCTACATCTCCTGTCTACGCTTTTTCTCATTCATTCTGCCGTAGAAGCGTAGAAAGATGGTAGTAAGCCGTGTCGCAAGATGGACACCTCCTGCAATCCTTTCTCTTTCACTGTATTATCCTTAGTTGTAGTAATGTAGTAAGGAGAATAGGAAAGAAAAGAGTATTACAAAGAGGTTGGTAACAACAGGGTGCTATGGCGGTTGCTCGGGGTAAATCTTACGGACGGCATAGACATATACGGGATTGCCGTTTATCCTGCGACACTCTCTCGTATAGCCAGCCTTTCGCAAGACTTCCCCCATCCGCTTGGAAGAGAGCTGCTGTCGGGTATAGCAGGAGAGGTAACCCACTATCTCCGAATTGGTCATATAGAAGCGTTTCGTTGCCGTCTCCGCTTCCGTGGGAAAGGTGAAATAGCGGAGCAACAATTCCATCTCTGTCGTATAGACTTGGAAGGCTTCGCTGTTTCTATGCAACTCGGCAATCTCTTCATCATTGAACCAATAGCGAAACCCTTCGTTCAATCGTTTCTTGGCTTCGCTGTAAACGGCATCCATCGGAATGCTCTTGGCTCTGTCTATCTCTATCGCCAGCACCTCAAAAGGCAGGAATAGTCTGCTTCCTGTCGGGTCAGTGAGGAAGTCGTTGCCATTGACCGAAGCCACAAAACTTGCTAAGTGCGGTCGTTCCTCGATATGCTTCTCGTAAGGCATACGGTACTTCACCTGCGGACAGGTAATGAGGTTCTTCAGTTCATTCTCGTCCCGTTTATTGAGGGCTTTGAGCTAGTCATCAATATTGATGATAAGGTTTTGCCCGATAAGGCTCAGCACATCCTTCTCCTGTGGGTATATCTTCCCTGTATAGCGGTAATCGGAGAGAGACGGAG
>CAJPTC010000030.1 GCA_905373475.1 Bacteroidia bacterium | reverse complement strand
AACTTTTTCAAAGTTCTGAATTTTGAAGCTTACACACTTTTTTGGGACAGTATCAGCAACTTATTTTCTGTTTATATCGTAGCAATAGGAGAACGCAGTATATAGCGCCTGCAACCTTGTGCTGTCTGTTGCGACGAGTGGGTGTGGGGGAGAGGCAATGCAGTTCGGAGTATTGCGACCAAGGTAATTAGGTTGTAGAGCGAGCGCTGTGCTAAATGAGAAAAGGTATAAAACACATTATAAAGCAGTTCGCAAATGAAAAACTTCTCTACTCGTGCACGCCTGAATGTTATCTTTGGGGTAATCACCGTGCTCATTCTGGCTTTTGGGCTTTTCCTGATAAATAAATCTATGCGCTCGCGGATGATGGTGCGATTGATATATGCCACCGATGCTGCGAACTATGCTGTCTGTGCCGCAATAAATGCAGAGATGCGTTATGCGACTACATCGCAGAAAAAAGATTTTGACTCCTTCACTTACTTCTTGGACAGTACGCAGCGTTCGTTAGATGCTGCTCTAGAAAGTTGCCGCTCTATCGACGAAGAGGGAGGCAAGGAGCTTATTCAGGAGCTGAATACCCAGTTAGGCGGTCTCCGTCAATCCGAAAAGGCGCTTGTGGAAAAGATGGAGGATGATGCCCGAATTGGCGACCGTGTCATGGATGCGTTTTTGGCGCTGTTGGCCGACATGCGTAAATTCGATGTAATAGCCTCGGAGATTGCTGTAGGACTGTCTACGGGCAACGACCTCTACCAGCAGTTTACCGCTAATAATGATATTGATGCGCTCGAGAAAGCTTATACTCTCTATCACAAGCTAGCAGGTGCTGCGACTCAACCTATAGTAGCACAAAGGCTTGAGGCGCTCTCGGAGTCTGAAAAAGAGTTGCATGCGCATGCTATTTCCATGGTTGAGGTGAAAAAAAGGCTTACTGCGCAGGCCGATGAACTGTCTAATTCACTAGACAAGGCTACCATGTATTTTGCCGATCAGTACCGTGTAGATTACACCATAGTAATGAGTTACACGATAACCATCCTCATCATCGTAATTGTCTTCTCTATCCTCATCTCGCAGTATACGGCATCTTCGATAACGAAGGTTCTGAAACAAGGAGTGAAACAGATGGAGGTCTGTGCCAATGGTAATTTTAGTATTCAAATTCCCGAGCGTTTGCTTCAACGGAGCGATGAGTTCGGGAACTTGGCACGTGCCATTGCCACGATGATGCAACAAGTGCGAAAGGCAATAGAAGATGTGAAAAAAGGGGCGCTCAATGTTGCAGATGCCAGCGGACAATTGAATGCAGTTTCGCAAAAGATCTCGCAGGGTACGAGTACGCAGGCTTCCAGTGCTGAGGAAGTGAGCAGTGCCATGGAAGAGATGGCTGCCAACATAGATCAGAATGCCGAGAATGCTTTACAGACGCAGACGATTGCAACGCAGATGGAGGAGAAATTGACAACGGTTAATCGTCTTTCGCAACAATCGTTGGAATCGGTACAGTCCATTACGCAGAAGATTGCCATCATTACCGAGATAGCGAGTCAGACTAATATTCTTGCCCTAAATGCTGCCGTAGAAGCGGCGCGCGCTGGGGAGCACGGACGTGGTTTCTCAGTAGTAGCTTCTGAGATACGAAAGTTGGCAGAACGAAGCCGAGAAGCTGCAAGTGAAATAGAGACTTACTCTTCGCGTTCACTCGCAGATACGCGGAACGCGGCACAAGGTCTGGAGGATGTACTACCCGAGGTAAAGCGTACGGCGCAATTAGTACAAGAAATTGCTACTGCGAGCCAAGAACAACGTACGGGGGTAGATCAAATTAACTCGGCGATACAGCAGCTCTCCGAAGTAATACAGCAGAATGCCGCTGCTAGCGAGGAAATGGCTACCAGTGCCGAGGAGCTCAACAGTCAAGCTACTGCGCTCAACGATGCCAGTGCATTCTTTGTGCTCTCTTAACCCTTTCTAAACGAAGAAGTATTAGAAGTATTTAGGTATGGTAACGGTGCGCGGAAGCGTGCCGTTACCTTTATCGTTTAGCAGTTTATTCTCTCAGCTTTGAGCCGATGAAAATAAAAAGGCAGGACAAACTGCCCTGCCTCCAACATCAAAATTGTTTTTGAGATAGAAAATTCTACTTAATGCCCAATTGCTCTGCAAGCTTTGCTTCGTTTTCGCGGCAAATTTTCAAAACCTGCTCGTAAAGCCCACGGAAGTGTACCCGTTTGTTCTTCACCCCTTTACTATTGGTCTTTATATTCACTAGTAGTGCTTCTACTTCCGTTATAGTTGCTCGGTACGTTTGGCTTGCCAATTCGTAAGCCTTTTCATACTCTCCGCCTTCTTTTAAACCTGCTGCTAGCGAGCAATACAATCTGTGTTCGAGAAGGACATCCTTTACAGCCTTCTTAAAATCGCGAAAATTAGCCATTCCTAATACCTCCTTGTTCTACAAACAAAGGTAACCGATTTTTTTCTTTCGTCTTAAAATTTGCCCAATTTAGGAGCCTTGATTCGGCGTAGTTGCCGTGTAATAGAGCTGGGGCGGGGCAATTTGTACAGGTATTGATAGGGGACTAAAATTACGGGAGCAGGCTCGCCACAAACCTCGGTGGCATGTTCGCCAGGCACTACCTGCAATGCATTCGGAACAACTGAAACTTCAAAGGCATTGGGGAGTTGTTCGGGCTCTCCGTCAATATGCCCCCGCAGCGGTGTTTTACTGCGAACGTAGAGGTGTTGAAAGGGGATGGTTTCAACGTATGAACTCGTATCTACTAGACCGTGAAAAAGTAACGACGCGAGGTAACCAATGGCGATTTTTGGGAAGGGTTTTACAATAACCATCTGTAGAGTGCCGTCGTTCACCAAGGCATGTGGGGCAATGCGTGCATTATTGCCAAATTGCGAAGCATTCGCAAAAGTGATGAGAAGCGCTTTACGCTCTAGGGTCTTGCCATCAATCTCTATTTCATACTCCCGAGGGCGGTAGTTGAAGAATAGCTGTGCTGTGGCTTTAATGTAACTATTGATGCCACGTGTGCCCAGTTTCGCAAACATCCAACCCACTTCTGCGTCAAAACCAATACCAGCCGTGGTGAAGAAGTTTTTACCGTTGAGTAAACCGCAATCTATCGCAATGCTTGGGCGTTCGATTGTTGTGCGGAGCGCGACGCGCGTTACGAGTGATAGATCTAGGTGGCGTGCTAAACCGTTGCCCGAGCCCATAGGTACGATGCCCAACACTGTCGAAGTGCCGAGCAGACCGTGTGCCACCTCGTTGACCGTTCCGTCGCCTCCTACCGCAATTACTAGGTCAAAACCCTGTTCCGCTGCATTGTGTGCAAGTTCTGTGGCATGTTTCGGATAACGTGTTAGATAGAGTTCGAGTGAAAATCCGTGCACGCGTGCCAGTTGGCGTGCATAACGTATGATCTCGATCTTTGCATGCTGACGTCCGCCTCGCCCCGAAATCGGGTTAACAATCAACGCAACTCGACGCATTTTCTAATTCTCTCCGTGTTTTCCTTATCGCAAAATAAAGGTACGCCTTTTCCCTCAAAAAAATACCAGAATACCCACTCCGACAGCAAAATGAAAACAGCATACCCCACACTAGAAGTAGGATATGCTGTTTCTTAATCGTACTACGCAGCACGTATAGCCTAACTACTCAATGGTAAAATAACGCACGGTTTCCTTGAGCCGCTCTGCCTCATCATGCAACTTGGTAGCATTCGCTGCTACCTCTTCGCTCGACGAAGCGTTGTGCTGAATCACCTCATTCAACTGCATCAGTGCCATATTGATCTGGCCTACGCCACTGCGCTGCTCCTCGCTTGCAATGGCGATTTCTTCCATAATGGAACGCGTACGATCCATGTCAGGAAGTACAGAATCTAGCGTAGCATGCGCCTTTTGTGTTGCTTGCGTAGATTGCGCTGAAAGCGTTACTATCTCATTAGCCGCTTCGTTACTACGTTCTGCCAACTTACGTACCTCTGCCGCTACCACCGAGAAACCTCGCCCATGTTCTCCTGCCCGTGCTGCTTCAACCGCAGCATTCAGCGCTAATATGTTCGTCTGGTTTGCTATTTCGCTAATCACGCGGATTTTCTCACTTATCGTTTCTACCGATTCTAACGAGGCACGAGACTCGCCGCCAAGCTCTTGTAAGCGATTGCCTAAATCCTTTGATAGCAGTTGCGAGCTCTTGGCACGATCTGCATTGCTGTCAATATTCGCCGACATTTCCTCCATTGCACTGCTTACCTCTTCGGCATTGGCGGCTTGCGTATTTGCCCCTTGTGAGAGTCCTTGTGAATTGGCGTTCAGTTGCTCACTAGCCAACGCCACTTCGTCAGCACCAAGGCGAATGACAGAGAGCGTCTCTTGCATTCGGAGGATCAGCATCTCGACCGCACGTGCTATCTCGCCAAATTCGTCGCCGTAGGTCAAAATATTGCGTGGCACATCGTTAACAAAGTTGCCTTGTGCACAACCCTTAATGCGCTCGGTTGCTGCCTTGACGAGGCGAACCATGTAATTGCTAATGAGTATTAACGAAACCGTTGAAATAACAAAGGCTAAAATAATTACGACAATGAGCGCTACAATAGCCTCTTGCATCATTTCAGCGCTAACAGTAGCAAGACGCTTATCGTGTATCTCGATGGTTTTGGCTAAATCGTTGCTTGTCGCAATAAAAGTAGCCCCTAGCTCCTCGCGCGCTAACTTGGTTTCTAAGGTCGTTTGCATAGTCTTACGGAGTAGCGCTAAAGATTGCGCCCGCGTCCCTTCAAAGGAGAAACGGTTTAGGAGTTCCTCCAGAGTATTCTGTGCAGTAAGCAGACACTTTGTATCGTCAGCATCAAAATACTCTCCTAGCTGACCACACAACAGGATCAGGCGACTCACAAGAGCTTCGTCTCTGGATTCCGAGTAACGGAGTGAGTTGTAAAAGTCGTGATACTGTGCAAAAAGAGAACGGCGCGCTTCTAGTTCTCGGAGCTTCAGTACATAGATCTCTCGCCCTATTTCGTCGTAGGCGCGTCCTTTTGCAACAAGTGATAGTGAAAGTGCTACCATGTCCTCGCTCCCAAATGGCGACTTCTGCTGGTATTGCTCCATGTCGTTTGTACCCATTACCAACGTATCGAGATACCTACTCGCTGTGCCATACTCTACGGTGTCGCCTAAGGCATAGTAGTAAAGATAGTGGAAGCGTGCTTTCAGAAAGGCGCGTTCTATCTTGTCAGAATATCCTTGAACGGCGTTCCCTGCCTCGCGGTGCAGTGTCTGACGGTAGCCAATTAGGCCAATTACTATAAATAAGAACAAAATAGACCCGAAACACACCAAAAGCTTTGTGCGCAATTTCCAATCGTACCAACGTTTCATTCTCTTATGGTTTACATTAAAACAAGACTGCCACTACAACCCAGCAGTTCTACCCCCTTCTACGTAACAAGTAGGGTAAAATGTTATCTAAGCGGGTTGCATTTTTATCGCAAATGCGCCCTATCTCGTTGGCGTTCTCGTACCCTTTTCCGCCCTTTTGCCGTAAAAAATACTACTTTTATAAACCAGAATTTTACAGTAGAGGAGGGTAAGAAATGCGAAACTGTTTTTGGCAACTTCTGATATGGAGCCTATTATTCCCGTTATTTGGCGTGGCACAACCCACCACAAACTATTGGTTTGAGGGCTATATATATGGCAGTGCGACCGACAATGCGAGCCAGCGCGGACAATTTGTTCCCGTGGTATTGGCACAGGCAAATGCTCCAACAAAGTATTTAGCAATTTCTATGACCGATGGTGCTGGTTTCTTCTCTTTTCGGGGTACTCCCATAGACTACAAGCAGCAGTACATTGTAACACTGCTCTACGGAACGAAAAATGAGAGCTACAAATGCCTTCGTTACGACACGCCGCCTGCCCTGATTGGTGCTATTAGTTCGGATGTGAAAACTAAGATTCGTTCCGATTTCTACACCTCTACAAACCTCCCGGTTGCCAAACAAAAAGCGGGAACATCGTTTGCCTCTTTTCTGAAAAAACAACCCACATTGCAACTGAAGGCTGGTGTCTATTATATCAAGGGCAAAAAGGGAGTACCCAACATTTATGTGAACGGGAAACGCTACTTCTCCAACGATTTTCAGAATTTGGTGAGCGACCTTACAACCGATCAAGTCGAATCTGTGCGTGTGTTGAAGCTCAAAAGTCCGAATAAGTTTATTCCTGGGGCTATCGAAATTAAGTTGAAAGAAGGCGGTTGGATTCCCCTCAATGCGGAACACAATTTCGTACCACTACCCAAAAAGTAGGAGCGAGAAAGTGCTTGGATATCAGTAAGCCTGCCCTTGCTTATAGAAATTTTAACAGGAAGAAATGCTACGCAATTCTAACGTCTGCGTCGTATTGTGTGCACTTATCGGACTTCTCTTCTTTGCAAGCTGTTCGGAGAAAGGGTCGTTTATAACCCGTTGGGAAGTGCCCGATTCGTGCATGTTGTATTTCCCAGCACAAGGCAATTACCAGTTTCGTTGGAGATTTGAGAATGAACCTTTCGGGGAGTGGAATACGGCGTCTATTGTGCACGGCGAGGTTCTTGCACTGCCCTTGGATCGTGGTGGTGTGTACGATATTGAGGTGAAACCTGAGGGATTTGAGCGCTTTCAGATGGTGATAGGAGATACGCTTCAATTTGAGGAGGATTTACTCTACGATTCTCTCTACGTTGTTGGTTCTAGCGACTATTTGCGCGAAGTGCTCAGTTGGGGCGGTGTGAAATGGAGTTCTATGCGCTTAGCCTTTGCTACATGCGCCGACCTGAATATTCGTGCAGATGCAGGAGTGCCCGATCTTTCGCGCTGTACAGATTGCGCCGCCATCTTTTACAAGTGTACTAATCTGGAAGCCGATTTGCATACCTGGAAGGTGAACGGGGTGAAAACGTGGCAGGATGCCTTTACATTTTGCCCTAAAATGACCCCCGAACGCCAGCCTTCCTTTCCATAAATTGCAGAACTCGGGCGGGCAGAAAGTTCTCAGAAGGCTCGCAGTCTCAACCTGTGTATGTAGAACAGTAAAAAACGGTTGTAAGTAAAAAGGAGTAAGAAAAGATGCCAAGAGTTTCAAACAAAGGGCAAGAGATGCCCGCTTCGCCGATACGGCGGCTATTACCCTATGCCAACTTAGCCAAATCGCGCGGGGTTGACGTATATCGTCTCAATATTGGACAACCCGATATTAAGGCGCCATCGGGGGTATTTAATGCGCTTAAGACCCTAGCAGATTCTACTATGGCATATACCGACTCGGCGGGCTATCCTTACTATCGTGACGGGCTGGTGGAGTACTACAAGAACATTGGCATCAAACTCGCGCCAGAGGACATCATTGTGACCAACGGAGGCTCGGAGGCCATTATTTTCGCGTTTCTGACTTGTCTTGATCCTGGAGACGAAGTTATCATCCCCGAACCTTTTTATGCCAACTACAACGGTTTTGCTGTGCAGGCAGGTGTTAAAATTGTGCCTATACCCTCTTCTATACAGAACGACTTTGCACTCCCGCCAGTAGAAGAGTTTGAGAAACGAATTTCGGCTCGTACACGCGCCATTCTAATATGCAATCCGAATAACCCCACGGGTTACCTCTATTCGCAGCAAGAGATAGAGCAACTCGGGGCTATTGTAAAGAAGCACGATCTCTTCTTGATGGCAGACGAGGTCTATCGCGAGTTCTGCTATGATGGCGCGAAGCATTATTCCATCATGCAGTTGCCCGGACTTGAGGAAAATACCGTACTCTTTGATTCTGTTTCAAAACGCTACAGTATGTGCGGTGTGCGCATTGGTGCGTTCATAACGCGCAACAAGGAACTGATAAAGAATGCGATGAAGTTTGCACAGGCACGTTTGTGTCCTTCATCCATCGGACAGAATGCTGCATATTCGGCGCTGTTTGCCCCTAAGGCTTATTTCGAGGAAGTGTATAACGAGTACATTGCACGGCGCAATTTTATGGTTCAGACGCTTAACAAGATGGAAGGTGTCTACTCGCCTAACCCTAAGGGAGCGTTTTACACAGTTGCCAAATTGCCCATTGACGATGCCGATAGGTTTGCGCAATGGATGTTAGAGTCCTTCTCCTATACTGGAAAAACCGTAATGGTAGCCCCAGCCACGGGCTTTTATGCAACCCCAGGCTTAGGGAAAAACGAGGTTCGCTTAGCCTACGTTCTGAAGATAGACGATTTACGCGAGGCGCTCTTTATACTCAAAGAAGGGTTGGCGATCTATCCTGGGCGCACGCTATAGCCGATTGTGCTCCCTCGGGGCAGCATCATAATTCAGCCCAAGGTAAGTGCATTGCGTGTGCACCGCCTTGGGCTGAATCGTTCTTATCCTTTTTGCGCCTTCTACTATTTACGCCTTACGCAGAGCGGGATGTTTGCGCGAATGGTAAACGGGAATTTCCTATATGTTGATTGTCATGCTCAAAAAAGAACGTGTACTGTTGCGCAATGAGTGTTTTGTAAACCCAAAATGCCCTGTCTTATAGGCTAACTCCAAAGCCCACAACGAACCACACTTCTAGAAAAACGTTATTTTTGTGTAGTCACGATTTCTTAATCAGAATAAAACAATTTTAGCATGGCACAGGAGGAATTTGTGTCCCGCCACATTGGCAACGGTACTAAAGAGATTGAGGCAATGCTTGCAGCCATTAAGGTGCAGTCATTGAACGAACTCATCGAACAAGTTGTCCCTTACGATATCCGTCTCCCCAAGGCGCTTCGGCTTCCCGCGCCTGTCAGTGAGTGGGAACTTTCCAATATTTTGCGCGAAAAAGCGCGAAAGAACAAGCTGCTACGCTCTCTCATTGGGTGCGGATACTACGGAACAAATACTCCCGCAGTAATACTGCGCAACGTCTTTGAAAATCCAGGCTGGTATACCTCGTATACTCCCTACCAAGCTGAGATTAGCCAAGGACGTCTGGAAGCGCTACTCAATTTCCAGACCATGGTGATAGGGCTAACACAAATGGAAATTGCTAATGCTTCCTTGCTCGACGAGGGGACAGCGGCTGCCGAAGCCATGATTATGATGTTCAACCTTCGTAGCCGTGCTGCGGTGAAAGAGGGGCGAAACCTCCTGTTCGTCGATAACTCTGTTTTCCCGCAAACCGTAGCTGTGCTTGAAACACGCTCTGCACCCCTCGGAATTGAATTGGTGCGAGGCGACTACAATAGTTATCAGTTCTCAGGGCGCGAATTTGGGGCTATTGTTCAGTACCCCAATGCAGACGGCGCTGTATGCAACTACCGAGATTTTGTAGACGCAGCGCATAAGGCGGAAATCTTGGTTGGCGTTGCTGCCGATCTGCTGGCATTAGCCATGTTGGAAGCGCCTGGTACATGGGGGGCTGATATAGTATTTGGTAACACGCAGCGCTTTGGTGTACCCATGGGGCTTGGTGGTCCGCATGCGGCGTATTTTGCTACGCGCGAGGCTTACAAGCGTAACATGCCTGGACGTATCATTGGTATTTCAGTAGATAGACATGGAAACCGTGCATTGCGTATGGCGTTACAAACCCGCGAACAGCATATCAAGCGCGAGAAAGCAACGTCCAACATCTGTACTGCGCAAGCGTTGCTTGCCACCATGGCGGGGATGTTTGCCGTTTATCATGGTCCTAAAGGAATTCGTCGTATTGCAAACAACGCGCACGGAGCGGCAGTGCAGGCTGCCAAAGCCCTTAAGGAATTGGGCTTTGAGCTTGCCACTAACCTCTTCTTCGATACGCTGCTTATTGCTATGCCCAAAGAGGTCTGCGAAAAGCTGAAAGTGGTAGCTCTGCAAGCAGGCATTAACTTCAATTATCGTGACGACGGGAAAGTGTCGCTAGCCTTCGACGAATTAACAACAACAGAGGAAGTTGCGCGCGTGGTACAGTTGTTTGCTGCTGCAATAGGTAAGCCCACTATCCCCATCACAACCACAGATGTAAACGAGCCCGTTGCAGGCTTTGAGCGCACCACGGAGTTCATGCAGGAGCATGTATTTAATACCTATCACTCCGAAACGGAGATGATGCGCTATATCCACAATTTGGCGCGTAAAGATATATCGCTCACCAACAGCATGATATCGCTCGGTAGCTGTACCATGAAGCTCAATTCGGCGGCATCTATGCTCCCACTGAGCTGGGCAGAATTTGCGGCAATACATCCGTTTGCTCCTGCCGATCAGATAGAGGGTTACCTCGAGCTGATACACGAACTAGAAGGCTACTTAGCGGAGATAACAGGTTTTGCAGGAACTACGTTGCAGCCCAATTCTGGGGCAGCTGGCGAATATACGGGACTTATGATTATTCGTCAGTATCACCTTTCGCGTGGCGAAGGGTATCGGAACACGATTCTTATTCCAGCCTCTGCGCACGGTACAAACCCTGCTAGTGCTGCCATGGCAGGAGCGCAGATTGTAACCGTAGCATGTGACGAACGAGGAAACATAGACCTAGAAGACCTCCGCGCAAAGGCTAAGGAGCATGCGGCTACACTTTCCGCATTTATGGTGACCTATCCGTCTACACACGGCATCTTTGAAAGTCGCATCCGTGAAATGGTAGATATCATCCATGCGGCTGGCGGGCAGGTGTATATGGATGGCGCTAACATGAATGCTCAGTGCGGACTAACGAGTCCAGGCTACATTGGTGCGGATGTTTGTCACCTCAATTTACACAAAACATTTGCTATCCCTCACGGGGGTGGCGGTCCTGGGGTTGGTCCTGTATGTGTCGCTGCGCACCTCGTAGAGTTTTTGCCTACTCACTGCCGTGTAAATGTGGGCGGAAAAAAGGGCATTACCGCGGTGTCTTCTGCGCCATGGGGGAGTGCTGGCGTACTGCCCATTACTTATGCCTATATCCGTATGCTTGGTGCTGAAGGATTGCGCAAGGCATCGGAGAATGCCATTCTGAACGCAAACTACATGGTAGCGCGTCTGAAGGATACGTATGGCGTTGTTTATTCGGGCGAGACAGGACGTGTAGGGCACGAGGTGATAGTAGATTGCCGTTACTGTAAGGAAAAATATGGAGTAGAGACCGCCGACATTGCGCGCCGATTGATGGACTACGGTTTCCATGCGCCTACTCTCTCCTTCCCAGTACACGAGACCTTGATGATTGAGCCGACCGAAAGCGAATCAAAGGCTGAGATCGACCGTTTCTGCGATGCGCTCCTACAGATCCGCAAGGAAATGGAAGCGATCGGTGAGAGTAAGGCAGACAGTGAAGACAATCTGCTGAAGAATGCTCCCCATACGGCTGTAGAAGTGGTTGCCAATGTTTGGGATCACAAATACGGTCGCGAGGAAGCGGCATATCCGTTGGTATGGGTGCGCGACAATAAGTTCTGGCCGACCGTTAGTCGTATCGATTCGGGCTACGGAGACAGAAATCTCGTTTGTGCGTGCGAACTTTAACAATGTATTTGTTGCGGCGCGTCTATTGGGGCGCGTCGCACTCTTTTTCGCAAAAAATAGTAGCGGCGAGGTGTTCTTTGTATGAAGGTTAGAATGAACCTCTTGAGTTGTTTCTCTCCCTCCTCCGCATACGATTCTTAATTTTCAAGCATCATGACCTTAAAAGATATCGTAACGAAAGCTCGTACTGTACGACGCTACAAGGAGAATATGCCTATTACTCTGGCAACGCTCCGCGAATTGGTAGATCTTGCGCGCTTAGCTCCTTGCGGCGCAAACAAACAGGCGCTGCGTTACTACATTGTTACACAGCCCAATTTGCGTGAACGAGTTTTTCCAACGTTGGGTTGGGCAGCTTACCTTACCGATTGGATGGGACCAGAAGCAGGCGAGAGACCCACAGCCTATATCATTCAGGTGGAGGATACGTCGAATGCTTGTTTGCGCCCTGTAGACCCAGGTTTTGCGGCGCAGAATATTATTCTCGGTGCTGCCGAAAAAGGGTTGGGATCTTGTCTTATAGACAATGTGCGGCGTGAGGAACTCGCCGAAATTCTAGGGTTACCTACGGGTTGGCGTGTGGTTTATGTCATTGCATTGGGAGTGCCCGCCGAAACAATAGAAATTCGCCCTGTTGATGCCGTACACGGTATCAAGTATTGGCGCGAGGGCTCGGTACACTGTGTTCCTAAACGCACTCTAGAGGACGTCATTTTTGAGGAGGCATAAGGCATGGAAGACGTGGGAGCTACCTTGCGGCAGCAAAAAGTGTCGCGACAGTTACAACGCGATTTTAGCGAGATGTTCCAAAATGAATTGCGAGCCCTCGCAGGGGGATGTCTCATCTCGGTAACAGATGTCTGGATCTCACAAGACCTTGAGCAGGCGAAAGTTTATATCAGTATCTTTCCCAAGGAACACGAGCAAGAGATTTTCGAGAATATACAGAGCAAGGGTAAAGAGATTCGGTATCAACTTGGGAAGCGTGTACGCCACCAATTGCGTCTTGTACCCGAACTGCTTTTTCGCCTAGATCAATCGCTCGACGAGGTTGAAAAATTGGAAGGACTGTTGGCACAAATCAAGCATTCCGAATCGTAAGTTGGTGCTATTGTTATGAGCACACGGGTAGCATCGCGCTCCAACCTTAGATTAGCTGTGCAGCCTCTCTCGTCTAAGGTTATGTCTTCCGTCTTCATTCGTAAATTCTAATTCTATCTTTTTTATGGGCTTGGTTGCTTGGGCTACTCGTAATATCCCACGCCCGTGGTTGCATCATATTGCGCGCACGGCGGGGTGGTGTATAAGTCTTTTTTTACGCGGAAAGCGATACGAAGACCCCATTGACGGATTTCACTACCGAAAGCTCTTATCTTATGGGCGAATAGAGAAGCGCGAAAATGCCCTTGCGCCGCACTGTCTGTCGCTAGAACGCCACCGACTGATATGGCTCTACCTGTTGCATGAGCTAGAGATCTCTGAGCAGCACTACAATGTTTTGCATTTGGCGCCTGAGTCTTGTTTACAACGAAAACTAAAGGCTTTACCTCGTATACACTATGTGTCGGCAGATCTTGAGAGTCCGTGGGCTGAAATCCATTGCGACATACAGGAGATGCCCTTTGCTTCCAATAGTTTCGACCTCATTCTTTGTAACCACGTGCTTGAGCATATACCCGACGATCGGCGTGCTATGCACGAGCTTTTTCGTGTTCTTGCCCCCAATGGGGTAGCGCTGCTCCTCGTCCCATTAGATGAGAATAGAGAAACTACACTGGAAGATCCTGCTATCAATACCGACGCTTTGCGCGAGAAGTACTATGGGCAGCGCGACCATTTGCGTCTCTATGGTCGCGATTATGTGCAGCGCCTTGCTGAGGCGGGATTTAAGGTCTCGGCATTAGACTATGCTTCACAGCTTTCGCAGAAGGAGCGTGAACGCTACTGCATTCGTCTTGCGGACAAGTTATACGTTGCTCGTAAATAGTAGTCGCCGTGCGCTTTGTCTTTTTTATCGCTCTCCGTTACCTATTCTCAAAGAAATCGCGTACTGCCATTAACGTGATTTCAACCATTGCCATGATTGGTATTGGTATCTCCGCTATGGCTCTCGTCGTAGTGCTCTCAGTTTTCAACGGCATTACGAGTCTTGTGGGCGGTATGTACTCTTCGTTAGATACCGACCTCCGTCTCGTTCCCCTTCAAGGAAAAGTCTTCTCTTGTAGTGCAGAAGATCTGGTATGGCTGCGCGCCTTACCCGACGTGCAGAGTGTAGGGAGAACGCTTGAAGAGAATGCACTTTTTGGTTACCAAGAAAAGCAACATTTAGGGTGTTTGCTGGGCGTAGATGCCGAGTACGAACAAATGGTATCGCTTGCTTCGCATTGCCATGAAGGACAATTTCTGCTACAGCGCGGTTCGCAACCCCTGCTAGTCCCTGCTCTGGGGATGACCTACGTGCTGGGGGCTTACCTCGCACAGTATGAAGGTATTACGGTATATATGCCCAACCGTACCGCAAAGAATTGGCTTGACCCTACCACAGCCTTCCGAAAAAAGGTAATGGGATGGGAGGGAATTATCTCCATCAACGGCGACTTTGACGAACAGACCGTGCTTGCGCCACTGCATTTCGTGCAAAACCTCCTATCGTACGATTCGACACAGGTCTCGAGTGTTGCTATAAACTTGAAGCAAGGCGCGAACCTACGTAAAGTACGAGCCACGATTGCGAATCATTTTTCTACGCGCTGCGAAATACAGGGACGAGATGCGCAAAATGCTTCCTTGTATCGCACTATGAAGAGCGAACGGCTCATCATAATCATTATTCTCTCGCTCATCCTTCTCATTGCCATGTTCAACGTGGTAGGCTCGCTCTCCATGCTTGTTATTGAGAAACGAACGGATGCGTATATGTTCGCAAGTATGGGTGCTACCCCAACGCAAATCCGCAATATCTTTGTTTGCGAGGGGATACTGCTAGCAGGAGTTGGAGGTACTCTGGGCATATTGTTCGGGCTTGTTGTTAGTTTGTTGCAACAACATTTTGGCTTTGTCTCTTTGGGCGATGCGACCACATTTGCCGTAGATGCCTATCCCGTTGAGGTGCATCCGCAAGATCTCTTGTTCGTCTTCTTGTTGGTTCTCTTCTTGGGGTATATTGCCAGTTGGTTCACGCTTAGTAAACGTACGAGCCATTTCCCAAGAAACTAAACGGAGACTACTCTCTTTATATAAAGAGATGGCGTAGCGAACCACAGCTTGCTGTCTCTTTTCTAATTTTCCGCCGCCTCATTTTGGTTCTTTTTCTCTCTTTTCTCTCTCATTTTGGCTAATCGTTGAAAAGAGTGTACTTTTGCGCGAATTAGAATCGTTTATTCCAATAGGATTTTCGACCCACGAGGTAATTTCTTACAATCATAAAGATCCATGAAGATCACAGGAGTTCTTTCATTTGCAGTACTTGGTGTCGCTGCATTTTTTTCTAGCTGCTCGAACAACGCTATCGAGCTCGCTGGCGACGGTTTTAGCACAGCCGAAGGTATGGTTTACCTGATTGATGGCAATTCTGAGAACGGGCAAGCTCTCGATTCCACCAAGGTGGTTGATGGTGCTTTCGCTTTCAAAAATCCGAACCTTAAGGAAGGTATGTATTATGCATCGGTTAAAGGTGTAGATCGCTATATCCTTTATCTAGGTGCAGAAAAAGTCCAGATTTCTTACAACGAAGACAGCAAGTCTATCACGGTAAAGGGATCGAAGTATGACGATATGCTCAATGCTTATTACGCTTTGCGCGCTGAGTGCAAAGCCGAAATGGAGGCTTGCCAAGTAGCTGCACAACAGTTGCCAGAGGAAAATGAGCGCACGGAAGAGCAAAATGCTGAATACGAGTCTTTGAAACAACGTTTCCAAAACGCTGACGCGAAGTTCTCCGAAGGCATTCAGAAATTAGCGTTTGAAAATCCCACGTCGCCTATCTCTGTGTTCTTTGTTGCAACGCAGATACACGAACTTGGCGAAGAAGCGCTTGTAAAGGCGAAGGAATTGATTACCAACTTTAAGGGTGAAACGACACTTGCTCTCACGAAGTGCAAAGAGTTCTTTGAAGTACAAGAAGCTACAGCTACAGGTAAGCCCTTCCGCGATTTTAAGGCGATGGATGCTGACGGCAATATTGTTTCTTTGAGCGAAGTTGCTGGCAAGGGAAACATTGTTCTTGTTGATTTCTGGGCATCGTGGTGTGGATACTGTAAACGTGCTTTCCCCGAATTAAAGAAGGTATATGCAGAATTCTCGCCCAAGGGCTTTGAAATCTTCGGTTATTCGCTCGATAAGGATAAAGATAAGTGGAAGGCTCAGGTTGCAGCCGATACGCTCGTTTGGAAACAATTTGTGGCAGACGAAAGCATTGCAGACGCGGATCGTGGCGAAAAGCTTTACGGTGTACGTGGTATTCCTTTCACTGTACTCATTGATAAGGATGGTACGCTCCTAGGTACGAACCTTGAACCAGACGAAGTACGTGCCATTTTAGCCGAAAAATTGCAGTAGTATTCTGCAATGCCCGAGTACGAGCTCTCAGTCATCGGTGCAGGGCGTGTAGCTTCGCAGCTGGCAGGTGCGCTGCATACTGCGGGAGTTCAGATTCGGAACATTTATAGTAGAAATTCTGAGAAAGCCAATCTGCTTGCGGGCAGGTTGGCTTCTTTTGCATTGAGTGGTGACTTAGCGACTGCAATTCATTCACTCCCTCCGAAGTCGATCTACCTCGTATGTGTTGCAGATGACGCGATTCCTTCAGTGTGCCAACACCTCGATGTGCTTGAGGGGCTTGTAATACATACTTCGGGGAGTGTCCCCCTCCAGCATCTCGCGCATAGCCGAACGGCAGTGCTCTATCCATTGCAGACCTTTTCGCCAGACCGTCCCTTGAATTTAGCCGAAGTACCTTTCTTTATTGAAGCTTCGCATGCCGAAGTCCTAGAATGGTTGTATGGCTTTGCGCATCTCCTTTCACCCCATATAAAAGAAGTTAGTAGCGATACGCGCCAGTGGATTCACTTACTAGGTGTTATCTCCAACAATTTCATCAACCATCTCCTTGTGGAAGCAGAACAGCTCGCCGTAGACCACGGGCTTTCTTTTGCATCTCTGCACCCCTTGGTATTAGAAACTATTCAAAAAGCTTTTGAAAT
The DNA here is from genome assembly GCA_905373475.1 of Bacteroidia bacterium. Taxonomy (GTDB): domain Bacteria; phylum Bacteroidota; class Bacteroidia; order Bacteroidales; family CAJPTX01; genus Bacteroides_D. Next base: position 15,980 of record CAJPTC010000030.1, on the reverse strand, counting down.
CTCCCCTGCTTTGGCGCAAACTGGTCCTGCCGCCCGCGGCGACCAGACGACTATTGCTAAACACCAACAGCTGTTGACCGAACAAGCGCCTCATCTATTACCCCTCTACAATCTTTTCACAGAAGCTATTCTCAAAAGAAAAAAAGAATAGACTTTCACAGCGCAGACCTTCCTTGTATTCTGGCGCTATAAATGGCAGAATAAAGCGTTTTATCTACAATAGATAAACGCGGGAGGTCTAGAGACTTTGTGTTCGTTCTTTTTGGGGCTTCACAAGAGAAAAACTAGCGTAATGGCAATTGTACGAGGAATTCGCTATAGTCCTTCCCCCATTTTGAAATGAGCAATCTCATTGCGTAGAGTCCTAACCCGAGTTACAATATCGCCACTCGCTTCGGAAAGTGCAGAAGCCGCCTGCGCGTTTGTGTTTGCGGTATCGCTAAGGGTTGTAACAGCAACTTCTATTTGTTGCATAGAATCGGTGATATGATGGCTGTTTTCATTCAAGCCTGCCATTTTATCAATTAGCGTCGTCATCACCGTTTGTAGCCGTTCCAATTCTTTCAATGAAGCTTCCGAGACGCTGAGCGACGTGTCGCGTAGCTCTTGAATACCACTTACAATCTCAGCGCTTCGCTCGGCAAGTGCGCGTACTTCGCTAGCTATTACAGCAAAACCTCGCCCCTGTTCGCCCGCGCGTGCTGCCGATACAGCCGCATTCAGTGCCAGTATATTGGTTTGTGCCGAGACTTCTGCCAACAGCATCTCGCGATTCACAATCTCGTTTAGCGTGCGACTCGTCTGATGGATACTGTCTGCCAAATTCTTCAATTGGTTTTGTGCGCGTACAATGGAAGAAGCCGCCCCATCTGCAATGCTCACATCGTTTTTGCAGACTCCTAGTACCCCAGTGCACTGCGACAAGACTTCATCTGTTGACGAAGCCTCCATTTCCGAAGCACTTGCAATTTCGTTTGCCGAGTCGCTAATGTGTTCACTACTCGTATTAAGCTCGCGTGCAGAGTGTTCAATACTAGCGATTACGCCACGTAAACGTTGCACCATGTCTGCATAACTGCGAGCGATTAGCCCAGTCTCATCTTGGCGCTCTTCATACCCCATACGTTGTGTAGAAAGATGCCCCTCGGCGAGAGCCTCTATGCGTTCTGCCAATACCTTGACAGGGCGTAATTGGCGGCGCATCGCAAAAAGCACTACCAATAGGAGGGTTAAAGCAAGCAGAAGACCAATCCAGAAGTAAAGATTCAGCCCCCGATAAACCGACATCATAGCATCCGACTTGTTGAAATCAATGCAGAGTAGAAGAGGGTTTTCGCACGAATCGAAGTAAAAGGGAGTAATATAACGCACTTCGTCGCCCACTTGGTGAAAGATTTTTTCCCGTTCATGAAGCGCTTGCGACTCTTTAGGAGAGAGTACGCCCCAATCAAACCGTTCGCTATCTGATGCATCGGTGCGAGAGCTTGCCAACAAACTACCTAATGGAGAATAGAACGAGACCGTGGCAATGCCATCAAATTTTTTTGCATTACGTATCCAATCTAGGATACGCTCTAGCTCAATATCAACGGACATAACCCCGATATTCTGTCCGCGCCGTGTAATGGGTTCGGCTAGAGTGAATACGGGAACATTTAGGCGCTCAAAGACTTTTGTCGTGTAGAGTTCGCTTATAAATGCTTTACCTGTGCGTAGCGGTACAAAGTACCATGCTCCTGTCTCCTCGTTGATGTGTGAGTAACACGTATCATCCAGGTGCGCAACGCCATTAACATCTTTGTCCATGTAGGGGATAAAGCGTCCTTGGAAACCGTTGCCCACCACGCCTACGTAGAGCGAATCTGCACCGTCAAATGCATTGGGTTCGTAGGCGAGCCCTACCCCGATAACGAACGGATAGGCTGGAAGTGCGTTTGTAATGAGCTCTACGATTTGTTTGCGACTACAGGGCGCTTTGTCGTCTGTAGAAAGGAGATCGGCATACGTTTTGGCAAACTCTTCGCCCTGTGTCAGATCCGTTTCTATTTTGTCTACCAGTGCCTGCGACGAATGCTCCACGCGACTCACTAGTTGTTCGTACCCCGATTCGCTTAGCTGATTGAGTGGTAGCAGGAGCATGATGAGTAGAATAATCAGCATACCAACTCCTACTATAAGTCCAACACGTACTAAAATCGAACGGCGTTTCATACTTTTCATGATTTCGAGCCATGCTCTGTATAAATCTACCTACGAGAATAGTAGGCAATATGTTCGCACTGCGCAGCGAATAAAGCCAAGTTGCTGTGGGAATGTAAGTAACACAAGTAACAGTAGCGATTGTCAGTAAAAGATACTGAGTAAGTTGTAAAAAGGCATCCTATTGTAGTACCTGATCCCAGTCTTTCCAGATTGGTTCGTAGCCATGTGCACGAAGAAAGGCAGAGACCTCGTCGGCGGAGCGTGCATCGGAGATGGCAAATTGCTCCAGTTCTTTATTCGCGTGAGCATAGCCACCAGGCTCGGTGTGCGAACCTGCACTCATTGAGGTAATGCCGAGCGTGAAGGCATTGTTGCGAAAATAGGCAGATTCGCGGGTGGTGAGCGACATCTCTACGTTTTCGTCAAAGATACGGTAGGCGGTAATGATCTGTAGTAAGTTGCGCTCGTTGACCGTATACTTGGGTTCAAAAAGCCCTACATGCGGGCGCAAACGCGGGAATGCTACGGAGTATTTACTTTGCCAATAGAGCTTCTGTAAGTGGCGCAAATGCATGGCAACACAGAGCGACTCTACACGCCAATCCTCCAGACCGAGCAGCGCGCCCAAACCGATGCGGTGAATACCAGCAGCTCCTATCCTATCTGGGGTCTCGAGGCGATAGCGATAGTTGCGTTTCATACCTTGTAGGTGGTATTTAGGATACTCTGTCTCGTTGTAGGTTTCTTGATACACATACACCGAATTCAAGCCGTTTTGACCCAATTCTGCGTATTCGTAGGAGTCCATGGGTTGTACCTCAATCGAGATTTGTGGGAAAGTCTCTTTGAGCATCTTTACTGCCTCAAGGAGGTAATTGAAACCAGCCTCGTCGGGCGCTTCGCCTGTGAGAAGAAGAATATGTTCAAACCCAAGCGCTTTTATACTCTGTGCTTCGTCTTGTATTTCTTGGGGTGTTAACGTCTTACGAAGGAGCTTATTCTGGTGGCTATAACCACAATAGACGCAACTATTGGAGCACGCATTCGAGAGGTAGAGAGGTACGTAGAGCGACATCACTTTACCGAAACGTCGTAGGGTAAGCTCATGGCTGAGTGCTGCCATTTGCTCTAGGTAGGGTTCGGCTGCTGGCGAAATAAGGGCTAGGAAGTCCTCAATGTCGCCGTGACCTGCATGCGAGAGGGCGCGGCGTACCATAGCAGGAGAAACACCTGCGATTTGTGCTTGTAGGTCTTGCCAGTTCTGCGCATGCATTGTATGGTAGAACGATTGGGCAGCAATAGACTCCTCGCGAGCTTTATATGCTTCTGGGATGTGTTTCATTTTCCTAAAAGGTTGACCACAAAAATATATACTATAACCGCAATACGTATTGGCAAGACGTCTTCTCATAAATAATCGGACTACCGGCTTTGGTATAGAGTGCATAAAAAAGGCGTTGCTGTCATACAACGCCTCCGAAGTTGGAACTTCTCAGAAATAAACAGTACACTATCTTCTCATGACGCTCTTGTCAATGATTTCCTTAGTTTATTATAAAGAATTCACAGGCTGTCTTCATAGCCTCTGCCTGCGAATTCAGCTCTTCGGCACTGGTCGCCATTTCCTCGCTTGCAGCAGCATTCTCTTGTATCACTTCAGAGAGTTGCTGTATAGCGGTGTTAATTTGTTCGACGCCTTGCCGCTGCTCTTGGCTCGCACTCGCAATTTCATAGACTAGTTGCGCCGTACGCTTTACCTCGGGTAGTACATCCTCCAGACCTTGTGCCGCGTTCCGCGTATCTGCGAGTGAACGCGAAGAGTAAGTCTCTATTTCACTTGCAGCTTCTCGGCTTCGTTCTGCTAATTTCCGTATTTCTGACGCCACTACCGAGAACCCTCTACCATGCTCGCCAGCTCGAGCCGCTTCTACTGCCGCATTCAGTGCTAGAATATTAGTTTGTGAGGCTATCTCGGAGATTATCGCAATTTTCTCGGTGATAGACTGTACTGATCCGAGCGAATTCTGCGAGAACACTCCTAAGGTCGTTATCTTTTCTTCCATAACACGCGCTATATTCTGCGTCTGGAGGGCATTTTCGGCATTCTGATCTATGTTGGCCGCCATCTCTTCCATAGCACTGCTCACTTCCTCTGCACTCGAGGCTTGTGTGCTTGTACCCTGTGATATCTTTTGCGAAACCGCATTCAGCTGCTCACTCGCCTCGCTTACACTGCTTGCTACCTGCTTAACACCCCCAATCGCTTCACAAACGCGCTCGGTCATTCCCTCTATAGAACAAGCTAGGTCGCCAAATTCGTCTTTCTGTTTGAGGAAGCGCTGCGAGAGTTTCGTATTAAAACGTCCTGCTGCACAGCGCTGCATATGTTCAACACCCTGTTTCAGTGCACGAGTGACGGTAGTGGCTGTGTACTGCGAAATAATAAATGAAAACAAAATAATTACTATCAACACTACGAGCGTATAAAAGAAAATCTCCTGATAATCTTCCTTGTACACCTCTACGAAATATGCCTCAGTATCGTCAAGTATATCCGAGCATAACTTACTCTCAATCGTTATTTTCTTGCGCAAATCTGCAAGCTCGGTAGCCTGTTCGTACAAAACAACTAACGCATCTGTAACATCACGTATATGACCGACAATCTCGGTATTCTGTGTCGTTGTAGATAAGTTCTTGAAGAGTTCAATGCAATTTTCTAAAGCTTCTATACTATCCTCGCCACGATAAATCTGAAAGTAATCTGCACCACGACATACACCCAGCATAAGCGACGATGTCACCATCTCTTGGCGCTTTACGGTATTGAGTATGGCATTTATCCCACGCATTACGGCTGCTAAATCTTTCTCGTTCTGTTCTATAGCTTCTGGCATGGCTTCGCTCAGCTGACGGAACTTTCGCAACTGTTGGATCGAACTCATAACATTGGCATGCCCCTCCTCTTCATCTATTGCCTCGCTCAATCTTTCAGCAATTTCCAACCGTTCCTGTGCGCTGTCCAAGAAAAGAGTTGCCTCCGAATAATCAGCCTGCTCCATGTAATCTAGGTAACGATTCATGGCAATCGTTGCAGTACTTACGTCGTAGTTCGCTAAACTTGCCGAGTAAAGCAAGCGAACAACAGAGCGTGAATGTTTGTTCTGTAGCAGCAGAAACAGCCCAAAGGCAAAGATTAAGGCGATTATAATCCCAAAAAAGAGATTCAATCGCGCTCTAACGGAAAAACGTTTCATGATATGATGTTTATAGTATTAATGTCGCCGTTCAGGGACAGATTCCTGCTCCTAATCAAGTAATTCGTTTACTCCTTCGCAAAAATAGAAAAGCTGTTTTATAATACAAAATGTTTTTTTTTGTGACATTAACATATATTATATATTTAATTAAATATCAACTGGTTAGTATACATATTTTGTTGCGCGACGCCTACGAAATATCTCCCAAAAGGTTACGAAATGAGAAAATTTAGCCTGGGAAAGGAGGCGAATGTTCACTCAAAATGCATTATTGCGAATGCAATATTTTCTCTTAAAGGGTGCTATTCTATTTTTCGCACTGTCGAGAAGCCACGCGAAGTGTATACTTTTGCACTAGTCTGGTCTAAGAGGCAAAGAATAAAACAGGAAGACGGTGAGAAGTTGGTTATTTGAACAGAAGAATAGGGTAGGGGGATATGGTTTGCTTTTGTTTCTTTTCGCATTGCCTTTGTTGGGAATGGCGGAGGAACTGAAAGTAGGCGCTGCGTGCTTTGAGAAATACGAAAAGCTGCTACAAGGTAAGCGCGTGGCGTTGGTCTGCAACCATACATCGCGTGTTGGCGAACGTATGCTTTACGACACGTTGCGAGAGCGTGGAGTTAAGCTTGTCCGACTTTTTACGCCAGAACATGGTCTGGAGGGTATTGCAGATGCGGGCGAGCGGGTTAGAAGTTTGAAATCCCGAAAAGATTTTCCCGAGATAGTAAGCCTATATGACCACAATAAACGTCTTCCGCTCGATAAACTTAAGGGGATAGACATCGTACTCTTTGATTTGCAAGATGTAGGGGTGCGGTGTTATACTTACATTTCTACGATGCACTATGTTATGGAAGCCTGTGCGCAGAGCAATGTTCCTTTTATGGTGCTTGATCGCCCTAATCCCAATGGGCACTTTGTAGACGGTACAGTGCTAGAACTTAAATACAAGTCGTTCGTAGGGATGCATCCTGTACCTTGGGTACATGGGTTGACGGTGGGGGAGTATGCCCGTATGATAGTGGGGGAGGAATGGTTAGGAGAATCGTTGAAATTGCAACTTACCGTTATTCCTTGCGAGGGGTATACGCACCGAACGCGTTACGTACCTCCTGTAGCGCCTTCTCCGAACCTGCCCAATTTGCTATCGATACTACTTTATCCGTCGCTCGCCTTTTTTGAGGGTACTACGCAGAGCGTGGGGCGTGGTACAGATTATCCCTTTCAGGTAGTTGGAAGTCCTAAGAATGTTGCTGAAGGTTTTGCCTTTGTGCCCGAGTCTCGTTTGGGGGCAAAGCAACCGCCATTTATGGGCGATACCTGCTATGGCATAAACCTTACGCACGAAGGACTAGATTCTCTTTATACCAATCCGAGAATTCGTTTGAACTATCTGATAGAGATGCGAAAACGCTGCACAGGGCGTTATTTCATTAAATTCTTTGACCAATTGGCAGGAACGTCTGCGTTGCGTATTGCATTGGAACAAGGCAAGACGGAGAGCGAGATTCGTGAAAGTTGGCTACCAGCGCTTGCACGCTTTAAGAAGGTGCGTAAAAAGTACCTTCTTTACGAGGATTTTGAGTGAGACGTGTTATGCTAAGCAGACGGACAGGTTTTGTTTGCAGCCTGCTGCACAAATGCAAATGAAAGAAATGAAGACGAAGCAACAGGTGGTATAGAGTTGCAGAACGCCGCTACTACAAGCGATAATAGATGGGTAAATGTTAAAATATAGATTGCTGGGCATTGTCTGCCTCTTTTTTTCTCTCAGTACTGTTGCCCAATTTCCTGCTACGAAGGGTGGTGATGTGTATACCGACAGCATTGCCAATAGCGATATTGTTTCGGTAACTCTGTGCCGCGACGAGCGACAAAATACCCCACCCATCATTGCGCTACGGGGCGATGTACGCCTCCAGCTCTCTTTTGATTATTTGGGCGACGAACCTATTAGCCCTGTGTATCGCATCCTACATTGCGACCCAGACTGGCGACTTTCGGATCTCTTTCCCTCCGATTATATGGTGGGATTTGAAGAGAACCTCTTCCCCGCACCCGAACGTTCCTTAGGCACAGCACAGCACTATCAGCATTATACCCTCCAGCTCCCGAATGCCGATGTAAAGCTGCGGTTTGCAGGCAATTACGTAATACAAGTGCGCGATGCTTACCACGGAGGCGCTTTGCTCTTTCAACGACAGTTTGCCTTGCTCGATGAGCGTGTTATGCTCACTCTAGAACAACGCGAGGTTGTAGGTGTGCGCCGTTTGAGCCATCAGCAAGTTTGGGCGCATCTAGATGTGCAACGCATAGGTCGGCTTCTCGATACGCGCGATGTACGACTCTTCGTACAGCAAGGTTGGAACAATGGGCAATGGCAAGAGCTGCCCATGTATCGGTGGGAGTCTTCTACGCAACTGCTTTATGGAGGGCAAGATACTGCACTCTTCTCTGGCGGTGATGAGTGGCACGTGCTCGATTTACAGACGCTCCGCACGGCAAGTGAGGGGGTACGGAGTATCGTTTACCGCGATGATGCGTATCAGGTGGAAGTCCTGCCAGACAAATTCTCTGTACCGGGGCGCATACGCGATCATGCAACTTCCCGCTCAGATCTCGATGGTTGGTGCGTTATGGGGTATACAACAGACCGAATCAATCCGAACGGCTTAAAATATTTCCCTATCGAATGCGAATATGCTTGGGTGTATTTCACGCTTAACGGTCCTGTGAGACAACAGGTTTCGTTAGAAATAGGAGACCGCTCATTCCCGCTACGTTACAATTTGGAACGCAATGCATACGAGGTTAGTGTATACCTTAAACAAGGGGTGTATAGCTATCGATATGTATGCAACGGTGTGAATGCGGAGGGCGTGAGTGCCGAGACGCGTAACGATTATTGGGGGCTTGTGTATTATCGGGAGCGCGGTGCACGTTATTGGCAACTTATTAAGGTTGCTAATAGTGTTGCCAATTTTAAGTTGTAGTACTGTTTTGGCATTGCGTTTGCGGTTATGCGTCAGTACAAAGCATTACGCAGCGCTTTGCGACACCCTCGGGTAGGTTTCGTAATGAAAATCGCGTATCTTTGTAATGGGCTAATGCGTATACGAAGAAGTAGGCGCAGGGTAGCGAACAAAAGAGGGAAAGAAATTAAATTAAAAATATAGGGTTATTATGAAGTCGCGTCGGGGGCGGTTGCTTGCCGCAGTAGTCTTGCTGACCTTAATCGTGGGGTCGATGTTTTTTGCCTCTTGCTCGAGCACGGGCAAAGCTCCGTGCCCAGCTTACCGAAGAGTGAGTGTACAATAGTTTTTTGCAGAGACGTTGCGAGTAGCAGCGTCTCTGTTTTTTCTGTGCTAACACAAGAGCAAGGTTTGTTCTAAAAGCGAAGAGGGGAAGTGCGAATGAAACGCGTGATGATAGCCACGGGCGGTGGCGATTGTCCAGGTCTGAATGCCGTGATACGTGCCGTGGTGCGTCGTGCCTCGCAGGAACAGGGCTGGGAGGTAATAGGTGGTATACAGTCGTTTGATGGAATTCTGAGCGAACCTACCGAGATACGCTTGTTGGATGAACAAGCCGTCTCGGGGATACATGTACGTGGTGGTACAATAATAGGCACAACCAATAAGGGTGGTCCGTTTGCCTGGCCTGTAAAACAGCCTGACGGTTCGTGGATTGCAGTAGATCGGAGCGATGAAATGCTGCGAAAGTTGCAATTCCTCGGTATAGATGCAGTGATAAGCGTAGGGGGTGATGGGTCGCAACGCATTAGCCAACGGCTCTACGAGAAAGGATTGAATATCATCGGTGTTCCAAAAACGATTGATAACGACCTCTCATCTACCGATTTTACTTTTGGTTTTCAGACAGCGGTACAGATAGCCACAGAGGCGGTAGATAAGTTGGTAACCACGGCAGCTTCGCACAACCGAGTACTCGTGCTGGAGGTGATGGGTCGCAACGCTGGCTGGATTGCGCTACATGCCGCCATTGCGGGCGGAGCGGAGGTGTGTCTGATTCCAGAAATTCCCTACGATGTGCACAAGGTAAAGGAGCGTCTTGATCAGCGTTTTAACCGAGGTAAGGGGCATGCAATAATAGTTATTGCAGAGGGTGCTATGCCGAAAGATGGTACGGTGACCTCCAATGAGAACCACGAAATTGGCTATGAAAACGTGCATCTTGGTGGAGTAGCTCACAAGCTTGTACACGACCTAAAATCGATTGGCTTTGAGGAAGATATGCGAGAGACGATCTTAGGGCATCTACAACGTGGTGGTATTCCCGTAGCTTACGATCGTATTTTGGCTACACAGTTTGGTGTAAAAGCTTTTGAGATGGTGCTCGAGGGACGCTTTGGCGAGATGGTGGCCTACAGGCATCCTAACATTATTTCTGTGCCTTTGATTGAGGCTGTTATGCAACCGAATCTTGTCGATCCGCACTGCGATCTGATCAATACAGCGCGTGGCATAGGTATTAGCTTCGGGGAATAGAATTCCGTACGACGCTTGTCGTAGTGTTTGACGTGGGAGAATGGCAGAGTGCTATTTCTGGGGCGTCGACAAATTACAATATCTTTGGGCGGGTATTGAAATTATGTTTTGTAAAATGCTAGCAACAAGAGAGGTAAGAAATCGGGCGGGACTATGGTTTGTGGGTCTGTTGCTCCTGTGCTTTGGTAGTGGCTGTGGAACTGGGTCGCAAATTCAAGTATCGAAATACGACAGCGATAAAGCGCAGCAGGCCAATGCCCTCGTGTACTATTTACCACAAACTGTACTTGACTTTGATTTTTCCGTGGCATGCTCCTACTATACGCCAGGACCTTACGCGCAATATTGCGAGAAGTTCCTAGGTATTGCCGCAGTGGCTACGCAACCAGTGCAGCATTGTCAGCTTGCTGGTGTGAAAATAACTACGCATCAGGAAGTGGACACTCGTTATCCTATTTTAGCGCACCTAACGCATGGACAGCAAAGCCCTCTTTTTTTGCAACTGACCGCCAATGGTATGCTTATGCCTGCCAACGAACTCTATCCGCAAACGGCTAATGTTTGCCAACAGAATACCGCACAGCAGCCTTATTGCTATACCGATTTGTCTTCCGACCCTTTCATTGACTCCGAAAAAAATGTTTTTCACTCTGTTGTGCAAAAGGATACGTCTTTTGTAAGCGTGCCCGTGACACGAGAGGTGACCATAAAACGTTCGCTAGAGGAAAAAGCCCGTCAGGCTGCAGACCAGATCTTTGCTTTACGTAAACGTAGAATAGAGCTTCTGCTTGGTGATGATATGCCGACTACTCCCGACGGAATTCCTACAATACTCAAGGAGATTGCGCGTCTGGAAGCTGAATATCTAATGCTTTTCATAGGGCGCACTATGTACGATACGGTTCATGTACAGCGCTCGTATACACCCTTACAGAGTGAGAATACAACAATACTTTGTCGATTCTCTGACACGCAAGGCATTGTGCCTCCCAATGATATGAGTGCCAGCCCGATACTCCTCCAGCTAACTTGCGAGACAAAAGAGACAATCGATCTGGAATCTATCCCCACGTTGCATAACGCGTACTACTACCGCACGGCATTTCCTACGGACGTTCAGCTTTCCTTGGATGGAGAGAATATCTATCAAGGGCGTATCGCGATTTCGCAATATGGAAAGCTGATGCATGCTCCAGTACAACTTCGCCTATCCCATGCAAACTGATGCTTTGCAGCGTGCAGCTACTTTGGCACGCGAGGTACGACGGCACATCCACCAGAATCCTGAACTTTCGGGCGTAGAGTTTACAACTTCGGCTTACTTACAGGAGCTTCTAGGCGAAAGAGGGTGGGAGCTCTTCCCGATAGAGGGAGCTACAAGTTTTCTTGCATACAAAGCAGGAGAAATTCCCACCACTTTTGGTTATAGGGCGGAATTGGACGCCCTCCCCATACAGGAGCATGAGGGAGAGTTTTCCAGTAAAAATGCTGGCGTCATGCATGCTTGCGGTCACGACCTCCATATAGCTCTTGCCGTGGGGTTGAGTTTGCTTCGCGACGAAAGTCCTGCTGGTAAATGGCCAAATCTTCTCCTTATTTTTGAGTCCTCGGAAGAGGTGCTACCAGGCGGTGCGATGGCTGTGCTGCATTCTGCGCCGTTCCAAGCTCATAAGCCCGACGCTATGTTCGCTTTTCATTGCGAACCTGAGCTTCCAGTCGGAAGCATCGGGATTTGTTCCGGGCAATATATGGCATCGGGCGATGAGATTCGAATTACTGTTAATGGGAAAGCTGCACACGGGGCATTACCTCATACGGGCGTAGACTCCTTGTTGGTAGCAGCACATACCCTGATAGCGCTTCAAACCATTGCTTCGCGCAATGCGCCACCTAGTTCGCCCATGGTCTTATCTTTCGGAAACGTGGTGTGCCAAGGTCGCATGAACCTTATTCCAGCCTCTGTGCGTCTTGATGGTACGTTACGCACCCATTCGGAAACGTGGCGTGCAGAAGCGAAAAAACTGATATGTCGTATTGCAGAACATACGGCAGCCAGCTTCGGAGCAACGGCTACAGTGGATATTACAGAAGGTTATCCGTCCTTACTGAACAACGAGGAGTTAGCAACGCGTGCACGTCTTTTGCTCGCGGAGTGTGTGCAAGGCAATGTAGTTTCACTACCTAAACGTATGACAACAGACGATTTTGCCTACTTCACCCACGTCCTCCCTTCGCTATTTCTCCGTCTTGGAGTAGGACCTACGGGCAATTTACACTCAGCAGATTTTTGCCCCTCGGAGGACGCTTTGCTTTATGGTTTGCGCTGTTTGGAGCGCTTGGCACAGGAGTTATGACCACTCTTATCCAAACAAGAACGCCGCTTGGAGCGGAGATTGCGCAGTAGCGTGTAACCTTTTGTAAATCTGCGGCGTTACTATCTCTAACATAAAGTTTGACCGTTTCATACGGAAGTGAAACAACCTAGAGTGACAAGAAAGGGCGAATCATGAAACTGCTATATTTTCTTCTTCCTTTTGCAATGCTCTCTTGTGTAGCTTTCGCGCAATCGCCAGAAACCGACATTGAGCAAGCTATCGCAACAGGCAATGCAGAGAAGTTGTTACCCTACTTTGGTACAACAGTAGATCTTCGTATTCTAGACGTAGAGAACGTTTACGGCAATTCGCAGGCGCAGGTATTATTGAATAATTTTTTTGTTAGCAATCCGCCAACGAGTTTTGTTGTAGCCCACCGCAAGGTGCGTACAGACAATTCTTTCTTTATTGGTACTTATACCTCGCAAACAGGTACTTTTCGTGTGAGTATCTTTTTGAAAACTGAGAACAACCAGTCGCGCATCTCACAAATTCTTATACAGAATTCGGCTGCTCTGGAAGGAGGAAAGTTCTGACCTAGAGCAGAATAAGAGGTTTGATAAAATAACTAGGGGAGTGCAAAATAGAAATTTTCCACTCCCCTTTTCTTGTGTTCAGATACGTAAAATGCGAGTATACTGTAATGCTTTTATTTCTTCACCTTCAGCGTAGGATTGCCCGTGTAATGAATTTCTCCCGAGCCCTTTACATGCTCCATGTAAAGTTCATCGCGCACATCGAGTGTAATATCTCCAGAGCCTTGTAGTTGTACATGTGCCACACTGCAACGCAGCCCACGTAAGTGCATATCGCCTGACCCTACCACAGACGCAGAAACATTTTTTGCCTTACCAGAGCTTACATAAATGTCGCCAGACATGTATAGTTCGGCATCAAATGTATCGACTTCTAGTGAGTTGTAGCGAATATCGCCGCTGCCACGAAGTGTTGTTGCAAGCGCATTTCCTCCTTTTATCTCTTTCGCATATATATCGCCCGACCCTGCCAACTCAATGTCCGCTTTATCGGTAAAGGTTACTTGTCCGAATTTGAGGTCGCCGCTGCCTCGAAGTAGCCCTGATAGATTTGTGCATCGTAGCATGTCTACAATGAATGTACCAGAGCCTTGCAGTGACAAATTCGCTTCGTTCCGCGCGGAGAGGCGCTTTGCTTCAATATCTCCCGATCCTTGGAGTGATAGTTGGAGGTTTGTGGTCTCCAGACGCCCAAATTTCAAGTCGCCCGACCCATTGAGGCTGCCCACGAAATCGTGTGTGAGTTTTGCATCGTCTATATCAATATCGCCCGAGCCGTTCAGGGTAACTCGCAGGAGGTCGCCCGTGAATGCCCCTTTGAGATCAATTTCTCCCGAGCCATTAAGTGTTGCTTCCTCAAGTTTCGGCATCGTTACATAGACGTCTATCTCTGGGAAGGTTTTGAGAGTCTGGCTCTCAGAAGTAATATACAAGGTATTGTTGCGTACCTCAAGTTTCAAAATATCTAATGCCCCCTTGTACTTACTGCGCGCCGATACTGCAAACTCATTTGTTTGTCGTACACTCACTTCTGCGGGATTGGAAAGAATGATTTTATTGAACCCTTGGAGATTGTAGGTACGCTCCTCGGGAGATGCTAATTTCACCCATTGTGCCTTAGCAATTCCTGCAAATTGTAGTTGAAAAGTACACGCTAAAAGCGTGAAAAGAGAGACTAAAAACAACTTTCTCATTTTCGCAAAATATTTTTTCACTCTTGTTTAACCGTTTGACGATCGGGCATTGGAAAAGTTACACATTAAAAAGAGTCTTTTCGTGTGTTTTTTTTTGCATAGATTTTTATTACATTTGGCAAATCATAAAGAGGAATTGTGTACTTTCGTGCAATGGAACAAGAATTAGGCAATCTTTCTGAAAAGGCCCTAGTGGATTGGGAACTAGTTCAGCGAGCTTGTAATGGCGATGAGGAGGCCTTTCGCGTCCTGCACGATAAATATCGAAGCAAGATCTACTATCTGGTACTCAAGATTGTTAATAACCCGACGGATGCCGAGGATGTGACTATCGAGGCATTTGGTAAAGCCTTTAAGAACATTAACCAGTATGTGCCGCGCTATGCATTTAGCAGCTGGTTGTTTAAGATCGCAACCAATAACAGTATCGACTATTGCCGACGAAAACGACTCCTACAAAAGGATTACGAGGAGGCGAACGCAGATTCGACAAGCAAGGAAGCCATGATGACAGCGGCGGGACCAGACCCCGAGCAGCGACTCATTCGCGAACAGAACATCGAACGTTTGCGTCACTTAGTCACATCGCTACGACCACAGTACCAGAAACTAGTACAACTCCGATATTTTGATGAGCTTTCCTACGAGGAGATCTCGGTAGAACTTGCTCTGCCCATGGGCACGGTGAAAGCTCAGCTATTTCGCGCGCGAAACATGCTTCAAGAACTACTGCGAGAGTCGCCAGATGGGGATTTCAAGGATAACTGAAAACGCTAATTTCCTTGCATCTTTTCCCTCGCTGACGCAGGAGCAGTGCATGCAGCTCGAAGTGTTTGCACAGCTTGTGCTCGAGTGGAATGTGCGTATTAACCTTATCTCGCGTAAGGACACGGAGAGTATTCGTACGCATCACATAGGGCACAGCTTAGCGCCTTTGCATTATTTTCCTTTTGCGCAGGGGCTAACGGTGCTGGATTTGGGTACGGGTGGTGGTTTCCCAGGTATTCCGCTTGCTATTGCTTGCCCCGATGTTCAATTTCACCTTGTAGATTCCATCGCCAAGAAAGTGCGTGCGGTAGACGACATGGTTAACCAGTTGCAATTGCGCAACGTTCGTGTGTCGTGCCTAAGGGCTGAAGCCTTGACGGACAAGTACGACCTCGTTGTGACCCGTGGGGTGTCGGAACTCCAAAAACTATGGCAGTGGGCTGCGCCGCTTTTGAATGATAGTTCGGAGCGTATGCCTCGCGGTCTTATTGCTTACAAGGGTTTTCCGTTTGAAGAGGAAATTCAGCTCCATGCTGTACGAAAAACGATAATTCCTCTTGCTGGGCTATTCCCCGATGCTTTTTTCGATGCCAAGTGCCTCGTTCATCTGGAAAGAGAGTAGCCTTTAGTTTTTTCAGAGCATTTCGTTCCCCAAAACCGATTCGCATTGTAGTTCCAGTGCGATTTATCTCGAAAAAGCCTTTGCTTTTCGTTCAGTTCCGTGTTGTGCCAGTTTTTGTCTCCCTTGCACAACCCTTATCGCTCTTTCTTAGTATCTTTCGCATAGCTAACAAGGTTTGAAAGATGACAGAGAGAAAGCTGCCCATCGGCGTACAAAGTTTCCAATCCCTCAGAGAGAGTGGCTATCTCTATGTGGATAAGACTCAGTATATCGAACAGTTATTACGTGGTAAGGTCTATTTTTTGAGTCGTCCTCGTCGTTTTGGTAAGAGTTTGTTTCTTTCCACCCTTGCCGCCTATTTCCGTGGTGAGAAAGAGCTATTTGAAGGGTTGTATCTTGCGCAAGCCGAAGAAGAACTAGCACGGCAGTCGAAACGTGAAGCGTGGCAGAAACACCCAGTGCTCTATATAGACTTAAACACGGGTAACTATAGTCAAGAAAATGAGCTTCCGTTGC
>CAJPTC010000029.1 GCA_905373475.1 Bacteroidia bacterium | reverse complement strand
GACCTTTTGGAGATCTCGTCATTTCGGCTATAAATTCCGAAATTTGATCCTGTGTGAGCTTCATTATTCTTTTGTTTTTAGTTTTAACTTTTTCAAAGTTCTGAATTTTGAAGCTTACACACTTTTTTGGGACAGTATCATAAAACCGCGATGTGGGAATTTTCGGTACAATATGCAATACATCAAAATTAAGACAACAAAGCGCGCTCATTGGGCGTTACACAGGAATAGGTTTGATAAATAGACGATGAAACAGTTTAGACTTTTACCCCTATTTTTTCTTCTCACCCTCCCTCTCACATCTCTCATGGCGCAAAATAAGGGGGCTGAGATACGCTTTGAGCCCGCAGAAGTGCAACTTGGCGACATAGAACTGCGGAAAATAGACGATAATACGGGGCGCGTAGCCATACAAGTGTTTAACGACGGGAAAGCGCCACTAATTCTCCAGAAGGTGTCTGGTTGCTGTGGAACGGACATAAAGGAGTATACCAAAGCTCCAATCCTTCCAGGTAAAAGTGGCGAGATACAGGTCTATTTTCGCGTAGAGCCTAAATTGCAAGCTATTAGCCGTACGGTAACCATCCTCTCTAATGCTACGAACGCCAAAGAGACGCAAGTACATATTAAGGGTACGGTGGTAAAGAACAAAGAACAGGGGCGCATTGCATTCTAAGCTATGTCGGAGGTATACAAAATCATACTCGACTCGTTGAGTGCCTTTATGGTGCTCTTTGCCGTTATTAACATCCCAGGTTCTGTTCCCCTCCTCGTAAGTTTGTCGGAACAAGGCAAGCACTATAAATCGGGTATAGCGGCTTTGGTTTCTTTGGGGTTCTATATCGTATTCCTTTATCTCGGTTCTGCCCTTCTCCGTTTTCTAAACGTAGATTTCACCTCTTTTGCCGTGGCAGGTGCGCTGGTTATCTTGGCACTTGCCGTTGAAATGGTTTTTGACATACATATTTTCCGTTTTGATGCCGAAACCACCGATGTAACCATAGTTCCTTTGGTTTTCCCCGTTATCGCAGGGCCTGGGTCTATTACGACCATGCTCTCACTGCGCGCCATGTATTCTGACATAACCATCATCCTCGCTATTCTGCTCAACATTGCCGTGGTTTATTTTGTGCTCAAGAACGTCTATTTTGTGCGGCGCATATTAGGGAAAGCGGGGTTGTATGCCCTTCGCAAATTCTTTGGTATTATCCTCATGGCGGTAAGTATGAAACTCCTTGTCTCTAACCTCACAGCCATCATTCAATCGATCCCAAAATAATTGCGCTGCGTACACAGCATAGCGCGCTGCGAGAGTCGTCGTTGGCACGATTTTCGTAACGTGTTTTTCGTTCTTTTGAAGTTAAGAATATGGCTAAAGGTTTCAACTTTCGAGGTTTTCTAGCAGGGATGGCATCCTCTGCAACGTTTGGTATGCTCCCACTCTTTACAGTACCAGTGATGGTTGTGGGGCTGAGTGTGAATAATATTCTTTGCTACCGCATGTTTATCGTCTCTATTGCAATGGCAATACTCATGCTCATCAAACGTATTCCCTTTCACATTTCGTTGAAGGCATTGGGCTGGTGTATGGTACTTGGGTTGTGTTATTACGGTTCTGCGACCCTACTTTTCCAAGGTTACGCTACCATGAGTACTGGGGTAGCTACCACGCTTCACTTTCTCTACCCCGTATTTGTGACTCTCATTATGGCGTTCGTCTTCAAGCAACGCACTTCGCCATTTACCATAGTAGCTATTATACTGGCTCTTACGGGTATCTGCCTACTCAGCATTGGACGGGGTGGCGGTACAGGCAATGCCACAGCGGCCAGCATCGTAATGGTGCTACTCTCTGGGCTTGCATACGCTCTGTATATTGTGTTTGTAAACAATGTGCAGGTACTCCGCCGTCGCAACAACATCAAGTTGGCGTTCTACGCGTTGATGTGTAGCAACGTCTATTTTATCATCCACGCCTTTGTGATTGGTGAAGGGATTCACGCAGTACCTACAACCGTCGCTTGGATTAACCTGATTTGCCTTGCCCTTCTCCCAACGCTGGTATCGAATCTGGCGCTGATGTATTCCATCAAAAGCATTGGTTCTACACTTACCTCGGTACTCGGCGCTATGGAACCCCTTACGGCTCTTATCATAGGCGTGATTGTTTTTGGCGAGCAGTTCAATAGGCAAATTGGGATTGGGGTAATACTCATTCTCATTGCTGTGACCCTTATTATTCTCTCTCCCATCTTTGATAAGAACATTGCGGCACGCCTTGAGCGTTTTGCTAAAAATAAGGCAGATGACGACCTGCAAAAATAAAGGGAGCGTTTTGTTAATTCGCTCCCTCCTTAAATCTAGCTGGCGTGCAGCCTAGAGAACCGCTACTATACGTTCAAAAACTTCGGAGACTCCCAGCATTCCTCCCGTCGTTGACTTGCACACTATCGTGTGGTAATTGCGCAGATAGCCTCCCAGTGTCCTATAAACTGCCTGCACCTCCTGCTGGTATTCCCTCTTTGCTTCGTGGATATCTTGTTTTCCCTCGGTGTATGAGCGTTCCGATGCGCTTTGCCCCTTTCGTTGTTCATTTACAGCCATGGAAAAGGAGAGTGGCGCATCCAGAAAAAGCGTTACATCGGGCTCTAGATTGCCGAACTCCTCTAAATCAACGCGGAGTAACCAACGAATCAGTTGGTCGCGTGACTGTGTATCGCGTAATTTTGCCCCCGCGTAGGCCAGATTGGAGGCAAAATATCGGTCTGCAATAAGCACAGCCCCAGCGGCAAGCTCCGAGCGCATTTGAGCCTGCAAATCGCGCCGATTGGCAGCATACAACACTCCTATAAGCTTTGGAGGCAAGGACTCCATGCTACCGAATTCGCCACGCAAATATTGGGCAAGTAACTCGCCAAAGACCCCGCCAGCTTCTAAAACGGGAAAATGGTACGAAACAACACGTTTCCCTTCTTTTTCCAAATATGCGCGAAGCAGTGCACTTTGTGTTGATTTCCCGCACCCATCCGTACCTTCCAAGACGATAAACATAGCTTGCCCTGTTTTTGACCTACGCTCTGAAACAATGCGTTCCGAAGCAACAAAAATAATATTCTTGACGTAGAGTCATAAAAGGTAGAATAAAAATAGGCACAAGCAAGCAAAGAGGCTTAGTTTTTTGTATATTTGAAAATAAGAAGGTATTAGAAATGAGAAAAACGGTATACAGATCAGGGGTAGATTTATGGCTCATTGTATTCGTATTCGGCGTGGTGGCAGGCGTATACGGAGTTATTCTTTTCACCTATTTTTCATGGAGCATGTTTATCACTGGGGTATTGCTGCTCACTATAATAGCTTGGGCGTTGTTCGATATTAAATATATTATTCTAGACAATTTTTTGATAGTGAGCTGCTTCAGTGGTCTTTTTAAGACCACCTTCGATATTAAAGAAATAACGTCGGTGCGAGCTACGAGGACTATACAGTCTTCGCCTGCTGCTTCTTTGGATCGTCTGGAGGTAAAATGCGGTCGTAGGTCAGTCGTGCTCTCGCCACGTAAGAAGCAAGAGTTTCTAGCTCACCTCCTGAAAATAAATCAGGCGATTGAGGTAGAAAAATAAGCGTGGAGTTTCCAACTAGCTCTCAGATAGGGAAGCAGTAGTTATACCTCCGTCTGCTCTGGTAGCAAAATACAGCCATCTCCGTAGCTTAGGAAGCGGTAGCCAGAGTCTAGGGCGTGCGCGTAGATGCGTTGCCAGTCGTTACCAACTATCGCGGAGACGAGCAGTAGGAGCGTGCTCCCTGGCTGATGGAAATTGGTAATGAGTCCGTCTGCCATACGAAGGCGGTAACTGGGGGCAATGAGCAACGAGGTGTTCAGTTCAAGTATTTCTTGCCCCTTGCGATGGAGGTATGCAATGAGTCTTTCCAGTACGCACGTTCTTGTTTCCGATTCCTGTTGTTCGTAGGGTGTCCATTGGCGCACTGCATCGGGGGTAGGATCGGGATTAGTACGCAACAGAGCTCCGTACCAATAAATGCTCTCCAACGAACGTAAAGAGGTTGTACCCACGGCAACAATTTTACCTTGTGTAGCTAACAGACGCTCCAAAAAAGTTCGGTGAACCACTATACGTTCTGCATGCATGGCATGCCCTCCAATGGTCTCGCTTTTTACAGGGAGGAAAGTTCCTGCGCCCACGTGCAACGTAGTGTAAAGGAGGTCGTGTCTATTCTTTTTGAGGTCATTGAGCATGTCTTGAGAAAAATGTAGTCCTGCGGTAGGCGCTGCCACAGAACCCTCCCAGTGGGCATACACAGTTTGATACCAAAGCGTATCCTCGGCTTGGGTCTCACGGTTGAGGTAGGGTGGTATCGGGATTTGACCTACTTCTTGCAAAATAGCGGAAAAACTCTGTCCGTTATTCCAACGGAAACGCGCAATAAAAGCTTTCCCGTCGGCAGAAGGCTGATGTGTAACCGACAACAGACCTCCTTGTGCTAATTCGCGCACAAGCGGCTCATTGCTCCATTTTTTAGCATTCCCGATGAGGCACTGCCACTCGCATTCTGAAGTGGAACACATGGCTTCCTCGTATACTTTGGGCGCAACGGGTTCGAGAAGAAAAACCTCGATGCGAGCACCACTTTTCTTGTGTAATACTACTCGCGCGGGCACAACTTTCGTATCGTTGAAAACGAGTGTACTTCCTTCGGGAAGCCATGCTTCCAAGTTGCCAAAAGCACTATCACAAATTGGCGCTTTACTCCCTTTCCAGACCAATAATTTTGCAGCCTCAGGCGGCAATACGGGCTGCTGTGCAATACGCTCCGAGGGCAATGAGTAGAGATACTCATCCATGCGTATATTTTCAACGTTGTCTGTCATTAGAGCAATTATCTCAGAAGTTCATAGTTCGTATTACGTCCTCCCTCATCTGTTTTCTTAAGGAGTTTTTTCGCAAGTAGGTCTTGTATATCTCGTAGCGCAGTGGCTTGGGAACACTTCGTGATCTTTGCCCATTTTGATGTGTTGAGTTTTCCCTCAAAGTCATCCCAGAGCATATTCAATATCTTTCGTTGTCGCTCATTAAGAGGTACTGTTGCACACTTTTCCCAGAAAGTATTACGCTGCAACAAAACCGTCACGTTGTCTAGCGAGGCCTGAAAGGCCTTTAGAAGGCAGGTTAAAAACCAAGTAAGCCACTCTGTAATATCGCCTTTACCATGCTGGGTTCGCTCTAAAACAGCATAGTACGATTTACGCTCCTGACGAATACTCGACGAAAAACTATAAAAACGGTGATGTTGGTGGTCATTGCGACAGAGTAGTAGCTCTGTAATTGTACGGGCAATACGTCCATTACCATCACTAAATGGGTGGATAGATACAAACCACAAATGTGCAATGGCGGCTTTTAGGATACCATCCATGGGCTCTTCGCGATTGACCCAGACAAGGAATTCCTCCATCAATTGTGGGACTTGCTCAGCGGGCGGAGCTTCATAGTGTACTTTTTCTCTCCCTATCGCTCCTGAGACGACGTACATCGGCTCAGGACCTTTTCGGTAATTGCCCACTACTAAATTGTGGCGTAAACTCTTCCCACGCAATTTAGGAAAAAGGAGAGTATGCCAATTAAAAAGACGTTCGTGTGTAAGAGGCTGCTCATAGTTTTGTACCGCATCCAGCATAATCTCTACCACCCCATCCGTATACCTATCGGCTTTTACTAGATGCTCCAATTCTATCCGCAATCCTTTGGCTATTGAGGAACGCACAAGCTCTGGAATTAACGAAACACCCTCAATTTCAGAAGAATTAACCATATCTGCAGTCATGTTGGTAAGCGTCACCCTGTTGCGGAGATCTATGCCCATCGTTTCATATATCCCGATGAGTTTACCGTTGTTAAAATGCACCTCCGCTAAAAGCTGTTCTATAACCGTGCGATCGAAAGTAAATTTTGGCCAATTCTCACTTTGCCACAGATAGAAGGACATCTGTATTTGTCTCTAATATTCAACACAAAGGTAGTGCAGCGACATCAATTGCACACCTATTCGCATCAAAATATGAAGAGATTAGAACCATTATTCGCGTCAAAATATGACGTGAATAGAACAACTCTGCAATGTTCCCTTATTGTTCCTCCGTTTCCCAAGCGCCCAGCGTTCGCTTCTTTTCGTCAAAGCTTGCCCCGATAAGCAAGAGGCGTTTACTGGAAGAACGGTAGGGAAGATCGTAACCGTTCTTCTTTATTTGCGCCAAAGCCTCTGCCGCAGTACCAGCACTCCAGAGCTTAAACTCAAAGAGATAGATGGTATCGGCAGTGTGGACTATACAATCGGCACGCCCCGAGGCATTCTGTACTTCGGTTTGAACAAACTCACCGACCAAGGAAAAGATCAGGTAAACAGAGATCTGGTAATCGCGTTCGCGGAGTGCCACTTCACCGGCAGGGAGCGTATCATAGGGTATCCCCGAAAGGATAGATTGGATATGCGTCATAAACCCCTCCACATCGCCCGACTGGATGGCTTTTACGAGCTCCCAGACGGCATGCCCCGTATCGCTTGTGCCAATCGAGGTAAAAGCGGGTAATAAGTTATCTAAGAATCCATAGCGCACCTCGTCGTTCGGAAAGCCTAAGCGATACACATTGCCACCTGCGATGTACTCTTTAATGGTCAGATAACCTGCCTGATAGAGAATAGGTAGCACGTTCTGTACATCAGCATGGCTGTGTTCTAAATTCCGCTCATTTAGGAATATATTTCCATCCAGATCTGGTATATTGAAGTGCGCCGTATGCAGATACTCTACCAAAAAAGTGGGAGTTCCTGTAGCGTACCAATAATCTGAAAATGAGCGCGCATCGAATACGTTCAACAGGCTAAAAGGGTTGTAAACATTTTCACCTTCCGCTGCAAAGAGGTAACCATCGTATCGTTTCTTTAGGGTGGCTAATATCTCCTCGCGACTCTGCTTCTTTTTTAGGGCTAGCGCCTCAATCTCTGGTTCAAAGTTGGCTTCCAGTTCAGACTCAGTAATGCCACAAATTCCCGAGAAATCGTCTCTAAGACTAAGATCCTTCAAGTTATTCAATCCGCTAAATACACTCACTTTGCTAAAACGAGTTACACCCGTTAGGAATGCAAAACGCAGATAGCGGTCGCTGCTCTTAATCACAGAGAAGAACGCCCGTAGAATATCGCGGTAGTTTTCGTTGAGTTTGGTATTGTCGATGGTATCAAGTAGAGGTTTATCGTACTCGTCAATAAGAACAACGACTTGGCGACTTGTCTTTTCATACGCTTGTTCTATTACATAAGCAAAGCGTTCCTCTAGCGATTCACTTACCTTGTTGAGACCATAGCGTTTTTCCCATTTTTGCAAGTTTAGCGCCAAGCGCTCTACTAACGCTTCACGATTTTCATAATTTTTGGCATTCAAGTCCAAATACAATACGGGATATTCTAGCCATGCTTCGCGCTTTTCGCGTGCCGCAAGTTCGAGTTCGGCTTGCTCTAAGTACAATCCCTTGAAGAGCTCCTGTTTCCCCGAAAAATAAGCCTCTAGGGTAGAAAGCAGCAAACTCTTACCAAAACGACGAGGGCGGCTCAAGAAATAAACACGACTCTGCGAAATCAACTGATACACGTAGCGCGTTTTATCCACATAGACAAAACGATTCTCGCGCAATGCTTGAAAGTTTTGCGCCCCGATGGGCATTACTCGTGTTTCAGACATATCGAATTGATTTTCTACACTAAGGTAGGGAAAATAAGAGAGTGGGAAGAGCCGAGAGATAACGGTATAAGCAAAAAATGCCGTGTGTGTTTTTTACGGACTCTCCTTGCGCGTTTCACAGAGCAAATGAACTGCACCCCAAAAGTTTTTTGTCCAACTTTTGGGGTGCAGTTCATTTTTCTTATATCTCACTCTTCCGAGTGTGCGCAATGCAGTGCGGGAATTTTAGTCGCAACGTTTGTGGGTCATAATATCGAGCACCATTTTGTCAGTCTCGAGCATCCCCTCGGCTCCGATACGCCCAACATTTGCTATTGTGCGTTCTACGCTGTCTTCTATAATCCCATCGTTGGAGGAAATACACTCGCCGTCAATGGCGAGCATAGCAGATGTTACTGCTGCACTTACGCCTGAACTCACTTTCAGCGCGCACCCAACTTTAGCGCCATCACAGAGCATGCCTGTCATGTTGCCCAGCATGTTTTTTATGGTGGCTTCTATCTCTTTCAAGCCGCCCCCCATGAGATAGGCAACGCCGCATCCTGCCCCCGAAGAGGCTACTACACACCCACACAGGGCAGAGAGTCGTCCCAAATAGCCCTTGATGTGTATGGCTACGAGATGTGAAAGAGCGAGCGCTCTTGCCAATTTCTCTTGATCTACGCCCAATTTGTCGGCAGTGGCAAGCACGGGTACTGTAGCGGTAATACCTTGGTTTCCGCTCCCCGAATTACTCATTACGGGGATGGTCGACCCTGCCATGCGCGCATCGCTCGCTGCAGAGGTCATAGCCATGGAGCGCGTGAGAAGATCGTCTCCTAGTTGTCCGCTCTGGATTCGTTCCCAAAGGCGCTTCCCAACACTCAAGCCGTATTTTTTACTTAAGCCCTCTTCTGAGATACGCCGATTTAAGCGTTCTGCCTCGAGGATAAACTTGATGTCGTCAAAAGCAACGGTAGTTGCAAATTCGTAGATCTGAGCTATAGTAATTGCTTTCCCATCCAAAGTAGTAGTGCTCGTGGTGGTATTGTCATTACAGACCTTGCTGGCTTGTGTAGCGCCACATCCGCGGTTGAGAGTCTCATAGCCATTTTTCATAAGGCTGGTAACGTTGGTATGCGACTCGCTAATGGTACAGCTTGCCGAATGTTCTTGTGCGTCATACACTGTGGCGAGTACAAAGAGCTTTTCTACTCCTTCTGCTACTGACACCCTCACAGCATCGCGTCCCATAAGGTTAAGAGCACGCTTTACTGCAGCATCATTCACCTCTTTGAGTAGTTCTAGTCCATCAGAAGCCTTCCCCTCTACAGCACCGAGAGCAGCAGCTATAATTAGCCCTGTGCGCCCAGTACCTGGGATGCCAACGCCCATACCATTCTTGTAAATATTGGCACTCGTTTTCACATCCACGTGTGCAACAGGCGCATCTAAAAGTTCTCGGGCATAAGCTACGGCTAATGCAACGGCTATGGGTTCTGTACATCCCAAGGCAGGTACTACTTCAGATTTGAGTAGGGTTATAGGTAGTTTGTCACTCTCGCGCATCACGAATTTTCAGATTGTTTTGCCCGCAAAATTAGAAAAAGAGACGGTGTTTGCTATGTAACGACCATTACACGCTTTGTGTCCGTTTCTTCCGTCTCCCCTACATTGACTTTGTAACAAGGCTATCTCACCTTGCGTAACAGGTTACTGTTAGTGATATGTACCGTAGATATTTCGTGTGCATACGGGATAGAGCAAATCGTTTATCAATACTTTTTGCATGTTTTTGTAAAGAAAACCGTATCTACTCAAAGATGCACAGTTATAATGTACAGTGTAATCTTTACAGTACTTTATCTTCGTACTACTGCGTTTGTAGTCTCCGACGAAGAAACAAAAAATATAGATAGATGAGAACCATGAGTAAAACACGAGGGCGATGGCTTGCACTTTTGCTTTTCGCTTGGGTATTAAGCATCCCGAGTTGGGTCTATGCTGATTACGACCCTACAGCATTTGTAACCACTTGGGCGGGGAACGGTAAAGAGATAGTGGTTCCTTTCCAATCCGTATCGGCACAGGTACGTTATTATGAAAAGGGTACTACGCCACCATCAAGCTGGACCCCCGCAAGTCCTAAGCAATACTCTATAGACAAGAACTCGCCCGATTGTTTCAGATTTCAAGCAGATGCGAACAAGACGTATGTGCTTGAGATTAAAGGGCAGATTCAGCGTATTGCGATGGGGACAGGTGGGACGAACGTAAACGGTTCGGTTGATGCTCTGTTGACCATAGAGCAGTGGGGTAATTCGCAGTTCCAGAGTCTGAATTCTGCGTTTTCGCAGTGTTCGAACCTCATTATACCGAGTACCATAAAGGATCAGCCTGACTTATCGCGATGCCAAGATATGTCGAATGCTTTTCGCGATTGTAAAAAGCTTACGCAAGTAGACCCTAAAGGGAACTGGGATGTAAGTAAAGTAGAGCAAATGGGGCAGATGTTTGCAAACTCATACTTGTTTGATGATGCGAATCTAAGCAAGTGGAATGTAAGTAAGGTCAAGAACTTTTCCCAATTTCTTTCCCAATGCTCAGCCTTCTCTGGAGATTTAGGGAGTTGGGACGTATCGGGATGTCAGAATTTTTCCTCCATGTTCCGCGGCTGCGCCGAGTTTACAGGTCATGGCCTAGAGAACTGGAAAGTCGGACGTGGAATATATTTCCGTGCCATGTTCCACTCTTGCTTGGCGTTGAATTTTAATCCTGCAGGATGGGATATTTCGAAGACGAGCGATCTCTCCTCCATGTTTTACAAATGCCAGAAGCTTGGTTCTGGTAGCGTGACTGTAGATTTTACAGCTTGGGCTCCTAGGGTGAAACACGTAAAGGACTTTAGCGATATGTTCCGCGGTTGTCGCTATTTCACAGGAAAGGGAGTAGCGACGTGGTTGATGGACAAGAACAACAAGGCGGTAAACCTCTCTGGGATGTTTGCGGAGTGTGAAAAATTTGTTGAGGATCTCACCCTGTGGAAGGTCGATAATGTGGAAAATATGGCGGCGTTGTTCGACAACTGTAAAAGTTACAATGGTAAAGGGCTTGAGAAGTGGAATGTGAGCAATGTTAAAGATATGTCGTGTATGTTCCGTTCCAATAACAACAATAAAGCCGATTTGAAAGATTGGGACGTGAGCCACGTTGAAAACATGTCTTACATGTTTGCCGATTGTTCTGACATTAAGACAGACTTCTCACATTGGAAGACGGGGGCATGCAAGAATTTCAGGCGGATGTTCTCCAATTGTAGGAGTTTTAATAGCAAGATCGATTTCTGGGATGTAAGTCAAGGGGTTGACTTTTCGGGAATGCTGGAGTCGTGTACATCGTTTAATCGCGACCTGAGTGCATGGGTACTTTCTAAAGCGCAGTTTACGGAGCGCATGTTTGCGTTTTGTACAAGCTTTAATAGTGATATCGCCTATTGGGATGTAAGCAACGTAACCAATGCGACGGGGATGTTTATGGGTTGTAGGAGTTTCCAGAAGGACTTGAGTAAGTGGAGCTTCAAGAATCTCCAGGAGATGGAAATGATGTTTCGTAGCGCTACGCTCTTTGATTCCGATCTTGGGCGGTGGGATGTGTCGCACGTCCGTAAGATGGATAGTGCATTTGCATACGCAACTTCTTTCCGTGGCGTAGGACTAGATACTTGGAATGTAGGTGAATGTGTAGGCTTCTCGGCAACATTTAAGGAGTGTAAAAACTTTTCGGGCGATTTAAGTAAATGGGATATGAAGAGTGCCGAGGATCTTTCCTTCATGTTCCGTGAGGCTTCGGTGGGTAAAACAAATTTTAGAACTTGGGATGTGAGCAATGTGCGAGATGTGGAGGGGTTGTTCTACAAAGCGGTAGGTGAGATAGAAGATGTGAGCCAATGGAATACCAGTAGCTGTGCCAACATGAAGGATGTATTCACCGAGGCAAAGGGTATGGAGTATGCTTTGGAATGGGATCTGTCCTCGCTCCCCGCGAATGCCGAAATTGGGTTAGATAAGTGTGGTATGGGCGTGGATGCTTATAACCGAACCTTGGCTTGGTGGTTAAGCAAGGCATCTATGTCTTGGAAGCCTAGAGTGATGGCTCGCGATCTGTATTATAGCAAACAAGCCGATCACACCAGTTTAGCCAGTGCAGGGTATGACTTTGTTGGCGATCAGTACACGAACGATAATAACCTTTCGCTGAATGCTAACCGTATGCGTCTAAAAGTGGGAGAAAAGAAGGAGCTTAGAGTGGAAGAAAAGAAGGGGGCGATCGGTATTACGTATGTAGTGACACCTACTGATCCCAAGCGCATAGAATATCACGAGAGCGAGAATAGAGTGGAAGGGAAAATCCCTGGTAATGCGAAGGTTCGCGTAAAGAGTAGTAATACGACATATCCATTGCATACGTTTTGTGCCATTGAGGTGTATCGCCCCATTACTGCTTTGAATTTCAAAAAGAAAGAGTACGATTTGGCGGTGGGCGACTTCTTGGATCTACGCGCTGAGATGACGATTGAGCCCGAAGATGTGACTTACCCCGAACGAATTAAATTTGAAATAGACGAGGCTACTCGTGCTATGAATATGCCTAAAAAAGGCTATTCGCCAGATAATACCTCGGGACTTATAAAAGGACTTGAGGCTGGCGAGGTGAAAGTAACGGTCACGACGTTTGATGCGGAAGGTGAACCTGTTAAAGAAGAGATACGGATTCATGTAAAGAATGTTGAGGCGGAAAAGATTCAGGTAGTCCCATCGAATATCCTTCTGGGGGTTAACACGAAACTTACCGCGAGGGTCTTATTTACACCTTCTAATGCGACAAACAAAAAAGTTACTATGACCATACAGAATCCGTCGACGGTCGTGTTCAGCAAAGACGCTATGGAGAAAACTGAAGTACAGGTCGATGGAGTAGCAGGTGCTGCACTGAAAGGGAAAAAAGTAGGACAGACAAAGCTTGTGGCAAAGACGACGACGGGACAAGAGTCTACTGTATTGGTTACAGTAGTAGAGCACTATGTACCAGTCGGTAGGGTAAGGATGCTTTCGCAGAATTTGCGAATTCCTGTTGGCACGAAAACACAGCTCGCCGTGACAGTCGATCCGCCTTTAGCAACAAACCGTGCCCTCTATTTTGAGAGCGAGAATCCTGAGATTGCAGAAGTCGACGAGTCGGGGATCATAAAAGGAGTGATGGAAGGTAAGACGCGTATTAAGGCTATGAGTGTGGAAAATACTGCCATCTACCAATACTGCGATGTTGAGGTTTATATAAATCCTGTTCAAGAGATCCAACTCGTTACAGAGGGGGAGGTTGTTATAGGTAAAGGGCAAAGTTATAAGCTGCGCTACAAAATTTTGCCTGAGGATGCTTCAAACAAGTCGGTACAGTGTACATCGGCAGATGCTGAAACGGTGAGCGTTGAGGAAAGTACAGGTGTGGTAACTGGCGTTAAAGAAGGAGGACCAGTAGAAATTACAATCAAGGCGCTTGGCACCACAGAAGATGTTGAGAAGAAAGTTCAGGTGCGTTGTGTACCTCCTGTTGCTACAGAGAGTCTGAAATTGACACTTGCTAATGTGACGCTCGTACCTAATGAGCAGCGACAACTGGAGCTAGAATTTACGCCTACGACAACGACTGATCGCGACGTAGATTGGCACAGCAACAACGAAAAAGTCGTTACAGTGGATGAAAATGGTTTGTTGAAAGCCATCTCGTCTGGAGAGGCACAGATTACTGTGACATTAAAATCTAATTCGTCGATTACAACTACTTGTCGCGTAACGGTTCGTTCGCATACGGTTGCTACAAGTATTGAACTTTTCCCAACGAAAATCACATTGGGGCAAGGCGATAAATATAAATTAGAAGCTTTTGCTAAGCCAATCTATGCTACACAGTATGAGCTGGTTTGGACGGTAGAGGATTCCGAAGGTGTGGTAGCGTTCGATAAAGATACGCAAGTCGTAAAAGGGCTAAAAATTGGGAAAGCTACAATAACCGTGGCATTAAAGAATGATCCTTCCAAAACATCGTCTTGCGAGATAATTGTAATCTCTCCCGCGGTTGCGACTATAGGTTTCGATTTTGAACCTGCGGAGTTTGAAATAGAACATGGTGGAACGTTAGACTTGTTTAGTCACATAAAGTTTAACCCGTCGGCTGCCACGGATCGATATATGGATTGGGAGTCGGAGAAGCCTAGTGTGGTCTCTGTAAGGGGTGGTCGTGTTACAGGGTTAGAAGCGACTACTGAAGGAGTACTTATCACGGCAAAATTGCATTCCGATAACTCTAAAGTAGCTACGTGTCGTGTAAAAGTAAAGCAGCCGACTAGACCGCAGAACATCAAAATGCTTACGTCACATTTGCGTATCAAGGTTGGCGATGTGCGTACGTTGGCGGTAGAATTCTTCCCTGAGACTTCGTCTGAAAGAAAACTCATCTGGACAAGTAACAATACGACCATTGCGACTGTAGATGCGATGGGTACGGTTACGGCGTTAGAAAAAGGTTTTACGGTTGTAACGGCGATGTTAGAATCAGATCCGCGCATCATGACTGTTTGTACAGTTGAGGTTGTGGATCCGAGTACAGCAGGCTTGGTAACGTCGATCGCTGTGGAAGATGTGGAACTAATGGTCGGTAAAACAGCCGAACTGTCCGTTCGGTACACACCAGCAGATGCAGTAGACAAGACACTAATTTTCACGGGAGTTGATAAAACAAAATTTAGGATTGAAGGTAGCAAAGTAGTAGGTGTGGCACCCACTGCAGAACCTGTAGAGGTTACTGCAATCTTGGCTACCGACCCTGCGATTACTGCCACATTTAAGGTTGTTGTTCTTCCTGTTGTTGAGGTGACCTCGATTCGCATCAATCACGAAAAGATTCTGATTTACGAACTCAACGAAGCATACCTCAGAGTCGTAACAACTCCTGAAAATGCTGACCAAACAGGTTTAACTTGGACTTCTGATAATGAGTCGGTATGTACCGTGAAAGATGGGCTGGTTTTAGCTGTAAGCGAAGGGATTGCCAATGTTACGGCTACACTGAACGGTAAATCTGCCTCTTGTGAGGTTACCGTAAAGAAACAAAGTGCTGTATTGGCAGCTGACGATGCTAAATGGGAAAATCTGATGGTGCGCCCCAATCCATTCTCAGCCACATTACGTATCTCAAACTACGACTTGCTGTGCGATACAAAGTATGAGCTGGTCGATGTTATGGGGAAGGTTGTGCGCTCGGGCAAGTTGCTAGAAAATGAGACACAGATAGAAACAACCGCTCTTACGTCTGGTCTTTACGTATTGCGTTTAGAGACCGTGGAGGGGCGGATGAAAAGTATTAGGGTAGTAAAATACTAATTCTAGATTTTTCATAATTTCTTCGAAAGAGATCAGAGCTTAGCTCTGGTCTCTTTTTTTGTACAGTGGTGGGCGAATTAAACATTTCGGGCATGAAAATGATTTTCTTTTAGTCTTTGATTTTTACCTAGTGCAAAAGGCACTATCCGCCGTATGTGTGTTATCTTTGCACGACTTAATTAGTAGTACTGCAATGAATTCAGGAGAAGTTCGTGCTGCATTCTTAGAATTTTTTCGTTCGAAAGGACACGAGATAGTTCCTTCAGCGCCCATGGTGGTTAAAGATGACCCGACGCTCATGTTTACCAATGCGGGCATGAACCAGTTTAAGGATATATTTCTAGGCAATAGAAAACCAAAAACCGTGCGCGTGTGTGATTCGCAGAAGTGTCTGCGTGTATCGGGAAAACAGAATGACCTAGAGGAAGTGGGACACGATACGTATCACCACACAATGTTTGAGATGCTCGGCAATTGGTCTTTCGGCGATTATTTCAAGAAAGAGGTTATTGGTTGGGCATGGGAACTCCTTACAGAGCGTTTGGGGATTGATAAAGAGAAACTCTATGTTACGGTCTTTGAAGGCTCGGAGAAGCTAGGACTGGGAGCAGACGACGAAGCCCGTGGTTATTGGTTGGAGCATGTACCTGAGGCGCGTGTACTTTATGGTAACGCGAAGGACAACTTCTGGGAAATGGGGGATACGGGACCTTGTGGCCCGTGTTCGGAAATACATATCGATTTACGTAGTGATGCGGAACGTGCCAAAATTCCTGGGTGCGACTTAGTAAACAAAGACCACCCCGAGGTGATAGAGATCTGGAATTTGGTCTTTATGCAGTATAACCGTAAGGCGGACGGTAGTCTTGAACCTCTGCCAGCGAAGAACGTCGATACGGGAATGGGCTTTGAACGCCTTTGTCGTGTGTTGCAAGGCAAAAAGAGTAACTACGATACCGATATATTTCAAGACATCATTGCGAAAATATCGGAACTATCAGGTGTAAAGTATAAGGCGAGTGAGGAGACTGATGTAGCGCTTCGAGTAGTGGCAGATCATGTTCGTGCCGTCTCCTTCTCTATTGCCGATGGACAGCTTCCGTCGAACAACAAGGCGGGGTATGTAATACGTCGTATTCTTCGTCGTGCCGTGCGTTATGGATATTCTTTCCTCGGTTTCCGCGAGCCGTTTATGTGTCAATTAGTTCCCACGCTGATTCGTCAGATGGGGGATAATTACCCCGAGTTGAAAGCACAGGAGCGCCTCATTGAGAGCGTGATGCGGGAGGAGGAACAGGCATTTTTGCGTACGCTGGAGTCTGGGATTCATCTCCTTGAGAACAAGGTAGAAGAGCTTAGAACGGCAAAGCAAAGTGTACTGGATGGTGAAACGGCGTTCAAACTTTATGATACTTATGGTTTCCCCTTGGATCTTACGGAGCTGATGCTTCGCGAGCAAAAGATGACAGTGGATGGCGAAGGTTTTGACCGCTGTATGGCGGAACAAAAGGAACGTTCGCGGAGTGCAGCCGAGACGGTTACGGGCGATTGGGTTGTGGTGCGCGAAGGAACTAATACCGAGTTTATCGGTTATGATGCGCTACAAGCGCCTGTTCACATATTACGTATGCGCACGGTTTCGAATAAAAAGGGGGCTGATATTTATCAGGTGGTGTTAGACCAATCGCCTTTCTATGCAGAACAAGGGGGACAGGTGGGCGATACGGGTTCGCTAGTCTCAACCAATGAACGATTAGAAGTACTCGGTTGTGTGAAAGAAAATGGGCTTCCTGTTCTCCTAATCGATAAGCTTCCTGAAAAGCCCGAAGCCGAGTTTGAAGCCTACGTAGATACGGAACGTCGTAAAGACATAACGGCACACCATACGGCAACGCATTTGTTGCACTATGCGCTACGCCATGTGCTGGGAAAGCATGTAGAGCAACGCGGCTCGTTGGTGGAGGCGGATCATTTACGTTTCGACTTTTCTCACTTTCAGAAAATGACTCCTAGCGAGATCCGTGAGGTTGAGGAGATGGTAAATCAGTTGGTGCGAAGTTGTTTTGCTCGCGACGAACGTCGTTCTGTACCTATCCAAGAGGCTCAACAATTGGGTGCGATGGCGCTCTTTGGCGAGAAATATGGTGATCAGGTACGGGTAATGCAGTTTGGCCCCTCTATTGAACTTTGTGGTGGTACACATGTCGCCAACACAGGGGAAATAGGGTTGTTTCGCATTGTCTCAGAGGGTGCCATTGCTGCGGGAATACGTCGAATTGAAGCCGTAGTTGGTAAGGCGGCGGAGCATCGCGACTATGCGATGAGTGAAACCCTAGGCGCTATTGATGAGTTGTTGCATGCACAAGGCAATGCGTTAGCGGCTGTGCAAACCCTTCATGATGAGAATGCGGCGCTCCGCAAGAAGCTAGAGCACTATAAAACCGCAGAACTACACTCTGTTGCCGATAAACTTTTTGCGGCTGCCGACATTGAAGACGGCATTTCGTATGTTAGTGCCGTTCTGAAAGATTTGAGTGCAGACGATCTTCGTGAAATTGGGACGCATCTCTGCACGCTTGCCCCAAAGGTCGGGGTAGTACTCGGTTCGATTACTGATACTAAGCCGTTGCTCTTGGTTTGTATGAGTGAGGAGCTCTGCAAGTCGGGAGCTCCAGCGGCAGGTGCTATTGTCAAAGAAGTGGGTAAACTGATAGGTGGTGGAGGCGGTGGGCAGGCGCATTTTGCTTCAGCAGGCGGTAAGAATGCCGCTGGACTCGACGAGGCTGTAAAGCAGGCTATGCTGAAGTTGCAAGGAAAATAAAACAACGACGAGTTCCTATCTGGAGGAACAAAGAACGAATAAAGCGAGCATCGCAGAAGCGGTGCTCGCTTTTTGTTTTCTTGGCATAGAAAATGTTTGTTATAGTGAATGATGCAGACTGCACTAGATTTTTTGAGAAGGAACAATGAGGTTGCTTTTGCCACTTGCGCGGACAATCTCCCACATATTCGCGTTTTCCAGATCATGAAGCAGGAGGGTACAACGCTCTACTTTGCCACATTGGCTACTAAGGCGGTGTATCGCGAATTGCAAGCCAATGGACACGTAGAAATTCTTGCAATGGCTGGGCGCATATCGGTACGATGCGTAGGGCAGGTCAATTTTGAGGTCAACGAAGAGGTGAAACAGTGGATTTACGACAACAATCCCGTGCTCCCGCGTCTCTACACTAGCTACGATAAACTGGCTTATTTTGCTCTTCCCATTGCTACGATGGACTATTACGATCTTCGCCCTACGCCCCCCATTCTCCGTCATTTCGACTTGGTGGCGGGTACAGAGGGAAGCGGTTTTGTTGGAGAGAGGTTTTCAAAAAAATGATGACAGACAGGCTACAAAATTTGGATGAGGCGCTCCGCTTTCTTTGCGAAGAATTGGGAGAAAATGCTCCAGCCGTGCCAAGTACATTGCAAGGGAAACAGCAGCTTTTGCGTGCCCTGATGAATGTACGTGAACCGCTTCCTACAACAGAGGCTTTCCTCCGAGCGCAAGATGAAGAGCTATCAAAACAGCGGGATGAAAAAGGTATTGTTGAAATAAAGGAGACGGGACTTGTACTTTGGCAGGGTGACATTACGCGCCTTAAGGTAGATGCTATTGTCAATGCGGCTAATAGTCAGATGCTTGGATGTTTTGCACCGTTGCATGCGTGCATAGACAATGCTATCCATTCAGCAGCAGGCGTACAACTTCGTTGGGAGTGTTACCAACAGATGTTAGCGCAAGGACACGAGGAAGCCGTCGGCAATGCTAAAATTACCCAAGGATACAATTTGCCCGCACGTTATGTGCTGCACACCGTTGGTCCTATTATCCCCAATGGAATTCCTACAACAGAGCAACAGGCACAACTTGCTGCGTGTTACCGCTCTTGCCTCGCTCTAGCTGAGCAAAAGGAGCTGGAAAGTATAGCGTTCTGTTGCATTTCTACGGGTGTATTTCATTTCCCGCAGCAGTTGGCGGCTGAGATTGCAGTACGCACCGTGAAAGAGTATCCTTGCAAAACGATACAAACCATTGTCTTTAACGTCTTTACCGATCTCGATTATGCCATCTACCGCAAGCTTCTCGGCAAGGCTTGACCATACCCGTCAGCTCATTGCGGAGGCCGATTATGTATTGATTGGCGCAGGTGCTGGCCTCTCTGCTGCCGCAGGACTCGAATATTCGGGCGAAGCGTTCGAGCGCGAATTCCAACCGTGGATTGAACGTTACGGAATTACCGATTTGTATTCCTCTTCCTTTTACCCTTTTCCCTCCGAAGAGGAGCTCTGGGCGTATTGGGCACGGCATATTTGGTTTTCCCGTTTCCGACCAGGGGCTACGGAGCTTTATCAGAAGCTGCTCGAATGTGTAAAGCAGAAGGACTATTTTGTGATAACGACCAACGTAGACGCTCAGTTTGAGAAAGCTGGGGTTGCAAAGGAGCGCATTTTTGCCACACAGGGCGATTATGCCTATTTGCAAGCACGAAGCGGTAACCCGAAAACCTTGGTCTATAACGAAGAGTGGGTTAAGGAGGCTTTGACTGCCACGCACGACTGCCGAATACCCTCGAGGCTCGTGCCACACCATCCGCAAACGGGGGAATTGATGAGCCCGAATCTGCGTTGCGATGCAACGTTCGTAGAAGATGCCCACTGGCATACGCAAGCAGAACGTTTTCAAGAATTTGTAGAAAAAGCTTTTGAACGAAAACTGCTTTTACTCGAATTTGGTGTTGGCTTCAATACACCAGTTATTATTCGTTTCCCATTTGAAAAAATAGCACTTACCGCACCGCAAGCTACTTTGGTGCGCTTTAATCGCGACTGTCCGCAGCTGCAGTTTGAAGGAATTCAGAATTTCGTCTGCTTTACAGAGGAACTCGCCTCGGTTATTGAAAATTTGCTACCGAAACAGTAGAATCTTAGCTTACGACGGGAAACAAAAATATTCGACATCTAGTAGAAAGAATAACGTCTCATAAGGTTAACGAATAATGTTTATCTTTGCTAAGACGGTCTGAGCGACGAAAAGAAACCACGGACAGATTGGTTTTTCAAAAAATATGAGGATTGGGGTGATGAGAATAGCAGTAAGAGGTATTGTAGTTCTTGCATTAGCACTATTGGGTGCATGGGGGGTAACAAGTTGTCATAATGGTACGACACCGAGCGATAGCGCTCGCGATGGGCTTACCTCAGAGATCGATCAGGCTGCCACAGGTACTCTCTCGGCAGATTACCCGATCCCTTCTTTGGCAGATCTTACTTCGCGCTTACAGAAGGCGGGCGTCGGTTATGTAATTGACGCAGGGAGTGATCCTAAGAATGCCAACAAATATGTTACCTCTACCAGCCGCGCCGTAAATTTGGGAGTGTATGGCTCAGACTTGTTGTATGCTTCTACGTACGGAATTAAGGCCGATGTTAGCCGATACCTCGCGGCGGTGCTCTCTTTGTCGCAGGAGCTCAACATTCATATCTCGTTATTAGAGACCCTGAATGCGCAGGGTGAAGCAGGCTTGGAGAATAAAGATTCGGTACAGAATAAAACGACCAAATCTATTTTTGAAGCCTACGCACTTTTCTGCAATGCAGACATGCAGGAAGAAGCCGTTCTCTTCCTCGCTGGTGGTTGGCTTGAAACGATTTATCTCGGCTCGAGCATTGCTAGCATGAGTCAAACCAATGACGAAGTGGTAGATTTGCTATTGCAGCAACAAGAGGCCTTTGGTACGATACGCAACCTCCTCAACGAACACAAGCGTACGGAGGATGGCGCTTTTGTACTCTCGCTTTTTGAGGAAATTGCCCCCGCGTACGAAGCTTTGAAGGTTGCGCCTAAGAACGAACTGAAGACCCGCGCTTTGGCAGACACTCTCGAGTCGGCACGCGAACGCTTGTTGCGTATGGGCTTGGAATAGCCTAGCGTTCTAACATTGCGTTTGGCAAAACGGCGGTCGAATTGAATATTTGAATAGATATGAGCCTGCAATCGATGAAACAGATTGTAGGCTCTTTCGTTTCGCATTCTAGCAGACGAGTATTTCCCTGATTTCTATTTTTTGCTCTGCAATCGCGAAGATGAATCGAATTTCGCTACTTGCTCTTAATACGGGGGTGTCATGAGTGAACGAGTGCTGCGTGCTCTCATGCAGCTTTTTGCCATTATAGGCGGATCGGCTGTTGACAACAAAGAGACAGAACGTTTTCAGCGTAACAATGTGGCTCTCTTCTTGCGTCATCAGATAGCCTCGAGCCAGATTGCTACCTACCTCGCTATCTACGACGGTTATTTTCAGGAACACAGCGAGCGACTGCTAAAGAGCAAGAATTCGATGAAGCACCGCTCGCGTAGTAGCGTGCGCGTCATCCGAATTTGCGAACAGATCAACCAAGAACTAGAGCTTGAACAAAAGTTCATCGTGCTAGCACGTCTTATAGAGTTTGCGCGGCAGAGTGGAGGTGGCATTGATGTTCAGCAGCTAGATTTTATTACGGGGGTATCAGATACCTTCCATATTGAGCGCGACGAACTTTCGGAATTACTCTATTTAGCTAGCTCTGAGAGTATTCTCCTCGCCGATCAGTGTCTTGGAGCGCGCATAGTACACGTAGTTGCCCCCACGGTCGATCCCGAATTATTCGCCGATCACTACGTATTGCGCCGCCGTCATCTGGACGGGGAGATGCTCATCCTCAACCTAGAGCGCGCACATCTTTTTCTTATTCGTTATATCGGGCATTCGTTGTTGCACGTAGCAGCGCAACCCATTCAGAGCGGAATGCTTTACCCGCTCAGCGTAGGCTCTAGCATTCGTGGGCAGAACGTCTCGCCTATCTATTACGGCGACATTGTCGAATGCTTCGCGCCCCCGTCCGTGCGTAATCGGATTCGCCTCGAAGTTGAAGAAGTGAGTTACAAATTCTTGAACGGGGTGTATGGGTTGAAAAACGTCTCTTTTCGCCACAATGGCGGACAGCTGGTGGGTATTTTAGGCTCATCGGGGGCTGGGAAGTCTACGTTGCTAAACATCTTGAACGGATTAAGCAAACCTACCCACGGTTGTGTCCTCCTTAATGGGACAGACATTCATCAGAATAAGGAAGCAATAGAAGGTGTGCTTGGTTTCGTAGCACAGGACGACCTGCTTATTGAAGAACTTACGGTCTATCAAAACCTATACTACGGCGCAAAACTGTCGTTTGCCTCCAAGAAGGAGGGAGAACTTCGGCAGTTGGTAGGCGAGCGTCTTAAAATGCTTGGACTTTACGAGGTGCGAAATTTGCGTGTCGGAAGTCCACTAGACAAAAAGATAAGTGGAGGACAGCGGAAACGGCTAAATATAGCCTTGTCGCTTATCCGTGAGCCATCTATCCTCCTTTTGGATGAGCCTACGAGCGGACTCTCGAGTCGCGACAGTGAGAACGTGATGGAAATGCTCAAGGAGCTTACCCTTCGCGGACGCCTCATTTATGTGGTTATACATCAGCCCTCGTCAGATATTTTCAAGATGTTCGATTCTGTCGTCGTGCTCGATACTGGAGGGTATCTTATCTACTACGGCGACCCTGTTGAGTCGGTCGAATATTTTCAGAATCAGAGTCGCTACATCGGTTTAAGTGAGGCTGAGTGCCCTACCTGCGGCAATGTGAATGTCGAGCAGATTTTTGATATTGTAGAAGCCCCAGTGGTAGACGAATACGGAAATCCAACGCGCGAACGTCGTACCAAGCCTGAAGAGTGGCGTGAGCGATTTGAAGAATCGCGTTCTAAGCGGCGTAAGAACGCACACGATATTGTGGGGGTAGTGCCCCCTATAGAGCAAATTCCGCATTCAAGCGGTATCCCCTCGCGTTGGAAACAACTTAGAACCTTTATGGTGCGCGATGCATTGGCCAAGCTCGCGAATCTGCAATATGTAGTTATAAACATTCTTGAAGCGCCCTTGCTAGCAGTACTACTCGCAACGATTATCCGCTATTTCGATGTAGGTAAGCCCGATGCAGCCTACACGCTAATGGATAATAGCAACCTCCCCGTCTATATTTTTATGGCGGTAATAGTCGCGTTTTTTGCGGGCGTCACGGGCAGTGCGGAAGATATTATCAAGGATCGGAAAGTGAAGCAGCGCGAGGCGTTCCTCAACCTTAGTTGGGGGGCGTACCTGTGGGCAAAGATGTTTAACATGATCATGCTCGCTCTCTACCAAGCAGTGGTGTTTACACTTATCGGCAATGCAATTATGGGCATCTCTGCTAGCCTCTCCTTTTCCTATATGCTCATCTTGTTTGTAACGTGGGTATCGGCGGGCACGTTAGGGCTTCTTATCTCAGATAGTTTCAAAACAGTGGTAACTATCTATATTCTGATCCCGTTCCTTGTGATTCCGCAGATAATTCTGAGTGGCGTGCTTGTACGTTTTGATCATCTCAATCCCTCTTTCACCAATTACGAAACAGTGCCTTGGTACGGCGAAACAATTGTGGCGCGTTGGGCTTATGAGGCGTTAGCCGTACAACAGTTCCGCAACAATGAGTATACACGGCCGTTGTTCAACTACGAACAACTCGTCAGCCTTGCCGACTATAAGCGCAGCTACTGGTTGCGCGAGATGCGCCAGCACCTTACACAGCTTGAGTCCGAACCTTGGAGCTCGAAACAGCTGTCGGCTTGGCATTTAATTCAAAAAGAGTTGGAGGATGACGCCGACTATTATCGCGGTTCTGGGCTTCGTTTCCCGCTCGATCCTGCATTCTATAACGAACAACCCAATCCTGCTCTTTTGCGAATTATTCGTGCCCACCTGTTGCGTTTAGAAACGTATTATGGGCGCATGTATAGCCGCTCGAGTGCACGACGGGACTCTATAATTCGTGTTATGCAAGGGCGTACGCCCCAAGAACGCGAGGCATTTAGAATTATGAAGGAGGCCAATTACAATGTGGCGCTCTCTAAGCTTCTGCGTACGGTAGATGAAACGGAGAAGATTTCGGAATACAACGACCGTTTGGTGCAGCGTTACGACCCCATATATGAGTTACCGCGCAATGAAAACCTTAAGGCGCATTTCTATGCTCCCTATAAGCGTATCGGGGGGATGTATCTCGATACCTATTGGCTTAACTTTACAATACTCGTATTGAGTATCTTTGTGCAATGGATATTGCTCTATTTTAGAGTTTTGAAGCGCCTCCTAGACCGTATTGGTGGTCTGTTTTAGAACAGAAACGGGGTGTTGCGTGTTTGTAGTTTACGTAAGAGAAAGAGATAAAAAGAATGAAGGCAGATGTGAATCGTCGTGTGGCTGTGAGCTACTTGTTGACTGTGGAAGGTAAAGAGGAGGACAGAGCCGATAGTGACAAGCCCTTAGAGTTTGTACTAGGATTGGGGCAGCTACTTCCTGGCTTTGAAGAAGCCGTACAGGGCAAAGAACCAGGGGAGACGTTTGAGATTGAACTACAACCCGTAGATGGGTATGGCGAGTATTTTGATTCTAACAAGGTGGAGCTCCCTATTTCGGTTTTTGAAGTAGATGGGAAGGTAATGACTGAGGTGCTGGAAATAGGGCGTATGTTGCCAATGCAAACCACTTCTGGCCGCACTATGATGGGCAAGGTATTGCGCGTTACCCCCGAAATTGTGGAGATGGATTTTAACCATCCACTTGCTGGCAAGGTTTTGCACTTCACAGGAAAGGTGGAACGTGTTGAAGAGGTTAGCCCAGAAGAACTGGAAGAAATGGCACATCAGCACAACTGCGGTGGTTGCTGTGGCGATGGTTGCGATGGGCATCACCATGAGGATGGCGAGTGTTGTGGCGAACACCACCACGAACACGATCATGAGTGCTGCGGTGGGCATCATCACCACCATCACGAATAAACGACAGTTTTGTGAAAAATCAGAAAAGGGTACGATATTTCGTACCCTTTTTTGTTGGTACAAAAAGGCTGTTAACAGAATAGGTATTTCTCAACCTAGGAAATTTTCTTACCTTTGCATTTGGATAGGTCAACACCTATTCGGGCCTTTAGCTCAGTTGGTCAGAGCATCTGACTCATAATCAGGGGGTCGTTGGTTCAAGCCCAACAAGGCCCACGGGGCGTAGCGAGTCGTAACCTTCGTGTTGCGGCTCGTTTTTTTTTATAGCAATCCCCTTGCTGTTTTTATTTTTTTATAAGGCATGCCGCTTGCCAAAAAAGGGCATGTAAAATGCTCGTAAGCATTCTACACACCCCACAAACACTGTATGAAATAGATAGTTAAAGCCTTACAATCGGTTTACTCCTCGTGTATAGAGAGAGCGGGGGAGATGCGCACCGCTCCCCGCGTAGGAATCCAAATAGCAAGCAGCGTGAGAAGCGCTAGTATGGCGTAGGCTACCAAAAAGGCAAGAGGTCCGCGCCAGAAGAATGTAACGAAATTGTCTTCCAAGACTCCGTAAGCGCTGAAGAGGCAATAAGCGGGGATAGAAAGCGGCAATGTGGTAAGTAGTAGCAATATCCCCTCGGTTAAATACATTCCGAGCAGATGGATAGGCGTTTCGCCCATAGCTAGCCGCAATCCCATTTGCGCGCGACGTTGCTGTGTACGATACCAGAATGTACCTATTACCCCCAAAAAGATACAGATGAGCAAGAAGGTCATGTAAATGGCATTGAGTTTCAGTGTGTTGAAGAATTCAGCTTGGCTCTGCTCCTTCATCGCTTCGATAGGCGTAATACTCCGAACCCGCCAGTTTGCCACTTGTAGCTGTGGTCTTAACTCCTGAAAGAGTTCGCGCGGCGTAATCTGAGCGCCCTCCTTTATACGAAGTCCGTATTGTAAACTCTGCGGAGAGCGCGATAATAAGCGACGGAGTACATCTTTTTCGTAGCGCAATATGACGGGTGCGTCTACATCTATCTCGTTGCGCCGCATGTCTCTCACAACGCATTTTACGTCACTCAAAATGCTATCTCCGTAGAATTCTATGACTAGATTTCGGTTCAGTAGCTCCTTCGTAGTGACCCCGAGTCCTTCTGCAACGCTTTCCGAAGGAATTGTGAACCCGTTCTCTAGCACATCCTTAAGCTCCTGCTCCGTACCCGTGGTATTTTGCAAACGGAAAACTTCCACATACGACGGAGATACAATAAACAGACTCCCGTCCTCAATTTCAGGGCTTTTTGTCCCATGGAAGCGTACGATCGAAGTCTGACTGTTCCCATGATACGGAAACGCAGAGAAACAATAGCAGAGGGCTTCTACGTCAGGATGTTGTTCAATGCGCTGAAGGAGTGTTGTTATAGCGTCGTACGTTGGCGTAGAGTCCACTTCCCGCGGCACGTAATTTGGGTGCTTAGAGTAGAGCTCCTCGAAGGTGATGTTAGCCACTTTGTGCGTGTCTATCCCCATAGGGCGTGTGTAGATCCATGCCTTAGTGACCGCAAAATCGGCTAGATAAAGCAGACAGACTGATACGACAAGAAGCTCCAGCCAGATGAGGAAATTGGCGTGCCGTTCGTTCCAAATAATTTTGATGATGTGTTGCAACATGAGCTTCTGTCCTCCTATCGTTTAGCATTGAGTGAGTACACAATGTCGCGGCGTACTAAGCGCCAGGCGGGGATGAGCATTGACACTACGTTGAGAATAAGCGAAAAGAGTATCGCTGCACCTACTACTTTCCACGAAAAAAGCGTAGAAAGCGGTAGCGTAAACGTTACATCGAGATCATTGACCGACTCGAGGAAAAGTACATTCCGCAGGGTATATACAGCCACAGTGGTAAGTAGAATGCCCAATACTGCCCCTATAATTGAATATACTACGCTCTCGCGGAGCACTTGTAGCAAAAGGTCGCGCGTAGTAGCCCCGAAAGCTTTTCGTACGCCCAACTCTTGTAAGCGGCGACGCATACGCGCGTACGAAAGTGCTACTAAATTGATACCAGGTACGAGCAAGATGATAAGTACTGTAAGATAGAAGATCAGGTCAAGGTGTGCCAAGTCGGGTTCCTCTACTGCCCACGAACCGCGCGCAAGCATAGCGCGGAGCGGCTCGGGTTGCCCATTGGGGCTTACGTATTCGTTTTCCAGTGTTGCACTATACTCCTGGAGTTTTCGCAGAACCTCTTCTCGGATTTTAGGAAAATCGGCTTGAGAATGCGCGAGTATATCTACTGCCTTTCCCCCCATTACAGGGTGTCCAAGACCCTTGCTAGCACTTCTACTGAACGGATACCAAGCATTGGCTGCAATATCGGTCAGATAGCCCGAAACATCATTTACAACACCTGTGATGCGATAAGGGATGTACTGGATCAGGATCTCCCGCCCCGTAGGATCAGAATCCCCAAAATACTTTTGTGCCAGACTCCTACAGAGTACAACCACTTTGCTCTCCGACTCAGCTTCCTCTTCTGTGAACGGCGCACCATGCACAAAGTG
This sequence comes from Bacteroidia bacterium, assembly GCA_905373475.1. Classification (GTDB taxonomy): domain Bacteria; phylum Bacteroidota; class Bacteroidia; order Bacteroidales; family CAJPTX01; genus Bacteroides_D. The sequence continues at coordinate 7,448 of CAJPTC010000029.1, read as the reverse complement.
GAAGTCGTAAATTTTCCAGAAGTTCACATCTACGTCGCGCATTATGCCCTCTGTTTGTGTCTCTTCGCTTTCGCCCTCGATCTGAAACACCACATTGCTGCCATACACAGAGTGTATTGAGGTGCATTCAGCACTTGTAATTGAAGCTATAACATTGGCAAGACGCGAACTCAAGCGCGCTGCCGAATACGCCCCAGTCTGGAGAGTATCTGCCTTCTCGTACGAAATGCCATACTTGTAGAATAGCATCCTATCGCGCTTGAAAGCTGGGTAAAAATCGCCCTCAGGAATCAGACGCTTCGTTGCCACAGTCAGTGTTACCATCCCAATAGCGAGCGCCGTGCCAAGAATTGAAATGAAGCCTAGAACAGGATTCTCTCGGAGCAAGCGCCAGACTTGCGAAAAGTATCTCATCTGCTACGTCGTTAAGTACATGAAACCTAAATCGGTATCTACGCGTGGTGACCAATACCCTATTCAAACAAGTGGGGGCATAAACAATACCTCCTAAAAGGGGAGAATAAATTTTTGCCACACCGCTCTAACTTTAGGCAATCTGATGCCCGTCGAGAAGACGTACGATCCGTTGCGTCTTTTGTGCCTGCTCGTCGTTGTGTGTCACCATTATGATGGTTCGCCCATCCTGTTGGTTTAACTCCAACAACAGGTTCATGATCTCTGCCCCCATTTTCGTGTCCAAATTCCCCGTAGGCTCATCGGCTAGTATTATTGCGGGCGAGCCCACCAAGGCGCGTGCTATTGCCACTCTTTGACACTGACCGCCCGATAACTGCGAAGGGAAGTGGTGACGTCTGTGGCTCAGCCCCACACGTTCTATTACGTTCGCTACACGTTCTTTACGTTCCTTCGCCGAAATTTTGCGATAAAGTAGCGGTAGGGCAATGTTGTCCTCCACATCGAGCGACTGTATGAGTTGGAAGCTTTGAAACACAAAACCCAGATTCGCATTGCGGAAATGGGCACGCTGGGTTAGGCTTTCCTTATCGAGCTCTTGTTCTTGCAGGAACACCTTCCCTTCCGTTGGCGAGTCTAGTAGCCCTATGATGTTTAGCAGGGTACTTTTTCCGCAACCTGAAGGACCCATGATAGAGATAAATTCGCCCGTGTCTACGGTAAGGTTTATTCCCTCGAGGGCAATGGTTTCTATCTTGTCTGTGCGATAGATGCGCGAAACGTTTTCAAGTTGTACTGCAATCATGATCCCTATGTTTTTTTGCAATTATGTGTACCCAGCCTAGGCGCAATTGCTATGCCCATTCACTAACTCTCTGAGAATAAGCTATTAACTTTTGTCCGTTTTTGGACAATGTGTCCGTTTTCTTTTTTTTTCAAAAATAGAGGGGGAACGTCTAAGAGATTCGAGTATTCTTCCTCTTAATCCCTATTCTAACCTATTATTAAACAATATGTTGCAATCTTGCAACAAGTTTTTTGTCGTTCTGCAACATACCTATTACGCCACGCCATTACCTTCGTGCTCCAGAAAACCAAAAATATGCTCCCTTTGTCAAAATAAAGAATATCGCAGGGAACTATTTTGCAGACTTAAAGTTTTCGGCTTAAAAGAGGAAATTTTCTTGCATAGACTACATATAAATTGCACAATTTATGCTGTCTGTCAACTAAATATTGCAGTTAATGGATATTTTTATCCTCTCTTAATACAGAATATGGGGATGGATTGTTGCTCTCTATGTGTGCAACTACTGAAGGTTGTGGAATGTCACTGGGCTGCTCTTTCTGTCTATTCGTCACTTTTTGAAAACAAATATCTTTCAATATGAGAATGAAACATTACACGCTCCAAAGGGATTGGCTTTTCGCTTTTCCCTTCTTGTTTGCGCTCTTTCTTTCCGTACTCGGTACACAGAGCGCTATGGCCTTTAACAACAGGGCTTTTGTGGTGAAGCTCGTCCCTCACTCCGACACAGTGATAGTGCCTATCAGCGGCACTGCGAAAGTGATTTGCTACAAGGAGGGAGATGCAATTCCTGACTTCCCTAATGCGAAAACTTACTCGTACAAGACGAAAGCAGGGAGAAATTGCCTTACGAAAACTACGTCGGGAGCAGCTATTAAGGCGGGGCAGACTTACTTCGTAGAAGTTCTCGCAAGTGGCGCCGATCTAAGTGTTATGATGTCGGGCGACATCTGGAACAATAAGGCGGTAGATGATCTTGTCGAAATACTACACTGGGGCGATGCGCGCTTCCGAAACATGTCGCAAGCTTTCTATCTCTGTAGGAACTTGACGCTCGTCTCTGCCACCGACCGTCCTACTTTTACCTACTCCGAATACGGTTTCTCGCTTCTGGACATGTTCCGCGATTGTAAGCGGTTAACGAAGATCAACAATCTCGCCGCTTGGCAAGACTATATAGCCGACGCAACATCGCTACAGGGCATGTTCTGGGGGTGTTTGGTTTTTAAGGGCGAAGGGATTGAAGCTTGGAAACCCAAACGTGCCACCACACTCCGCTGCATGTTTCGCGAATGCATCGCACTGGATGTAGATTTCTCGGGGTGGGCAGATGCCGTTGCGGTTTGTCGAGACTTCGGAGGAATGTTTGTAGAGTGTAGCTCATTCCGTGGGCGCGGTCTTGATAACTGGAAGGTGGTACAGGGTAGGAAGTTCAACTATATGTTCTTAAGCTGCAAGAACCTTCAGTTTAAGCCAGATAACTGGCAACTTGAGAATGTAGAGAGTATCGAGGAAATGTTCCAAGGCTGTACAAATCTGGATAACAGCATCCGTGTCAACTTCAAGAATTGGGCAAGATATGTGCACCGCGTCGAATCATTACGTTCACTCTTCAATGGTTGTAGCTCGTTGCGAGGCGCAGGTCTAGAAGATTGGTTTACGACCGAAAATAAGGTGAAAAACCTCTCATACATGTTTATGGGCTGTAAGGAGTTCAATCGCGATCTCGGAAAGTGGAACGTCAGCCAGGTTACCTCCATGCGATGCATGTTTAGGAACTGTTCCAGCTTCGATGGTAACGGTTTGGATAAATGGACGGTAGACAATGTAGAAGACATGAGTGAAATGTTCTTTGCGGCAGAGTCTATGAAAAAGGATTTGGGCGAATGGAACATCTCCAATGTAAAGAATATTAGTAGCATGTTCGCTTGTGCGTGCCCGCGTACCAATTTTGCGAAGTGGAATCCTGTCAATTGTACCAATTTCACCTCCATGTTCTACTATATCAAGGATAAGGAATTCATGGCAGGTTCTCCTTCTAATTGGGATGTGAGCAACGGGATACTCTTTACCTCCATGTTTGAGGGGAGTAAGTTCAAGGGCGACCTCAAGAACTGGAAACTGCGCAATGCAACGAATACTGCGCGCATGTTCGCTAGTTGTAGCGAGTTTAATTCCGATTTGAGCCGCTGGTATGTTGAAAATATCGAGGATGCTTCGGCTATGTTTCTCGGGTGCAAGTCCTTCAATGCGGACTTGAGTCAATGGCAGTTCGGGAATCTGATGTATATGCGTCAGATGTTTGAAGACGCCGTAGTGTTCAATTCCGACCTCAGTAAATGGAATGTGAGCAAAGTAAAGGACATGTCGTATGCGTTCCGCAATAGAACAATTCGTACTTCGCAACCTATTGCCAGTCAATTTAATGGCGATGTGAGCAAATGGGATGTAAGCGCTTGCGAGAACTTTGAAGGGATGTTCTATGGTTGCAATAAATTTCAAGGCGATCTCTCCAAATGGGATATGGGCAAAGCGCAATCGCTCTCCGCAATGTTTTATAAGACGCCAGAGTTTGATGCCGATCTGAGCGCATGGAACGTAGAGAACGTTACCAATATGGACTCGCTCTTCTACGGTGCAGCGAAATTTAACGCGAACATTGCAAACTGGAATACGTCCAGTCTCCGCTCGCTATTCAATACTTTTACCGATGCGCAAAGCTTCAATTATTCGCTCGGGCGCTGGAATATTTCGAAACTAGAGGGCGAGATCTCACTAGCCAATTGCGGCATGGGGGTAGCCAACTACGACCGTACTATCGAGGGATGGCGCGACAATCCGCTCAATAGCAGTCTCTTCAACATAAAAGTGACCGCGAATAGGCTGCTATACAGGAATGCTAAAACGAAGCGCCAAGAACTGATAGATTCACGCACTTGGAAGTTTGAGGAAGATCGGGAAGCGGACAAAGCTTTGGTTATTGTAGAGCCACTAAGTGTAAAAGTAAAACGTGGAGGCGACAAGAATCTTAGTTATAGTGTAATCAATGCTCCCAATACGCCTAATATTGTACACCTACCCCCAGATGTCGTTACGGCCACCGCTACAGGGGGAGTTCTGAAAGTACACGGCGAAAAAGATGGGAAAACGCATCTACGGCTGCAAGTAGGCGCTCTAGCCGATCGTGCTTACGACGATTGCGATGTGCGCTGTTACGTAGCCATTTCCGAGCTCTCGTTTGCAAAACCCCAATATGAAGTGGCAATAGGCGACAAACTGAATCTCAAGCGTTTACTCACAGTAAAGCCCAATGACGTATCAGACAAGGATGCCGTCCGTTTCCAAGTTGCAGAGGGCGATAAGATCGCAGTTGACGAGAAAACGGGCATAGTAACGGGACTTAGCGAAGGGACTGCTACTGTAGAAGTCGTTGCTATTGACGACGACGAGACGGATGATCCTGTAAAGGTTACTGTGTCTATAAAAGTGAAGCGGGTAGACATCGCCGAAATCAAGTTACTGCCCACAGAAGGGGCTTTTATTGGGGTAGGTATGTCGTTGGATATGCGTGTAGAATTCATTCCTGTTAATACGACCGACAAGACTTACGATTATCGTTTGAGCGATGATTCTGTTCTCGCTATTGCAGGAGACAAAGTAACGGGGAAGAAGGAGGGAATATGCACGGTGACGGTAACCTCGCGTAAGGGCGGGAAAACGGCAACGACAACGATTCGGGTGGTAGCGAACTACGTTCCAGTAGCCAACCTTTTGCTTGAAAATAGAAGTACCAAAATTGCAGTTCGTGCCACCAAACGAATTGGTTACTACTTTATGCCCCACAATGCCACGAACCGTTCTGTATACTGGGAGTCATCTAATACCGAGATCGTCTCTGTCGAATCAGATGGTCTGATTCGTGGTCTGAAGGTAGGGAAGGCAAAAGTTACAGTACGAAGCGCAGAAGACCCCAATGCTGCCGATATTTGCGAAGTCGAGGTGTACAACGTACCTGTAAGTGCCATCGTGCTTCTAAATAAAGAGAAACCTGTGGTTGTGGCTAAGGGAAGAACCCGTGAGGCACTACCTTACCGTATAGAACCTGAGGATGCGTCGAACCTTGACGTAGAGTGGATCTCTTCCGACGATTCTAAGGTTAAGGTTGACAAAACGACTGGCGAGCTTGAGGGGCTACAAGAAGGTACAGTAGAGATTACAGTGCGCTCTGTTGATGGAAATGGCAATATCTCCGACACGCACAAAAATGTAAAGTGTGTGGAACTGGTAGAGACCAAGCAACTCCAACTCTCGCTAGCCAATGTCTCTATGATAGTAGGCGAGGAAGTTTCCGATTTTACGGTAAAGTATCTCCCTGCAAACGCTACAGATCGTGCAGTGACCTGGACTATGGAAGACGAGACCATCGCGAAATACGACCCCGAGACGCAAACCATTAAGGCGCTAGGCGTAGGAGAAACAACGCTCACCGTGGCATTGAACTCTAATCGCGAAATTAAGGCTACAGCGCATATCAATGTACGTGCCAACGTTTTTGCAACGGATATACTTCTTACCCCATCCGTGACACAAATTGCTGTAGACCAACAAATAAAACTGACGCTTATTTATCTTCCCTATTACGCTACAAAGGCAAACGTAGACTGGACGGTAGAAGACGCGGATGATGTGATTGCATTTGACGAAAAGAACTTGCTCGTAACAGGTCGTAAGGAGGGAACTGCTATCGTTAGGGCTACCCTGAAAGGTGATAGTAGCAAGAGTGTAGAATGTAAAATCACTGTAGCGCCCACAACGGCTACACAGTCGTTTGATTTTGATGTGAATCCTGCCGTCTACGAAATTGCTTTTGGCGACGAAGGTGCGTTAGACCTGAATACGAAAATACGCTACACGCCAGCATCTGCTACAGCTCGTTGGTTAGACTGGTCGTCTGCTAGCCCCGACATTGTGTGGGTTATGGGCGGAGTAGTACGTGGGCTAAAAGAAAGCGCAGAAGGCGTACAAATCACGGCGAAACTACATTCCAATCCTGCTATAAGCAAAACGTGTATTGTTAAGGTAAAAGCACCCGCATATCCGCTTTCTTTCCGACTAGATGCACAGTACATCAAGCTGAAAGTGGGCGACGTGATTGATCTGGAAGCGCGAGATTTTGTACCTGCCTCTGCCAATGATATGGAACTTGTTTGGAGTTCCACTGCTCGCAATTGTGTTGAGGTGGCACCTAATGGGGTACGTAAAGGCAAGGTTACAGCTCTTTCTAGCGGCTTTGCCACGATTTTGGTAAAACTGAAAGACAAGCCTGAAATTCAGACAACATGCTTTGTGGAAGTACTCGAAGCCGATAGTAAGGCGCTGGTTGCCAATGTTGCCATACAAAATGTAAAGGTGGAAGTCGGCAGAACGACAGATCTGCAACTCGAGTTTGATAACCCCGATGCAGCTGAGAAAGGCTTGATCTTTGAGGGAGTAGACAACGATAAATTCTCGATTATCGATAACAAGGTACGCGGCATCTCCATCTGCGAAAACGTTAAGGTTACGGCACGCTTACGCACAAATCCTGCGGTGCGCACGGTCTTCTATGTGACAGTAGAGCCGCAGAAGGTCACCGAAAAGTTCGAACTCAACCAACAGTCACTACGTATCTACGTGAACACAGAGGTGGTAATTCGTGTGAAAGTAGAACCCGCGAATGTCGATCTCAGTGCCGTAGTTTGGACTTCAGACGACGAGACTATTTGTACCGTTCACGACGGAATTGTGAAAGGGATTAAAGAGGGCAAAACAACGGTGCGTGCTACTTTGGGCTCGCGTAGTGCTTCTTGCGAAATTACGGTACGAAAAGGAGTAGACCAGCCCGAAGCGGTAACAGAACTTGAGGAATTGAACACGGTTTCGGTAGCCCCAAATCCGTTCAACGACAGGTTACGCATTACCCATTGCGAGTTGTGTGGTACTTACGCATTGTTGAATGCACAGGGCGTGCTTGTACGCAGTGGCAAACTGGATGGTAGTGAAGTAATGCTCGAAACGTCGGAACTTACCTCAGGTCTCTACCTCTTGCGCATCACCACTGAGCATGGCGCAACGAAGACGATAAAGGTTGTAAAGAATTGATAATTAAATCTGTAGGGGCGAAACTTGATTCGCCCAAAAATGCGCAACGCGCGTTTTCTTGGTTGCGTCATTGTAAGGGTGAGGC
>CAJPTC010000028.1 GCA_905373475.1 Bacteroidia bacterium | reverse complement strand
TCGCTTTTGTCATGACGCAAACAGTAGCTTACACACTTTTTCAGACACTACCTTTTTCCTACATGTTCCAAATACTTATTGAGGGCTTGGATGCGGAGGTTAACAGTTTTGGGCTTGAAGCGTTCCATTTGCTCTGCTTTGAAGAGCAATAGGTTTTTCCGACTGATACTTTGGTATCTCCCTAAAAAATCATTCACAGCATAGAGATATGCCACAATGGTATTCTCCACCATGTTGCTCTCTCTGAGAGCTGTCTTGAATGATTCTACCATAATTATAAGTTTTTATTTCAGAGAATATTCTCTTATATATACGTTAGAATAGCTTTGCATAATTCCCATTGTCCTCACCTCGGAAGATGATAGAAGGGTTCTTCTCCTTCTTTATTTTCTTCTCTTTGCTGAGGCGAGCTTTCTCCTCTCGAATACGTTCGAGGAGAACAGATGCAGGCTCATCGTTCGGGTCTTGGGGCACAAGTTTACCCTGTATTGCCTGCTGAAGTATGGATTTGCGTAATTGGTCTGCGGTCATAATTGATTATCCTCAAATTCAGCTACCCATTCTTTGACTTTGCTTTGGAGCATCTTCTTGTCTGGGAGGTAAAGTTGATAGGCTGATGCATAAATGTTTGCATCTTGAGGGAGGGTAAGCTCCACAAGGGCATCGCTTTTGTACTCACAAAGCAGTATCCCTACTGTAGGCTTCTCAAAATCTTGCTTGATGTATCGGTCAAAGTAATTGACATACATCTGCATCTGCCCAAGGTCTTGATGTGTAAGGTCTCCTATCTTGAGATCTACCAACACATAACATTGTAGCAGGCGGTTATAGAATACGAGGTCTACATAGAAATGCTTCTCATCGAAAGTGAAACGCTTTTGACGAGCTTCAAACAAAAAGCCCTTACCCATCTCCAGCAAAAAGGCTTGCATTTTACTGATAATGGCTTGTTCCAGTTTCGATTCAGTATAAACAGCATCGGGCTTAAGTCCAAGGAACTCAAGCGTGATGGGATTTTTGATGATGTCGGAAGGCTTCTCTATCGTTTGCCCCTCGGTAGCGAGTCGCATCAGCTCATTTTTGTCTCGGCTTAGGGCTAATCGCTCGTAAAGACTACTACCTACTTGTCTATTTAGTTGCCTCTTTGACCATTGCTGCTGGATGCACTCTATTTCATAGAAGCTTCGGGCTGCAGGATCATCCACTCTCATAAGAATAAGATAGTGTGACCAAGAAAGGCGAAATGCCTCTTCCCCATCAATTGGATAGCCAGTGGTTAGCCTTTCTGAGTAGACCTTATAAAACTGCCGAATATTTTTAAGATTAGCATACGACCAACCCGCACCAAATTTTTCGGTCAGTTGATCGGAGAGCGATTGTAAAAGCTGTTTACCATATTGTGCACGCTCCGCTCCTTCTTGCTCCTCTTCCACAATATACCGCCCAATCTGGTACTTGGCGTATACCTCTGCATGATTGATAGAAGTGAGTACACGCTTGCGAGCCCCCTCAATAACAGAGACCACTCGATGAAAAAGAGACTCAATATCTTTGTTCTCGGGGCTAATTAGTTTGCTCATTGTTCTGTCGTGTTGATGTCTATCCCCAAGATACGCTGCACTTCTGTTAAAGTTTTGTCTATCTCATGCTCAAGTGCAAAACGACGCTTATAATAGCTTTCGGTCAGCTCAGCAGGAGCGAGTATCTCTTCCTCCTCCTTGGGGAATTTACACTGGTCGAAATTACAACCAAGAATCAAAAGTTCTTGAGCAGAAAAGGCGCGAGCTTTCACCAGTTTTGCCGTAGTGGGAGAGATAGAGCTTTTACTATCCGATTTCTCGCTCTCGCTAAAACAGGTAGCCGCGCAGATGCACTTTCCCGATCAAGCCGCTTTTACCAAGTTCTACAAGCGCTATACGGGGCAACTCCCTATGCAGTTTCGCAATCGCTTGAAATGAGCTCTATTGCCGTCGTTTCATTCTCGTGTTGACCGCAGTTCACAGGCAGGTAATGATTAGATGTATTGCCCATGCTACATAAGCGTAGTGTATACGTCGCATCAATCCAATTCCGTACCTTACCTAGCCTTGTAATTTTCGTTAATTTTGCGCGGTAGGACGGGAAAGTAGTAACAATGGGTAATACAGCAGAGATAAAAGACTTCGTAGCAGAATTGCAATGGCGTGGGATGCTACACAACACGACCCCAGGGGCTGAAGAGCATCTCAACAAAGAGTGTCGACTCGCATACGTCGGTATTGACCCTACTGCCGACTCGTTACACATTGGTCACCTCGTCTCCGTAATGATGCTTAGACATTTTCAACGGTGCGGACATAAACCAGTTGTGCTCGTAGGAGGTGCTACGGGGATGATTGGCGACCCATCGGGGAAATCGCAGGAAAGGAACTTGCTCTCAGTAGAACAAATCGAAAAAAACCTTGCAGGGCTTAAGAAGCAATTGGAACGTCTCATCGATTTTGACACAAAGCGCCCCAATGCAGCAATACTTGTAAATAACTACGAGTGGATGAGCAAATACTCATTCATCGGATTTATTCGCGACATCGGTAAGCACATCACTGTAAACTACATGATGGCGAAGGATTCGGTAAAACGCCGCTTAGACCCCACAGAAGGTACTGAAGGGCTGTCTTTTACAGAGTTCTCGTACCAACTTATCCAAGCTACCGACTTCCTAACACTGCATCGCGAACTGGGGCTATCGCTACAGATGGGCGGGTCGGATCAGTGGGGAAATATGACCACAGGCGTGGAGTTAATTCGCCGCATGGATGGTCATGAAGCGCACTGCATAACTTGTCCGCTTATCAAGAAATCTGACGGACGTAAATTTGGTAAGACTGAACAAGGCAATATATGGTTAGATCCCGAACGGACATCCCCCTATACGTTTTATCAGTTCTGGCTCAATGTCTCTGATGAGGATGCGAAATCGTACATCCGTATTTTTACGATGCTCGATAAGGTCACCATCGAGGGCATTGAAGCAGAGCACGAAGCCAAACCCCATGAACGAGCTTTGCAAAAAGCTTTGGCGCGCGAGGTAACTATTATGGTACACGGCGAAAAAGAATTGGAAAATGCCTTACAAGCCTCCGAAATTCTCTTCGGAAAAGCAACAGCTGATGCCTTACGCGCTATCGATGAAAAGACTTTTCTAGCTGTATTCGATGGTGTGCCTACCTACGAGATTTCAAAAGAAACCCTCGAAGCGCATACCAACCTTCTAACCCTTCTAACGGAAACAACTCCTGTCTTCCCCTCAAAGGGCGAAGCTCGCCGCTCGGCACAGGGCGGGGCAATTAGCATCAACAAAGTAAAGATTGACGATCTTGACTATGCCCCTACGTTAGAAGAAGCGATCAATCAGAAATATTTCGTTGTACAAAAAGGGAAGAAGAACTACTACCTGCTGGTAATTCGATAGAAGACAGACTACTCTGTAAAGCGCGAGATATTGACACGGCGATGAACATAAAATTCCGCAATTTCCGCCCGCTAGCACGCCCCAAGCTAGTACTTAACAATCCCTCTTTTCTTCGTGATCGTCGTGTGGAGGCGGTGCTTTTCCTAATTGGCTTTGTTGTCCTGATGGGCTTCTTGGGGATGACCATGGGTACAAAGAACCTCCTCAACTCTATTATGCAGACAGCCTTTGAGCTCCTGACGCATACGGTTTTCTTCATAATGGCGATAACCGTACTGACGGGGGCACTTGCTAAACTTTTCATAGAGTTTGGAGTAATGCGCCTTATCGAGTTCTTATTGCGCCCACTCATGCGCCCCATATACAACCTGCCTGGGATGGCTGCCCTTGCTGCGGTAATTACGTTTTTTAGCGATAACCCCGCCATTATGTCGCTTGCCAAGGATAAGAGTTTTCGTTCTTGCCTCACCGACCGAGAATTGGTCTCTATGGCTAACTTTGGTACATCTATGGGCATGGGGCTTATTGTTATCACCTTCATGTCTAGCTTGGGCTATTTTAATAGTGCCATCATAGGGTTCTTTGGGGCTATGTTCGGAGGTGTTGTTGCTACGCGTCTTATGCAATTTTTTACGCGAAAAGACTTTACAGCGCCTACGCCCGAAGAACTTCAAGCCATACAGGACGAGAGTAAGAAGCAGCTCTCCTTCAAATCGCAAGGTTCTGTGTTTGAGCGTTTTCTTAATGCCATTTTAGACGGGGGGAAAACAGGCGTAGACCTTGGGTTATCCATTATCCCTGGTGTGCTCATCATCAGCACCTTCATCACGATCATTACTTTCGGTCCTAAAGACCCCGTGGCAGGATACCAAGGGCTGGCAGGCGAGGGTGTCCCTATTCTTACGTGGCTGGCTGGCAAAATCGGGTTTGTCTTTGAATATCTTTTTGGTTTTGAGTCGCCGAGCCTTATTGCATTCCCCGTCACCTCGTTAGGTTCAGTGGGTGCTGCGCTTTCTCTTATACCCCGTTTTATTTCTGAGGGCGTTTTGGGAGGCAACGAAGTAGCTGTATTTACGGCGATTGGTATGTGCTGGAGCGGTTTTTTGAGTACATACGCAGCGATGTTCGATTCTATTGGTTTCCGTAAACTAACCTCAAAAGCGCTTCTTGCACAGACATTAGGGGGCATCAGTGCTGGTATTTTTGCACATCTGCTTTTCCTGCTTATTTCCGTAATTCTGAGCTAGGAAGCTTAAAAATCTTCTTTTGTGTGCTACGCCTGCTTTTTGCCTCAGCAAGAACAGAACTGAAAGATATTCTGTTACTCAGCTTGCCGCGCGTAATAGAAGAGGGTATAAATAGGGTAGCATCATTTAACCTCGTGATTGTAACAGCGTGACGACTCTTTTTACAACCGCCTTTCTTCCCCCTGTTGATTACTTTTTGGCTATTGCCAAATCGGACAACGTGCTCATAGAGGCGCACGAAAATTACCAGAAGCAATCGTATCGTAACCGTTGCGAGATTGTAACCTCGCAAGGCGTACAGGAGCTTACTATCCCCGTGTTACATACTCATACAGGGCAAAGTGCGCCAATTGCCGATGTGGAGATTGAGTACAGAACACCGTGGCAAACAAAGCTCCTACGAGCTCTGCGTACCGCGTATGCCACAGCGCCTTTTTTTATCCATTACTTTGATGAATTGAGCGCCCTGCTGCTCAGCCGTCCTACCACTTTGCTAGACTACAATACGGCATTGCTCTATTTCCTACTGCGCGCCTTTAAGTTAGAACGCCCCATTGCTTTTACGCAAACGTATGAGGCTGTACCGTGCACTGAAATCGTAGATTTGCGCACGGCTTTTCACCCCAAAACGCCGCGCCCCGAACAGTTGCATTATTATCAAGTTTTTGCCGATAGACTCCCTTTTTATCCGAATGTCTCGGTTATAGATCTGCTGTTCAATGAGGGGGGAAACTATCTAATACAGCACGCTATTTAATTGCACGTGCGCCTACTCGCCCAATAACATACGTAGAGGGTGTTGTAAAACAGGAATTTGAACGCTCTTCGCGTAGGTTTGGTCTGAGTACGTAAAATGTAAGGCGCTGAAAATTAGGGAGAGGGGAGCGTACAGACGTACGTGACCGCCCCAAAATTTCTCAAACAACACAGTAGTTTGTGTATTTTGCCACATCGCTAATACACTGTATTGTAGAGCAGGGATGGCTCCTCCTTTTATGATACGTGATGCATCATGTAATATTCTTTGATTCTTGTTGTTTCAGAACTGTGCAATTGCAAGAATTTTCTATATTTGTAATACTAAGTATAAAGAAATAATAGTGTTATGAATAAAACGGTTTGGAATGTTTCGGTATTTGCAGTACTGTTGCTCATTGTACCTTTGCTGCAAGGAGGTGGGATGCGCGTATGTGCACAGAATACGAATCCCAAAGAGAGCATTGAAGTTTACGTAGAACCTTCTGACGGGGCAGTGCTACTCTACGATGCTCCTAAAGGGAAGACGGTGTGTACTTTAGAGGAAAAAGGCGAGTATATGTTCTCTGTTTGTTCTCCGAAGAATGGTTGGTGGCGGATATGTAGCAAAATCAACACGGGCGAGGCCTCTGAGATTGAGGTCAGTGCCCCTACTTGGATTTACTATTCGGAATTAGCCGTACGCACGCGGAACTACGGCGCACAGACCTTGTCGCTATATGCCGCAGCTTCTACAACGAGCAAAGTGCTCTACACCTTTAGTAGCGAGCTACTTCTGCGCCCTATGGAAATTCATGGCGATTGGTGCAAAGTACAAACAATCGATGCGAAATACACAGGCTGGATTCAGCAACGTTGGCTTTGTGGTAATGCTGTTACAACCTGTCCTGGTGACCCCATGCGTGAGTAAAACATGAAGGGGGAACGTACGATAAGACCCGCGACGCGAGAAGATGTTCCACATATCCTCGCGCTCCTAAAAACAGGTCTAATGCAAATGCGCACGGATGGCAACGTCAATCAGTGGAAAGACTCTACCCATACATTCGATACGGTACTAGCCGACGTAGAACGCGGCGAGTGTTACGTCGTAGAAGACGATGGTAGTATGGTGGCTACCTTCGTACTGATGCTACGTGAGGAGTCTACCTATTCGAGAATAGATGGTGCTTGGTTACGCGATGCGCCCTACGTGACGATACATCGCTTGGCGAGTGACGGGCATCGGGGTGGAATTGCACACTTTGTTTTCGATTGGGCGCGAGAGTGGGGGCGCGACCTGCGGGTGGATACACACGCTGACAACCTGCGCATGCAGCGTCTTTTTGTGCAGTATGGGTTTGTTTATTGCGGCACAATCTGGCTTCAGGATGGAACACCCCGACGCGCTTACCATTTTGCGACACAGACGTGTAGGTATCGGTAGTTTACCATAGAAAATACTACTTTTGTGGATGTAGGCTATAAAAATTCATTCTGAGTAGTATGAAAAGAATTTACAGACTAGGAGTAGTGGGACTTACATTGTCGCTACTTCTATTTTTCTTGCTGCCGAACACGAGCTTCGCACAAGAGATCAAGATGGAACCTGTAGTTCCTGGCGATCCGCTAGGGGTACGGATTTACACACTTCCCAACGGGTTAAAAGTTTACCTCTCGGTGAACAAGGCTAAACCGCGTGTACAGGCGAACATTGCAGTGCGCGTGGGTAGTAAGAATGACCCAGCTGAAACCACTGGTTTGTCGCACTACCTCGAGCACCTTATGTTTAAGGGTACGCCGCGTTATGGTACGATGAATTATGAGGCAGAAAAGCCCTACCTCAATAAGATTACGAAGCTCTATGAGGAGTATCGGCAGATTAAGGATTCGGCAAAACGTGTAGCGCTCTATAAGGTTATAGATAGCGTTTCGTATGAGGCATCAAAGTATCTCATTGCCAATGAGTACGACAAACTCATGGCTACCATAGGTGCGCAAGGGGTAAATGCTTACACCTCTTACGATATGACGGTCTATGTGCAAGACATCCCCTCGAACCAGATAGAGAACTGGTGCGAAATACAAGCCGATCGTTTCAAGGAGATGGTGATTCGTGGTTTCCACACAGAATTGGAAGCGGTATACGAAGAGAAGAACCAGACAATGGATAACGATGTAACGCGCCTCGTAGATTCGCTCATGTATAGCCTGTTCCCCATGTATCCTTATGGTACGCAAACCACAATTGGTACGCAGGAACACCTCAAGAATCCGTCTATTGTAAACATTCTGAACCACTACAACACGTGGTATGTGGCAAACAATATAGCAATTTGTATGTCGGGCGATTTTGACCCCGATCAGGTTATCAAGCTTATTGCCAAGTATTTTGGCGACATGCGTAGCAACCCGAACCTCCCTGTATTAAAAGCGCCAGCACTTCCACCACTGGACAAGGTGGTTACTACCAATGTTTATGGCAAACAACAAGCTATGACGGCAATTGCATGGCGTATGCCTGGTGCAAGTAGCGAAGAAGATTATTTGGTATCAATTCTTACTGAGCTCCTCTCGAATGGGCAAGCTGGGCTATTAGATCAAGAAATCAATCTCAAGCTAAAAGCTTTGGGGGCACAAGCTTTCCGCTTTGAAACAGTAGATTACGATATGTTGGTGTCAATTGTGGTACCTCTCGAAGGGCAGTCGCTAGAAGATGCACGAGATCTGATTCTTGAACAAGTAAAGCGTATTCGTAAAGGCGATTTTGACGAGTCGCTCCTGAAATCGATTGTGCGCAACCGCGAATATCAACAGCAACGTGAACTCGAATCGAACAATGCGCGTGTAGGACTAATGCAGAGTTCCTTCCTTGCACGTCACCAGTGGAAAGACGATGTGGCGCTTCTGAGCAAGTTGCGAAATGTTACGAAACAACAAGTTGTAGCCTTTGCCAACAAGTACCTATCTGATACGGGCTATGCCGTTTGCTACAAGCGCTTAGGGGATAACAATACGGTTGTAAAAATTGCAAAACCGACTATCACGCCCATTCGTATGAACCGCGACACGGTGAGCGATTTCGTACGCCGTATTCAGAACTCGAACCCCGCTCCTATTAAGCCTGTATTTGCCGATGTGAAGAAGGAATTGCAGTTCTTCAACCTGTACAAGGGCGTGGATGTAATTCTGTCGAAGAATACGGTGAATAGCTTGTTTGAGGTTACATACCGTTTCGATTTTGGTACGAAACACAGCCGTACAATCATGTCGGCTATAGAATATGCACAGTATCTTTCGTCGGCAAAGTACGATAATGCCGAATTTAACAACAAGCTGTACGAGCTCGGTGCTTCGTATTCGTTTATGTCAACTGGCGAGAATGTAGAGCTACGTATCTCGGGGCTTAATGAAGAGATGCAGCCTACGCTTGCGTTAGTAGAAGAACATCTCCGTTCGCTTGTACCCGACGCTGAAATGTACAAGGAGTATGTACAAGCAACGCTGAAAGCTCGTGCAGATGCATTGCTAAACCCGAAGAGTGTTTTTGGAGCTCTGACAGACTATGTGAAATATGGTCCTGTGAACCCGACGAATTCGGTACTCTCCAATGAAGAGTTGAAGACGCTCAAGCCAGAAGATCTCGTGAAGGAGGTCTCAACATTGTTTGATATGCCTCACACTGTGGTATGTTTTACGCCGAGTGCCAAGGGTGAACTGACTAAGAACTTGAAGGCAGCGCATAAGGCGGCAAAAGTTTTGGTAGCATTGCCGAAGCAGTTGCATGACTTTACGCCACGTCAGCCCCAGGGCTCATCGACGGTTTACCTTGTAAACTTTGAAGGGGCTACGCAGGTATTCCTCTCGCACTATGGTACAAACGGCGAAAAGTATGACCTAAACCGTGTGGCAACGCGTCGCTTGTACAATGAGTATTTTGGTGGTTCGATGAATGCCATCGTCTTCCAAGAGATTCGCGAAGCGCGTGCTTTGGCATACAGTGCCTTTGCCGTATACCGTACCCCCGATCGCAAGGAAGAGCCCTACAACATGTATTCGTACATCAGCACGCAGGCAGACAAGTTGCCAGATGCGGTGACGGCGTTTAACGAGATTCTGTTGAACATGCCCGAATCGGAAAAAGCGTTCGAAATTGCACAAAATGGTCTGCTCGAAAAGCTTCGCACACGTCGTTATGACGGACGTAGCATGCCAGATCTCTATTTCTATCTTAAAGATTTGGGTATAGATCAGAATCCCGATGCACTCGTCTACAAGCAGCTTCCTGGCTTGAAGATGAAAGACATTGTAGATTTCCAGAAGAGCACAATCCGTAACTTCGTTTACGACTATGCGGTACTTGGAGATCCGAAGGGGGTAGATCGCCCAACGCTCGACAAACTCGGGAAAGTGGTAGAGGTTAAGGTGAACGATCTGTTCGGCTTCTAGTACATTAGTACCTTTTCTACTGTAAAAAAGAAGGGCATCGTCTTATGGCGATGCCCTTTCTCTTTTTCCTTCTACTTCGTAGATCTTTCCGCGGTTTCTAGTTACTTCTGCCGTATAAAGACCTGTATAGGTACTCCTTGAAAATCAAAGAACTCGCGGAGCTTATTCTCTAAAAAACGTTTGTAGGGAGCACGTACATATTGCGGCAGATTGGCAAAGAAAGCAAACGAGGGCCAAGGAGTAGGAAGCTGCGTTACGTACTTTATACGTACATATTTCCCTTTGTAGGCGGGCGGTGGCGTCTTTTCAATAACCGCCAACATCTGTTCATTTAGGGCGCTTGTGGCAATTCGTTTGCTCCTGTTCTTGTAAACCTGCATAGCGCCTTCGAGCGTTTTCAGAATGCGTTGCTTCGTAATGGCAGAGGTGAAATAAATGGGCACATCATTGAAAGGTGCTATGGTACGGCGGATCTCTTTTTCAAACTCCTCTGATGTGTGGGTATCCTTTTCTATCAAGTCCCACTTGTTGACAACAATCACAACGCCTTTCTTGTTCTTGATGATGGTGTCTAGAATGGTCTGATCTTGCCCCTCGAAGCCGCGCGTAGCGTCAATCACCAGTATACAAACGTCAGATTCTTCAATGGCGCGTATGGCGCGTATTACCGAGTAGTATTCCAGATCTTCGTCCACTTTTCCGCGCTTGCGCAGTCCCGCAGTATCTACCAAAAGGAAATCAAGCCCAAACTGGTTGAAACGGGTATCGATTGAGTCGCGTGTAGTACCTGCAATGGGTGTTACAATGTTGCGCTCCTCGCCCAACAAAGCGTTTACAATAGACGATTTGCCCACATTCGGACGCCCTACGATGGTGAACTTTGGGAGCTGATCCTTTGTATCCGCTTCGCGCTCTGGCAAGAGCTTTATCATAGCATCCAGAATCTCGCCCGTACCGCTACCGTTGATTGCTGAGATTTGGTAAGGGTCGCCCAACCCCAACTTATAGAACTCGTATGCGTCGGACACTCGCAAATGGTTGTCTACCTTGTTTACAACCAAGATAGTCGGCTTCTTAGACTGGCGCAACAACTGCGCCACTGCCATGTCCAAATCTGTAATGCCCGTTACCACATCTACCACAAAGAATAGTAGATCGGCTTCCTGAATGGCTATCTCAGCTTGACGACGTATCTGAGCCTCAAAAATATCGTCCGAACCATGCACATAGCCCCCAGTATCAATCACCGAGAACTCGCGACCATTCCATTCCGATTTCCCGTAGATACGGTCGCGCGTTACTCCCGCTTGTTCGTCTACGATAGCGGCACGCGCCCCCACTAAACGGTTGAAAAGAGTAGACTTCCCCACATTCGGGCGTCCCACAATAGCCACTATTCCTGCCATAACAAACGAATAACTTTATTTAGTATCTAAAAAACTGTCGCTAAGCGACGTCTTAACTGCAAAAGAGTTCTCTTACTCTATGTAGCCGAAATCACGCAACTTTTCAGCATCGTTCCGCCAATTCTCGCTCACCTGTACGTGAAGACGAAGGTAGACGTGCTTCTGCAAAAAACGCTCTATGTCCTTACGTGCTGCAGTGCCTATGCGTTTCAGCATAGAACCCTGCCGCCCTATCAGGATTCCCTTCTGCGAATCGCGAGCCACGAAGATAACTGCCTCTATACGATCTATCGCTTCCTCTTCCGTATACGACTTTATGGCAATTTCCACCGAATAGGGGATCTCCTCCTCGCAGAACGCCAGAATCTTTTCTCGGATAATCTCAGTTACGAAGAAACGCGTTGGACGGTCGGTGAGTGTATCAGCTGGAAAAAATTTCTCTCCTGTCGGCAGTAATTCCAAAATCCACGGGAGAATCTGCTCTATGCCAAATTTGTGAAGCGCCGAAATGGGCAATACCGTTGCCGATGGCCAAAAGTGCGACCACTGATCTACGAGTTGTTCTAGCTTCTCTTGTGTTGTCAGATCCACTTTGTTGATGAGTACCAATTTGGGGAGAGGGAGTTTCCCTATTGTTTCGAGAATCGGGAGGTTCTTATCAAACTTTTCTACCGTATCTGTAATGTAGAGAATAAGGTCGGAGTCCTCAAATGTTTGCTTCACGGCAGCAAGCATAGCCTCTTGCAAAGCATAATTGGGGGTCAGAATCCCTGGCGTGTCGGAGTAAACAATTTGATAGGAAGGGGTATCCACAATCCCCAAAATACGGTGGCGTGTTGTCTGTGCCTTGTTTGTCACAATCGAAAGTCGTTCGCCTACTAGAGCATTCATCAGCGTAGATTTCCCTACATTCGGATTTCCTAAAATGCTCACGAAGCCCGATTTATGAACCGCCTCTCCCATTTGTATCTAACTCTATTGGTCTCAGTGCAAAGGTAGGTAAATTCTCTACCCAGCTCAGAGCACTCTATTTTACAAACAGTTGTAGCTAGAGAAATCTTCGCTCTGCTATGTAGTAGTAGTAACACCAGCTTGCTGTACACCATCTGTAGAATAGCGAGTATCCTAAATCATTCGCTCGTCACCGTAAGATTTTCATTCATGCCTTTTTACCCTCTTTTAACAATTTTACGTTGTATAAATTCGTGTCATTGGTATACTTATTGCAACTACTTTGCGTTATACTGACGTTGTGTGGTGGTTGAATTGCAGAGATTACCTAGAGCAGTTGAATGAGTTTCTGTAAAATAAGGCCTACTTTTGCAACACAACATTGAGCGTATTGGTTCGTTACATAGTTTGTTCGCAGGGGCAAACTAGAACAGAAGTTGAAAAGTTTAATCGCAAAACATAAACATTTGGTAAGGATGAATTTTGGAAAAGTTGCGCTATTAGCGCTAGCAAGTGCAAGCATGGTATTCATGGCATCTTGCAAAGATGACAAGGTAAAGAAAGCGGCACCTACCGTTGAAGTAAAAACTGCTGGCGGTGAGGTTCTAAAAGGGGCTGCTAAGGAAACTGATTTTGCGCTCGTTGTAGAAGCAAAGCCAGCGAAAGATCTGAAAGTCACTGAGATTAACTACATGGTAACTTACGGAACTTCCTCTTCAAAACTAGCGAAGCTCTCACTTGAAAAATCAAAGACTCTAGAGGCTTGGTTGGGTAAAATTGAAAGAACGGCGATTCCTGCTGAGGTTAAGGAAGGTAAGATTAAAATCACAGCTATTGATAGCGATAAGAACCAGACAATAAAGGAAATAGACTTTAATTTCTCGGGCACAACTCCTACTCCAAATCCTGGTGAAACGGGTTGGAATGCTGAAAAGCAAGGAGCTATTAACCACGCAACGGGTGGTAAGAACGGTGCATTTAACCTAAAAACTGGCGAAAAAGTAATGCTTG
This sequence comes from Bacteroidia bacterium, assembly GCA_905373475.1. GTDB lineage: Bacteria > Bacteroidota > Bacteroidia > Bacteroidales > CAJPTX01 > Bacteroides_D. The sequence goes on along the minus strand of CAJPTC010000028.1, from coordinate 23,808 downwards.
CTAGCGGTAAACCCGAAGATCGTTACATGATGAACACTTCTAAGGAAAAGCAAGATTTCGTAGCTGGTTGGAGTTCCAAAGAAGTTAATGGTCTTGCTTCTAAGCCTAAGGGTAACAACACGGCTTTTGTAAAAGCTACTGTTGATTATGACAAGGTTACTGTTGCTGATGCAGAGACAGCCTTCAAGGCGGCTACAGCTAGCACAGATGTTGCTGCTGTTGCAGAGGGTGATGTTTACCTTGCGCAGAAAGGTACTGAATTCTACATCATCAAGATTACGAAGGTAGATAACGACAACAACAGCACTCGTAAGGGTGAAAAGGGTTGCATCGAGTTTTCTTACAAGGCTAAGAAGTAATTTATCCTGTTTAGGGAAAGTAAAGCCTCACCCGTTGGGTGGGGCTTTTTCTTTGGGTATTAGACTCCAAGACGCGAGAAATAAAGAAACGGTGTAAAAGATGCACCCCGAGGTACTTTACCACCGTCTGTTGCGTTTTAAGGGGCAGTAACAAACTCAATTTTTGTAACCATGAGTCGTATTCAAGATCTCGAACCCAAGATTCTTTGGGAACATTTTGCAGAACTCTCCCAGATTCCGCGTCCCTCCAAACACGAGGAGCAAATAAGTGCCTATTTGCAGGCTTTTGGTGAGCGTCATGGCATAGAAACACACCGCGATGCTGTGGGAAATGTACTAATGCGCAAGCCCGCAACAGCGGGAATGGAAGACCGACGTTCTATCGTCCTCCAGAGCCATATGGATATGGTTTGTGAGAAGAATTCGGATTGTGCGCACGATTTTATGCGCGATCCTATAATTCCCTACATCGATGGCAACTGGGTACGTGCTAAAGGCACAACGCTTGGCGCAGACGACGGAATTGGCTGTGCCGCACAGCTGGCGGTTCTAACAGACCCCACGGTGCAACACGGGCCGTTGGAATGTCTCTTTACGGTGGACGAGGAAACGGGCTTGACGGGAGCTTTTGCCATTCAGGCGGGCTTCTTTCAGAGCGATATACTGCTTAACCTCGATTCGGAAGATGAAGGCGAGCTGTTTATAGGTTGTGCTGGTGGCCTAGACACAGTAGGGCGTTTTATCTATCGGACTACGAAGCCTGCGGAGGGGTCAAAGTTTTACAAAATTGCAGTTGCGGGGCTTACGGGTGGTCATTCGGGCGACGATATCAATAAGGGGCTGGCAAACTCCATTAAGTTGTTGGTACGAATTTTGATGCACCTGGAGCGTGAAGTGCCTTTGGCACTGGCTATCCTAGAAGGGGGTAATTTGCGTAATGCCATTCCCCGTGAGGCGTATGCCATCGTAGCGCTTCCCGAAGATTCTGTCTCGAAAATGGAACACTTCATTCAGCATTTTGGGGGCGAATTGGTGCAAGAGTATAGGGCTACGGAGGCTAATATTAGCGTCTCGCTTGATCCTGCAACGCCTATGCCCGTAATGATGAACACCGACAAATTGCGGCTTCTCCACTTGCTCTATACTATGCACCATGGCGTGATAGAGATGAGCCGCGAAATTCCGGGGCTCGTGGAAACCTCTACCAACCTAGCGTCGGTGAAAAGGGCAGAGGAGGGCAATGCATTGGAAATTGCTACAAGCCAGCGTAGTTCGGTAGAATCTGCCAAACAGTACATAGCAACCGCCGTGGAAAGTGTATTCTTGTTGGCAGGATGCACTGTGTTGCATTCCGATGGTTACCCAGGTTGGGCGCCCAATACGAATTCTCCGATTCTTCGCGTTGCAGAGAAAGCCTACACCGATTTATTCGGACAGAAGCCAGTAGTGCGCGCTATACATGCAGGGCTTGAATGTGGGCTCTTCTTGGAAAAATATCCGTCGCTAGACATGGTTTCTTTCGGTCCAACCATTCGTGGTGTACACTCGCCCGACGAACGACTGGATATTCCCACAACCAAGAAATTCTGGGATCTGCTTCTAGAAATATTGCGCAACGCTCCGAAGCAGGGTGCGCATTAGTTTATTCTTATCATTGTTGGAGACGGAACAAAGTGGAAATAAGGCATTTCCGCTCTGTTCCGTTTTTTCGTTTCCAGAGGAGTGACTTGTTAGGCAGCTGAAAAACAGAAGTGTAGACCTGTGCAGCGAATTAAAAACTTTAAGTAACTTTGTCCCCGTGTTTAACAACAATTTTTTGAGAGTTTAGGAATGATGAATCATTATGAGACTGTCTTCATTGCAACTCCCGTTTTATCTGATACTCAGGTAAAGGAGACAGTCGAGAAGTTCCGCTCCTTCATCACAGGTAATGGTGGAGAGATGGAAAATGAGGAGAATTGGGGGCTGAAGAAGCTAGCCTACCCCATTCAGAAGAAGGAGAATGGCTACTATTTCTTGTTCCAGTTCGCAGCTGCGGGCGATATGGTAGATCGTCTCGAGACTCAGTTCCGCCGCGACGAGCGCATAATTCGTTTCTTGACGGTGCGCCTCGATAAGGATGGTCTTGAGTACGCAAACAAGCGTCGCATGAAGAAGACGGAAGGCGAGAGCACAAAACAAAATGAGGAGGAGAATAAGTAATGGTACAAGCACGTGGAGGTGAGATTCGTTATTTAGCTCCGCCCACCGTAGAAGTTAAGCGGAAGCGTTATTGCCGTTTCAAGAAAAACGGTATCAAGTACGTAGACTACAAGGATCCCGAGTTCCTCAAGAAATTCTTAAATGAACAAGGGAAGATTTTACCTCGTCGTCTTACGGGTACTTCACTGAAGTATCAGCGTCGTGTGGCACAGGCTATCAAGCGTGCGCGTCACTTGGCGCTACTGCCGTTCGTTACAGACTTGTTAAAGTAGGAGGGACTTTCAATGGCGGTGAATAGTAACAACGAGCAGTTGAAACAACCCCTCAAGAAAGGGTGTATTCGTGTCATCTTAACCGAGAATGTTCGTGGACTCGGCGATAAGGATGATATGGTAGAAGTTCGTGCTGGCTATGCACGCAACTATCTTATTCCTAAGAAAGTGGCAGTAGCTGTAACGCCTTCTGTGCTTCGTCAGCACGAAGAGATCAAGCGTCAGCAGCAACACAAGGAAGAGAAGTTGCGCCAAGAAGCGAGTGCGCGTGCTAATGAGCTGTCAAAGATTAAGCTTGTAATTGGTGCTAAAACGAGTACTACAGGCAAGATCTTTGGTTCGGTAACAACCATACAGCTTGCAGAAGCTTTGGCGGAAAAAGGGGTTAATGTGGATAGACACGACATTACCATTGAAGACCCTGTAAAGGAAATCGGTACATATCATGCAAAGATTAAGCTCTACAAGGAGCTTAGCGCGCAGATTACTTTCCAAGTAGTATCCGAATAGGCAGTTTGTTTTGGTATGATAAAGGGTGTTCCTATACGGGGAACACCCTCTTTTGTTATTGGTCGTAGTAAAACGCCACTAGCCCGCTCAGTATCTACGCTAATCCTGCCTTTTTTTCAAATTGAGATATGCCTTCTATGGAGCTTGTTTGCGGTAAACAGCCTCATCACCACAATCAAAGGCTGTCGTTCGTGATACAAAAACGCGGTGCACGACGCAAAGAATAAGGCATGCGTGGCGCATAGCCTATACGTAGGAGAATTGTCGGATACTCGTCGTCCAATCTTAATTCGTTGGTAAGTAGCTCTTCTAGCTCTGGGATTTCGTTGGGCTGATTCATGTAGGCATGAGCCAACCCCATCTCCGTAGTACGCAGCTGAAAACGTTCTAGCGTCCTGCCCAAATTTACCCAGTCGTATATATCATCGTGCTTGGTAGTAAACAAGACGAAATGAGACGACGATTCAATCTTTTTCTTGTCGCTCTGGTTTTGAGTCCGCGCATTTAGCATGTGCGACATAATGGGGCGCACTAACCATTTTGGTAGATTCGGAGCTCCGAATACGGCATAACTCAATCCGTCGTGCGTAGCATCCTGATGGTGCTTATTGTAGCGCATCCATTGTTTCAGCTCTGCGCGGAAAGCTGAGTCCTTCATTTGAATCCGATTTCCCTCGTAAATTAGAGTAGCAATCTTGTTAAATTCACTACTACCGCGAGCAAAGAAACGAATTGCTACGTTCGGATCGCGCGGCAGCGAACGCAGGCTCTCTATCTTGTCCTCTGAAATCAATTTGGCATTGTATACGCTCCGATTCGTTTGTCGGCTAGCTATTTGCGAAAACAGAGGCGTTGCAATACAATGTTCCTTGCGTGCTAGTGTTACTCGAATCTCCGAGTTTGCAGGATCTATCTGCACTATGGGGTCGTAACACTTGTGCGTTGCGGAGATGCAGAGATTCTCAGTGGCGCAGCCCAAACTCACAAAAAGTTCTCTATTATTCGGGTCTACCACAGGTAGCGCTTTCGTACGGTCTGGATAGATCGAAATGCTATTCTCGCGGAGTGCGAAAAGCCACGGTTGTGTGTTATGCCCCGAAGGTGCTTTAATTGCCTGTTCCACCATAAACGCAAAATCTGCGTTGGGAGTAGCCATTTGGTTTAACATTTGTTTGTTGTGCTAGTTTGTGTTACTTCGTTTTACGTGTTCCAACCACATATCAATAACCAAGTCAACCCCTTTTTCGATGGCTTCCCACCCTTCAGCGGTTCGCAGATCGAGGTCGTTGTATTGGGAATGACGTTCGGATAATAATGCCAGATAACTCATAGAGGCCGACAGAATGGCGGAGAGTGCGGCTACCTCTGTGCGCGAAGCATGGGTAAGAGTGCATAGCGCGTCGATAATGGTGCGTCCATTGGCTTCGCGTCTTTCAAAAAGCAAATCGGGCAATGTATCGTTGGTTACCAATTCCCAACGTAGCAACCGGCGCATTGAGACGTTCTCTTGGAGCTGTTCAATTTGTTTCCGAAACAGAAGTTTTAGATTCTCACGAAGCGTGAGCTGATTGTCAAAATCTACCGCAACATTTGACCAAAAATCGCCCTGCAAGATATAGTGAGTTACCAATCCTTCGCGCCCGCCGAAGTAACGATAGATGAGCATCTTCGCCACGCCCGCTTCTTGCGCCACGGCGTTTACACCAATGCCCTCGAAACCTTTCTCGGCTACAATACGATCTACCGCTGCTAGGATGCGACGCTCCGTATTTTCGCGATTCTTCATATATCCAACTGATTCTCGGAACTTAAATCCCTTTTTTGCCTGCACAAAGATAGGTTACTCCGAGGTAACACCAAAACCTATTAAGTATCAGTAGGATTGCAAGGAACGTATCGGAATTTGGTAAAACAAAGAGAGGAGAACGTTTTCTTAGTCTCCAGCTTGGGTGCAATGGTTACAGACTTTATATTCTTTCTAAAAAGACACTAGAAACACTCCGCTCGCAACAGAAGTAGTAATTTCGTGTTGATAATAAGGACGCTAAAGTCTCATACTTGAAAACATAAGAGGATTGCAATATGGAGAAACGCTTGATGCTGGGCGACGAGGCGATAGCCCAGGGTGCAATCGATGCAGGTGTGTCGGGGGTTTATGCTTACCCAGGGACGCCCAGTACCGAAATCATGGAATATGTACAGCTCTCGAAAGAGGCTGCTACCTTAGGAATTCACCGCAGATGGTCGGCTAATGAGAAGACCGCGATGGAGGCCGCAATTGGGATGTCTTACGCTGGCAAGCGGGCGATGGTTTGCTTCAAGCACGTTGGGCTGAATGTAGCCGCTGATGCATTTGTGAATGCTGCTATTACGGGCGTAAACGGTGGGCTTGTAGTACTTGTGGCAGACGATCCCTCGATGCATAGCTCGCAGAACGAACAAGACAGCCGTAACTACGCGCGTTTCGCGCTTGTACCTTGCCTTGAGCCTTCCAATCAGCAGGAGGCTTACGAAATGGTAGGCAAGGGCTTTGCGCTTTCCGAGGCTATGAATACGCCCGTGTTACTCCGCGTTACAACACGTATGGCGCACTCGCGTGCGGGCGTGCAGTTGGTAAAAGAGAAGAAGGCGCAGAACACCATGTCGCTGCCCGAAGATCCGCGTCAATTTGTTTTATTACCTGCTATTGCAAAACGCAACTACAAGCAGTTGCTGGCAATGCAACCCAAAATGGAAGCTGACTCTGACGCTTCGCCCTACAACAAGCTTGTAAAGGGGAAAGCCAATGGTGTGGGGATTATCACCACGGGTATTGCCTACAACTACCTCATGGAAGTGCTTGGTGCAGAAAAGCATGAGTATAGTATCCTGAAGATTACACAGTACCCGATGCCACGTAAGCTCGTAAAAGAGATTTACGACTACTGCTCCGAGCTTATTGTTATGGAGGAAGGTTCGCCCATGGTTGAGGAGATGCTGCGCGGTTATCTCAACGAAGGGAAGAAGATTAGCGGTCGTTTGAACGGGTTACTACCTCGCGATGGCGAGCTTAATCCGAATCTGGTAGCACAGGCACTTGGGCGTCCTATCGAAGAAGGCGCTCCGATCCCCGAACTTGTAGCAGGGCGTCCGCCGTCACTCTGCCCAGGTTGCGGACACCGCGATATGTATGAGATGCTGAACAACGTAATGGCAGAGTATGGGCAAGGGCGTGTTTTTGCCGACATCGGATGCTATACACTCGGCGCGCTTCCTCCTTTCAATGCTATCAATACGTGCGTTGATATGGGTGCTTCTATCACCATGGCAAAGGGAGCTGCTGACGCTGGTCTAGTGCCCGCTGTGGCGGTTATTGGCGACTCTACTTTCACGCATAGTGGTATGACGGGGTTGCTCGATGCTGTCAATGAGAATAGCCCCATTACGGTGATAATCTCCGACAATTCTACCACAGGTATGACGGGCGGACAAGATTCTGCGGCTTTCGGTCACCTTGTAAAGATTTGCGAGGGGCTCGGTGTAGATCCTGCGCATATACGTTTGCAAGTGCCTCTGAAAAAGAACTTGAAGGAGAACATGGCCGTGCTGAAGGAAGAACTCGAATACAAGGGAGTTTCGGTTATCATTCCGCAGCGCGAATGTGTTCAGACGTTTGAACGGAGACAACGCGCGAAAAAGGCAGAAGAAAAGAAGGCTAAAGCGGCGCAAGAGGCAGCAGCTGGTAAAGAATGCGAGAAGTAATAAGGGAAAGGATTAACGAGCAATGCGTAAAACCGATATTATTTTAGCAGGGGTTGGTGGACAAGGGATTCTCTCGGTTGCCACCATCATAGGACACGCTGCCGTAGCTAGCGGCTTGAATCTGAAACAAGCTGAGACTCACGGGATGAGCCAACGGGGTGGCGATGTACAGTCGCACCTACGTCTCTCCGATGGTGAAATTGCCTCCGACCTTATCCCTATGGGTCGTTGCGATATTATTCTGTCGGGCGAACCTATGGAAAGCTTGCGTTATCTGCCTTACCTTAATAAGGAGGGGTATCTTATCACGAGTTCCGAGCCCTTTAAGAACATTCCGAATTACCCCAATATAGAAGAGGTTATGGCGCGTATTGAGGCTTACCCGCGTCACATTGTGCTAGATGCCGACAAACTCGCCAAGGAAGCTGGTTCTGCACGTGCTGCCAATGTGGTGATGTTGGGGGCTGCGTCGCCCTATATCATGATAGACTTTTCGAAATTCGAGGAGGGGATTGAAGCTATCTTCGGGCGTAAAGGGGCAGATGTGGTAGAAGCCAACCTGAAGGCATTGCGTGCAGGGCGTGCTTTTGCCGATAGCCTTAAAAAGTAACTTGTAGCTAGGGTATGCGCATTCATCTTGTGGGAACGGGAATTTCGCAAGGGATTCCTGTAATAGGTTGCCGCTGTGCCGCATGCCAGTCTAGCGATATTCGCGACAAACGTTTGCGTACTGCTGCTGTCATTGACAGTGGTAGTACGCAAATTGCATTTGATATAGGGCCAGACTTCCGACAGCAAATGTTACGTGGCGGGTTTACACACCTCAATGCTGTCTTTGTAACACACGAGCATAGTGACCACGTAGCGGGTTTAGACGATATTCGCCCTTACAATTGGATTCTGCGGGGTGCAATGCCTTTGTATGCAGAAGAACGCGTAATAAAGGCACTGGAAATGCATTTCCCGTATGCATTTATGCCCCCCGAGAAGCGTTACCCAGGTGCACCAGACCTCGAGGTGCATGAGCTCAAAGAGCCTTTTTCCTCTGTACAGGTAGGCGATCTAGAACTCCTCCCTTTTCGCGTATTTCATGGGGCGCTCCCCATCCTTGGCTACAGAATAGGCAAGTTTGCCTACATCACGGACTGTAGCTATTTGCCCCAAGAGAGCAAGGAGCTTCTGCACGATCTGGACGTGCTTGTAATCAATGCGTTGCGTCATACGCAGCACCCTATGCACCTAAGTTTGAGCGAGGCACTACAGTTAATTGCTGAGCTTGCGCCACGTGAAGCATATCTTACGCACCTGAGCCACGAAATGGGGCCAGTAGCCTCTTTTGAAGGCATGTTGCCCTCGCATGTTCACGTTGGTCTGGATGGCATGGAGCTCGAGGTGCAAGATACCAATCTCTAAGGGGAATTCGGTAGCGCCTCCATCGGTTTTATCCACCCAAAATACGTGGCTTTAATTTTTGCAAGCGTCAAAACGGGGCGTCTTGCAGTGTTTTGCAAGTTCCGTTTATCCTGAAATGGGGATAGATGTGCAGAGACGATTTGTGTAAATTTTCCGACTTTTGTCTAGGGAATCAAAAAAGCAAGCTAAATGAAAACACAGAATGTATTTTTTTATGTAGCAATGGGCATTGCTCTAATCTTTGCTACAGCATGCACTAAAGAGGATCTCGATAAGGCTTTGGATGAGACTTTAGAAAATGCGCTCGGAACGAATATGGAGTATATAACTGGCGAGTGGAAAGGCGAGTACAAATTGAAGAGAAACGACGAACAGGTGAAAGTGCAAGAAGGGACTGTTACTGTACGTACTTCCGATATGGCGAAAGATGAACTCCTGTTTGATATGCGCGATATGCCCAATCTTCGTTTTAAGATTGAAGGGAATAAATTAGGGATTGTGACATTTACAGCAGATATGAGCAGCCACTTCCTCGCGGGGAGTGCTTGCTACATGCGGCAATGGAGATCGTTGCAGGTCTCGCTAAAAATCTCGGAGACCGAGAAACTGGAGTTTTACGCAAAAAGAGAAGATAAGTAGTAGGTGCAACTTACGTATTTTGCAATATAGGTGGGCTGTTGGGTGAAGTACTCAGCAGCCCACAATTTTGTAGGTTGCCTCCTGTACGTTGATGTACCACAGAACGCCTTGGGGAGTTGGGTAGCCCAATTCGGTCAGTAGCGCCTTGTAACGTGAAATCTGCCTTTTGTGCTGTGGTTGTTCGTTACCAAACTTAAAATCGATGACCACCGTATGCGTTTCAAAAAATACGATACGGTCAGGGCGTACAATTTTCCCTCCTTTATCTAGAAATTCATGCTCTGCCCATGCTTCTTGTTCCTTTTCGTAGCAAGCTTTTAAGGCGTTCTGTTGCATAGCATCGCGGAGCATTGCTACAATCTGAGTAGCCTGTTCGTTTGTGCAAACCTTGTTGCGTGTTAGGTGTTCTGCAAGGAGACTGAGATCGTCGGTAGTGTTTACGCCCATCATAAATTTGTGCAACAGTGTACCTAGTGTGGCTGCCTGACTGCGCTTTAGTAGCTCATCGAAGGTAAGTGAAGAGTCGTCCAGCGCTTGCCTAACGTTAATCTGAACACCTTGGAAGCGGTCGTTGGCATTATATTGTCGTGGGCGGAGTAGTTGCGTGGTAGTGCTGTGCGATGCAGATGGTAGAGCACGCATCTCGCCGTAGTAAAGAATTTTTGGCGGCTTATTTCCAAGCTCTTGTTCTGGGATGTTCGAGTTACTTGCACCGAGGGTCTCAAAAGTTTTTTTGAGGGCTGGAATTAGGTAGCTACCCAGATTATTGGAAAGTGTTTTACTCTCTTTTACCTCTGTGGTTACAAGGTAAAGGCGGTATTTTGCCCGCGTAAATGCCACATAAAGCAGGTTTAGAGTATCTACTGCTGCTCGGTAGTACTCTTCCAAGAGATTGGGCGCAAAGTACGATGCAAAATGGATTTTCTCGTTCCCATGCGGAAGACGCGGTAGCGTCTTCTTGTCTATTTCCACGTTCTCTGCCCACATCAGTGCGCTGTCGCTACTCCTGAAGAGCGAAAAATCTATCTCTGGACAAATAACGACTTCAAACTCCAAGCCTTTGGACTTGTGTATGGTCATTATGTTCACGGCATTTTCGTTCGTAGGCGCTTCTATGGTGCGTCGGCTCGCCTCTTCCTCCTCATAGGTAGTGAGAAATTGGTAAGTGCCGTTTTCGCCACTTTTTTGAAAAGCATAGACCCTGTCGCGTAGATTGGAGAAATAGGGCATCTCGCTGGGCGCACTGGGGAGGTGCAGCCCGTAGGCAATGTTGTCGAAAAGATCGAGCAGTGGGAGCGTAGCCATGCTGCGTAGCCATTGTAAAGCGTGCTGCAAATTTTCGCTATAGTTTGGGTTGCGCTCTTTGGTCCAGAATGCCCCGTGCTGGTCGTTGGCGTGATCTAGTTTTTCAAAGAACTGGGCAAGGAGCATAACATCTAGGCTTTCGTGATGCGCTTCCGTTTGCTCCTGTCCGATGGCAATTCGCAACGCGGCGAGCATGATTTGCACATCCTGCGATTTGTCTAGTAGGAATGCATCCTGACTAATGACCTCAATGCCAGCCTTTGTAAGAGCTTCTGCGAAAAGCTGGGCTGTACGCCCTTCGCGCACTAAAATGGCAATCTGACTGAGTGTAACGCCTTCGTTGTGGAGTTTTTTGATGGTTTCTAGAGTATAGAGAATTTCCGAACTTGCCTCCGTGCTTGCTTCTTCCTCTTTTTCAGTGTTTTCTTCGGAGGCAGGCTCTTTTTTCTTTTCGACGACGGGAAATAAAGCCAACTCTACGTAGCCAATAGGCGCATCGGGGCGAGGCGCTTGTTGCACTGTGTAGATCGCATCAATGCGTTGTTGGAATTCCTCTAAAAGCGTTTTACCGTCGTTTACAACGTCCTCAGGGTATAGATTGCTGAAACCTCCCACATATTGTTGTTTAATTTCCTCACGCAGGTTTTCGAGAAGCGTGTTATTGAACTCGACCACTTCGCGCGCACTACGGAAATTGGTATCTAGAGCCCTCTCTTCCTTTTCCCATCCGTTGTTTTCTTGCAGAATCTCGTGGTCTAGTAGCTCCCAGTCGCCACCGCGCCAACGGTAGATAGCTTGTTTTACATCGCCCACCAGTAGCCCCATACCGCCCTCGGCAATGGCATTGCCTACAAAGGGTTTCAGTAGTTCCCAGTGCAAGCGCGAGGTGTCCTGAAATTCGTCGATGAACAGTGCTTGGAAACGTACGCCCATACGTTCGTAGATGAAAGAAGCATCATCGCTGCCTGCCACGCCGTGTAAGATATAGGCAAGATCGGCAAGTAGTAGTAAGCCTTTTTCTCGTTCTACATGATCGAGCGACGAACGCAATTCGTTGAGCAGTCCTAGTGCTGGGAGTTTGCGGAGTGCCAACACGACGGTATTGAAGCTTGGAATGAGATCGCAGAGCCTGTTATAGTCGTCAAGTATTTGTGTTTCAATAGTATGGAGAATACTATCTCGTTCTTTGCGGCTTTTAGCTACCCAACATCCCACATCGCCACTCCATTTCCTTATGGTGCTTGAAATCTCTAGAGGCTCTTTTTGGCGCAATTTCTCTACTAGCTTCTGCATTGCAACCCAGCCGTTGCGTGCCGTGTTCCCGTTGCTTAAATCCTCTGTTGCAATTCCTGCCTCGTTTAGCGCGCTCTCCATTTGAGAGAAACAAGCGTTTGCAGCCTCTAAAAGTTGCTCTTGCTTCTCAAGTAGCAGTTCCTGCATAGCTTGAAAATTTTGCAAGCTAAATAGGGTGTCTCGTTCGCTTTGCGGGAGAAGTACAAAGTCGTCGGAAAAGAGTTGGAAGCCGCGCGAAATGAGCTTTCGTTCTGTTCGCCAGTTGCCATTCCGTAAAAGGGCATCTTGTGCATGGTTTGCACACCAGTTGTAAACGGCTTTAGCCTCGGTGGTATCGGTAGAAAGATTTTGTAGTAGATATTGCGCCGCCGCGGCCAGCAAGGCATTTGCATTGGTCGTTTCCCGTTGCTCGGGTTTAAGATTTAGCTCCCACACCAACGAATCAAACACTTGTTGAATGAAGCTGTCTATGGTGCAGACGCTCAGGGCAGAATAGTTGTAAAGAATAGCCTCTAGGCAACGCTTTGCGCGCTCTTGTAGCACGGGAGGTTCTATTTCCAAGGTCTGACACAATTCGTTGCGGTAGTCGGCTTTTGGGTCGTTGGTAGCTAGGCGGTACAGCGCACGAATAATGCGCTCTTTCATCTCGGCAGTTGCTTTGCGTGTAAAAGTTACACACAGAATATGGGCGAAAGTATACGGACTCCACCCGCTCCGATGGGGTGTTGCATGACCTCCTTTTAATGCTCTGACTAGGAATTCTTTAACCAGCGTGTAGGTCTTCCCAGATCCCGCTGATGCCTTGTAAATAACGAGGTTTGCCATAATCGGTATTAGTCACTAAAAAGAAGCCGTTGCATAACAAAGATATTTAGAATAGCACATTTTAGTAATTTCGGTAAATAGCCTAGGTGAAAAAGCGCTACTTTTGTTTAAGAGGAGTAGGGAAGCGGGGCATCAAGGTGTGGGTAATGAAAAAATATTTGGGTTGGCTTTATTTTTTGCTACTTTTTGTGGGGGTTGTTTGTATGCAACCTGCTGCAATGGGGCAGAAGCGTACGCAACCCGATCAGCGTCTTGAGCACGTGGCAATGCTCGCTCGCGAAGTCTATTGGCCTAACCTGAAGCGTCAGCCACAGTTCTTTATAGAGTACGTGGGAACACCCTCTGACTTCAGCGACAAGTTCACGCAGTATTTCCAGAAACACAAGGTGCGCGGCAAGTCTGTGCAGGTTACTCTTACCACCAATTGGGAGAGTCGCAACAAGATACTGTACCCGAACCTGATTTTTGTCAGCTCGTCGGCTATGGTTTATATGCCCAAAATCTCGAAGTTCTTTGAAAACTACCCTGTGCTGATTGTGAGTGAACAGCCCTATTTTGGCAAGGGGTGGATGGCGGCGCTTATGCCGCAGGAGATGGATCCTGACGGGATGGTGCATGAGTGGTCGTTCACAATAGACCCTACTAACATTAAAACCTATTCGGGGCTCAGCGTCTCGGCAAAATTAGCGCCCCGCAATGGAAGTCCGAGGCAAAACGTAACGCTGGAAGTGCAGACCACAGTGGCAAAGCCGCCTTTGCAGGAAAAACCAGTGGATTACGTCTCTTTGTTACGTGAGCGCAACGAGGTTATTGCGCAGCATGAAGCGACTATCGTTCTCCTTGAGGACACCATCATACAGCAGCGCGAGGCCATTGACAGTCTGTCGTACAACCTCACCTTGGCGCGTTACGGTATGTGGGATGGCATCCGACAAGGGTTACTTTGGGGGTCATGGACAAGCGATTCGACAAGACCCGTTGTTTCGGAAGCTCCCTCCGTAGAAACGACGCGCGAACGCGTAAACACTGCGCCGTGGGAAACGAACTCTATGGGGTTGACGATATTTTTTGTGTTAGGCTTGGTAAGTGTATCCTCCGTATTGCTTCTTTCGGGGAGCTCGGCAACGACTCCTTCCCCCACAGCGTCTGGCATGTCGCGCGGTGCTGAGCTGGCTGCTGTGGGTACTATGGCGGCAGCGGCTGGAAGAGAGAAGCGCACGATGGAGGAAAGTTTTTTGGGCAATGTGTCGCATGAGTTACGTACGCCGCTGAATGCCATTGTAGGGCTGTCGCAGTATGTGGCCACTTCGCAAAATGTAGATGCCGAAGTGCGCGAGAGTTTGGAGATCATCAATAGCAATGCACACGGCCTGATGCAGATGATGAACAACATCCTGATGCTTGCCATGTTGGAGCGTAAAGAGGTGGTTCTGAATTTGCAAACAGTAGATCTTTCGGTTTTGCTTGCCGATTTGTATGAAAGTATGCGCTCCTACATCCAGTCCTTGAAGCGTACCGATGAGCTAATGATGCACCATACATCGCAGCATAGTGGTGAGGTGCTTATTAGTTGCGACGTAGAAAAGCTCCGTATGGTCTTTGAGCTATTGCTATCGTTGAGCATGGTGAATACGCGTGTGTGTTCGCTTGCTTTTGGTGGTGTAATAAAGTCGGATGAGGAATGTGTGCTCTATGTACGTGCTTCTGATGCCGAGACCACGAAGGAGGTACAGCCCGCAGATTTCTTGTTCGATAGTGCGCATACGTATAGCAAGGATAGTGCTCATTCCGAGATAAGCTTGGATACAGCACAAGGTTTACTATCGCTGATGGGAGCGCAGCTCTACTTAGCTATTGGTAGAGTAGAGCAAATGTATTACTTTTGTCTTCCGAATCAGAACAGTTTAAGTTGAGAGTAGGTGGGTAGTTACATTGAGTTGAGGAGCTCATGTAACTATTTTGAGGGGCACCGCAGTACTTCATGTACTGCGGTGTTTTTATTTGACGGTGCGTCAGAGTACGCAAACTGCTGTTGCTTGAGATTCTCGCGAGAACCTCGTTTTACGGCGCAAAGCGAATAATATTAAATGCACATCGCGCATTTGACGGGTGAACATGCACTCAAAGCACAAGTAAAATTCAGTAGGTGCTAGGTAGAAGTACGAGGTAAATTGAGAATTGTGCCATGCGTTCTACAACGATGGGGATACTTCTTCAGCCAATAAAAAGCGCAGCCCTCAAACAAGAGCTGCGCTTTTTGAAATTCCCGCTAACGGAAATACTAATTCATTTTCTTAGAGTCTTCAATGAACTTTGCTAAGCCCGCATCGGTCAATGGGTGTTTGAACAGGGCTCTAAGTACTGAGAGAGGGCACGTAACCACGTCGGCATTCGCCTTAATGCAGCGATAGATGTGCTGCGGGTGACGAATGGAAGCGGCTAGCACCTCGGTATCGAACATGTAATGCTCGTAGCAATCTACAATATCGGTAATGAGTGCGATACCATCCTCGGAGATGTCATCCAAACGTCCGACGAAGGGCGAAACGTAGTAAGCACCTGCTTTGGCTGCTAGGAGGGCTTGGCTCAGTGAGAATACGAGCGTACAATTGGTTCGTATCCCTTCTTCTGCAAGCGCAGCAATAGCCTTAATACCGTCTTGGGTGCAGGGTACTTTTACGACGATGTTTTCGTGCAAGGTAGCCAACAGCTTCCCTTCCTTTAGCATCCCATCAAAATCGGTTGCCAGCACCTCGGCACTCACGTCGCCTTCTCCCACCAATTGGCAGATGCGTTTGTAGTGCTCGTCTATTGCCGCTTTCCCCTTGATGCCCTCTTTTGCCATCAGCGAGGGATTGGTCGTTACGCCGTCTAAGACGCCATACGAAGCTGCTTCTTCAATCTCGGTAAGATTGGCTGTATCTAGAAAGATTTTCATTTTTTTTAGTCCGTTAAAATTACTTTTTCAGGTAGGTGTCGAGCCAGCGGAAGAACTCCCGTTGCCAGAGTAACCCGTTTTGTGGTTTTAATACCCAGTGGGTTTCGTCAGGGAAGAAGAGGAAACGGCTCGGAACACCCATAATTTGAGCCGCGTTGAAGGCTGCCATACCTTGGGTGTATGGAATACGGAAGTCGTGCCCACCGTGTATAATCATGATGGGTGTATCCCATTTCTCAACGAATTTGTGGGGGCTTTGGTTGAAACTTGCTTGCGCTACGGGGTTGTTCTTTTCCCATGGTTTGCCGCCCATTTCCCATTCGTCGAAGAACATTTCTTCTGTGGTGTAGAATTCCATTTCGCTATGGAAGATACCGCAATGGCTAATAAAGGCCTTGAACCGCTTGTTATGGTTGCCCGCAAGCCAGTTTACGGTGTATCCCCCGTAGGATGCTCCTATAGCCCCAAGTCTATTCTGATCTACCCATGGTTCTTTGGCCATATCGTCTATAGCAGCGAGGAGATCGCGCATCTCTTGTGTCCCGTGGTGTTTACTGATGTCGTCTGTCCATTTCTGACCAAAAGTAAGTACGCCGCGTCGGTTCGGAGCTACTACAATGTAACCTTGGCTAGCCATGAGCGACAAATTCCAGCGGAAGCTCCAGAACTGTGTGAGCGGACTCTGAGGTCCTCCTTCGCAGAAAAGGAGTGTTGGGTAGCTCTTGGTGCTATCAAAGTTCGGGGGAAGTACTACCCAGGTTAGCATTTGTTGCCCATCGGTTGTCTTGGTCCAACGTTCGCGTACCTCGGGCATTTTGAGCTGTGATAGGATGTTGTCGTTAATCTCGGTTACTTTTTCCTGTTTCCCGTCGGCTAACGTTACTCGGTACACTTCGGCAGGCGAAACCATAGAAACCACGTCGCCAAATAGATAATCGCCCGCTAGGCTCACAGAGTGATAATCTTTAAGCCCCGTGGTGAGTGCTTGTGGCATTTCCTCTGCAAGCATCAGTTTGTAGAGCTGGAAAGTGCCCCGTACACCTGATACGAAATAGAATCCGTCGCTTTGTGGCATCCAAACCATGGAGGCTGCCGAGTAGTCAAAAGCGGGGCAGAGTTGGCGTTTGGTGTTTGCTGCGAGGTCATATAGCATAAGGCGCTCGTGGTCTGCCTCAAACCCGCCGCGCTCCATGCTGGTGTAAACTATGTATTTGCCGTCGGGTGAAAAAACAGGGCAACGGTCGTACCCCAAATTGCCTTCTGTGATGTTACGGGTCTCGTTCGTTGCAAGGTTGTAGAGGTAAATGTCGGAGTCTGTGCTGAAAGCCGAGGCTTTGCCCGTGAGCTTCTTGCTTGTGTATGCTAGTAGCGTTCCGTCGGCGCTCCACCCAATCTCTTCAATGCCACCAAAGGGGCGCAGTGGTGAGTGGTAGGGTTCGCCCTCTAGGAGGTCTTTCCCGTTGCCGACTTTCTCGTTGGCGAACGATGCTACGAATACGTGGCTGCGCGATCCGTCGTCCCACACATCCCAGTGGCGATACATAAGGTCGTCGTATATCTTGCCTGTAGACTTATCGAGGTCGGGGTAATTGTCTTTTACTTGCGGGATGATGGGGATTGTGGAAATGTAGGCGATTTGAGCACCATCGGGCGATACGCGGAAGCCATCGATCCCAGTTTCTACGTCGGAGAGGCGGGTCAGCGCTGTTCCATCCGTCTTAATGCTATAAATCTGCGGTGTTCCTTCGTGTGAGGAGGCAAAAAGGAGTTTGTCGTTTCCACGCCACTCAATGTTGTAAACCTGTGCGTTAAAATCGGTTAGCTGTTTAATAGTACCGTCTTCCAAGTTCTTTAGGAAAAGGTCTGACCAACCCTTGTTTTCTTTCACGTCGTAGCGCGTAACGGTGTAGGCGAGCAGTTTGCCATCCGCCGATGGAGCATAACCCGTCAGTCGCCCCATTGCCCACATCACTTCGGGGGTAAATTTCCCATCGACGATGGGAGGTATGGGGCATTGCAATTTGGTTGTCGTGGTGGTTTCCGACGCTGTTGGTTGGGGCGAATTACAGCCCGCAAGCAATGCCATGGCACACCCTCCTAGTAGTAATAAAGCAGATCTCTTCATAATACATATAGCTATAATGTTTCAACAAAAGTAGGCACAAGTAGCGAGTTTGTGCAATTTATTTCATGCGAAATGCACATACAAATCTGATAATCATTTATTTGTGTAACGTACAACGACGGCTATTCTATCAGAAAACCGTATTCGTAAACCTTGGGCACAATCTTGAGGCGGAGCGCTTCCATGGCTGCCTTCAAATTGCCCAAGAGACGATTGTATTCGGCATCCTCACTTCTGCTATTCATTCTCCTTTTACGCGAATTCTGATCGCTTGTCGCACTATTGCCCCGTCCGGGCACGGACCGCCCTTGGAAATACTCCCGAATGTCGTAGTACGACGCATTGGGGTTAGCATTCGGTTGTGCATGGTAATAACGCCATAGCTCGTGCCCTGCGTCAAATACCGCAGTAGCTTCGGGAGAAAAGACGAGCGGTTTGGTAGGTACAAACGACTGTTCTTGTGCCAAGTCGCGCAGCGTCCCAGTCCGTTGCAGGGTTTGTTTTTCTTCTTCGCTTTGCGTAGTATCTAGTACCTCGCTCTTAGTACTTGCGCCTGAGGCGCATCGTCCGCGCATGAAGTCTGTCATAAAGTGGCTCTCAAACAGCGCGTGTGCATTTACCTCTTGTTCGGTAAAGGGAATCCAATGATTGACGCCATATTGGCTTTGGATTTTATTGGAGAAAAGAGTAAACGCCAGACAATCAGTCTGGAACTCAACGTCTGTTTGCCAACCGTTTTCAGGATAATGAAACAGATCGCGGTCGTTTAGCCAAGTCGTCTTTATGCAATGCCTTACGCTATAATAAATTGCGATTTCAATTAAATTTTTATCCGTAACCAGTGTTCCCCGCGGATCGGGAAGTTGCTGCTTTGAGTTTACAATAAAATTGTAGTTATTGTTTTGAAAATCAGCCGCCTTGGCGACCATATATCCAATAAGTTTCTCATCCTGTCGCTTGCGGGTTGTAATAATCCAATCGTTAATTGAGGAAAAGTTTTTATCGTTTACCAGTTTTCGCTGCCCTAAATACGCTCCTACAGTATCGTAAACATCGGTAATCGTAGAACGGAACTCTTCGTTTTGGGCGGGATTCCAAATAAAAAAGCCGTTTGGAACTATCAGCGGAAAGGGCATTAGAGAGAGAATGAGAGGTAAGTAAATGGAAATGAGAGGCATTTGCAGTATTTCTCTATACTCTACACAGAGGATAAAAGTGCAGAAAGCGTGGATTTATGCAGAAGTTCCGTTACCAAATCGTTAGTCCATTCCTTGAATGGTAACGAAGAGGTAAGATGAAGGTAATTGACAGAAGAGTATTCGGTAACTCACCTTTCTAGCGTTACGGCACTTATGCTCTGTAATACAATGTTTTGCGTAGCTGAGAACGCTTCGGTAACGGGTAACTTTGCCCATAAAAAAGAAGCATATGCAAACAGACAAAATGAAGGTGTTGCTCTACCTGAAAAAGAGCGGATTGGACAAGTCGGGGCACGCCCCGATAATGGGACGAATAACATACGGGCGAACCATCGCCCAATTCAGTTGTAAGCTCTCGTGCGACCCCAAGTTGTGGAACGCTCGTGAGAGTAGACTGAATGGCAAGAGTCGCGAAGCGGTGGCAACGAATGGCAAGTTGGAACGCTTGCTTCTTTCGGTGCAGTCGGCTTATCGAGTTCTTTGTGAGCGAGGTGCGGTCTTTACGGCGACAGACATCAAGGAGCAGTTCCAAGGAAGTATGCAAACTCAAACCACCTTCTTGGAGCGATACGACCGAATGGTCGAAGAGATGGAGCAAAAGGTGGGCATCGAAATAAAGGCTACGACTATGAGTAGTTACCACACTGTTCGCAAGCACTTGCAAGCCTTTATCCGAGAGAAGTATCACACGACAGATATTTCTTTCGGACAGATAGAGGAAGACTTTTTGGAATGCTTGCAACACTATTCTGTCGGGAAGTTGGGATATTCGCAAGGTTATTATCGTAAGATGGCTTTAGTGGTGAAGAAAGTCTGCCGTTTGGCGTATCGTGAGGGCTTGACAGAGCGACAAATGTTCGCTCACATACAGATTGAACGAGGAGAGAACAAACAACCTCGTGCATTGGACAGAGCTTCATTGGATAAGTTGCAAGCCTTGACTTTTGAGCCGTATGAAGTGGAGTTGGAAACAGCTCGTAATCTCTTCCTCTTTTCTTGCTTTACGGGGGTAGCCTATTGTGATATGGTTGCCCTTGGTCGTGAGCATCTATTTACGGATGATGAGGGGGCGTTGTGGTTGAAGTTCCGCCGACAAAAGACTGACACCCTTTGCCGTGTGAAGCTTCTATCCGAAGCGGTGCGTTTGATAGAGCGGTATAAATCAGAGGAACGCAGCATGCTCTTTGCGCCTATTGTCTACTCGGCTTACCTCACCCAACTCAAAGCCCTCCAACTTCGGGCTGGTATCTCTATACCTCTTTCGGCTCACGTTGGGAGGCATACCTTTGCCACCTTGATTACTTTGGAGCGAGGCGTTCCTATTGAAACGGTGAGTCGAATGCTGGGACATAGCAACATCCAAACGACTGAGCGATACGCCCACGTTACCCCGAAGAAGCTCTTCGACGAGTTCGAGCGATTTCTCTCTTTCACCGAAGATTTGCAACTCTCTTTGTGACATTCAAGAATATGCCCTCAAAAGCACCTAAGCTTTTGGAAGAAAGCAATAAAGCTTTTGCCCGAAAGCTTAGGAGCTTTAGAAGACAAAGTTTTTATCATTCATACAGCACACGAAAAAGATTATGCGCAGTACATTCAAAATTCTATTCTATATCAATAAGAACAAGACCAAAGCGGACGGCACAACGGCAATCCTTTGCCGTATCACCATTGACGGAGCAAGCGTAGTGATAATCACAGGAGAAAGTGTCGTTCCCCATGATTGGAGTGTGAAGCGAGGGGAAACAACGGACAAGAATACCAATCAACACCTGCAAAACTTTCGGGAAGAAATCGAACAGGGATACAATGCTTTACTCTACAAATATGGAGCGGTCAGTGCCCAGCTTCTGAAGAACTACCTGCAAGGCATCGGGAGAACTCCAACGGCACTTCTTGCCCTTAGTACGGAAGAACTTAAAGCCCAACGAGAAAGCAAGAGCGAGGGAATGTATAGCAACAATCGGTGTTCCGACAGACAGCTTAACGCCTTTGTGCGAAGTCGTGGCGAGGAGGATATTCCCCTAACGGCTCTTACGATAGATTTCTTTGATGATTACCGCTTCCATTTGAAGAAGGAGGGCTATGCCCCTGCAACGATAAACGGGCATTTGTGTTGGTTGAGTCGGCTGATGTATCGAGCCGTCAGCCAGGGGACAATCCGCCTCAATCCGTTTGAGGAGGTGAAGTATGAAGCCGTGGAGTGCAAGCCTCGTTTCCTGAGCAAAGGCGATGTGGCAAAGCTCTTGGCATTCCCGTTGCAGGAGGAAGGGGCGGAACTAAGCCGAAGGATGTTTCTTTTCTCTGTCTTTACGGGTTTGGCATTTGCCGACTTGCAGAGCCTCCGAGCTTCGCAAATCGAAACGAATAGCGAAGGGAGGCGATATATCCGCAAGGCAAGACAGAAAACAGAAGTGGAGAGTTTGATACCCCTGCATCCGATAGCGGAACAGATACTTTCGCTTTACACGAAGGAGAAGAGCAGAGGAGATTACAAGATATATCCCGATACGATGAGCAAAGGAAAGCTGCTTACCCACCTTAAAGCCGTAGGTTTGGCTTGTGGCATTCGCACTCCACTGACCTACCACGTCGGTCGCCACAGTTTCGGGACAATGACTTTAGAGGCAGGTATTCCGATGGAGAGCATTGCCAAGATGATGGGGCATTCGTCCGTTGCCAGCACACAAATCTATGCTCAAATCACTGACCAAAAGATTGCAAGAGACATGGAGAGACTGACACAATAAAGGAGTATGTAAATATGGTATGGGAAAGAGCTTGTTCCAGTTAATGAAACAAGCTCTTTTAATAGCAAGTAATCTATTATGATTTCTTTTGCATTATCCCTTAGATGTTTTGATATGCAATTTTATTTTCTTCATCGCCCAGTCGTAATGGCTGGCAGTTGCCGAAACGCAGTAAGATCCGAGTGGGGAAGTTCCTGTCCAAGCGAGTGCTCCTTTGGCAAAGAGTTCATCGTTGGAGAATTGATCTATCAATGCCATTACATCTTTGTGGCTCTCTCTTAACTTTGCTTTGGCTTCCTCCAATGGCGTATTTTGATGCTTCTTCCAAAACTCAACATTCATTGTCGGATAGGTTTTCCAATTATACGGTTCAGGTAAAAATGGCTTACGTTCATCGTTACTGTTTGCTTTTACCCAATTTAGTAACAACTGATGCCATTCATATAGATGAACAAGAACATCACGCAGGTTTTTATCCCGACTCCAATGTGCTTCTTTACCAGCCGATGCCATTTCCTCAGCAAATGTTCTCACCTGTTGTTCCTCGCTCATACTATCAATGAGTTTCCACATTTTCTCGAATTGCCCATTGGCGGATGCAAGTAAATCAACTTTTGTTGTCGCTCGTGCCATATCTTCTTATTTTAGTTGTTATTCGATTATGAAAGAAAGTGGAGCAAATGCCTTTTGTGGGCAATCGCCACACAAGTTTGATTAAAGTCCGTCGTCGTCGTTTGAGCCACCACCATCATTAGGTTGTGGAGTAGGCTTTTTTGAGCCTTTCTTGGGCTTAGCTACTGTCTGTTCGTAAGTGACATCGGTAAGAGTAAAATATTTCTTTGAAGGACTGAGGCGAACCACAGGCTTTTCGATGTGCTTCTGCACGTTGAAAACCTCGCCTTGTGGCACTATCTTACTTTTGAACGATGGACTCAGTGTACCCAAATCTCCGAACTCCACAATATCGCCGTTCGCTACAATATCACGTGCAATTTCAGTGGCGTAGTTCAATACAGCTTCCACTTCTTGACGGTTAAATGTGGTGGACTTTGCCACACGTTCGCAGAAACTGCGGAAGTCTACACGATGTCTGCCCGTAGGATGGGCAACTTGTACCGTCTTTCCTGCCTGAGGACCGACATTCATCTTGCGTTCCATAAGAACGAATTGCAATGGTTTATTTGCCATAATTCAATAGTGTTTCCTCCTTTGTTTGCTTTTCCGGAGTCGGAGGATTTCGCTCACGAGAGAGATTTCTTGAACCAATAACGCAAATGTCTTGATTTATTGCTAAAAGATACCGAGTAATCAGCAAAAAAATACCGAACGATTGCGAGATTGCTCGGTATCTTTTGGACGACTACTCGGCAAATTCTTTCCGTATGGCTGCCAAACGGCAGGAAAACGCTTCTTGCGAATGTTTTATCTCCGATAATTCTCTTGCAGCAGTCGGTTGATGTCGGAAAGTTTGTAGAGTATTTTCCCTGCAATCTGCGTGTAGGGGATAATGCCCTTGTCCCGATAGTCTTGCAAAGTGCGAGGACTGACGAAAAGCCGTTGGCAGACTTCTCGCCCCGTGAGGTAGATTTCTCCTCCGAACAGAGGGCGGTGCGTTTGGGCAATTTCCCGAATACGCTTGCTTACTTCCTGAATGCCCGAGATGAGTTGTTTCATCTCAGGTGTTTCTTTGTTGATGGTCTCGTATTCCATAGTCGTGGTTATTTGCGGTTGGACTTGGCAAGGAGTGCTTCCACATCCTCACGTTTGTAATAGCACTTATGCCCGATTTGGATAAAGGGCAGCACGGACGTGTCCCGATAGTGCTGGAGCGTCCGTTTGCTGATGTTGAGTATTCGGCACACGTCCCCGTTGTGCAACAGGTTGGGGACTTCGGGCTTTGTGCCGAAATGTTCTCGCATACAAAGAGCCAGTTCTTCGATGCTCTTTTTCAGTTCCTCCCAAGCGGAGGTGTCGATGGCAGTAAATCTCATATCAATATCGTTTTTAATTGTCGTTTTTTATCTTTTTGATGCAAATGTACGCAGGCAAAATTCTTGTTCCCAGCCCCGATGAAATCAAGGGAAACGACAGGAAGTCGCAGGCAAATGTATAAGTAAAACCTATCTGTTTTCAGAAGGGATTCCCTGCCTTTTCTCTCCGTTTCTCCAAATTCCTTCCGAGAGAAAAAATCCTGTTTCGATGCGAAAATAACGAACCGACATATACTGTTTACCCCA
>CAJPTC010000027.1 GCA_905373475.1 Bacteroidia bacterium | reverse complement strand
ATACGGCGGGGGTTCTATTACGGCGTGCCATGGCGCGCCGCTACAACCGCAATGCAATCTGAAAATACGCAGCGCGCATTTTACGGGCGAGGCGTGCCTCGCCTTTACGAGGTTGATTATAAAAATGATGTTTAGCATGCGCTATGCGTGTCTAAAATGCTGGTGTGGGGCTTGGGGATTGTTTTCCAACTCTCGCATTACTTTCGTATTTTTGCGCGTGAGATGTGGAGTTTTTTGCCTTCTTCGTTTCTTGGGCGCGGAGCACAATTTTACGCAGAAAGTATGCTGCAAAAAGCTCTTATGTACTCTTTTTAGAATTCAAACGTTCTCTTGGTGTGTGTTACCTCTAAGGGGTATGAACTTTGTAAGTTGGGATAAAGGGCAGTAATTAATTGGGAATAGGCGATGTCGCGTACACGAGTGAAAGAAGTTCTACAGAACGGAGTTGCTGGGGAGCAGCATACGGTAAAAGGTTGGGTTCGTTCCAAGCGTGGGAATAAGAATGTGGTGTTTCTTGCACTCAACGATGGCTCTTGCGCTGCCATGTTGCAAATTGTTATCGATCCTGCCAAAATAGACGAAGCGGTGCTACGCGACATAACAACAGGTGCTAGTGTTGCTGTTACGGGTCGGCTGGTTGCTTCTCTGGGTCAACAACAGAGTGTGGAAATGCAAGCGGAGCAGGTTACCCTGTTGGGAACTGCAGACCCTCAAACTTATCCTTTGCAAAAGAAGGGGCACTCGCTTGAGTTCTTGCGCGAAGTGGGGCATTTGCGTCCACGTACGAATACTTTTGGTGCAATATTTCGCCTGCGCGATGCTATGTCTTTTGCCATTCACGAGTTTTTTCACAAAAAAGGCTTTGTGTACCTACATACGCCCCTCATTACTAGTTCCGATGCCGAGGGGGCAGGCGCTATGTTCCGAGTTACGACGCTACCACTAAACAACCCGCCTCTTACCTCAGAGGGAAAGGTAGACTGGGCACAGGACTTCTTTGGTACGAGCACGAATTTGACCGTCTCGGGGCAGCTAGAAGGCGAACTTGGGGCTACGGCGTTAGGGGAAATCTATACCTTCGGTCCTACTTTCCGTGCTGAAAATTCCAATACGCCGCGCCATTTAGCAGAGTTCTGGATGATAGAACCTGAAATGGCTTTCTATGAAATTCAGGACAACATGGATCTTGCCGAAGAGATGCTAGGCTATCTGACGCGCTACGCGCTCGAGCACTGTGCGGAAGATCTGAAGTTCCTCAACGATCTGTGGGATAAGTCTCTTCTTGATCGTCTGAATTCGGTTGTTGCACAGAAATTTATTCGCCTCTCCTACACAGAGGCGGTAGAAATATTGCTAAAGGCTAACAAGAAGTGGGAATATCCCGTTGCATGGGGTGTTGATCTACAAAGCGAGCACGAGCGTTATCTTGTAGAGGAACACTTCAAGTGCCCTGTGATTCTGACTGACTATCCTGCTGAAATTAAGGCCTTCTACATGAAGATGAATGAGGATGGCAAGACGGTACGCGCCATGGATGTGCTCTTCCCTATGATAGGCGAGATTGTTGGCGGATCGCAGCGTGAAGAGAACTACGACAAGCTGGTGGCTCGTATGAATGCGATGGGAGTACCCGTTAAAGAGATGAGTTGGTATTTGGATACCAGACGTTTTGGAACTGTGCCGCATAGTGGTTTTGGGCTTGGATTTGAACGCCTTATGCTCTTCATTACGGGGATGACCAACATTCGAGATGTAATCCCCTTCCCACGTACTCCTAAACATTGCGACTTCTAATAACCCGATAAAACAAGTATTGCACAATGGCTCTACAGGTAGGTGATGCTGCGCCGCTCTTTTCGACACAACTTCCAGACGGGAGGGAGTGCAACAACGGTATGTTCTTAGGGCGCAAACTACTTTTGTATTTTTACCCTAAGGACAATACAACGGGCTGCACCTCCCAAGCGTGCGGATTGCGCGATAACTGGGAAGAAATTCAACAAATTGGTCTAAGTGTTATCGGAGTTAGCCCGGACTCGATACGAAGCCATATCTCCTTTGCGGAGAAATTTTCTCTTCCCTTTCCTCTCATCTCCGATCCCGATCATGTTATTGCCGAAGCGTATGGTGCTTGGGGAGAGAAGGAACGTTGCGGGAAAAAATCTATCGGAATTATTCGCACCTCTTTTCTCATCGATGAAGAGGGGCTTATAGAGCACATTTTTACTAAGGTACAAACGGCACGTCACGCCGTTCAGGTTCTTTCCTATTTACGTCGTAAACACGAATATGTGAACTAATGCCTGAATCTCCAGATTACTTCTCAAATTCCAAGGGCGGGAGTACCGCTCCGCGTAAAAAGAGTGTCGTTGTTAGCGTGCTCTTTTTCCTACTCATTTTTCTCCTTATTTTGGCAGGCGTATTAGCCTACTTTTTGCGTAGTGCTCAGCTTAGTGCGGAGCAGCAGACCGTGGAATATCAGATGGAGAAGGATTCTATTCTTCACCAGATGCAGTCGCAAGTACGCGCTTTCGATTCATTGCAATCGTCGAGCGAAGAGGTGCAAACCCGCTTACGCCTAGAGAAGAGCCGAGCTGAGGCTCTCGTTGCAAAAATTCAGTCTGAACAGCAGGTTACCTTTCAGCAACTTAAGTCCTACCAACGTGAATTGGGCACGCTCCGCGAGATAATGCGTAATATGGTGCACGAGATAGATTCGCTCAATAGCGTGAATCGGGAACTTGTGGAAGAAAATACTCGCATGCGGGGGAGTTATGCTGAGTCGCAGCAACAGGTGCGTAAGCTGACTAGCTCTAACGAAGAACTTTCTACTGCCGTAATGCGTGGTTCTGTGGTTAAGGCGCGCAACATCCAAATTTTGGCCATCAACAAGAAGGGGAAGGAAGTAACCAAAGCGCGCCGTGCAGTGAAGTTGCGTACTGACTTTACTTTGTCTGAGAACACGTTGGCGAAACCAGGTTTACGGAAAATCTATATTCGCCTTACTGACAAAGATGGTGTTCTTTTAGCCTCTTCGGATGGTGCTACCTTTAAGTTTGGCGGACAGAGTATGCCTTGTTCCGCGTATCGTGAGATAGACTATCAGAATCAGGAACTCGATATCAACATCTTCTATGGCGACTCTACGCAGTTCGCTGCTGGCGAGTATCATGTTTCCATTTTCATGGACGAAACGCTTGTAGGGGAGGGAAGCGTAGTGCTCAAGTAAAATCGTTGTGATTTTTATCTTTTGGGGTGTGTAAATTATTTTGCACACCCCTTTTCTATGCAATGTATTGCGGGAGAGCTTAAGAGTTGCATTTAAGGACGAGATCTAGTTAAGAGTTAAGAGTTAAGAGTTAAGAGTTAAGAGTTAAGAGTTAAGAGTTGCGCGAAGCGTTTTTTTTTTGTGGGCTGTCCTCGCGCGGACGGCGTTTTACAGCGCAAGGCGAATATGTAAAATGCATGTTGGAAATTAGGGGCGTTGCGGGGAATGTCCCTACAAGGTGAAAACGTGGGCGAGGTTATGCCCCGTAGGTGTGGATGCTAACACCTGCGGCAGAAGGCAGGAAATTGACGCCGTACCAGCAGATTTGAAGGCAGAGAAATGCGATAATGAGAATAATGAGTGCTGTGCGTATCTGTCGCGGATTCTGCAAGCGGAAGTGTATGTAAATAAGATACACGAGTAGTGTGATGGCTGCCCACGTCTCTTTGGGATCCCAGCTCCAGTAGTGCCCCCATGCCTGTTTTGCCCAAATAGCACCGAGCAGCAGCCCGATCATAAGAAACGAGAGTCCTGTATAAACCATGTTGTCGGACACAGTCATGAGATGCTGTGCACGCTGGTTAGTTGCTTTTTTCTCGCGTACAGCTATGTAGATTGTAATGAGCAAGGCAGCCCCCAACATGGCGTAGGAAAACATGTACGAAACGACGTGCGGCACGAAGTAAGGACTTTCGAGTGCGGGCATCATGCTTTTGTTGTGGATCTCGGGTTTCAGGAGGTTTATGATTACGAACACAGTGGCTAAGATGGTAGAGAATCCGAGAATCCAACGGTAGCGCCAACGGAGGTAGACTATGAGTCCTGCAATGAGTGCGAAGAATGAGTACCAGAGACGGGTTTCGCCCATAGTGCGCATGGGAGGACGTTCGAGTGAGTGCCACATTAGGGCAATATAAACGCCAAATACTGCAATTCCTACGAGCGCAAGAGATAGGGCTAAAGCACGGCGTTCGCGGTACGAGCACCACGCAGCAAAGGCTGAAAACATTAAAGCGGGCACTGCAAAGTAGATGAGATGTTCCCACGATATCATAGCCGAGCTCTTTTTTGCGTTTGGGGGATAATGAAGAGGCATAATGCCCCTAGGAGCATCATGGCAAAACCAATGTAGACAAGCGGTAGCCATGGGTCTCGCACAAGTTCAAAAACCGAGGTGTTGCTCCACCTTCCTTTTTCTTGGTCGTAATTGAGTTGGTAAATGTACCACCCCTTGAAGCGTAGCGGCTGGTTTACCGCAATGGAGGCTTTTTCTTTCGTTCCGTCTGGTGCGATAACAAATACCGCTGAACGATATTGTTTAGCCTCAAGTTGCGGCATAACGAGCGTTGTGGCCGAATCGAGCTCAAGGCCTCGGTGGGGTATCAGATAGCTCCCTGCCGTTATCCAACCTTCGCACTCTTTTCTTGTTTTCAGGTTTCGGGCGTGTATTTTCACACCGTGTGCGGCACCTTTTGTTCCGTATTGCACAAAATGTATCGAGTCCTTTGAGACTACGGGTGCTCCGAAAGGTAGGTGCTCGAGTACGGAGAATTGCCAATCGGCGTATTGCGTTGTAGCGGGCGTTGTTTCTATACTATACTGCCAAGGTCGTTTTAGCGGAAGCCCACGTCCTGCACTATCAATAAGCATTAGTTTCGGTGGGTATTCCTCCATCTCAAATTTTCGGAGTCCTATGGCGAAGTCCATTTCTATGAGCTCGGAGCGCCCTGAACGTGTTGCGCGCCATTCGGGGTACTCAGCTTCGCTGTTCACCTGCATCTGGAACTTTTCTATTTGGTGCGCACCAATGAGTCCCGCCCAGAGGGCTATATAAAGCCCTAAGTGGTTGAGGGTAAAGGATAAAAGTTGTAGGTGGGAGCGCTCTTTGCGCCGATAGAGTAAGTAGTGGAGCGTGGCAGCGCCCAATGTGAAAAGAGCGTATAGGTAGAGCAGCAAAAAGTATCGGGTGGAGAGTATATGACTCCATCCTGTCCAATGCACAAAACTGTGTAAGCCGTGTGCCTGAATGAGTGTAGGGTCTATTTGGCGGGTAAGCCCCATGATAACGATCACCGCACACCAGAGGCTCATACTACCGATGGCGGCTTTATAGGAACAGAAAAAACGAGCAGTAGCATACCGCTTGGCCAATAGTGCCACGGCAACGGAAAGAGCCGTAAGAAGTAGCCCGCCAATCAGATTTTGTGGGTAAGAGAAAGCATAGTCTGGTATTACTCCTAGCGCGAAGTGACTGACGATGCCTAGAATGAGAAGACCGCTGGGGATGGCAAATGCCTCACGATACCCCCAAGGTTGTGACCACATAGAAGGTTGTTGTAAGTATTGAGATGAGAAACTAATCTGTTGCACGCGGCAGACCAGAGTTATAAGAATTAGGTGAGGCTGCCCTCACCTAACTCATTCGGATACTGTGTTTTATTAGCGGAAGTCTACGTCTGAAGAAGTTGGTGGTGTGGCACTATACGCACACGCAGCAGTGTTGCTTGAGCAATTCGGTTTCGGTCTGTTTTGCAACACCCAAGAAGCTGGGAACTAAATCTTGTTGTTCTTTTTCGCTTCTTCCAACCATTTGGGAACCACGGTAGCCATAAACTCGGCCTTGTCCTTATTGAGTTTTGGCATATCCAGCCCAATGTATTCTTGTGCTTTCGCCTTTGTAGAAATATCGGGCATGGGTACGTTTCCCGTAAAGCCGTGTGAGGCTAGCACCTTTGCAATTTCGAGGCGCGCTTGCATAGCTCGTTCGAGCCCTAGCGAAAGAATGCGTGTAATTTCTTGTGGAGCGTGGAATGAAGCACCGTGCGATGCTACGCCGTAGTCCCAGCGCCACTGCGATTGCCGAATGTACTTAAGCACTGATTCCATTTCCTTTTCCGAAGCCCCCTTATCCCAAGCAAACTTTGCTTCGATGTGGGCTGTTGCCAGTTCCTTTTCGAGCTTGTTTCTTATTTCGTTTGCTTTTCGCTGTCTGTCATATACATTTTGGCGGAGTGTCTCTTCGCTTTCGCGGTGACAAACTTGGCAAGTGCGGTCTATGTAAGCAAGCGGGCTTTGTATGTGGTGATCGCTAAATTTTATCCCCCCTTGGCTCATGTAAGGCATGTGACAGTCGGCACACGCTACGCCGCGTTGGGCATGTATACCTTGCTGTGCTATTTCAAAATCGGGATGTTGTGCCTTGAGAATCGGTGTGCGGCTCAATGCATGGATGTAGTCGTAGTAGTTGGATTCGTCGTAGTATCGTTCGGCGTCCTCCATGGTCATTCCCTTATCCCATGGGAAAGTTAGGTACTTTCCGTCTCCCTTGAAGTAGTATTCTACGTGACATTGGGCACAAACCAGCGAGCGCATCTCTTGGTGCGTTGCTTTGGTAATATCTAGACCTCGACGCTCAAAAGCTTCTATAAGTGCAGGACGCGATATGTGTAGATCCATAGTCTCGGCATCGTGGCAGTCGGCACACCCGATAGGGTTGACTATCTCTGCCCCTAAGTCGCTCCATTTAGATTTGTAGAACTCGGCGATCCCCATCTGCTTCATCATACGGGGTACATCGGGGCTCTTACAAGTCCAGCAAGTGGCGGGCTGTAGGTCTTTATTATCGCCCACGCCTGGCGCTCCTACACGCAGCGTTTCCAGCATATCCTCAATAGCATGTAAGTGCCCACGGGGCGCTGTATAGTCGCGAGAAAAGGCATAGCCTGCCCACAAGACGACCATCTCGGGGCGCATAGCGAGGACGTCGGCTTTCTTGTTGCCGTTGAATTCCGAGGCAAAAGAGGTATCGGCAGTTTGCAGCCACGTTTGATATTCGCGTGGATAGTTTTGCTCGAAGAGGGCATTCCGCGCTTCGCCAGGTGCAAGCTCTACTTTTTTGTTGGCAAAAATGGACTGAATCTCTGCTCTGCGTTCGGTCACTGAGGCCGCGAGTAAGCCTAGGCAGAAGACAACGATCATGCAGGCGGAAAAGAGTAGCCACCCCTGCCAGCTTTTAAGTTTTCTATGTTCGGTCATGATATTCTCTCCCGCTTCAAATTGTTTGTATACACATTTCGTAAGTGTTCTCAGCACTATTTTTTCATCAAATCCTTCAGCCATTGGGGCACGGGCGATTTGGGGTAGGGCACTAAAGCATTGGGCGTAGAGGCTAACCCGTTTACGCCCCCGTGAGGAACGTCGCGGTGACACTCCCAGCAAGGTTTATCTGTCCCAAGATCTAGAGCGGCGTGTGTCATTCTACCCGTTTTTACGAACTCTTGGTTGAGCTGCGAATGGCATCGCACACAATTGTCGTAGATGACGTGCTGGCTCTCTGCAATGGCTTTCATGGCCATCGGCTCATTGCGCATAGTGAATACATACGAGTGCCGCAGCCCGTCTTTTGCCTTAAAGAAGTACTTGTTGAAAATGTTGTTGTGCGGTACGTGACAGTCGTTGCAGGTTGCCACATTCTGGTGCGAGCTGTGCTGCCAAGTGGCGTAGTAGGGCGTCATAACATGGCAGTTGATGCAGACGCTCGGATCGTCTGAGAGATAGCTATAGGCTCGCGAAGCATAGAAAAGGTAGGCAACAAGCCCTACAAATGCGCCAGCAAGTGCAATAGCCACCAGTTTAGCACGATAGCTAGACAGGACTGCCTGTACGAATTCCGTTACTTTTTTGCTTGCCATTGCCCCTCGTATATTTCCACCACGCATTCTTCACATAAAGTTACGCAGTTTAGCTTACAAAGTTCGCTTCATCTGCTATTTTGTAATCTTTCTAAGTGGAATGCCGAGAGCATCAAGCCAAAGAACAAGAGCGTGGGGAGTTGTATCACGCCATTTAGGTTCTATTTTTTTAGGTACTTTTGGGGAGGAAACTACAAGAGATTACGAGGTGATGAAATTCGAGGTACAGATTAACGTAATGCCACAGCGCGCCTTGCTTGATCCGCAAGGGAAGGCCGTTTTGGGTACTATCCACCAGATGGAATATGCGGGGGTACAAGATGTGCGCATGGGGAAACACATTGTGCTAGTGGTAGAAGCAAAGAGCGAAGGCGAAGCAAGTCAAATTGCAGGCGAGCTCTCTTCGCGTCTCCTTTCTAACCCCGTTATGGAGAGCTTCGAGTACTCGATACAGCCCCTCCAGTAGCCCGTTTTACCGATGAGTGTCGAGCAGTGTCTGATAGATGGCAGTGTCGACATACGTCGCCTCCTAGAGGAGAAAAATGCCCGCTTGGCACGAAGACTGCCTCAGTTTGTCTATCGCTACCTGACGCGTATATTGCATGTGCCAGAAGTTAATGCAACGCTGCGCGCAGGAAAAGGGTTGGACGGTCAAGCATTTGCGCGGCATATTTTACAGGAGTTCGAGGTTCACTATATTACACACGGGCTTGAGCGGCTTCAACCTGACGAGCGCTATCTTTTTGTTTCCAACCACCCTTTAGGGGGGCTGGATGGTGTTGTGCTCATTGATGCGATTGGTCAAGCTCTCGGGAGAGTCTATTTTCCCGTAAACGACCTCCTGATGATATTGCCCCAGTTCCGCGACATATTTCTGCCCATAAACAAGCACGGAAGTCAGTCGCAAGATGCTGCCAAACGCTTAAATGAGGCGTATGCAGGTAGTGCGCAGATTCTCTATTTCCCCGCAGGGCTGTGCTCGCGAAGAGGGTGGCATGGTATTCGCGACCTTGAGTGGAAGCCGAATTTTGTGGGGAAGGCGCTCGAATATCATCGTACGGTAGTACCCATACATTTCGGGGGACGGAATTCCAATTTCTTTTACAATTTGGCGCTTGCGCGTAAATGGTTGCACATTGGCGCGAATATAGAGATGCTCTATCTGGTTGATGAGATGTACCGACAGCGTGGGGCACATCTGGAATTACGGATAGGCACTCCCATTTTGCCCGAAGATTTAACTGCACTTGGGAAGTCGCGGAAAGAGATTGCAGAAGAGCTGCGTAACCGCGTTTACCAGCTAAAACTTTAAGAAAATGCGCCTAAAGTTCAATACCACGAAGGGGCTAATAGCTATAGCATTGGTACTTGCATTGCTTATGGCAGGATGTCGTACTTTTCGCCTAATACGCGAAACCACCGACTATGTAACGAAGGGTAAACTCTCTCTGGATTTTTTTCTGACGCTCCCTTTTGAGCACGGTATGTCACTTGCCGATTTTCAGCGGGAACTACCTACGGTGCGTCCCACTCGCATGTTGTTCCAACCATCGCGTCTTAGAGCCGAGCAAGATACTCTGTATCAGTTCGATTTACCCAACGAGAGCAAGATAATTCTCTATAGAAGCGCGAAGGGACAAGAACGTTTTATGGCGGCGACCATAGGCACTCCTTCCTATCCGCTTATCGGTAAAATTCGCGTTGGGATGCCTCTAGACTCACTTCGTGCTCGCATTGAAGGGCTTCCCGATTTTGCGGGAGATACTCTGCGTTTAGTACGAGAAGCGAATCCGTACGAGGTAGATTTCTATTTCAAGGATGGCGTGATAGACCGTTTCCAAGTCTTGGGACGGAAACGCATTCCGTAAACCAATCTCCGACGTTCTGTTGGAGGGGCAATACCAGCCACATTCAAAATAAGGGAAGGTAAGATCTATGAGAGCCAGTGTTATACTATTGCTTTGTTTTCTCTTCCCGATGTTTTTGCTGGCTCAGCCCACACGCCGCTATTCGGTGCAGGATAAAAAAGCCATAGAGCTTTACGAAAAGGCTGTTTCCGAATACCACTACCAGTATTATGCGCAAGCACTCAACACTCTAGAGAAAGTTAAGCGACGTAAAGCGAAATTTATAGAAGCCTATCTCCTCTCTGCGCAAATTTATGAGGCTTTGCAACAATTTGAGGAGGCTTATCAAGAAAATATGCGCGCACTGGCACTTGATAGTACATTCTACCCTCGTGCTCAGCTAGATGCGGCACGAGTCGCATTTTACTCGCAGCGCTATGCAGAAGGAGCCTTATTGGCAGAACGTTACCTATTGAAAATAGACAAAAACGATAAGGCATTTTTTAGTGCAACGCAGATTCAAAAGAGTTGTCGCTTCTCGCTTTGGGCAATTGCACACCCCTTAACCATTGCACCACAACCGCTCCCCAGTACCGTAAATACACGCTACGACGAATACTTTCCTTCTATTAGCGCGGACGAACAGACCCTATCTGTTACACGCTTACTTCCGACCCTTGAGCATGGGTGCCGCGAAGCTATGCAAGAAGATTTGTACTTGTCGCATCGCTCTGCAATTGATAGTGTTTGGCAAGAGGCGCAAGATATAGGGAAGCCAGTTTCTTCGGTCTATAATGAGGGGGCACAGTCGCTTTCGGCCGACGGACAACGTATGTATTACACGTTTTGTAACGGTCCGTGCAAGATTTTATACTCCGATTTGGGTGAAGATGGTAAATGGGGAAAGCCGATAGCACTCCCTGCACTCATCAATCTGCCCAATGTAAGTACCAAGCAGCCCAGTATTTCGCCCGATGGGCGTACGCTCTACTTTACCAGTAACCGCCCTGGTGGCTATGGTGGGTACGACGTTTGGTGTGCTACGAAAAACGAAAAAGGAGAGTGGGTGGGTGTGCACAATCTCGGAGAAACAGTTAATACCCCTTGGGAGGAGCAATCGCCTTTCATTCATTTTGACAATAAGACACTTTACTTTTCCAGCAATGGGCATCCAGGACTGGGCGATCTCGATCTTTTCAAAACAACTTTGCAGCAAGATTCTACGTGGAGTACTCCTGTCAATCTCGGTTACCCCATAAACACGCCTGCAACGGACATGGGGTTAGTTATTTCCGCATCAGGCGCAAATGCTTACTACGCCTCGTCGCGCAACGAACGTCAGGGTATGGATATTTATACTTTCCCCTTGCCCGATACGCTACGCCCGAGCCCAGTTTCTTATCTACGAGGTACGGTACAAGACGCTTCTAACGGACGACCGCTCATAGCACATTACCAACTGATAGATCTTTCCTCGGGCGAGGTTGTAATGCACGGGGAATCGGATGCTATGGGGCATTTCCTCGTTTGCTTACCTATGGGACGACAGTATGCCCTCTTTGCGAGTCGAGACGGTTATTTTGACCATTCTTTGCATTTTGACTTTGTCGGGCTGCATAGTGCCAGTGCTCCATTTCGGCAAACGATAGGGCTCATGCCGCTAAAAACTGGCGTGACGCTTACGCTGCGTAATGTATTTTTTGATACGGATTCGGATGTGCTCAACCCCACTTCTTACCTCGAGCTTGATAGGTGGTGCAAGGTTATGACCGATCGCCCAAATATGCGTATCCAGATAGAGGGACACACAGACAATCAGGGGGAGGCTGCTTACAATCAGCAACTCTCGGAGCGGCGTGCGAATAGTGTGGCGCAATATCTGATAGAGAAAGGCATAGCGCCAACGCGCATCACCCGCAAAGGGTTTGGCGAGAGTTTGCCCGCGCAATCCAATGATACGGAGGAGGGGCGTGCTGCTAATCGGCGGACTGAATGTCGCATTGTGGCACTCTAAGCACGATGCCTGCGACGGAAAACGTGCATGTTTGGGGCGATGCGCGTCCTCTTTATACCTACACCCGTTATATTCAAAATCACTTTGGTGAACGAGTGCAGAAGTTGGCAGTAGATGCGGGGTTAAGTTGTCCGCATAGAACGCAGGGGCGTTTGGCAGGCGGGTGCACCTACTGCAACAACAATGCCTTCAACCCTTCCTATTGCACACCTTCCAAAACGATACGGCAACAGTTGCAAGAGGGAATAACCTTTCATGCCAATCGGTATAGGCGTGCCAACCGCTATTTGGCCTATTTTCAGGCGTATACCAATACTTATGCGGGTGTAGATAAGTTGCGTGCACTTTTTGAAGAAGCCTTGCAATGCGACGGCGTATCGGGCATAATAATCGCCACTCGTCCTGATTGTTTACCCGAGTCGGTAGTGAATTATCTTTCTGAGTTGGCACAGCGCACGTATCTTTTCGTAGAGCTCGGTGCGGAGAGTAGTCACGACATTACTCTAGAGCGCATCCGTAGGGGGCATAACGCGCGTTCTACCGAGGAGGCTGTACATGTATTGCGCAGTGCAGGAATTCCGCTAGGATTGCACCTTATTTGGGGGTTGCCAGACGAAACGCCTGAAATGATGTTACAAACGTTGCATTGGGCGGCGGGGCTAGATATACAGACTCTCAAGTTCCACCAGCTTCAAATATTACGCGGAGCGGATCTTGCCGAAGCGTGGCAACATACCCCCGAAGCATTTCAACTTTTTGGGTTGGATGACTACCTTGAGTTCTTAGTCCCCATAGTAGAGCACTTGCGCCCTGATGTAGCCATAGAACGGATATGTGCCGAGGCGCCTCCGAAGTACCTACTTGCCCCTAATTGGGGGTTAATTCGCAACGATGAGATACTACGTCGTTTTGAGAAGATGCTCCTTGCGCGCAATACATGGCAAGGTCGCTGTTGGAGGGGGGAATTCTGATACTATGAGCTATTGGGGTCGTTGCTCTCTGTGTTGCTCCTCTTTTAGAGTACCTCTGTAAAAAGAAAAACGCCTCTCAAGTATGCTGTCTTGCGACGCGCCTGAGAGGCTTGTTATCTTTTGGTTCTGAAGTCTACAGAACCTATATGGTTCATTTTAGTTTGGTGCAAAGATAATATCTTCCAAGCAATTGTCTAGGTATAACTGAAAGCCGCCACGGGATATAGTTCTTTCGGACACTTCACGAGGAAATTCGTAACAGAAAGGCAAAATCTTGTAAAGTGCACGTTGTTCCATTGAAGCTGAGAGGGTGAATGTTGATATATTACGATGTATGAATCGAATCAATACTTGCCTAGTTTATGCTAACGAGGTAATAAAAACGCTCAAATAGGGTTATTAGAAAGAGTGTAATTTTGTGAGACATCTAAGTAAGCCCAAGGTGAGCAAATGGCAGCAATAGAAATTGTATATACTGGCGACTACAAGACGCAAAGCACCGATCCGAGCGGGCGTGTGGTTGCATCACAGACCAATCTGCAAGAGGGCGAGACGCCCGAGGCGTATAACCCTATGCAACTTCTTTGCGTGGCAGGGGCGGCTTGTACTTTAAGTACGTTGGGAACGGTGGCGCGCGTACACAACTTCTCGGTAGAGGGCATGAAGGCTACTGTAGATTATAAGGTTACCGATAAGCCGAAGCGTCTGAAATCTATGCATTTGGTGATAGACCTCCGCGGGCACGAATATTCGCCTAAGGAGAAGAAGATTCTTCAGCTTGCCCTAGAGCAGTGTCCTGTAATGCGTAGTCTGGCGTCCGACGTAGAAAAGGTGGTAGAATTCCTATTTTCCTAAACGATTCTGATGATGGCAAAAGGTAATGAGATACAAGTGACCGCGAATACGGTGAGTCTGATAAGCGCAGGAACAGAGATACGCGGCGAGATAGATTGTGGGGGCGATTTGCGCATAGATGGCTCTGTAGTGGGTTCGCTAAGTGTACGGGGTAAGGTGGTAATTGGCGAATCGGGGCGCGTAGAGGGCGAACTACAGTGCAAGAATGGGGATATTTCGGGCTACTTGAATGGTAAAATACAGGTTGCCGAGCTTCTGAGCTTGAAGAGTACTGCTAAGCTATATGCCGACGTAAAAACGCAGCGTTTGGGTATTGAGCCAGGTGCTACCTTCACGGGTACGTGCCAAATGGGCGAACCTAATACCAATACGTCACCACGCGAAAAACAGCCCGAAAAATAGTAGGGTAGTTCCCTTTTGAAAATTTGCAAGGATTATGGGTAACATACGGTGTTATCTGTAATCCTTTTTACTTTTGCAGTGTAGGAAAGACGAGGGAACATACTACAAGATTGTTCGCATAGCAATAGTAAGACATGGCAAATCGGTTTAGCATTCAGCGCTATATCTACGTATCGGGACTTGTACTGGGCATCAGTGGCATTTTGTGGGGCGGAATCCTCTCTTTTGGGGTATTGGGGGGTTATTTCCCTTTATTTCCCGCAGTGCCATCGTTTTTCTTTCTAGTGGGCGTGCTTTCGTTTTACTATATGCGTAAAATCATAACGGGCGAGAATCGGGAACGTTTTGCAGCTCATTTTATGCTGCTTACGGTGGCCAAATTGTTGCTTGATGTACTCTTCGTGGCAGGTGCTCTTTGGCTCGTTGGTGCCGAGCATCGAATGGCGCTTGTACTTGTTGCGCTTTTCTGTTACCTACTTTCGCTTTTGCTCTCTGTTCGCTATGTTATCTAATTGGTGTGTCGATTCTGATTCGGAGTGCACCCTCTAGGTATGCAACGAACTACGTATGCAAAACGAAGTTTCGCTCAATAGGATTACCTACTTAAAATCATAACGCAATGTCGGTAGAAGGCAAACGCCGTGTAATAACCACGCATGTGCTCCAGACCA
Source organism: Bacteroidia bacterium (assembly GCA_905373475.1). Taxonomy (GTDB): domain Bacteria; phylum Bacteroidota; class Bacteroidia; order Bacteroidales; family CAJPTX01; genus Bacteroides_D. Next base: position 23,472 of record CAJPTC010000027.1, on the reverse strand, counting down.
TGAAAGATCGAGGTGAGCGTATCTCTATGCTCACCTCTTACGATTATTCTATGGCGCGCATATTAGACCAAGCAGGTATCGATGTCATTTTGGTGGGGGACTCGGCTGCCAATGTTATGGCGGGGTTTGAAAGCACACTTCCCATTACGCTGGAGGAGATGATTTATCATGCTGCGTCGGTAGTTCGAGCTGTAAATCATGCTCTGGTAGTGGTAGATATGCCCTTTGGGTCTTACCAAGGCGATTCGCAAAGAGCGCTGCAATCGGCCATACGAATTATGAAGGAGAGCGGCGCAGATGCCATAAAGATGGAGGGGGGCGTAGAGATTATAGATTCGGTGAATCGGATACTCTCTGCGGGCATTCCTATAATGGGGCATTTAGGGTTAACGCCGCAGAGCATACACAAGTTTGGTACGTATGTGGTGCGTGCTACCGAGGAAGAAGAAGCCGACCGCTTGGTAGCGGATGCGCAGGAGCTTGAAGCTGCGGGCTGTTTCTCTATCGTGCTGGAGAAGATTCCCGCGAAGCTAGGGGCAGAGGTGGCACGTAAGCTACAAATTCCCGTTATTGGGATTGGCGCTGGTGGTAAAGTAGATGGGCAGGTACTCGTAACGCACGACATGCTGGGTATTACAGAGGCCTTTTCGCCGCGCTTCCTGCGCCGTTATGCGAGCCTAGGCGAAGAGATGTTTACTGCCTTCAAAAGTTATATACAAGACGTGAAAGATGGCGACTTCCCCAACGAAAAAGAGCAATACTAGTACTCCTATATTCAAGGTGCGTGAGCCACGACCACTACTCTCACGTATTCTCTACGAAGACAAACACCTCTTGGTGTTAGATAAGGAGGTGGGTGAGATTGTACAGGAAGACAAATCGGGCGATGCTTCGTTGCTTCGTTCGTTGAGTTTGGCGCTAAAGGAACGCGATGCTAAGCCTGGCAACGTGTACCTGCAAGCAGTGCATCGGATAGATCGCCCTGTGTCGGGTGTAGTGCTCTTTGCAAAAGTAGACAGGGTGTTACCTCGCCTGCACGAACAATTTAGCAATGGGGCGGTGGAACGTTTCTACTATGCACTCGTGGAAGGACGTCCTGAGGAAATGGAGGGACGAATTGAGAACTATCTGCACCGCAATGCGAAGATAAACAAGACCTTTGTAGTGCGAAAAGGCGACCCACGCGGGCAACTTTCCTCGCTTGCTTATGAAATGGTAGGAGCAACCAAGAGTTTCACGCTTTTGAAGGTGCAACTCTTTACAGGACGGCATCACCAAATACGCGCGCAACTTGCCAGTATCGGGTGTCCTGTGCATGGTGATTTGAAGTATGGGGCAAAGCGTAGTCTCCCTAACGGGGGGATCGCATTGCACGCTTTTTCCTTACGATTTCAGCAGCCTATTACGGGCGAATCGCTGTACGTCGAAAGTCCGTGCGCGTTTCTCGAGCTAGTGGAGAAATAGTATAATTCGGGAGTCTGAGTTGTGCGTAGTAGTAGAGGTCGCTAGGCATTGTCCTCTACAGTCCACTCGGCACAACTGGTAGCTGTTTCGTACAAACGAACACGAAATAGCTCAACTTGCTGGGGCAGGGCGGTACGCAAACGTTCTACTATCCAGAGTAGGATATTTTCGCTTGTGGGCTGATCGTCAAGCTCGAGGATACGGAAATGGGTGCATGTAGCAGGGAGATCGTACGTGTGCTTACGTACGATAAGCGAATGATCTAGAACTTGCAGAATATTACGTTCTACGATACCTTTCAGGACGCTAAAATCGATAACCATCCCATTCTTGGGCGAGGTTGCGTCTTTCAAAATTTCCCCTCTAAGTGTTACCAGCAAACGGTAGGAATGTCCGTGTAGGTTTGCACACAAGCCATCGTACCTTGGCAAGAAGTGTGCAGCCTCAAAATGGAATTCTTTCGTAACCCGTATGCGTGCCATAAGTTAATCCTTCTTTACGCTAGTAGCTCTTCTAGTACTTAAATGGGGTTTTGAAACGATTCTTTCGGGGTTAGAAGCAATATAGTCGCCCCAATTCGTTTTACCTTTTCGTCCGCTAGAAGTTTTAAGTTTCCGCGTTGCTTCTTGAACGGGCGTACTTTTTCCCCCCACATAAAAATGGCAGAGCGCTATTGACAGTGCATCTGTCGCATCGTACGATGGCAGCGTTGCGAGCGGCGCATCGGGGAATACATGCGAAAGCATGCGGGCTACCTGTCCTTTGCTCGCCTGTCCGTTAGAGGTTATTACTTCTTTTACCCTGCGTGGCGGATACTCTACGGCAGGAACGCCTAGGCTCAAACTTGCTGCTAAGGCTACGCCCTGTGCACGCCCGAGTTTCAACATACTTTGTGCATTTTTTCCGTAAAAGGGCGCCTCTATCGCCAACTCCGTGACGTGGTAACTCTGGATGAGAGAAACGACAACCTCGTGGATTCTCGCTAAGCGCGCGTACGGATCGCGAATTTTGGTAAGAACCACCACATCTGCCAGTGTAAAGGAGGGAGTCTGTCCCTCCGTGCCATGTATTAGTGCATAGCCCATATAGCGCGTGCCTGGGTCTATACCGAGAACGCAACGCTCTGAGGCTTGGATGGGCATATCCTTTGGTTTGTCTGAACGAGATATTTTTGTATAGCGCGTTATTTCCACGGAATGAGTTCGCACCCCATGTAAGGCTGTAAAGCCTTCGGTATCATAATGCCCTGTTCACTCTGATGATCTTCTAGTAACGCAGCCACTACGCGTGGGAGCGCTAACGAACTACCATTGAGTGTATGGAGCAACTCATTTTTCTTATCGTCTGCACGTTTGTAACGAAGCGAGAGACGGTTTGCTTGAAAATCTTCAAAATTGCTCACAGAGCTGACCTCCAACCACTTATCTTGTCCTATGGAATAAACTTCAAGGTCGTACGTGAGGGCAGAAGTAAAGCTCATATCGCCAGTGCATAACTTGAGTACACGGTAGGGTAGCTCTAACTTTTGTAGTAACCCTTCTACGTGTTGCACCATCTCTTCCAAACGATCGTAGGAGCGGGTAGGGTGTTCTAAACAAACAAGCTCTACCTTATCGAATTGATGCAGACGGTTTAAGCCGCGTACGTCTTTACCATACGAACCCGCTTCGCGTCGGAAACACGGTGTATAGGCTGTCATACGTATGGGTAATTCCTTTTCCTCTACAACCGAGTCACGGTAAAGATTGGTTACGGGCACCTCGGCGGTTGGTATCATATAGAAATCATCAACGGAAGCGTAATACATCTGCCCATCTTTGTCGGGTAATTGTCCTGTTGCATACGCACTCGCCGCGTTTACCATAATGGGGGGCTCTATTTCCAGATAGCCCGCTTTTGTATTCTCATCTAAAAAGAAATTGATAAGAGCTCTTTGCAAGCGCGCTCCGTAGCCCTTATAGACGGGGAAACCAGCCCCTGTTACCTTCACGCCAAGTTCAAAATCTATCAGATCTAGCTTTGTGGCAATTTCCCAATGAGGTAAGCCTTTACCTTGAACCTTGGGCTTGCCTCCTTCGGTACGCACTACCAAGTTGTCTTCAGCATTTTTTCCAGTAGGAACGGATACGTGCGGCACATTAGGTAACAGTACAAGTTTTTCCTGAAACGCTTTAGCGCGCTCTTCGAGTTCGTTTTCTATTTGTTTTGCCTTCTCCTTCAAATCCTGGACTGTCTGACGCAGTTGCTCTGCGCCTTCCTTGTTTCCTTGCGCCATAAGCGTACCAAATTCTTTGGAGAATTGATTAAGCTTTTGTTGTATTTCGCCGAGTCGTGTCTGTAATTCTCGCCGCGACGCATCCTGTGCAAGTAGCTCTTTTATAGTCTCTTTTACTTTTAGACCACGGCGCTCCAGCCCTGCGATGATCTGTTCCGAATCCTCGCGTAAACGTTTCAGTGTAATCATATTTTTTGTGCCATTATAGGTGTACAATATTAGTGATTTCCTAGGTTTCGTATTCACCTATGAGGATTTTTATCTCATAGCGCAGGCTACGTTTCAAACAGTAGTTTGCGTATGATGTTACCCGGCAGAATCAACCCAAGAAACCGAGGTGTGCTATAAAAGCTATTCCCCTACGGTTCCTTTTGGGCTATAAACAGGACACACATTCCCCCCTTGGTAGGGAGGTTCGGGACAGAGCTTCCCGTCGGGGTTTGAGATGGGACGCTCATAAGGAGGGCAGTAGTATGGGCTTAAAAGACTTTTGGTAGAATCTGTTCCATACTGCACCCTAGCAAGATCTAATAGCGTATAGAAAGTACAGGTGCTTTGTACTCGCATATTTTGGTGCGAGCTTAATATTGAATCAGCTGCAGGATAAAGGGTTTTATATTCGTCAGAAAGCCATATAAACATCGGTACATGTGCTTCGTAGTGCGATGGCGTATCGTACGAATGGTAGGCATGAAAATCGGGCGGTTCTAGAAGATTTTCGCCGTGATCTGCTACGTACAATAGGAATGCTGGACGATGCTGCGCTTCTACGTAGGAGATAATAGAATCGAGGATCATGTCCGTGTAAACTATTGTATTGTCGAAGGAGTTTACAAAGGCTTGATTCTTCTTTCCACTAAGCCTAAAATCCCAAAAGGAGGTGCTCTCGTTCTCTATTTCGGGCTTAAAGTGCGCATATGCAGCTGTGTAGCGTTTGGTATAAGCAAAATGACCACCAATAGTGTGCGTAACTAGAAATGTCCGTTCGTTAGGTAGCTCTTTTAAGAAGTTCTCAACTCGTGGTAGGAGCTCTTCATCGCGGAGATCGCGATCCCAGTTGCCAGTATGTAAACTGACAAAGTTGCAGGCACGACGCGCAATGTCCATCCATACATCGCCCAACGATTGAATTGATATCCACCCCTGATAGAAACCTCCTTCTGCCAGAATTTCGGTTAGCATAGGCGACCTTTGCCACTGGTATAAATTGTCGGGCGTGGCTTTTGAAATTAGCTGCGGGACTGAAAGAAGTGTGAAGTTCGCCCCTGCAAAAACATCGTTGAAAAAATAAAGATTGGAGCGCTTGGCAAGACGCGGTGTCGTTTTTCGGAGATAGCCCGCTAGTTGCCAGTTGCATGCCCGCGACGTTTCGCCTATTACCAGAACGCCGAGCATTTCGGGCGATTCGCCGTGGTACGAAACCTCCTTTTGTTGTACGACGATACCTCGTTCGCTGGCGCTTTTTTGTAGAAATGCAACCTGACGCTTTACGGCGAAATATCGTTTTGTAATATCGAAAGGGTACGTATGGTTGAGTAACCACTTAAAAGCGTAGTGCCTTCCCCTAGGCTGAAACTCTTCGTCAAATTGCGGCATGACCTCGCGCTTTACGCTTGTGGTAAGGAAAATGGTAAGTAGTACAGCTGGCAGAATTACCGCAAAACGAAGCCGTTTAGGCAACCATGTCCTGCGCGGAATAAATTTGAAAAGAGCCAAAAAGTAGGCTGCTAAAAGCAGCAAATAGGCAATGATAGGGGCGATGTATTGCCGTAGTTGTTCGTAAGCCTCGATTTCATTGGTATGCCAAACTGAAAGCATAAAGCCCTCAGAAATGGGTTGATGCATGGAAAGCCACGAGGCGAGATCGAGGGGGAGTAAAAGCAAAAAAAGTCCTTCCAAGAATAACCAGAGACGGACAGGAAAAAAAAGAGCAGGCAAAAGAAGCACAGCCAAAGCTAGGCTAAGAAGAATAAGCCCTTGTGCAGGAGGGTAAAACTGAACGGCGAGTACAATATTAGGTAGAAGTAGCACCCCTATAAAGAATGCGATTGTTATATACACGCCGCGAGTAAGAGGCTTACTTTTTTTGGAAAATATTTTTTTTTTGAACCGCAAGAGAGGAGAATATCCCATAGACAAGTTCTTTCGATTTTACCCTACAATTCCCTCGCGCAAAAGATCATGTATGTGCACCATGCCAACATACGTTGCGCCTCGTAACACAACTAACTGTGTGATTTTATATTGCTCCATAAGGTTGAAAGCTTCAATGGCAAGAGCCTCGGTCTGAATTGTTTTCGGCGAGGTTGTCATAATATCGGAAGCTTTTGTTTCTGTGAGCGAAGGAGCAGGGGAGCGTTGAAGCATCCGTCGGAGGTCGCCGTCGGTAATAATTCCCTTGAGTGTACCATCTGCGTTTACTACCGCCGTTGCACCCAAAAGGTTATGCGAGATCTCGAGAATTACCTTTTGCAAAGGTTCTTCTTCCGTTACTTTGGGTAGAGTTGCATTGGAGAGTAGATCTTCCACGCGCAAGTAAAGCCTTTTTCCGAGTGCACCGCCTGGGTGATATTTTGCAAAATCCTGTGGGGTAAAGCCGCGTGCTTTGAGCAAACAAACGGCGAGTACATCGCCCAAAACTAGTTGTACCGTAGTACTCGAAGTAGGGGCTAAATTGTTTGGACAGGCTTCGTGATCTACAGAAGCGCGCAACACGTAGTTGGCATGTTGGGCGAGGTAGCTTTGCGTATTGGAAACCATTGCAATGAGCGGATTCCCATTCATCTGTATGAGAGGAACGAGTACCTTTATCTCTGCCGTCTCGCCACTTTTAGAAAGGCAGATTACCACATCATCGTGTTGAATAATACCCAAGTCGCCGTGTATGGCATCCGCTGCATGCATAAAAACGGCGGGAGTGCCAGTAGAGTTGAACGTTGCAACGATCTTTTGTGCAATGAGTGCGCTTTTTCCGATTCCAGTACAGATTACGCGTCCGTTCGTGTGTAATAAGAGTTCTAGTACAGATGCGAACTGTCCGTCAATAGAACCTTCCAGAGCGGCAACGGCTTGTGCTTCAGTCTGGATTGTTGCCTTCGCCAAAGCAAGGAGCTCCTCTTTAGCAAAAGGAGCTCCTGTTGTTTCTTTCTTATCCGTCATTCGTCTGTGATGACTATTTCTTCTTTTTACGCTCAAAAACGAGGTCAAGGAGTTCGGAAATAGACTCTACATACGTAAAGGTCATTCCCTCGCGATAGCTAGCCTTAATTTCGTCTATGTCGCGCAAATTCTCCTTAGAGAGAATGATGTGGGTAAGTCCCGAACGTTTTGCCGCTAAAATCTTCTCCTTGATTCCACCTACAGGTAGCACTTTTCCGCGCAAGGTTACCTCACCTGTCATAGCGATACCTGCTATAGGCGCTTTGTGGAGGAAAGATGAGACTATAGAGGTTACAATCGTTACGCCCGCTGAAGGACCATCCTTGGGAATAGCGCCTTCTGGCACGTGAATGTGGATATCTTGTTTCTCGAACTGCTCAGGGTCAATCCCCAACTCCTTGCTCATACTTTTTACTATTTGCAAGGAGATGGTTGCCGACTCCTTCATAACATCTCCCAAGCTCCCCGTCATAGTAAGTTTACCATGACCTGGCGTAAGACTTGATTCAACGTACAAAACCTCGCCTCCTACTTGTGTCCACGCCATACCAATAGCTACGCCTACTTGGTGCAGGTGCGCAGTCTCTTCGCGGAAGTAGCGAGGTTTACCTAAGCGCGCTCGTATATCCTCCAGTGTAAGCTTAATATTGTGTTCCTCTTTCATGGCGATAAATTTCGCCTGCTGACGTACAAGCTTCGCTATCTGCTGGCTGAGTTTTCGCACACCGCTTTCCCGAGTATAGTCATCAATCACGTATTGCAACACATCTTCGGGGATGTTGAACTGCGACTTTTTCACGCCGTGATCCTTCAACAGCTTCGGAATGAGGTGTTGTTCTGCAATAGCAACTTTCTCTTCGAGCAAGTACCCCGACATCTCTATCATTTCCATACGGTCGCGCAACGGTGCCGGGATGGTCGAAATATCGTTGGCAGTAGTTATAAAGAGGACATGCGAGAGGTCATAATCTACATCCAAATAGTTATCGTGGAATGTAGAATTTTGCTCGGGGTCTAGTACCTCAAGTAAGGCTGCTGCAGGGTCGCCTACATTGCTAACAGTAAGTTTATCAACCTCGTCAAGAATTACTACAGGGTTTGACGAACCTACTTTTCGTAAAGCACTCAGTATACGACCTGGCAAAGCGCCTATGTACGTCCGTCGGTGACCACGGATCTCGCTCTCGTCATGCATCCCACCCAATGAGATACGCGCATATTTACGACCGAGAGAACGTGCCACAGACTGTCCCAAAGAGGTTTTACCTACCCCAGGAGGCCCATATAAACAGATGATAGGCGACTTGAGGTCTTTTTTCAACATTAAGACCGCCAGATACTCAAGAATACGTTCCTTTACCTCCTCAAGACCGAAGTGATCTTCATCGAGGATCTTTTTAGCACGGTTCAGATCGTAGTTGTCTTTTGTAAGCTGTCCCCACGGAAGGGCTACAAAGAACTGCAAGTAGGTGAGCTGCGTAGAGTAATCGGGCGCCATGGTATTTAGGCGCTGCAACTTTGTTAGTTCCCGATCAAATACCTCCTTCACCTCCCTACTCCACTTTTTCTCTTTGGCTTGCTGCATTAGGCGGGCAACATCGTCGCTGCCACTGCCTTCGCCGCCCAGCTCTTCTTGTATGGTCTTAAGTTGCTGCTGGAGGATAAATTCTCGTTGCTGATCCTCCATACTTTGCCGAGTCCGATTCTGTATCTCTTGCTTGAGTTTGCGCGTCTGCACCTCCATCATGAGGTGCTCCATAAGCTTCCGTGCACGCTCAAGTACTGTTGGGAGGTTCAGAAGTTCAAACTTCTGTGGCGTTGGGATAGAGAGGTACATTGCCAAGAAGTTGACAAGAGCTTCAGGCCCCCAATTGCGCAATTTATCGAAGAAATTTTCTACCTCCTGTCTACGCGCTCGTAGCTGCTCCGAAAAATCGAAAGCCTGATCTTTGAGCAAATCGACAACGGCCATTAGTTCGGGGCTCGGCGATGCAATATCCTTTTCAGGAATCTCATCGAACTGCACCCTGTAGTAGGGTTCGCCCTGTATAAACTTAGTAATCTTTACTCGGCATAGACCTTCTACGAGGAGTGTAATCGTTTTATTAACCGTGAATTGCCGTACGATTTTAGCCAGAGTTCCGACATTGTAAAGGTCGTTAGGACCAGGCACTCGATCGTCGGGGTCTCGTTGCGCTACAACTACTACATAGCCCTCTTTATCTTTGGGGAGGTCTTCTACGAGCCGCAGCGTGCGTTCACGACCTACGGTAATAGGGGAGAGTGTACGAGAAAACAGTACGTTGTTTCGTAATTCTATCAGCGGGAGATCTTCGGGACGCGTGTCCACCATCGCGTGCGAAAGATCTGTGAGGTTATAAGGCATGAAGGAGGAAGGTAACCCAGCCTCTTCGTCTATTGACGAGGAGAGGATTATTTCATCCTCATTGTTCTTCTGTTTTTTAGCCATCTTTTTATTCTTACTCCTTGGTCTTCCAGCGCGAAGAATAATTCGTGCTTTGATTAAAATTATGCATTATTTGCAAGCGTGTTATGCAATTTGCGTGCCGCTTGTTCTTGTTGTTCCGAAAGTGTGCATTCTCTTCGTGCCATGACAGCGCGAGCAGTATTCAGTGCAGTTTCCAGATCATGTGTCTTGAATCCAGCACTGCCTCCCCACGAAAAAGGCGGAATCCAAGTACGAGGAAAGCCGTCCCCAAAGATGTTGCAAAAAGCACCGATACAAGTGCCAGTATTCAGCATTGTGTTAATGCCCGTCTTGGAATGATCGCCCATAAAGAGCCCACAAAATTGAGTCCCTGTCTTAATAAAACGCTGCTCAACTTCCGACCATACTTTCACTTCTTCGTAGGTGTTTTTCAGGTTAGAACAATTCGTGTCTGCGCCTAAGTTGCACCACGAACCGATAACCGCATTCCCAATAAATCCGTCGTGCGCCTTATTGGTATAGCTTTGAAAATTTACGTTGGCAAGCTCGCCACCGACTTTGCAATGAGGGCCCAAAGTGGTTGCTCCGTATATTTTTGCTCCCATTTTTACAACGCTGTGTGCGCCAAGAGCGAATGTGCCCCGAATATGAGCTCCTTCCATAACTTCAGCACCAGCACCGAGGTAGATAGGGCCTTCATTCGTGTTGAATGTACAAGCCGTAGCCTTAGCCCCTTCTTCGGCAAAAAGCGGATACGAACCAAAAACTTGTACGGAAGCATCCAGAGGCGCGCTCTTCCTGTTGGTTACGATGCGGGCAAAATCCAAGCGAATAGCTAGATCTGCGTGCTGGAATATATGCCAAGGGCGTGAGATGAGGACAGGAGCGTCAGAATTTTGGAATTCGATACTGGGTAGAGATGACAAGTTGTCCCACTCAGACGCAGATTCGTTGTTTTTTGCAAGGTGAGCTGCCAATGTGACATCTCTATGTACGAGCCTTGTCTGTTGGGGTAAAGCGCTGATTTGTTCAACGAGCGCTTGAGAGGCTAGGAGACCACTATCTATCAGAATACATTCCTCTAGGTTGAGTTCGGAGGTCGTGTAATTTTCAACTGGAGTAGAGAGGGCTAATGTCCAAGATTCGAGTTGTGTTAGTATTCCGAAACGAAGTTCGCAGATGGGTTTGAAGTAGGTAAGTGGCAAAAGGTGTCTTGTCCTATTGGCGTCGTGCAGAAAAATTCGCATGTAAAGATTTTGTGAGCGGAGCGATTTTCAGAATGTTTTACGAGTTGCAATTTACAAAAATTCCCTAGTCTCCTGTTGGGAAATAGCGCATTCTGCTGGTGGTATGTCATAATACGCAAACTGCTTGTTGCTTGAGGTTCTCGCACGAATGGCGTTTAATAGCGTAAAGCGCGTATGTACAAAGCACTTAACACTTTGACGACTAATTCCCCGTTTACATCACCTTGAAACAAAAGAGAAGGACTTTTTAGGTGTCTCGTAAAACGTTTGGGACGTTTTATCAAAGTCCAAGGAGTTGCTAAGAATAAGAAGAACACAAAGCACGAGGACGAACAAGTTTCGTTTTCTTCTGCTTGCTCCTTCACACCACTTCAACGATGAGACAGAATTGGACACGATGCCCGGGCTGTTCCTAGGTGTCTACCGCAATTGGAAGTTTTTCCCCAGATAGACTTCCCGCACGCGTTCGTCTGCTGCAAGTTGTTCGGTAGTTCCTGACATGAGGATTGAGCCGTCGAATAACAAATAGGCTCTATCTGTAATAGAGAGCGTTTCCCGCACATTGTGATCTGTGATTAGGATGCCAATATTGCGATCCTTTAAGTGTGCGACAATGTGTTGAATATCTTCTACGGCAATGGGATCTACGCCCGCAAACGGTTCATCAAGGAGTATGAACTTTGGATCGAGGGCTAGCGCACGTGCTATCTCGGTGCGGCGTTTTTCGCCCCCCGAGAGTTGTATGCCGAGGTTTTTCCGAATCTTCTGAAGATTGAACTCGTTGAGTAAGCTCTCGGTTTTTTCGTATTGATATTCCTTGGGGTGATTTGTCATCTCGAGTACTGAGCGGATATTATCCTCTACTGAGAGTTTGCGGAATACGCTCTCCTCCTGCGCCAGATAACCGATGCCTTGCTGCGCGCGTCGATATACGGGTTCGTGCGTAATCTCCTTATCGTTAAGATAAATAGCCCCCTCATTCGGAACAATGAGTCCCACAATCATGTAGAATGTTGTGGTTTTACCAGCACCATTAGGTCCTAATAATCCGACAATCTCGCCCTGTTGCACCTCTATGCTTACTCCCTTTACGACCGTTCGTTTTTTGTATTTCTTTACGAGCGAGGTCGTGTGTAGGCGCATCTTCTCGGAACTCTCTGTTGCCATCTCTCTAACCCTTTTCAAACAAGGGGTACGATACTCCCTTTTCTAGCAATTCTCAATGTATAAGCGCATTATAGGTGTACACACTCTGCAAGTGCTTGAGCTGCTGCTTCCATTACAGCTTCAGAGAGCGTGGGGTGCGGGTGAATGGTATGATGGAGCGTTTCCGCAGTTACACCAGTCTGTATAGCGAGCGCTAACTCCGCAATCATTTCCGTTGCCGATGCTCCTACAATATGTGCTCCAATTAGTTGGTGTGTGTGTGCCTCAAAGAGAAGTTTTACAAATCCGTCTCGTGCCCCCATAGCAGTCGCTTTGCCCGAAGCAGTAAAGGGGAAGTTGCCAACGATGTAATCTATCTCTTGCTCCTTTGCTTGTCTTTCGCGAAGCCCCACTGAGGCAATTTCAGGGGTTGTATACGTACATGCGGGCACTACGTTGTAGTTAACAGGGGTAGCTTTCTCGCCTTCTACCATATAGTTAACGCACGCTAGCGCTTCGGCAGAAGCTACATGCGCCAAAGCAATGGTTGGGATTACATCCCCAATGGCATAAACCGAAGGTACATTGGTTTGGTAATGTGCATCAACTTTAATACGTCCGCGTTCGGTTTCAATGCCCAGTGACTCGAGCCCGAGGTTCTCTATATTGGCTTGGATACCTACAGCTGAAAGCACTTGTTGCACGCGCAATTCTTCGTTCCCTTTACTTGTTTCCAGGGAGAGTGCGCAGGTATCGTCCACGATATTGCAACTTACGAGCTTGGCGCTTAGCATCGTTTTTATCTTTGCTTTGCGGAAAGCGCGTCCTATGGCGTTAGATACCTCATCGTCTTCTAAAGGTACTAGGCGAGGTAGCGCCTCAATAACCACCACTTCTGCCCCCATAGCGTTGTAAAATAACGCTAATTCAGCCCCGATTGCCCCTGAACCTATTACAGCAATAGAAGAAGGGCGTTCTGTTTGAGTTAGAGCTTCACGGTAACCAATTACATATTTGCCATCTATGGGCAAATTGGGTAGTTCGCGAGAACGAGCCCCCGTGGCTATGATAATACGTTGTGCCTCAAGCTCTTCTGTTTTCCCTTCCTCTTGCGTCACAATTATTTTATGCGGTGCTACCAATTTCGCTTCGCCGTACACAATTTCTACTCTTGCCTTATTGAGTAAAAACTGCACCCCTTTACTCATAGAGGCAGCAACTTCACGGCTACGCTCGATAACGCGCGGAAAGTTGACGGTAGCGCTTTCTACGACCACGCCGAATTCGGCGGCATGACGGATAGCGTCGCACACATGTGCACTCTGAAGAAGAGCTTTCGTGGGGATGCAGCCAAAATTCAGGCACACGCCGCCCAGCGCTTCCCGTTCTACAACGGCTACTTTCATACCACATTGCGCGCCACGTAGTGCAGCCACATAACCTGCTGGACCACTACCTATTACAATCAAATCATACTTCATTGTGTACACTTCTTTATTTCGCTCGTACTGCGAGTAGCCTTAAGCTTTCAACGCTAAAAGGGCTATATTTTCTACATGCTTGGTATGTGGGAACATATCTACGGGTTGCAAAGCGAGTACGCGGTATTGTTCTTTGAGTAAGGCGAGATCGCGCGCCTGAGTAGCGGGGTTGCAACTCACGTAAACAATACGCGGTGGTAGTAGCTCTTGCAAGAATGCAACTACCTTCGGGTGCATACCTGCTCGCGGTGGATCGGTCACCAAAACATCGGGCTTGCCATGAGCCTGTACGAAAGCGGGGGAGAGAATATCCAGCACATCGCCTACAACAAAATCTGCATTCTCTATTTTGTTGCGTGCCGCATTCCGCTTTGCATCATCTATTGCTTCAGGCACAGTCTCAATACCTACCACCCGTTTGGCTTTTCGAGCCAAATAGAGCGCAATAGTACCAGTGCCCGTATATAAGTCATAAACCGTTTCGTTTCCCTGCAAATCTGCCATCTCACCCACTGCGTGGTAGAGAGTAAGCGCTTGTTTAGAATTCGTTTGGTAGAACGATTTCGCACCAATTTCAAAGGAGAGATCGCCAAGTTGTTCGATAAGAACTGTAGTGCCCGAGAAGCAACGAATGTCAAGGTCGTACAAACTGTCGTTGCCCTTTGGGTTCACTGCCCAGAGCAGTGACGTTATCTGTGGAAAGGAAGCTTTTATATACTCCAGTAGGTGCATGACCTCTGGCTGCTCCTCACGTACCACGAGAAGGAGCATAATTTGTTGGGTAGAGGTAATTCGTATTAGCAAGTTGCGTAGGAGTCCCTCCTGCGTTTTGGCGTCGTAAAACGAGAGTCTGTGGGCTATAGTATACTCGCGTATCGCATTCCGAATCTCGTTGGAGAGAGTTGGTTGCAAAAGGCATTGCTCGATATTGAGCACGCGATCGAACTTGCGAGGAATGTGAAACCCGAGGGCTGGAGGGAGAGGAGTATCTAGCGCTTCGGAGGGTGTCGTAATCCAGCCACGAGGCGAGAAAGTAAATTCTAGCTTATTGCGATAGGTAAGGGTTGGCGAAGCACCGAGAATAGGACGCTCAGTGAGGGCTTGAACGCCGCCTATATGATTGAGCTGTGAATATACCTGTTCCTCTTTGGCTTGCAACTGTAGCGTGTAGGGGAGCATTTGCCACTGGCAGCCCCCGCAAAGCCCAAAATGAGGGCAAGGCGCTTGTACTCGTAACGGGGAGGCGGTAAGTATTTCGCGTACATACCCCTCCATAAAGTTGGCTTTCTTTTTGGAAACTTGCACACGCACTACATCGCCAGGTACAACACCTTCAACAAACAAAACGCGGTCTAGTGCGTATGCTATTGCTTTCCCCTCTGCTGCCAGTCGCTCAATGCGGACTGTGAGTTCGGGCAACATGCCGCGTCTTGCCATCCCTTATTACCTGCTTTCTCCTATATGCCACAAAGATAGTTCCGATTTTACGATCGGTACTATCTGTGTAAGCGAGATGGCGCGGGAGTTGAAGTGTTACTTGAAGGAAACAAACGGAATTCTCCTATCGTGCTATGCACCTAGGCTTCTGCACTTCTTGGAGTGTAGCTTGCTCCCATTGTTACTTAAATATTCTCGTATAGGAATTCGCCATAATCTGAGCGAATAACGACCTGCGAAAAAGGAGCTGTAGACTCTTCGCAGTAGCCTATAATCTGAGCGTCTATATTGTATTTTCGTGCGCACGCTATCGCCGTTGCAGCGTCTTTCTGATCGAGATAAATCTCCATGCGATGCCCCATATTGAAGACCTGATACATCTCAGACCAATCTGTGCCTGATTCGCGTTGTATCAATTTGAAAAGAACGGGGGCTGTGAACATGTTGTCTTTTACGATACGAAGGCGCTCTGCAAAACGTAAAACCTTGGTTTGCGCCCCCCCTGAACAATGAATGAGCCCATGAATACGCTCCACGCCAAGTTCGTCTAGTATATCGCGAATAACGGGCGCATAAGTTCGTGTGGGACTCAGAACGAGCTTGCCAGCATCTAGTGGCACTCCTTCAACGGTGTCTGTTAACCCCAGATTCCCTGAATAGGAGAGAGAGGGATCTATGCCGTTATCGTAGCTTTCGGGGTACTTTTCTCCGATTTTCTTAGCAAAGACGTCGTGGCGTGCAGAGGTAAGCCCGTTGCTCCCCATTCCGCCATTGTATTCATTTTCGTAGGACGCTTGTCCGTAGGAACATAAACCGACAATGACGTCTCCTGCTTTTATCCCCTCATTCGTAACAATAGCTTTTCTCTTAGCGAAAGCAGTTACCGTGCTATCTACAATTACCGTACGAACCAAATCGCCAACATCGGCAGTCTCGCCGCCTGAGAGGACAATGTTTATACCGAGTCCTCGCATTTTTTCGCAGAACCCTTCTGTGCCTTCAATAAGGGCACGTACCACCTCGCCTGGGATCAGACGTTTGTTGCGCCCAATGGTGGATGAAAGCAGTATATTGTTCGTAATACCCACACACAGGAGATCATCCAGATTCATAACGATGGCATCCTGCGCAATGCCTCGCCAAACGGAAAGGTCGCCAGTTTCGCGCCAGTAGGTATACGCCAAGCTCGATTTTGTGCCCGCTCCGTCTGCGTGCATTACCAGACACGAATCGGGTGCTCCCGTCAATAGGTCGGGTAACACTTTGCAAAAGGCGCGTGGAAAGAGCCCAGGCGACAATTGTGCAATTGCTGCATGAACATCTTCTTTTGTAGAAGAAACACCCCGCTGCATATACCGATCGGACTGATTGAGACTCATTGCTTATTCAAAAACTTATCAAAAAGATGCTCCTTGTTCTTATTCTTCCATCCCGCTTCTTCGGCAGATTCTACAATCCAAAGGGAGAAATCGGCTTCTTTCTTGTTATCGACAAACTGGAGTGAAAAGTCTGCCTCTTCGCGTGTAGGTACTTGTAACACAGTTCCTATGCCTTTCAGTTCAGAGGCATCGTATACAAAATAGGCGTTGAAATCAGCTCCTTTGGGTTTTTCAGCTGCCCAGACCTTTAGATCTGGTGTCTCGTTCTCTTCGCACTGATAGAACTTCTGCGCTCGTCCGCTCAATGTGCAAAGCAAGGTAAAGAGTACCAAGCATACTGTAGGAACGGAAATGGACATTCTGTGTTGGGTGTGGTTGATAAAAAAACACAAAGGTTTATTTCCCCATGTAATCGTTACTTATTACTCGGAACTGTGTACGTCTATTGGCTTGCCAAGCAGCTTCCTTTTGCTCGTCATCAGCAAGGGTACTGATGAAAGCTTCGTCTAGCAGTTGCCCTAGTGGTAGAAAATCGTACTGTTCATGCAAGCTGGGAGTTACTACAAACGGTTCTGATTGCGCATAACCTTTGGCGCGAAGACGTGCTGCGGGGATACCGTGCTCTATCAAATAATTAACTACCGCTTGTGCTCGTTTCTGCGATAACTCCAAGTTGTACTCTTTAGAGCCTCGTGCATCGGTATGAGCTCCCATTTCAACGATAATCGTCGGATTGTCGTTCAGAATTTCGATCATGTTATTGAGCGAGTTCATTGATTCAGGGCGAAGCTCCCAGTTGTTAAAGTCGTAAAAGATGTTGGGAAGTACAATCGGTTTTGCAACCGAATTCATTGAGAGTTCAACGGAAAGGTCTTCGCTCATAGAACGTCCTTTCGTAGAGGTTTTCAACTTTCCGTTCAAATAGCCCTTGTCTGATGTAATAGCCACGTAGTCGGTATTAGGCTTAAGTATGAACTTGAAGCGTCCTTCTTCGTTCGTCTCACTATTCTGTATACTCCCATCGCTTCCCACAAGGCGTACTTTTGCTTTACGGAGCGGCATGTTGTCTTTTTCGTCCTTAACAAGCCCCAAGAGGTTAAATTCTAGAGGGGGGAGGTAGAACCAATAGATATCATCGCCACCACGCCCTCCTGCGCGACGTGAGGTAAAGAAACCTTCTTCGCGCTCTTTTTGAATCGTAATCCCGAAATCGTCATCCGACGAATTGATGGGGTAGCGCATATTCTCAACTTGTGGTTCTCCCTTCTCATTCTTTGCAACGCGGAATATATCTAATCCGCCCATTCCAGGCCAGCCGTTTGAAGAAAAGTACAATGTTCCATCGGAATGCACGTAGGGAAACATTTCATCGCCTTCCGTGTTATAAGTTCCTCCGAGGTTGATGGGTTCGCCCCATGAGTCGCCAGTACTCGTTCGTGTAACCTTCCAGAGATCCATGCCACCGAACCCGCCTGGCAAATCGCTTGCAAAATAAAGTGTAAGCCCATCTGGAGCAATGGCAGGATGAGCGACTACGATAGAATCTGCTGCAATGTTAAGTAGGACAGGGTTATCCCATCCTTCGCCAGACATGGAGGCTTCGTATATCTGACACCCTAACTTCCCTTTTTTGCCAGCTACACAACGGGTGTAGTACATTTTCGTGAAGTCCTGCGTAAAATTCGGCGTTCCTTCCTCTTCAGAGGTATTGATGTTCCCTTCTAAAGCCTTGGGCTTACTCCAACGCCCTTCACTATTGCTCGTTGCTATGAATAAGTCGGTAAATTTCTCTCCCGTTGCCGCGTGTTTATTCCGCCCGAGGGCTACATCGCGCGAACTTGTCAAAACAACAGTCCGATAGTCGGGCGAGGCGTAGGCTGGGCTAAAATCGTTGTATTTTGAATCGAAAACCGACATTAAGCGTACGATATAACCTGAAGGAGATGCTTTCCACTTCTTGGCCAGTTCGCAGGATTCTAACCCCATCTTTGCCCTCTTATCATTAGGCTGTAACTTGAGATATGCTTCGTAATTTTCTTTGGCTTGATCGTAGTTTTCGCTCGATAGTAGTGAGTTCGCATAATAGAGATAAGCTTTAGGCTCACTGCATTCTCGCAAAATGGCTTTCTGATACCATAGTTCCGCTTGGCGTGGGCGGCCTGTCTTACGATAACATTCTGCAACACGAAACAGATAGGCAGGCAGTTCGTTTTTGGGCAACAAGACTAAATTGTCTTTATAGAGAGCTATCGCCTCGTAGTAACCGCCTGCATTGTAAAATTCGTCTGCTTTACGAATAGGGGCTGGTTGTGCATAGGCAATACCCGTAGAGGCTAGGATAAGTAACGCAACAAAAGCTGACAGGAGGGAGCTTCTGAAGCTTTGGGAGAGTGGCAAGACAGCCGTGATTCGCTTTTTCATCTTGCAGATTTTTACGGTTAAAATGGGGATGTTTAGTCGTCTTCCTCGGTTTTCAAATTCCACGTTTCGGGGCGCATTTGCGGGAAGAGAAGTACGTCTTGTATAGACGGTTTATCGAGCACGAGCATACACAAACGGTCTATGCCAATTCCCATGCCAGAGCACGGTGGCATACCGTATTCCATGGCACGAACGTAGTCATAATCAATAACCATAGCCTCGTCGTCGCCCTTTTGTGCCAACAGCATTTGTTCCTTGAAACGCGCCAATTGGTCTTGTGGGTCATTCAGCTCGCTATAGGCATTGCAAAGCTCACTACCATTGATAAAGAGCTCAAAGCGTTCTGTGAGTTTCGGGTTATCGCGATGCCGTTTGCAGAGCGGCGACATTTCAGCAGGGTAGTCTGTTATGAAAGTAGGTTGCACAAGGTGTTCCTCGGCAGTCAGACCAAAAAGCTCATCGATCAACTTACCGCGACCAAACGACGAATCTACTTCAGCGCCGCGTTTTTTGCATTCAGCGCGTAGTGCATCTTCATCGAGAAGGTCTATATCTACGTTGCCATATTGCAGGATGGCATCGCGCATGGTAAGGCGGCGGAAGGGAGTAGCAAAATCGAAATCAATTCCGTGCGATGTGAATTGCAACTTGCCGTACACGGCGTTTACTACGCGCTGGAGCATCTCTTGGACAAAGTCCATCATCCAGAGATAATCTTTGTATGCTACATAAATTTCTAGGACGGTAAACTCGGGGTTATGCTTCCGATCCATCCCCTCATTACGGAAATCCTTAGCGAACTCATAAACCCCATCATAACCTCCTACAAGAAGCCGTTTTAAGTAGAGTTCGTTTGCAATTCGGAGAAAAAGAGGAATGTCTAGCGCATTGTGGTGCGTGGTAAAGGGGCGTGCCGAGGCTCCCCCTGCAAGTGGTTGCAGTATGGGGGTTTCTACCTCGAGATACCCTCTTTCATCAAAAAAATTACGCATGGAAGCAATAATCTGCTGTCGTTGGCGGAAAGTTTTGCGGGTTTCTGCGTTCAGAGCCAGATCTACGTATCGTTGGCGATAGCGCAACTCTGGGTCTGTAAACGCATCGTACTGCACGCCATCTTTTTCCTTTACCACAGGCAACGGACGGATTGCTTTAGCTAGGAGCACGAGTTTTTCCACGTGAATACTAATCTCGCCCGTCTGTGTACGGAACATTTTACCTTCTAGACCGATAAAATCGCCAAGGTCTAGCAATTTCTTAAAGACGGTGTTATAGAACGTTTTATCCTCACCAGGGCACAATTCGTCGCGTTTCACATAGCCTTGTACACTTCCTGACTCATCTTGCAGTGTTAGGAAAGAAGCGCTGCCCATAATTCGTCTGGCACGAATACGTCCAGCAACCACTACACGTTCTTGCGAATTGCTTAGCGCATCGAAGTTTGCGATAAGCTCGCCGATATGATGCGTAATGGGGTATAAAGGGGCGGGATAAGGATTGATTCCTAAAGCTCGTAATTGCTCAAGAGCGGCTATGCGCCCTAGCTCCTGCTCGCTGCGTTCTATCATACGATTTTTTATTTTCAGTCACCTCGTGCAAAAATAGTACTTTTTGAGTAGGTAAATCACGGGTTCTGGATACGTTTTGTGCTACACTGTACCCTGCTTTACTGTGCAAAGCCCGCACCTCTTTTTCTTACCTCCTTGCAGAAATGCGCCCCCGCATAGATTTAACGGGAGCTCTTAATGATTGTTGTGATTTTCACAAGCCTTCATTGCACAACTCGTATTAAAAAGCGAGGGTCGTTTTTTGGTAAAACGGATTGTATTCGGGAAAAAGTCTCTATCTTTGTTCCCGTCTCAAAGGCGGGGTGTAGCGCAGCCCGGTTAGCGTGCATCGTTCGGGACGATGAGGTCGGGAGTTCGAATCTCCCCACCCCGACGGTAAGGAATGGTACATTGTACTGTTCCTTTTCTTTTTATCTGAGGAACGGGGAGTTCTGTTTCTTTAAGATGCTATCAGATTAGTTTGCAGCTCCATTGTATGGAATTGCAGGCTGGAAGTACCTAAGACTTACGCGCCTAAAACAATAACCCCCTAGCAAAGTGCTCAATGTGCACGATACTAGGGGTTCAATGATAGCACAGCTAACTAATGGTTGTCTGCTGTACCTCGGAGGATACTTTGCTAACCTTTTATGGTGGAAGGCGGTGTTGGATTGGCGTTAGAAATATGTTCCCGCATGGCCGTGTCGGCTTGGATATTCTGGAGCTGGTAGTAGTCCATCACCCCCAGTTTTCCTGTGCGTAGCGCTTCTGCCATTGCTAGTGGGATTTGTGCTTCTGCCTCAATCACCTTGGCCTTCATTTCTTGTGCACGTGCTTTCATTTCTTGCTCTGTTGCCACAGCCATAGCACGGCGCTCTTCTGCTTTTGCCTGCGCAATATTTTTGTCAGCATTGGCTTGATCCAACTGAAGCACTGCACCAATGTTTTTACCTATATCAATGTCCGCAATATCAATAGAAAGAATCTCGAATGCTGTGCCTGCATCCAACCCTTTGTCAAGAACAACTTTCGATATTGAATCGGGGTTCTCTAGCACCATTTTGTGAGATACAGACGAGCCTATAGAGGAAACAATCCCTTCGCCAACACGTGCCAGTACAGTTTCTTCACCTGCCCCCCCTACAAGTTGGTTGATGTTGGTTCGTACCGTAACCCGCGCTTTAGCAATTAGCTGGATACCATCTTTTGCTACAGCGGTTACAGGAGGGGTGTTGATAACCTTCGGGATAACAGACATGCGCACTGCTTCGTAAACATCGCGTCCTGCGAGATCTATGGCAGTAGCCATCTTGAAGTTCAAAGGGATATTTGCCTTTTGCGCAGAGACGAGTGCCTGTACCACTTTGGGCACATTGCCGCCTGCAAGGTGGTGAGCTTCCAGATCGTTGCGCGCCAATGTTAAACCGGCTTTTGTACCCCCAATAAGAGCTTGTACAATAATGCGCGGAGGTACGTGACGCCAGCGCATAAGTGCGAGTTGAATAAGCGAAACGTGTACACCCGATACGAGCGCAGTAAACCACAAGCGAACTGGGATAAAGTAGAGAACTACCCAGAGTGCTACAAGGCATACAACTACGAGAATAAGTAGCGTTGCATCCATAATTATACTATCTATTTACAATTATCTAGAAACAAAAATAGGGAATTCTTTTAGCTAGCTAAGCATTTCTAGTGCTCGCGACAGTGAGGTTGTAAAATATTCCACTTCCTCTATGGTATTGTATAGAGCAAAGGAGGCGCGTACCGTCCCTGTAATACCAAAGCGATTCATAAAGGGTTCAGCACAGTGTGTGCCCGTACGCACAGCAATCCCCATTTGGTCGAGAAGTGTGCCCAGGTCGTAGTGGTGTACGTTGGGGAAATTGAACGAAAGAATGGCAACATTGGCAGGGCTATAGCCATAGACCACACCTCCCAGTTCTTGTACGGCATCGTAGGTTTTCTGCAAAAGAAGAGCTTCGTGAGTGCCGATTTCATTGGGGTATTCGTCATTCAATGTACGATAGAATGCGAGCGCGCTGGCGAGCCCGATAGCCTCTACGTATGGGGGCGTGCCAGCTTCTAAGCGAAAGGGTAGCTCGGCGTAGGTAGTTCCCTCAAACGAAACGCGCCCTACCATTTCACCGCCTCCTTGCCAAGGGGTAAATTGCTGCATTATATCGTATTTCCCCCATAAGACGCCTACTCCTAAAGGTCCGTATATTTTGTGTGACGAGAAAGCATAGAAATCTGCCCCCAGAGCTTGTACATCAATAGGGTAGTGTTTTACCCCTTGTGCGCCGTCTACAAAGAGAATAGCGTTATGCTGATGTACAATTTGCGCTATCTGTTCGATAGGATTGATGACACCTGTTACGTTGGAGACGTGCGTAACGGCAACGACTTTCACGTTCTGTTGAAGAAGGGAGGGGAGAACTTCAAGGTCTAGCCGCGCTTGGTCGTTGATTGACCACTTGACGATACGAAGTTTATGGCGTTGTGCTACGAGCTGCCAAGAAACTAGGTTGGAATGGTGTTCCATCTCGGAAACAAGTATGGCATCGCCCTCTTTAAGAAAAGTTTCTGCAATGCACGTGGCTGCCATGTTGATAGCACCTGTAGCGCCCGAGGTGAAGATCACGCTCCGCGGATCGGGGGCATTGAGGTAGTTGGCTACCGTAAGCCGTGCTTGTTCGTAGTGTTCTGTAGACTCTTGGCTGAGAAGATGCACCCCGCGGTGTATATTTGCATTGTAGTGATTGTACGCTTCTCGCATGGTTGCAAGCAAACAAGCAGGCTTTTGGGTAGTGGCTGCATTGTCAAAGTAGACGAGTTTCTGATTGTGTACACGTCTTTTGAGAATAGGGAATTCTAAACGAAATTCTGTAGGGTCAAACATACGCAGTACGCATTAAAATGAGGTTCTCTTATTTGTACGTCAGAGTGTCATTATACGCAAACTGCTATGTTGCTTGAGGAACTCGAGTTCGGTCACGTCCGTCAATACGTTCCCTTCTCCCTCCTTCTCAGCGCCTTGCATTCTACGCATTCTGAACACTCCTAAAAGGGGAGAGCTAATTTCTCTATTTTGCTACACCCCCTATTGCAATTGCAAATGTAATATAGAAAGGGGGAGAAACAAGCAAATAAACAGCACGTCGTACTAAATTTTGCGCGGTTGCAAGGATCTTGCGGGATTAGGAGGCTAATATTTCCGTACAGAGATATTGAACATCAAGGTTCAAAAAAATGTCCAACTGTATTGTTGAACAGACGTAGAGTAGGCTACGTGTCTACAGAAAATATTGAATATCGACGTTGTAGGGGTATTGCATGCAATACCCCAAATGATGTTTTGGAATGAATAATCGCAACATCTGTAATACGTGTGCTCCGCACACGGCGGGCGAGGCAGGTTTCGCCCCTACAGAATTGGTATTCAATAATTTATATACATAACGACATGA
>CAJPTC010000026.1 GCA_905373475.1 Bacteroidia bacterium | reverse complement strand
GCAACGTGACGCTCCTGACGGGGAAATAGTCCCTTAAAGAGACTTGTAAACAAAAGGGCAGGGCTTGAGGGTTCTGCCCTTTATTTTGCCCTTAGAAAACGCCTAAAAGCAAGCTGTTTTTGTTTTGCAATAGAAGAATAATTATGTGACATAAAGAAACCCTACTTTTGTACCAGCGAACAACGAATAGCGGAGGAGTTTGGGAACGATGTTAAAAGCGATGAGGCGGGAGACGGTACGTGAAATACTCGATACGACGCTGAAACCCCTCGGATATGAATGGCAATTTGATACCGATTTTCTCGTATATATGTGCTACCGATATACAGAGGAATATATGGATCTCTTTTTCCTCCACTATCTCTACTCGGGTAAGCATGAAATAGTGGCTACTCGGCGTAAGCGTGCTCTGTTGGAGGTTGAAAACATAATGGCAGAGCTGTACGATAAGAATACATACCCTGGTGTACTGTGGAAATTTGGCAAACACGTTACTATTCCTACGATAAAGGACATCACTTTCCCTCCGTTGGGAAAACGTGCGAAGCTACCTAATGAAAAAACGGTACGATCGTACGCAGAAGAGTATCTTGAGTATCTCTTAAAGGATGGCGAAAAATTCATAGTAGAGCATTCTGAGCTACCCTATCTGTTGCAATGCACTGATGAACACGAACGTTTGATACAATGCGCCACAGTAACGCAAGAACGAGTAATTCATGGGGGAATAGACGGAGAATTCCGAATACTTATCATTTCAAAATTGTGTGACGACCCCAGATTTGAAGAACGATTCGAGCGAATGCAACAACTTTTTTATAAAGGCAATTGCGGAGAGTGGAAGGAAAGTTTTGAAAAGCTAAAGGATATTTTACCCTATATAAAGCCGAAGTATCAATATATGCCAGATAATCATGAGGAGAAGAACATTGATAAATAAGAAGCGCCGAGAGATCGTTAAAGAACGATTTGACGAATTCTTTTTTTCGGTTGGCTACGAATGGAAATCGCACGATGGCTTTTATTTCTATTACAAAAGAGGTGAAGGAAAAACAGATATATGTGTGCTCGGATTCGCCTATTCTGGCGCAGTAGAAATCAAGGTCTCAGAGCGTTTAGTTACACTCGATGAGGTAGAGCAGTACGTTGAGAAAATGTATCCCGATTATAAAAGCTATAGCGATGCACGTACGTTTTATCTTGACGATTTATATTGGCCTACCGTACGTGATACTTCGCTAGGCAATAAAGACTTTCTGGATTGGGGAATTAAAACTCGCTTTAGTACACTCAATGCAATCGATCTTTTTTGTGAGAACTACTTCACCTATTATTTCGAGACGGCACAAGAGGTGATTGAAAACTATTCGAATTTACCTCGTCTTCTGCTACGCATGGAAGAGTACCGAGACGAGATGCCTGGCAGCGAAATATGTCCGCTTTGTGGAAAACAAGCCGATTTGTGCGAACTCATTATCTCCCGCTTATGCGGTGACCCAAATTCTACAAAATTACTGGAAGTATATGAGAAAAAGCGCAGCAGTGTAAAGAATAATAAAGTGAGTCAGCATCCCCCAATTGAACGTGTGCGGGAAGTGCTTGAAAATATACGTCCGATGTATAATGTTTTGAACTAAAATGAAGTATAAAATAACAGCTAAAATTGCACTTGAGCACCTTTTGGAGGTATTGTTACCTTTAGGCTACCAATACGTGAAAGATTCTTATTTTATTAGTATTTGTGTGGATTTTATAAATCAAAACAGCTTTTACAGACTATCTATAGACGATAGTTCTATATACGTGAAAGAAGTAAAATTTAGAATTGATGAGGTAGAAGAAATTATCAAACGAATTTTTCCTTCTGTTGAACATGGTACGTCATATACTTTTAAAATTCCAGCAGAAGACTACAAATCGATATTATTGTGCGATGATCTTTTCACGCCCGAATCTGTTCATGAGGCATGCAAGAAAGTAACGCAATTTATATTATCAGATGATAACAAAAAGATGCTAGAATATTATAGTTATCTCCCGAATTTACTACGAAAACTAGACGAAGAGTGGAGTCAGCATATCTCTTATTGGAGTTATGCCAGTTCTTCTGTTATGTGTTTTGCTGCGTTTGATATTCGTCGCGTTATTATTTCCCGTCTTTGCAACGACCCTGACTACGAAAGGAAATTAACAAAGGCGGAATATATAGCTAATAAAAACGAGAATTTGGAAAGATTGCAGAGCATCAAAGATTTTCTTGCTACTATAGAACCACGTTATAGTATGGAATAGCATACCGCTTTTACCAAATTATATTTTACTTTGCGACTTGTTTTATATTCTATTAGAAGATGGCGAATAACGTCTGTAGTACTTCCGCAGGCGCTTTTTGCATATTGGCTTGTGTCTTTTCTCTTATTTTTATATCTCCCTCACTTTATGGGCAAAGTTTTGATGTTGAGGATATAGTTTCTTTTTATAAAAAACGACCGCTAAAGTTTAGTGGCACTCTCTCTGCTCAAAGCTCATACTCTTTGTCTTCGCTTAGAGGGCAAAAAGAAACCTTTGTTTATCAATTAAATGGTAATGTAAATATTGCCATTTTTGAAAGTCTTACTCTCCCCCTACAGTTTAGCCTTAATAACTATGGCTCGAACTTTTCTTACCCCACATTCCCCAATCGCCTTAGTCTGCATCCTTCTTATCGTTGGATACGCGCACACATTGGCGACGTATCAATGAGTTTAAGCAGTTATACTATGAATGCCTACCCATTCTTAGGTGCAGGATTTGAATTTACCCCAAGCCAATGGCAGATCTCCTGTTTAGGAGGTCGTTTTGCAAAAGAGGTGAAATATAACCCTAAACGCCCTGATTTAACCCCCGCTTTTGAACGTTGGGGTGTAGGGCTTAAAACGCATTATACTGGGCAAATTTTCTCACTTGGCGGCGTCATTTTTGCAGCTTCCGATCAGTTGCGAAAGCTATCCTCTGTGGAAGATTCATTAAAACTTACACCCAAAAAGAATATGGTTTTTAGTGTAAATGCAGCATTGCAGTTAGGACGGCTGAAAATTTCGACAGAATACGCTTTAAGTCTTCTCACACGCGACAGGCGCTCGCCACTGGCAACCTCGAATACTTGGAATAAGCTCTTTGATATCCGCGCCACAACTGCGCATTATTCTGCACTTAAAGCAGAACTTTCTTATACACTTGCTAACAACACATTTGGAATAGGATATGAACACGTTGACCCTGAATACACCACTCTCGGAGCTTATTATTTCAATAACGATTTTGAAAATTTTACCGCAAACTATGGGCGCGATTTTTTTAGTAGGAAGCTGAAGTTTGCATTAAGAGGAGGTTTGCAATACGACGATCTCAATGGTCTCAAACTGGAAACCAATTTACGTTATGTAGGGGCAGTCGATCTACAATATGAGCCAACTGAAATGCTTGATTTTAAGCTGGGCTATTCCTCATTTCAAAGCCACCGCAACTTGAAACCATACACAAATATGGGATTTGTACAAACGCCGTATGAAGCTGCTGACACACTGAATTTTATTCAACGAAACCATAACATAGACTTTAGTTTTCATTGGTTTCTACAGAAGAATGCTGTGAGTACACAAAGCATCAACTTTAGCACTAGAGTGGAAGCTCTTGCCAATCAACAAGAAACCAGAAAACGCGCCAATAATAACTCGCATCTGATTGACCTCCGTTTAGACTATGTATTTGCATTTCAGCCTCGCGATTTTAATCTCTCACTGGGTGCAAACTTTGGAAACAATACATCTTCTTTGGAACAGCGTATTGCTCTTGGTGGTCATTTGGGGCTTCGACAGC
Organism: Bacteroidia bacterium; assembly: GCA_905373475.1. Taxonomy (GTDB): domain Bacteria; phylum Bacteroidota; class Bacteroidia; order Bacteroidales; family CAJPTX01; genus Bacteroides_D. The sequence continues at coordinate 35,551 of CAJPTC010000026.1, read as the reverse complement.
GTTTTTTGAAAAAGAGATTTGTTTGTCAATTAACGGCAAATCTTTCTCGCACCCTTTCAGGTGAGAGCTTAAATCCTTATCTGATTGGTTTTCATGGAAATGCAAGCTACCAGCTACACAAACAGCATCGTATTCAGGTGCAAATCGCTTATCAATACATGACTTCGACACTTACAACTGAGCAAAAATGGTCAGCACGGTCGCAACTTTCATATCAGTTTACCTTTTAGACTGAAAGCGCAAATGCTGTAGCTCAACTACTAACAGTGTTACAACCTGATATGTGTTGATTAGAGGCTGTATTACTGTATTCTCTTTATTAAAGTTCTCAATATTTGAGAATATGCTCTAGATCCTTTTCCCTACCTCCTCTACACATTATACCTTGGTTCTACCCGCTCGAGGATCTCTTTTAGCTTCTCGAAAACTGGCAGATCTTCTTCATTCTCATCTTCGGAATAATAAGCATTTAACCGTTCGAGCTTTTCGTCATACTTCGAGTCGTTACATAGCTTTGAAATTATAATGCCAATGAAATCTGCGTTTCGTCCCCAATCTAAAATACCATAATGCTTATCGCTCCAACAAATATTTTTTCCTTCTAATTCATCCATCTTTTTTAAGACGTTTGGTAAATAAGAATAGTAATCGAGGAATTCCTGCCCTTCCCCCAAGAGATAACTAATGTACCAATCTAAGTAGTCATTTAAGGCTTTGGGCGAATCAATACTAAGCCATTTTCGGTACTTTACACTAAAAGCTTCTTCTCCGTATGCTCCCCATTCATCTACAACAGAATAGTCATGGATTGACATTAGATATTTTTTTTCTCATCCCAGAATACAAAGAGAGGTCTCGAAATTTGTTGCTGTACCGCAAAGAGCATTTCATTTACTTCTGAATACCCTCTATAATACCCAGAGCCTTCTATTGCATCTCTAGTCAAAAGTGTATAGAATGCATCGGTGTGTTGATTTGTAACACGAAGATATTCAATGGCATCTGTTAGTTTCCGTTTATAGCCTAAAGGCTTAAAGACTTCGTCTAGTCGTGCAATCACGATTTTTTTTGCTTCTGCTTTCAATATTGTCATTCATTTATTTGTGTGATCTCCTCAATTTTCACATTATCAAGAGACGTTGTCCCGTCTCCAGAGAGTCGAACTAGTTTACCTTCTACGCTTGCCTAAAAAACACTACACATTGTACCGAGGCTCGACATGTTCGAGGATCTCTTTTAGCTTTTCGAAAGTTGGTAGTTTCTCTTCATTTTTGTCTTCTGAGTAATAGGCATTAAACCGTTCTAGTTTTTCTTCATATTTCGGATCGTTGCATAGTTTGGAGATAATGAGTCCTGTAAAATATATAGAGGGTCCCTTTGCGAGTATACCTATCTTGTTTTCCCACCAGTTTGTGTTTGTCGCATCTAGTTCATCCATTTTTTTTAATATGTTAGGCAGATACGAATAATAATCGAGAAATTCCTGTCCTTCTCCCAGTAGATAGCTAATATACCAATCTAAATAGTCATTTAAAGCTTCAGGCGAATCAATATCGAACCAATTACCTAATTTCATATCAAACGATTTTTTTCCGTAGAATCCACAATCAGAAGATATCGAATAATCATAAATTGTCATGATATATCGCTCCTTTTTAAAACTCCAGCTCTGAATTTGTGCTGGGGCTACACTTTCTAGTTTCCAAAGAATATCGGCTATCTCTTTGTGCTCTCTACTATACCCTCTTCCCTCAATAATCCATGAGGATAACAGTAAATAGAAAGAATCTACATATTCCTCTGTTCGACGGAGATATCTAATATCATCCATTATCTCACGCCGAAAGCCTAATGGCTTCAAAACCTCATCGAGGCGCAATGTTATGATTTTTTGTTTTTCAGACTTCAACATTATATTTTCGGTATTTCAGTGATTTCGACGATTTCTACGTCTTCAGGCGAAGGAGTATTATGCCCAGAGATTCAACTAGTTTACCTCTACGCTTGCCTAAAAAACACTACACATTGTACCGCGGCTCGACATGTTCGAGGATCTCTTTTAACTTCTCGAAAACTGGCAGATCTTCTTCATTCTCATCTTTGGCACAATAAGCATTTAACCGTTCGAGCTTTTCGTCATATTTTGGATCGTTACACAGCTTCGAGATTACAAGTCCAATAAAATCGGCGTATCCCCACGGAAGTATACCGACCTTATCTTCCCCCCAATATGTATTTGTCTTATCCAGTTCATCCATCTTTTTTAATACATTAGGTAAATACGCATAGTAATCGAGGAATTCCTGTCCTTCCCCTAACAGATAACCTATATACCAGTCCAGATAGGCATTCACTGCTTCTGGAGAATCTAGCCTCCCCCAGTACCCACTTTTCAAATCGAAAGAATCTTTTCCATAGCGACCCCAATCTGAAGAAACTGAATAATCATAAACGGTATATATATATTTCTCCTTTTTAAATTCATCTATAAAGATACGAGAATATTCAATGTTTCGAGTAACTTCAAAAAGTATTTTAGAAACTTCTATATGTTCCCTATAAAATCCTGTCCCTTCAATTGCCCGCGGAATTGGTATCAAATAAAAAGAGTCTACATAGACATCGGAGACTCGTAAGTATGTAATACCGTCAGATATTTCACGTCTATACCCTAATGGTTTCAGCACCTCATCCAGACGTGTAAGGATGATTTTTTTCATCTCTGTTTTCAACATCGTCACTGTGTTATATGTTTTATTTCCTCAATTGTCACATTGTCAGGCGAACTAGTTCCGTCTCCTGATATCCGATAGAGTTTGACTTGTTTAAGAGCTAATTTGTCATGAGAAATATTAAAGAGACTCCTCTTCTTTTTTCCTCTTATAAATACATTTACTAAAACCTTTGGATCGCGAGGCGTGGACTCAGCGGCTTTTATCTCTTTTAGAAGATTGGTAAAGGTCGCTTTTTGACGTACGGTGTATTCTGTACTGCTTTTCAATTTAATCTCTATTATAATCATCTTTTCTATCTTATTCTCTACCATTTTATATAATATTAGATCGGTAACCATATATTGCTGTTTTTTTTCATCGACAAAAACATGTACATGTCTCTCCACTTTATAAAGCTCAAGGTCTGAGATACCCAGTATCTTCTTCAATTTTTGAAAAAATACACTAGCCTTATCTTGGATTGCATCAACCACATTGTCTTCTAGTTCACGTCCAACCCTGCACGGCTCTTTAAAATTAGACGTGCCTGCCAGAGCATCAAATTTCCCTTTATCTTTTATGCCATCTTCATCGATACTGTGCTCTTTAACAAGGTCATGGATGTTGCCCTTATCCTTCTCGAGAGTCATTATATCATTGAGATCAGAATCGCTCCGAATGGCACTTCGAAATTCCTTCCCATGTACTGAGGAGTTAAGAGATTCTTCTAACCACTTCGACGCACCACGCCGCTGAATATCGTCTAGCGAATTACGACTTACGTTGTAGGGAGGTTTTACCAAATCATCCAGTGTAATAGGGGCGTTAATATGAGGCGACGCAGTTGGTAGAGATTCTCTATACTTATATTCTCCATTCTTTAAAAGCTCATTACGAAGGTTTTCTACAAATTCTGCTTCTTTCTTTAAACTCGTCTTAAAAGCATTGGGAGCGTTTTTAAAAGTAGGAGATGTTTGAAGTTCTGTAAGACAGCGACGATATTTAGCATACTGACTCCAAAACTTTGTTTGAATTTCGGCGCGAGCAAGCAATTCACTAGAATTCTTTACACGATATACTCCTTCTGCTGTGCGATAAAGACCGATTATGCCTATTACTAAGTTATAGGCTTCTATATACTTTTTTACCTCTTGGTTATCGCCCAGAGATGTGTTATTTACTGCTATATTCCCTGCGGCTGCAGCAACTTCCGCAAGCGCCCATAAACGCCGAACCCAGTGTACCTTTGCGGCAAATGCAATTCCACTACTTGCAGCAATCGTCACGGCATCAAGGAGAGTTATTATCGAATTCTTTATATCCTCATTATTTTCTTTATCTTTATAATATTCTAAGAAAATTGCAGGAACTATGAAAAATTCAGATTCTTCGATTGCGCCCCCAAGAGCTGTCGTTATTAGTGGTAACTCTTTTTGGGAGAGTGTTATAATAATCGGAGTGCATGGAGAAACTGATAAGATTTCATGAGGTTTCCAAAAACTTATCGCTGCATGCTCTGAATATAGTACTTCATGCTCCATATAGAAAATTGTCACTTTGCCAGTCTCTTTATTGTATTCACCGCGGTAAATATGTGGGCAAGTGAAAATTGTATCTCTAGAATGATCCAAAGTGAAAACATAGCGTAGCACATTTAGATTGAAAACTCTTTGTTGCAGTTGTTCTATCTCGCTAGAAGTAAGCTGTGAAAACCACGATTGAGGCGCATTCTGAAACATCCAGCAAAGTGCACCAATAAAATTGGTATAGTTGTTACGATCTTTAAAAGGGATGATTGCATCATCCATACCATCAAGCAGTAGGGTGAGTAATTTGGAATTTTCTGCTTCTAGGTCATGATAAAATCTTGGGTAGTCTTTCGTAGAGATTGCACTCACCAAACGTAGTATGGCCAGCTCTGACTCTTCCCTGAGCGAACTATTGAAAGCAATTTTTCTTATGAACGATATGAGATGTTCGTATTCTAAAGATTGTAACACCTCTATACAAATTGTAGAAACAAATTCTACAAGGGTATCGACTCCTAAGCAATTATTTTTATCAATTTGGGCAAATACTGTTGCTACTTTCTTAGCCTTTTCCTGAGTACAGGGTGTACCGCTCCTAATGTATTGTTTTATGAATTCTATTTTGCAACTGTCTGACAAGTGACGATACCAATAGCTACTCTCTTCTCCGTCTAAAGAGACTAGTGGCTCTCCTTGTTTATAATTTTTTATCAGACTCGTAGTACAAAAACAATCGTTCGTTGATTTTATAACATTTACTCTCTGAGTTATTTCTGATGTATTGTATTGTAATATGATATCTGGAATTTCCTCTATTGTAATTCCAGACGGATCTACATAGGTACCTGAAGTAGAAGACCACGTAAACTTTCTATCTGATACCCCAAAAGCAACGACATAAGGATTATTTTTTTGGGGGTACAGAATTACACGAGCTCCATTCGCCTCTATTTTAGAGACTATTCTCAAATCTGGTGTTAAGAACTGCTCTATGGCATCTATGGTATTGACTTCCTCTACCAACCGCCCCTCTTCTGCTTTATCAAAGGCGGTAAGAAGGGCTGGAGAACTCATGATGTTCCACTGAAAAGCAAGGAGCTCAGTCCCAGCTTCCGTGTAGTCCATCAGATTGTCAGTCTTTCCCAGACTTCGCTTGTCGCCATATTCAGCATCAAAGGAGTGCTGTAGAGTAAAAAGCCCATGCCCCAGTTCATGAGCAATCTGCCGTGCAAACGCTCCTGTGCTCAGCGTCCCCTCTCCTGTAAAGAGATAGCCAAAACGACTCCCACGCGGCATGTCGCCCAATATATTGCCCCCCTTTTCTCCACTCTTTCCCGCAGGTAAAACAAAAAGATAAGTGCCATTGGCATCATACTGGCCGTGCTGCTTGAACAGCCGCTGCAAAGCAAGCATCTCGGCACTCTCCTTTACATCCTTCGTCTGCCCCCAAAAGTTCGTTCCCGCGAGACTCAACAGTCCGTCACCATCCAAATCCCACTGTGCACCCTGTGAGAGCTGTAACCGTTGCTCCGTCAACTCAATCTGCACGCCTACAGGGGCATAAATGGCATCTAGTGCACGTTGCAACTCTTCTAGGCCTATTGCCTGTTGCGATTTGCTTTTCCCTGCCTCCGTGCCGTTTTCTAAGGTTACCAGCGTTACACGATGCGTCTGCCGTGAGTAACTTGCCACGCGCAGCTTGCCTACGAGCTCTCCATCTAGAAGCGCAAAGAGCTCATAGCTTTCATTCGCCTGAACGCTGGGCAGGGTAATCCGCCAACTCTTTTGCACTGAGTCATACAGCGTGGGCAAGGTCTCGCCCGTCACCTGCACAAACTTCACCCGCTTAGGGTCTATCTCTTTGTGTTGCTTCTTGCCATCCCATTGAGCTTCTACCACATCGCTTGTACCTACGGGTACGAGCTTCCAGGCCACTGTGTAGCTTTTTTCTAAAGGCGTGTAGTAGCTATCAAGCTTTGTAGACCCTCGTAAAAAATACTTCGTAGCGGTTGTGCCATCGTCAAATGCATACTGGCCTTTGCCTCGTGTAAAGCGGATTGTCCCCTTCTCTGTTTTGAGTTTATTGCCATTGAAGAGCCCTACGTGTTCCAATCGTTGCACTATAAGCCGCTGTTTGCCAGTCGGTTGCTGCTTGCCTCCTCTCCCTTCTTGGCTTCTGTTCTCGTCTTCAGGAGTAAGACTATATCGATTGCCATTGGCATCGGTTATTACGAACGGGAAGATCGATTGGTAACTCTCATTCTGCGGCAAGGAGAGCTGTACTTTATGTACTTCGCCTGCTTCGTCTTCAATCTCCAGCTGTTGTGTCTCGGGATTATAGTGCACAACGGGGTTTGTGGGTAGCGGGAAGTCTAAGTGTTGTTTGCGAATGCGGAGTTCCACATTTCGTAGGTTCTGCCCTCCATCGTCAATTTGGTCGGCATTGGCAATGTTCGTTTGCCCCTTGTCGTAAACGCTCTCGACCGTCCCATCTATCTGATACCCCTCGGTGTTCACGCGCAGCCTATCGAAACGTAGTGCGATGTTAGAGACCGAGATAATGGCGCGCAATTCCGTAATCCCTTGCCCCGCATACCATCCGTCGCCTAGATTCTCGAGAGCCGTTATGCGCATGGGGAAGTCTCCTCCTATGATGACTTGGTCTCCCACGGCGAGATCTAGTTTGGGTGTATTACTGAGTTCTTTTCCTTCTGGCGGCTTCTTCCCGCAATTGGCCAGCAGCTGTTCGTTTTGAGAGCTTAGGGTAAATTCTGCAATGGAGGAGTATACGGGAGTTTCGCCGCTACACAACGAGCCAACACGCCACTCATAAGTCCATCCGAGTCGTAGTCCTCGCAGGGAGTAATGTGTGTTATCGCACGTTTCTGTTTTCCACTCGAAGTAGTCCTCTTTTGCGCTCTTGGGGCGGTATGCTACCACGTAGCCTCTTGCACGAGGTTCTACGCGCCAACTGAGGTCTGCACGCGCATAACCTAGCGTGCTTTTGAGGTAGAGAGGTGCAGGACAGTTCTCGGTAAGTGTAAAAGCATAAACCTCGGAACGCCCGTCGTTCTCAAAGATGCCTAGCTGATCGAGTCCATCGTGTATGATAGCGCGCACTTGCCAAGCATATCGCTGATTGGGTACAAGTAATGCTTCGTCGCCAGAGAAGAGCAAGGATGGAGTAACGCATTCCGTGCGATAGATCTCATTGCCGTAGGGAAACGCCGCGGGTGCAGGCGCTCCATTGTCGGGTAGCTCCTTTAATACGAACTCGTAGGTAGTTCTACTCATTGCCTGATGTCGCGGATACCACTGAAAGAGAATCTGTTGCGGCATTCTGTACTCAATCTTCTCTTCGTGCTGGGGTAGTAGGAGTTCAGGCGGCTTTAGACTCTCGAGGAAGAGAGTTGTGCTAATCCAGTCGGATAGCGGCGCACCAGTGAACACATCTACAACTTGTACGGCGAACTCCGTATAGCCATCGGGTAGTTTATCGCCGCGTAGTCCGTATCCCCCGAGGTTTTGTGGCGTGAAATACTCTTGTAGGTCGGCAGAAGTGAGTCGTACAGGGAAGTTCACCTGGAGGTCAATGGGGGCGAAGTAGCTCTCTTCGCGAGTTTGTATGAGGCATGCAGTGTTCTTGATGCGCAGCCTGAGTCGCACTTGCAGTGCTGGGTGTTGTATGTCGCGATTGGTGAGTGTAATGACGATAGCCTCTCTGCTGGGTAGTGCGTAGTCGTTCAGATAGAGGCTATAGGGTCTTCTGATTTGTAGCGAGCCCTGCACAGGGAAGTATTGCGCGCGGAGCGGTATCCACGCGCTTAGCAGTGCGATAAGTAGCAAGGTATACCCCCACCCCCGTGCACGATGGCTATGTGGAACGGGCATGGATTAGCGGGTCTTGATGATCTTTTGTACTGCCTTCTGTGTTCCTACACGAAGTTCAAGCAAGTATACGCCTTCAGGTTGATTCGAGAAAAGGAACTCAAAATCACCTTCTTGGCTCATTCGACCCTCGCGCTTATCTATTACAGACGGCTTGGCAGAGTACAGCGTAAGTGTAAAATTCTCGGGGCGACTGAGCCCAACGATCGCCCTAAAGCGCCCATTATTGGGGTTGGGTAGGATCTCAAACTGTCGAATTAACGGCGAGGTCTTATCATTTTGGTTAATGAGAGCATGTTCTACAACCTCGAGAGCGTGTTCGTAAGATGTTGAGCAACCATTTTTGTATCCAATTGCCGTAAGGGTATATTGCCCTGGCGTAGGAATAGTAAAAACTGCTTCGCGATCAGATGTTTTTACCTCTTGCGCACCTTCAGGGAGTATCCATTCTACCCGCTCCGCTTCTATCCTACTAATGTTTACAGCATGAATAGGAATATTGATGGATACAACGCTGCTCATGGCAATTGCTAAAGTTAATTCTATAGATGACACTTGTACATTTATATTGGCCTCAGCAGAACAACCGTTCTTATCTACGACCATGCATCCGTAGCGTCCTGCTTTCTCTACCGTAATTTGCGAGGTATTCTCTGCCATTTTCTGCATATTGTAGAACCAGAGATAGTTCGCTACGCCATGGGCATTGTTAAGGGCTTTTAATGTACGGGTCTGTCCGCTACAGATGGTGATATGGTCGCCCAATGAAACACGTAACTCTTCGGGTTGCTTTATGTTGTATTTCTGTCGTAGGATGCACCCGTCCGAATCCCTTAGTTCAACCTGATATTCGCCCGCTTTTAAGCCGAAACGCTTTTGTGTAGTAGTTCCGTCGCTCCATTGGAAACTGTACGGCGCAGTACCGCCTTCGGGGGTTAATTCTATACTCCCATCGGCATTGCCGTAGCATTTTGCATCAGCTGTACTACCTTTTAGCTTAGGCGGATCTACAAGCGTCAGTTGATGTTCGGCATGAGCTTCGCAGCCATTATTGTCTATTACTCCCAAACTGTAGGTACTAGTGTCGATGTTTTCCCGTAGGAGTTGCGCGTTGCTAGGTGCATTTTCCCAAGTATCCTCATGAGAGGCGTCCCAAGTTTTATTATAGGGTTGCGTCCACATATACTTATAGGGTTCAGTTCCTCCTGTTATTGAAGCACTTATTGCTCCATTAGCTTTTCCACAGGAGGGACGTTTTTCTTCCCGCAGAGTAACATCTAGTGCTTTGGGTGTTTGAAGTCTAAGGGGGGCTGAGGTTACAGAGATTCCGTTCTGATCTGTGACACAAACGTAATAAGAGCCCGAATCAAGATTGCGCAATATGCTGTCATAGTTCCTAGTGGTAACCTCTTTAGCCTCCTCATCTTTCGTTACTTTTTTATACCAAGTATATTTGTAGGGAGAAATACCATTGATTTTCACACCTCCTTTCGCTTTGGCTGTAATAATCCCATCTTCGTTGCCAAAGCAAGCGATAGTTTTTGTTGCTTCAAGTGTTACTGTTAGTAGTTCTGGTGCTGTTACCACGATATCTTGCTGCGCAAGACATCCCTCTATGTCTGTGTCTGCCTTCTTTGTACCGTTAGAGAGGCATGAATCCATCGCCATGATGCGATACTGTCCACGTCTCATTCCCTTGAATTCATAGTCTCCGAGTCCATTCTTTTTGCATTTACCTCGATAGACTGTATTGTCCTCAGGCATTCTCTTTATCAGGAACGTGTATTTTCCGCTTCCTCCCTCCACTTTAACGTTAATTTCCCCGTCAGAAGAGTTATAGCCCAGAGGAGAAGTAATAATAATGTTGTCTTTTTCCATAGTAACCGCTTTGTCGGGTTGTTCGATAGTCGTTTTCCCTGAAAACGGGCAGTCATTATGGTCTTTTATATTAAGGGTATATTCCCCAGCTTTAAGCCCCGTAAAAATTGCTTGTGACTCCGTATCCTGTGGCGTTTTATTCTGTACCGAGTCTGTAAGTGTGGCGGTATATGGTTTTGTGCCGCCTTTTATTTGGTACACAATTTCTCCATTGCTGCCTCCGTGGCATGCAACATGAGTTATGGATGCCGTGAAATCAATTTGGGTTGGCGAAGGAGGAGCTTTAAATTGAGAAGTGTGTCTATCGCCTCTTGTATATAGAGATATGATTTTTGTGTGCACTTTCGACTTTGAAGACACGACATCTATCGTTGTCTCTTTCTCATGTTTTGTAATTGCCTGCGAAAGTACCGTATCTATTTGTACGGTGTTGGTATAACTATCCTTAAGAGCGTTGTTCTCAGGGGAAAAGAAAGGAGGAACTATACTTATTATCGAATAAATCTCTTTGGTGCCTTTCAGTGTAATTTTTCCTCTCCTACCTGCTTTAACACTGAACTTGAACACCTTGCTATTTTGCTGTAAAGCTCCTCGTAAGGTATCATTTATATAAATCTCAAGCCTTTCGCTGGTCTCAAGTTTACGATCAAAATGAATTTCTATACCTGCGCTGTCGCCTACACATGGCGGCATAATTTCCTTAACTGAACGGATGTGTGGAGCGGAGTTTACAGCCTCAAGTACTAGGGTATCCTGTCGTTCAGCTGATGGAGTATTGATGAAAAATTTAATCTTCTCTCCTAATACTTTATTGAAATCAGGAAAGAGTTGTTTTCCAGTGAAAATAACTGTAGCTCCGTTATCCGAATAACGCAAGTTTGAAGGGAAATCGTGCCATTGTTTTGTATTTGGATCTTGGTAGCGCCATTTATAGGTAGAAGGCATAAAGTTCCGCGTCGCACTAAGACAGATTGAGTCGTGTGATGGTAGAGTTTCTCCATATTTAATAGTATGAGAAACTAAAGGATTGGAGTAGTAATTGACTTTAATTTCTTTGGGTAATAATGAGACATACGCAGTACTTCTGAATGCTCCCTCATGACAATTAACAGAGTCCTTGCAATAGGGATTTCGAGAATCTATGTAGTATAGTGTAGAGTCTTTTTTTAGACGGACCAAAGGTTTTAGATTTCCTCGAGACTCCGAATCATCGCAGATAATGTAATAATATTCGAATCCTAATTTACGAACAGGCAATATCTTCTCTGCTGAGAATTCTTTCTCTATCTGGTAATATGTTTTCAGGTTACTTTTTGTATTATAAGCTTTTCCGATATTTAATAATTCGTTTTTATGATTTACTGCTTTTACTAAAATTTGCTTTATAACGATATCATCTCCAGTATGATAACTTGCAAAAGTTATATTAAGCTGGTACTTCCCATCCTCTGGTTTAGTAGAGTCGTTTGGCTCAGTTTTTGTTGCTGCGGATGCATTGAAGCAAAATAATAATAGCGTGAGACAAAAGAATGCTATGTATCTCATAATTGAATGCTCTTTTTTACGATTTCGGCGCGTTGCTCTTTGCTTTTAACAATCAAAAAATATTTGTTTTCCCCCTGCTTGGCATTTTTGTCCAAGATTGTTCCTACGGAAGGTAGGTTCTCATACAGCAAAAATAGTTTTCCTATTTCATCTTCCTTGTATAACTGAATGGAGATAGGCGAATTAACCTCACTTTCCCATTCTACGAGCACACCTAGCTCGTGGCGCGAAAGACGCAGACTAACCATCGGTCGTTTGGTGCTCACAGGTTTAGTTTGTACGCGATAAGGCGATGAATATTCGGAAAAGAGATTATTCTCCCCCTCGGCGCGTAGGATATAATAAACAGAACGAGAAGTGCTATGGTACTTATCTTTGTACTCGTGTTGTGCGCTATCTTGAATGAGGGCTACCAGTTGCATCGAATCAGAAGTAGTTTCTTTACGGTAAATCTCAATTGCCTTGAGGCGTGTACTTGAACCTATAAGCCATTGTATACGGTATCCATCTTCTTCAGATTCCACTGAAGTAATGACGGGTGCAGAAGGCGAAATTTTGTTAGGGCGTCTAACAGAGATTCGGGCAGAAAGTGCCGACTGGTTATAACGCTTGTCAAGAGCTGCTACGGCGTAATATACATACGCGTTGAGAGAGTACAGACCAACAGAATTGGTATACTGATTTAACTGAATTGCTTCGTCATTCAACGGGTGAAGCTCTTCCTCTGCATTTTCTCCGCGAAAAATACGGTAACCTAGTAGGTCTGTCTCAGTATTGGCTTCCCAGTCTATACGCACACACCCAGTGCTGTCTACACTAGCACGTAAACCCACAGGAGGCTGAGGCGGTATGCTGTCAGTGGGCTGCACCAAGATGGTGAGCGATTCGGTTGAATTACCCTGTTTGGCTTTGGCGATTATTTTGTAGTAAACGCGCTCGGAGAGTTGTGCAAGTTGGTAGGTGCGTGCTGTAGGGGAAAGATTTGCAGCTATCACGGAGTACTTCTTATCGTCTGGCGAATTGAGGATATCGAAACCTGTTATGAGGGGTTCTGCTTCCGCAGCAAATGTCCAAGTGAACATCGCCCCCCCATCGGGTGTTGTCTCTACATCGGTAAATAGTGGTGTATGTCGCAATGGTTCGTAACTTTTACCCGATACAATGGTGCTATATTGGCTTTGCGTTCCAAACGGAGTTACGCCCGCTATGCGATAAAAGTAGGTAGTATTCTGCGCAATACTGTCTATGTAGCTAATGGGAGTCCATGTACCCTCGTTCTCGCCAAGGCGAGTAATAGGCTGAGATGTAATCTCCGAAAAATGGATACTATCGTTACTTCGTTCCACAATATAGTTGGGGTACAAAGCGGCAAGTGTGTTAAAGTCCCAGCTTAGTTTAGCTGTATTCCCTTCAAAATCTGCCGAAAGAGCTATCGGAGGAGGAAAAGTAGACACTTCAGAAGGATTAACAAAAGAGAGCGTAGGTGCATACTCATTGTTCGGTACGAGCGGCGTGATGCGGTACAAGTATCGTTCGCTGTGTACAACCGTCGAATCTTCATATCCCCAACCCACAGCTTTTGCCACGGGGAAACACAAATCGGCGGCATAAAGTGAAAACAGGAAGCGTTGCGTATTTGCCTCCTCGAGTGCCATAGCTCTGAGCAGTTCATGTTTCCCTGAGACGCCTACTTCAAAATTTTCTCCCCATATAGCTTGCGCTATAACTCCTCCTATCGGGTATTTTTCTACAAGTTGCTGTAGTTCGTTGCTCTGGACTGGGCGCAGTGTATCGGCTAGTGTAAGGATTTCGGGAGGGTCTATTGCCACCCTCGCACGGCGAATGGTGAGTCGTTCTAAGCGAACCCCATACTTGTTGAATTGCTCCCACGTCTTGGCGTCTGAAGGAATCCAACGTAGTAGAACTTTTGCAGGGTGAATTTCAGTACGTACGCGCAGAGGCGGTGCTTGCCATTCTTGTGCGTAAAGAGCAGCGTTATTAAGTATACTCAGCCATATTATGAGGGGCAAGGTTGCCTTAAAATATCTTGTTAAGTGTCTCATCGCTGATTAAGTGTAGAGAGGTTGAAGAATGTGAAATCTGCGGAACTCATAGTCCGACCATCGGGGAGTTCGTATGTTATTTTCACTAGATATTTCCCGTATCTTGGGTAGGTAAATCCTCCGTCAAGAAAGCGTTGCTTGATATGTGTAGGGACTTGTTCCCGAGAGTTGATAACTTTGTATAGAAGCTCTTGAAAATCATGGCTTGCTACAGTCGCGGCGCAGTACATAAAGGGGAAAGGAAATGTATGAAGTTGTTTTTTCTGTTTCGCCCAAGCGTCTAGGTAACTCTTATTGAGGTAAACTGCGTTGTATGGAGCTACTTCGATTCCCTCTTTAACTCTTTCCAGACGGATTGAGCTGTTGTACGGATAGTCGTTGTAGAGCAGTGGGAATACCTCCTCTCTGAAAAAAGATTCGTGTAGCGAGGCTCGCAATTTAATGAGAGGACGTCCGCCCGTGAAATCGTTCCCGAGAATCTCGGCTTCGTCAAAAGGTTCTTCGCAATTTACAAGCGATGAGAAGTTCAGCGACAAATCCGATTGAATAACAATCGCATTTACTTTTTTCAGTGCTTGAATTTTTGATGCTAGAGTTGCAAAACGGCTCGTTTCAAAAGGATATTCGAGTATTACTTTTTCAAGCTCCTCAGACAGATCGGCTTGCGCATTCTTCCCTCCTACCTCTGCATTGATAAATTCATCTATTCGGCGTTGCGCAGTGCGAACTGGTTTGTGAGCGATACTCCCTCCTTTGATTTTGTAACCGAGCGAAAAAGTGTACGAAGTTTGTGTGCGCAGTTGAGGGATAATAAACTCTAGGCGATTTTGTGCCGCATTATACTTGAAGTCGGCTTTTACCCTCTCTTTTCCAGAATCAAAAAAGAGGTTGTACTCATAGCCGCGGTCGAACAAGTATTGTTGTCCTTTGTGTAGTTGTATGTAACCACTATGTGTTTCGCCCGTGTAAAAGAAATTTTGTTCCATTACAGGGTAACTATGGGCAATGTTGCGTTTAGGTATATCGTTGGGGGCATCTCCTGTTGTAAACGTGCACGATTTCTCTTCTATGGCAGGCTTATGTTCCGAAGTATAAACCATTTGCCACTGTGAGTCCTTGTATTCCTCAAACACGACCTGTACTGTGGCTCGAAGCTGTTTTTGTGGAGGGAGTATCTCGTCTGAAAGAAATTGTGCGCTTCGATCTTCTGAATTCCATTGCACCTTCCCTGCGATGTTTTCGCCATCTAATGTGCTAACCCTAAAGTCCTTTAGTTGAACTCGGTACTCCCTCTCTCTACCATCTGTATCCTTTGCTTGGAAGTATTCCCCCAAGTTTACATTGAACGTTGCTTCTGGTACGGCAAAAACGCTTACATTCGTTTCGTGTTCTGCTGGTGCTAGCTGATTGATTACCGCAGTAGCTAATGGCGAATCGCCTGCCATTTTTACTTCGCACTCTTCGCCCAATTCTAGCTTGAAGCGTGCACTCCCTTTTATGAGCCCTAGCACGTTGAGTTTTACTGCCAAATAGCCCTTAAAATAAGCTGGGTCTGGCAAGCCAGCTTGGAGTAATACAGCTGCCCCTCCCTTCAAGACGGTTACGCGTGAATTGAGAGCCCAGAGCTTTACCCTTACTCCAAGTTCGCCCTGTAAATAGGCGTATGCTTGCCCCTGTGCGTACCAGCCATTCAGACCGATAGTGCCTGTACGCCCCTTGCATACTGCCCGACTGTAGTCTTTTAGCATAATGTCAAATCCCACCCCAGTCTCGAAGTTGGCGTACATCATCAGGAAAGTAAGATCTCCCGTATTTAGCCTAAATTCCGAGCCAAAGGCTAATCCGTTTCCACCACTCAATAAACCTAAATCGCGCTCATTCTGCAACCGCTGAGTTGTTGAGCCTAGCAATTCGGTAACCACACTCGGAGGTGTAGGTATTGCAGGGATGTCTGCGCCTGCCATAAAGTAAGATCCACATTCTACGCGTGCACCGCCTACTTTTAGTCGTAGTCCCAAACGTTCCTTTGGAGTTCCTAAGTGCATGTACCAGCGTTCGTTAGAAATATGTAGAACTCCGTAGCCTGCCGCACCATCAGCGCGTAATCCCTCTAGAAACCCTGAGGGTGTATTAACATATAGCGCCGTGTTGGCATGTAGTGTATGATTTTGTAAATCGAGCTGGATGCCGATTGTTCCACTAATCCCCGAATTTTTTATCTGTGCAGGGATGCTTGCAAGTTCATTTGCAACTTTCCAGTATTCGCCCTTCTCTTTGGTCATTCTTTGAGCCAAAGAGAGGTTTTGCTCTTTTTCTTGTGCGTGCGAGAAGCTTTCTTGTAAAGAAGCGCGAGAGGGCGGTGCTTGTCCTGTCTCCCTCTTCGGGAATTCGGCATAGCCGTAAAAACCTGCCCGTGCTACACCTCCTGCTTTTGTGAATTGTATTTCAAAGGCAGCTTGTCCGCGTACAGCCTTGGCGATCTCAAATACAGTAGTTGCCTTGAAACCTAGCCCTATGGTTGAATCTGGTACGTAACGAGCTCCCGTAAATGTGTCTTGTGTATTGCCGCCCTGTTCACTACGAACGCCCGAAGTGAGTGCACCTCCTATGCCATTGAGGGTGAATGGCCCTACAATGGGGATGCCTGGTGTAAAGAGAGCCAACCCATCTGCATACCAGTAGCGGAAGTCCTCCTTGCAGCCAAAACCCGTTTTTACTTTGAGTGCAAAGGAAGATGCTCCAGTTTGAGCAAGGGCTATGTTTAGCGCCATATCTCCTGTAAAACCATCGCCGTAAATAGCATCGCCACGATGCCATGCAAGAGCTCCTTTCAGATGTACCATTCCTGAAATTTTCGCATCAACAACCAGCTCTTTGAGACGGAAATCCTGATACTGCCACTCATTGTTGCGATATTGAGCCGAAAGCTCGAAGCCCGTATTGCCACTAAAGTATTTCTGATAGACGTTTACTGCTAACTTTGCAGACAAAATAGCCCTATTGCCCTCAGTACGCAATGTGATATCGCTGATTGAAACAGGGAATTCTCCTATACGAGTCTGTTGCCCCGTCCCTAGACTCTTGATAGAGATATAGGGAGCTTCGGTTGTTAAGCGTAGCTCCTGAAACCGAAGTTCTGGGAGGTTTAATGGAAGTGCATCGCCTCCCGAGCCCGCAATACTCATTACACCCGTAAGAATTGCCTCGGGTACAAACTTCCCATTCACTAAGTGTAAATGTACTAAAGAGGCAGTATCTAAAACGGCCTTGGCTTTCAAAAAGGGTAATTCTACTTGCTTACTGGGGTGCGCTATCAGCGTATATTCATTGTTCTCTCTGAGGAGTCCTTCGTATTTTATCGCTCCGTACTCACTACGAAATGGGAGGCGTATTACTCCTTGGAAACGTGTGCTAACCAATTCATTGGCGCTAATTTCCATGGCAAACTTGTCTACCGAGAATTTCCAACCGCTGGCATCCCCTTTATCTATGCTCAGAATATTCGTTGCCTCAAAAAATCCACTAAGCCCGTACTCATCTATCAAAAGATTATGTGCGGACAATGAAGCAGAAGAGAATGCCTGCGGTAGGGTAAGAGTTACGTCTTTTGCATAGATACCGCGCCATAATTCGGGGTGCGAAGGCAGGTCGGGCGAATACCCTTTCGGGAATTGCATCCCAGCTGCATTATGTACATCGCTTAGATCGAGTACTACCCCTCCTAAAGAAAAAGTATACCCCTCCAAGTTGCGAATTTGAAAATCGGGGATTGTAATCTCTACCATCAGATCTTCCCAACGTTCCAAGACGCAGGTAAAGTGACCCACAAGTTCGCCTGAGGGGGCAATGTTATCAGGATGTGCGGGAACAAGGAGCGAATGCGAAAAATGTACTTCGGCATCTAGCGAAAGTTGCTTGAAGCCTCCACAATTTACTGTTACGTAGGTACCACTAGCCGATTGTCCTGTACTTTTCTGCAAGTTATTGCCTTTCAGAACGATTTTGGTGTAGTCTGCAACGAACGGGAGTTCAACATCATGCAAAAGCGATAGCTTCAAATCATCTGCTAGACCGCCCGAGTAGGAAAGTGGTACGCCCTCTGCACCAAAGAAGAGAACTTTTCGTTGAGGTCCTGTCCCCTGCGGAACTACAAGTTTGGCAAAAACGCCACTTGTAACCTTCTGCTTTGCGAAGTTGAGTTTAGTAAGAGCAACAGTTACTTCCATGCCTCCTAGGGTGCGTTTCACGCCAATGGGCAATGTGGTCGCATCTATAAAATCGGGTTCTAGCGTCTCTACGTATGCATTGCGCTCTTCTATATTGGCAAAGAGTTTCGCAACTTCGGCAAGTTTACTCTCCTGTGCCGAAACCCACGTATACGAAAATAAACAGCATAAGACGAATGTAAAAGACAAACTACGCCGCAAGCAAAGTCTTCCCCTTTTATGCATCCCCAACCCCTGATAATTTTCAATGACGGCGGCAAAGTTAGAGAAATGCACTACGTTCTAATACTGTCCCCGCATCTTATCCCGCACGTCGTTGCCTTCATCGCTCCTACCTTTTACCTCTTAATTTTTTCACTTTGCCGCAGCGGCTTTGTTGTGCACACGTGTTGGAAAACTATATGCGCTCGGAATTCGTTACTTTTGCATATCAAGAGGGAGGGGATCATACATGGCGCGCATTGTTACGTTAAATGGCGTTAAGCCCAAAATCGGGGAAAATTGCTTTCTCGCTAGTACGGCGGTAATCATTGGTGATGTTGAGATTGCCGATAATTGTAGTATCTGGTATGGCGCAGTGCTACGCGGCGATGTCGGCAAAATCCGTGTTGGGCGGGGTACTAACATACAAGACAACGCCGTAATTCATTCCTCAGCAGGGCGTTCGTGGGTTGAAATCGGCGAAGGCACTTCTATTGGTCACAATGCCGTGGTACACGGCGCTATCGTAGGTGCGCACGTATTGATTGGCATGAACTCCGTTATCCTCGATAATGCCGAGATAGGCGACGGCGCTGTCGTTGCTGCTAGTGCGCTAGTATTGGCAAAAACTATCGTAGCACCCCGCGCTCTTATGGCAGGCGTTCCTGCTAAGTTCGTTAAAGAACTGACTGAGGAGCAGAGCTGGCAAATTGCTGGTGCAAATGCTCTTGGCTATTCCGAATATGCCAAGTGGTTCATGAGCGAAGAAACCCAAGAGGAAGAGGTTGAACGGACATAATTTTGTCTGGGTATTGCAAATGGTTTATAATCCGAAATCAACTAACATAATTGAAAAGAAAGCCTGAAAGATGAGGCACGTTAAATTCACGTTGATATGCAGTCTCTTACTGTATCTGTTGGTGTATTCCGCAAATGCGCAGACACCAAGCACGTACTATGCATACAAAGATGGCGGCGAGTGGCACAATGGTAGTACTTGGACCACTGATCCTACGGGACAAACGCGCGTGCCTGCAACAGGAGCGGGAGTGCCTACGGATGGGGCTACTGTCGAAATAGGCAGCAGCACTGTCTATCTTGCCTCCGACGTTTTGGCGCAAAACCTCTCTATTACTATCAAGGGCGCGGCGACTCTTGATCTTCGCGACAAAAAATTCGTCGACCCTCTTTTCCAATTAAGTGGTACGGGGTCGCTTATCGTAGGTAGTAGTTCCTTTCCCAAAATAGTTGCCTATCGTCCTTTCCTTGAGGAGAATGGCGGTACAGTGCGTTTCAACGTTGCTAATGCAGTTGGAGTTAATATCTCGGATTTCTCTCCGACTTTTTGGAATTTGGAGTTCCTAGGAAAAGGTACGTATGCTTATCGCGTGCAGGACGACAAACCGCTAAGGATCTTGAAAGACCTGACTATTGGGGCACAAGCGACGTTATTGTTGGGCGGTATTCCAAGTCAACCTGATGGTGGAGGAGCGGTCTTCTCACGTAAAAAAATATCAATAAAGGGCGACCTCTCCATTGCAGCTGGAGCAGCACTTCGTACAATAGATGGAAGTATCAGTCAAGATGCGCTAGGAGCAGATGAACTCGTGAATTATGAAAATACATCGCACATTTTAGAGCTGGAGGGTAATTTTACCAATTTAGGGACGGTGCAATTACATAAAGTACCTAAGTTAGACTTTGCGCGAACCACTACAAATCAGCACAATGTTACACTAATCGCTTCGGGAGTTGCCTCTACTAACTTCCGTTGCGAAGGGACGACGGATCTCTATAATCTTGTAGTAAAGAAGGGTACTGACCCCACTACCGAGCTTAAAGTAATTGCAACTGACAGGAAGTTTTTCAGACTCTACGGGCAGAATATTTCGTCATGCAAAGCCCTCCATTTGAGTTCAGGTACACTGCGCTTGCAGGGGAAGACAGCCATCGCTAGTTTGTGTGAAAAAGGGGGGTATATTCTCGGGAAGAATTCAGCCTTAGTGTTGGATGGTGCAGAAGTCCTAGTTGTGCAAAAAGCACAGAACGCAAAGCAAGTAGCAGACATCTGGGGGATAAATGAGGCAGATGTCTTGGGGGTTAATAATGTTACGGAGGCTTCGAATGGCGCTAATATAGAATTACAAGGGCTATTGCACATAAAAAATGGAACCTATGCGGTTGGTGATGGTGCAGTAATAACTTCGGGGAATTTTACTCCAGGAGAGTTACGTATCGATGGTGGAAGGTTATTTGCCCCTCAGATCTATTCTGGCGACGCACGTCTTGCATACAAGCAGAATGGTGGTACGGTGGTTATGCGTGGTAGGCGTGCTGATGTAGAAGTAGAGAATTACACAAAAACAACAGACGCATCGCGTACCTACTCGGCAACCTTTTCTGCTACACCCAATTATAAAAAGGGAACTGGTGTAATATCGCTCCAGAACAACGTAGATATTTTTGAGGTAAAGGGTGGAGAACTGCACTTGGTAGGTGCAGATGAAGGGAAAAGTGGGGAGACAGCACTAATTGATATCCTTGCTACACGCGATGAAAATTTCGCTGCCGATGGAAAAGTTTTTATCAATCTGACGGGACTTACTGAATCGCCTATTTTCAAGCTCAGGATACAGCCCTACATTGGAGATCTGGATCTGCAACTCAATTCCGATACGCAAGAAGTGCGATTGCAAGATTACGAACTCCGAATCGAGGGGAGTTTTACTCTGAAAAAGGGACTCTTTAATATAACGGAACAAATCTTTTCCTACTCGAAAGATTTCACTGTGGAGGGGGGAATGCTTGATGCCACTAAAGGCACACTGCGCTTGTATGCAAAAGGGGATAGGCAATTTAAGATCGTAGCACCTGGTTCTATAAAAGATAATACGATAAAGACCCTCTTTTTCCGTAAGCATGATAAAGATAATGCGCAAAGGAGAAGTGTCTCATTTTCAGGCTTTGTATCGCTTACTTGTCAGGAGTTTAATACGTATAATAGTACGGATGTGGTACTTACCGACCCTAATGCGCAGGTTGTGATAAAGAAGTTAGCACGTATGTGGGCGCACTTCAAGGGAGGGAAATATGTACTAGACAACGGTGCGCTTTACACGGGGGGATATGCTAATATAGACGATGTCCTGATTTTGCCCAATGCAAAAGTTAAGGCGCAAGGCTGGTTCGCAGTGTTAAAACATTTGACATTGTCGCAGGGGGCAGTTTTGGATATCGGAAATCAGAAAATCCAGTTACAGTCGGGGGCTACTATCGTTACCTTAGGTGATAATTCTGGCTATATACAGACAAATGGACTGTATTCTGATGGAGGAATTCTGAAGAATTTTAGCCCAACACAGGATGTTACAGGGAATTTTGTTATTCCTTTCAAGCATTTGATGTCTGGCGGGCAGTTGCTAGATAGAACTATGACTATTACATGGTCACAGTATAAATCGCGTTCTGTCGCTTTTTCCTACGTCAACGGTTTGCATCCTATGTTGCGCGAGGGCTTACCTTACTATGCGCGTGTAATTGCGGAAAAGGATGAAAATAGTAGCCTCTCAGGGCTTACGCTTTCTATGCCCAATAAAGAGGCTTCTATGCCTACAGATTATAAATTATTGAAGTTGAATAACTATCAATGGTATGAGATCGGTATGCCCACCTCGACTGTGTTCTCTTTTTCCTTATCTACTTCGGGCGACTATGCAGTTGGGCGTAAATATGAGATTAAAACCTTCATAAGCGTGCAAGATGGGAATTGGAATGTACCCACAACGTGGACACCCGTAGGAGTGCCTCAGAAAGGTGACCGTGTACAGGTAAGGCATGCTGTCCACGTTGCGCCTGTGCCGCCGCAGTATAATGATAATGCTATTGCTTGTGGAGATTTGGAAATTGAATCTGCAGGAGTTTTAGATATTCCTGAGATGCATTTAGCCTCTATTGTCCGTGTGAGAGGCTCTGGAAAATTGCGCCTATGTCTTGACCCCACCAACGATGCCCACAATCGTTTTCAAAATGATATTGATCTTCAAGACTTCCTAACGGCTCTGCCATTTGGTACAACAGAGTTCTATATGACGCAAGCAAATGCTGAAGTGCTTCTGCCTTACCAAATTGCCGTCTATGGCCATCTTGTATGTTCGTATGAAAAGCCCAATCAAGTTTTTGTGGTGAGCAATAAGCTCGAGTCGCAAATGATAGTACAGGGCAATGTACAGCTGAAGAATCCTACTGATTTGGCAGGAGCTAAGTTCTCATTAGGCGGTATCGCTAAAAAGTATACAGCACAGTGTCAGGTAGTAGTCAAAGGGAAACTGGAGGCTCAGAATACAACATTCCATTTTACAAATTCAGCCCAAAAGCACCTTGTTTATCTTACCAAAGAAGTTCTATTTGCAGGCTCGGCCAAGTGTGAGTTTGCAGGGGCAAATGAAGACGATCGTTGTGGTTATATCTATTTCTATTCCGGTTTGGATATTCAAACCAACGATCCTCTTGCTTTTGCAACCAGTAAGGGGTATGTTGCTACTCATTTCTTAGCAAGTGAGAATGCAAGTATCAAGGGAAACAAGCCTATGCTCAGTCGGCAGTGCATGCTTAATACAGCTCAGCCTACTACTGTTCTAACTGTCGAAAATACGGGTGGAATTTCATCATCGCAAACTACTCCTAATAATTGGTTTTATGTTCGACGTGGAATTTTGCATCTCAAGTCCGCTTTTACGTTCCACATCTCACAAGACAATTCGTTAGATATTGCGAGAGAGGCAGAATTGCGGGTTGATAATGACAATACTAAAGTGCTGATTTGTACGAATGGGGTTAGCAGTGGAAATACAGCATTAGGGCTTGCGGGTAAACTTCATATCATTAAAGGTATTGTCGAAATAGGAAGCCCGAATCAGAGCTCTAAATTTGGCGATATTCGTTATGATGCTAACAGTCCTGCCTGCATCGAGGTTCATGGGGGCGAGTTGAAGGTTTACGGACGCATTCGAAATGCTGCGGGCGCTAGTCTAACCTATATTCAAACAGGTGGAAAGGTTACTGTTACTCCCATTCGCAAACCTGAATACACTGCAGGTTTCGATATTGCTGGCTCTGTTTTTAAGATGACAGGTGGCGAACTCATCTATGGTGGCTCTGGGGGGAATCAGACTGATGGAGGCGATATTCGCATTCTTTCGTTAAATCCTGAGATTACTGGAGGTACGATCCGTTTAACAGGGGGCGGTACGGATAAGGAAGTCCTTGTTTCATCTACATCAAAGTTTTACAATTTGAGTTGCGAGGGCAACAATCAAGAAGTGCATCTATGGGGGACGCCCCTTGAGGTGTCTAATGAACTGAAAATTTCGGCGAATTCTAAGCTTATCGCTCAAGATGTCGACCTGACAGTAGGGGGGGCTTTCCAGTGTGATGGCAAATATGAGGCAAGAGGCAATCAAACGATATTCACTGGTACTAACCAAACGATTAGTGGAAATGCATCTCAGATGACTTTCAATGATGTGGTGGTGCGGAGTGTGAATAGTCTGACCTATCAAGTTCCTTTGGCAGCTGAACTCAATGCAAACCTCTCCATTGTCAGTACAGGTGTGCTGGATCTACAGTCATCGGTTTGGAAACTAAAAGGCAATTTGTTGAATAATGGTGGATTTAAGACCCAAGGTACTGGTGTTTTACAACTAATAGGCACTGAGCGTTCCGAGTTGCGCGGTAATGGTGATTATGGTTCGATTGCTGTAAAAAAGAGTGCTGAGGTGATTGCTGCGAATGATATCAATTTGCATGGTACGCTTTACCTAGAGAATGGCAATTTCTTATTAGATCGTTACCTATTGCATGTCTTCCAAGGTGGAAAAATTGACCGAGGAGCGACGAATTATTATGTAGTTACTGCGGGTTCGTTTGTATCGCAAGGTATCAAACAAGAGCTCAGACAAGGAGATCAATCTGTACTTTTCCCATTGGGGCTAGAAGATAAGTATACCCCAGCAATACTAAATATTCCTGCGCCAGGCTATACACAGAATACAGGTTATGTTCGTGTGGCAAACATAAGCAACTCGTTTGGAGTTGTAGGCGATTGTCGGCAGAAGGTTCTGAATTATCACTGGGAAGTAGAGTCTCAGAATCAGGCTCTCACGGGAGAGTTCGAGTTTTCATGCCCCAAGACGCTTATGGAAGCGAATATGGTTGTGACGGAGAGTGCTCCTATGCGCTTCACGAGTAGTGCTGATTGGGTGCAGCAGACTCGACAAAACTTAAGTGAAGACTTGGAGAAGCTCAAAATCGTCTGGAAGTATACTGCCGAGACGCCGTTAGATGGACGCTACACAGCTGGACCGCCCTTATGCTTCATGACGATAAAAGAAGTAGAAAGTATAGCCACGGGCAATTGGGCTGACCCGATTTGGAAGCCATACAATGTTCCTAGCGCTCCTGTTATACAATTACCAGATGGTCCTAATGGTTTGACGCTGCATATAAGACCAAACCATGAAGTAACGGTCAATGTAAATACGGCTGTCGCTAAAGCGGTCGTCTTCGAAGCGCCCCTGAATCCGTCTGATAAAGAGGGTCTTCTGAAGATAACGCCCGCATTGTCTGGCATTGATTTGGGAGAAGTAAGCGGTCGTGGTGCTCTGGAAATTGCAGAAGGAACGTTTCCCACAGGAGACTATTCGCATTTCTTTGGCTGTGCCAATGAAGGAAAGCTCATACTTGCAGGTTCTAACGATTATGCTTTACAAACACTTCTTGCCAACGAGTACCCTTATCTCTGCTTAACGGGAAGCGGTAAACGAACAATGCCTAACGCCGATATAACGGTATGCAACGAATTGCAAATGAAGGGAACTGCGGTCTATGATAATACAGTGAATAACAAAGGCTTGCGTTTGTTGGGCACCATTGAACGCGAAACAGGTGCTGCGTTTCATGCTGGTGCTGGTGCTGGTGCATGGGTTTGGCTTAAAGGAACTCTTTTACAAGAACTGGGTGGAACGGGAACAGATTTTCAAGGAACGAACGCTTTCAACCATTTATACATAGAAAATGAGCAGGGCGTAAAAATCCGTGAAGGAGGAATTGTGGAAGTAAAAGGGGATCTTCGTTTGAAAAAGGGGAAGGTTACTACTCCACGTGCCTCAGCAACAACAAAACTAAAAGTATACTTAACGCAGAATAATACTGCTGCGCTAGACCCTGATACGCAAGGACACATTCATTCTTATATAGATGGCCCGTTATGGGCAGAGGTCGCAGCTAGTGTCACGGCCTATCGTTTTCCGCTCGGTGTTGAGGCTATCCTTGCCAATCAAATGATGTTGACAGAATTAACCGCTGGCGAGCTTTGTGTAGAAGCAGCAAAAAATATTGAAACGCAGAAACTTCCTCCTCTGAACTATGTAGATCAATATCGCTCTTGGAAGGTATCGGGGACAATTTCTACCGCTAAAGTGGTTTTCTTAACAGCGGGCTTTGATTGGGCCACCACGACTCCTGATGCGGATTTGCGCGTTGTGAAACAAAGTACTGTAGCTCCGATACGTTGGGAAGGTCTAGACTCTGAGGTTAGTGCGGGAGGTGTCTTTGGACGTGAGGTTGCAACAACAACTGTGCAAACATTGCAACCTCTTTCTTATCAAGAATATAGTTTGGGTACTAAAAATGGAATAGTGCCTACCGTTAATTTCGCTGATGCGGGACGTAAGTATTGTGCGCCTGTAAATGGGACAGTCCCAGTGCCTTTGCATTTCAGTTTTAGCGGAAATTGGGAAGACTGGTTGCCTATGCTGGTTACCTATAAGGTAGACGGTAATACTCGCACGATTACAGTACCTGTAACTGCTAATGAAACAGATATCTTTAATCTGAATGCCAATTATTCGGATGCTGCGAATCTATCCGACAAGTTTGTACAGGTACAGATTGTAAGTCTGGAGTATCGTCACGGGTTGACGACGCATGGACAAGGGCTGCACAATAATGTACCAGTGAAGGTGAATCGTATGCCTAATATTGATGCAGGTACATACACGATGTGTTTCACGAATGGGAGTTCTGTGCTTTTGAATGGTACAACAAGTCCAGACGGGACACCGCTATGGTTCAATACAGGTTTGAATGGGACATTTGCCAATAAGAATAGTTTAACTACCCTCTTTACGCTGACCGAGACTGGCTCAGGTCTTCAACTGAAGCTAAAGGTAGATAACGACGGTTGTGCGGCTGAAAAAGATGCATTATTGAATGAGGCTACAGCGCCCGCTGGTACAATTGCTGGGCGTAACGTAGTTTGTGCAAACAACGGAGTAGATGTCATAGAGTCTTATACGTTTACGCCCGCCAATGTGGGGACGTACGACTATGTTTGGTCGTTAGAAGATAAGCCAAGCATTCCAACCTTAGACTTGGTGACTGGTACACAGAATCAGAATCCTGTTAAGGTAAATTGGAGTCACGTAGGGGTGCTACCAAGTGATTTGGAGTACAAAGCAAAAGTGCATCTTAAAGTTACTGATGCTAATCGTTGTCTTTCCTCTTTTGATTATCCTGTAAGAGTTATTATCAAGTTGGGTACTGCGCCGTTGTATCATTTGCCGTACAATCAGTAAGAGTTATGTGATGAAACGCTTTGCACTATGTGCTGTAAGTCTTCTGTTTGTACTAGTAGGCTATTCGCAAACCAGATTTAAGCTATCGTCAGCGTTTCATTCTCGTTTGTCAGTTACTAAGACAGATCGGATTGTTGGAGCACTTGATAGGCTGTTGTTTAGTATCGGTGCGGGAAAGATAGATACTACTCTGTTAGAACCTGAAAATATTGAGTTTCATTATAACTTTTTTCGTGATCTACAGGGTATAGAGAACAAGGATACAGTGGCGGGATATTTTTATCCCCAATTGATTAACCTCTATCCCTTGACGGAGACGCAGTCTATGCTAACACTTGTCTTTTCAAAAGGGGATGATTTAGGACGTATCTATAATTTCCTAGTGAGAGAAAAAGAGGGACACTTGTTTTTTGCTAGCCCTCTATACTACAACACAAGATTCTGGAAAACAAAGACAGTCGGTACTATTCGTTACTTTTTCCCAGATTCTGTTAATATGCAGCGTGCCGAACTTTTTGATCGGAAAAATAAGACCATTGCCCGAAAACTGGCACTCCCTTTACGACACTGGGATGTCTATTTATGTCAGAACTTTCAGGAGGCTCTGAATATTCAAGGCTGTGTGTACGAATATTCACGTAATGGAGTCGTGAACAGTGGGTATATTGTTGACCCGTGTACACTCTTTGCCTGTATGCATGATGAGGACTTTTCGCATGATATATTGCATATCTATGCAGCGGGAATTCGTGGTAACCAACGAAATCGTATCGCGGAGTGTGGTTTGGCGTATTATTGGGGGAACGCTTATTATACGACACCTAATGCGAAATCGCCTGCATTGGAGGAATTATTGCCAGCGTTTCAAAAATATATTGATGAACATAAGGGAGCGCAACTTCTGTCTCTTTTTGAGAAAAATCCTGATGTACTTGCCGAATATGGTTACCCTAAACCAATTGAAGTGAATAAAATAATTGCGGCACTTATTTGTAGAGAAATAGAGCGACAAAAGGGAGAAAAAGGGATTATCGAATTACTAAAATGTGGTCGTGGTAATAACAATTTCTTCAGAGTGGTGGAGCAGTTAATAGGGTTGAATCGCGAGAACTTTGATAGTGAACTTCGACGTCTTGTGAGTTGTCAATAATGTCTGTACTGCTTGATCGTCTGAATGAGGAACGCTTATCGCATTGCAAAGGTGGACTATATCACAAGTTGCAAGTAATTTTTGCCTATAACTCTTGTCGAATTGAGGGGAGTCGTCTCTCGGAAGAACAGACGCGTTTCATATACGAGACAAACACTGTGGCAAGCGGTGCATGTGAGAGCCTCCGTGTAGATGATATTGTAGAGACGATAAATCATTTCCGTGCTTTTGATATTGTTTTAGAGCGTGCACTTGAACAGCCTTCGCAGGAGTTGTTGTTTGATTTGCATGCAGTGCTCAAGCAAGCAACGAGCGATAGCCAGCGGTCATGGTTTGTGGTGGGGGGCTATAAGTTACTTCCCAATGAAGTGGGAGGAATCGAAACAACACCCCCAGAAGAGGTTGCTACTGCCGTTCAAGCATTGTTGGCAGCTTATAATGCTAATCCCCACAAAGACTTGGAAGCTCTACTAGAGTTCCACGTTCGTTTTGAGCAAATTCACCCTTTTCAAGATGGCAATGGGCGAGTAGGGCGCTTGCTACTTTTTAAGGAGTGCTTGCGATGTGGCGTATTGCCCTTTGTTATATCAGATGAAATGAAATATTTCTATTACCGCGGTTTGCAACAGTGGTCGCACGTACGTGGCTACCTTACCGATACTTGTCTAGCCGCACAAGATGAATTTAGGCGTTGGCTCGCCTACTTCCGTATTGACGTATAGTCTCTTTTATTTTTGTCAAAAGCGTCTCGGTCGTTTCTAATCCGTTGAGCCAGTGCAATTGTAAACCCCGACGTTCCATACCGCGCAAGTAGGTCATTTGTCGCTTGGCAAACTGTCGGATGGCGATATTTAGTTGCCGAAAAAGCTCCTCGCGCGTCGCAATCTTGCCCAAAAGATAAAGCGTTACAAACTTATACTCCAATCCGTAATAAATAAGATTTTCGGGCGCAATCTCCTCATTGAGGAGCGATTGTACCTCTTCTACTAGTCCTGCCTCTAAACGAGCCGTCAAACGCGCTTCTATGCGCTGCCATCTGGCGTGCTGTGGAAGATCTATGGCGAATATGAGGCTCTCAATATCTTGTGGCTGTGTTGCAGTTTTTGTTGGGCTAGCTAGCGCAATTTCTACTGCACGGATGAGTCGTTTGCGCGATGAGGTGTCGGTAGAGTTGTGGAGTGTCTGATGCGCAGCAAGTATCTCTGTAAGTTCGGCATCAGACAATTTTTCAAGCCTTTTCCGTAGTTCTATATCGGGCGCTACAGGGGCAAGTTGGTAGTTGCGCAGAATAGCCTCGGCGTACATGCCACTTCCTCCACATAAAATCATGGGTGTATGGCTTGCGCTGAGCTGGTTATACACGTTGTAAAACATTTGTTGGTACGCGAAGAGGTTGCACTGCTCGCCTGGCTCGTAGATATCTATGAGATGGTAGGGAATAATAACATCGTTGTACACGTATTCGCTCAAATCTTTTCCTGTACCAATATCCATGCGGCGATAGAGTTGGCGCGAATCGGCGCTGATGATGTGCGCTCCCATTTCGTGTGCTAACGCTACAGCTAAATGGGTTTTCCCTGATGCTGTGGGACCAAGAAGTGCAATGAGCATGAACCAATCTCTCTTTTATGATTCCTTTATGATGAACAAAATGACTGAAATCTGAAAAAATTGCTACAAAAATAGGAGTTATCTCAAACCTCTCTTACCCTTTGCTAGGCTTGTATACAGCACAGTTCTGCAATAAAACCGAATTGATAAAGAGATAAAAAATGGGAACCAATAGACTTGTTTGTTGTGCAAAGTTTGCATTTGTCGTAAAATTTTGTTATTTTTGATCAGAGATAAATAAGATAGGATATGAGGAAGCAACAAGAATATATCTTCTGGGATAAAGAAGAGCTGGTAAATCTGTCCCATTCCCTTAATGCTGAGATACTGAGCACGAACCACGGTGGGGGATACATGAGTAGTTCTGTGGTGCTTTGCAATACGCGAAAGTATCATGGGCTGATGGTGCTGCCCCTCGAACAGTTTGGTGGCGAGCGCTACGTGCTTCTTTCTAATCTAGACGAGACGGTGGTTGTTGCCGAGCACGATTTCCATCTCTCAACACGAAAGTATCGCGATGTTTATTACCCTAAGGGGCATAAGTACCTCGAAAGCTTTCATCTTGCGCCTACGCCCACTTTCTATTACCGTATTGGGAGTCTGCTCCTCAAGAAAGAACTTCTCTTTGTTGAAAAGCAAGATCAGCTTTTGGTGCGCTATACATTGCTAGAGGGGAGTGGACGAGTGAAACTGTTGATTTACCCCCTACTTGCCTTTCGCAATGCACATGCGCTCACTGTAGAGAACATGGAGCTCAATACTAATTATACGGCATTGCGCGACGGAGGAGTTGTTTTTAAGATGTATGCGGAGTTTCCCGAGCTAGCATTCCACATAGATCGCCCTGCCGAGTACATCCATGCTCCCGATTGGAACAGAGGTGTTTTCTATGCACAAGAGGCGGCAAGAGGTTACCCAAGTGTTGAAGACCTCTGGATGCCAGGTACTTTTGAAGTGGAATTCTCTGAAGGAGAATCGGTTATTCTTTCGGTGAGTACGCTCCGCACCTTAGGCAAAGATCTTGAACGGAAGTTTGAAAAAGAATTAGCCTCTCGTCCGCCTCGCATAGATTTTGAAACGACGCTGAAGGCGGCAGCAGGGCAGTTTATAGCGAACCGCGGACGTAGCATCTGGATCAACGCGGGCTACCCATGGTTCGGACGTTGGGGGCGCGATACCATGATTTCGCTCCCTGGGCTTACACTGAGTTTCGGAGACTACGAAAGTTTCCGCACCATATTTATGGGGCTATTGCGCGAAGCAAGAGATGGTTTTCTCCCGAACATGGGGGGCATCAATAACTCGTCGTACAACAGTGTAGATGCGCCATTGTGGGCAATGTATGCCCTGCACCAGTTCTATTTGCAGGATCATGACGCCTTTATGCAATTCTATGCAAAAGCTAAGATTGGGGGATTCATGCGCGATGTAATGGAACTTTTCACTCAGTCTAACGGCAAAAATAATGGAGTGACCATTGATGAGAATGGAATTATATGGACTGGCTCGCAGAGTACTGCACTCACTTGGATGGATGCCGTTGTGGCGGGAATTCCTGTGACATCGCGTGCTGGTGCGGCAGTAGAACTTAATGCGCTTTGGTATAACGCCGTGTGTTTCTTTCTCATGCTAATGGAGGAACTTGGACAACGAAAAATACAGAAACGCTATGAATGGGTACGAGAGGGAATAGGTGAGAATTTTGCTCGACTGTTCTACAACGAGCAGCAAGGCTATTTGGCAGACTATATCGATCAAAGTGGAGCACACTACGAGATTCGTCCGAATATGATCTTTGCCGTTTCGCTTCCCTATTCGCCGCTTACACCAGAACAACAGCATTCGGTAATGCGAGTGGTGGAGCAGCATCTGTACACACCCCTAGGGTTGCATACCCTATCGCCACGAAACCCTGCATATAAGGGACAATATGCGGGAGATCAGACAGAGCGCGACTTAGCTTACCATCAAGGTACTATTTGGCCGTGGTTACTAGATGACTATGTAAAGGCTATGGCGAAGGTGTATGACGAGGAGACTATTCTAAAGCTATGTAAAGAGATTTTGAAAGCACTAGAGAAAGAGATGCATCGCTATGGCTTGGGAACGATTGGCGAAGTCTTCGATGGCGATCCTCCTCATGTCGCTGGAGGAAGTATTGCACAAGCATGGAGTGTAGCTGCTGCAGTGCGAATTATGCTGCGTTTAGAAAAAATGAGTATGAAGAAAACAAAGGCTGGCAAGGATAACAAGGGAGCAAAGGTGTAATGCGAGTTTTGATGTTCGGGTGGGAGTTCCCGCCCCACATAACGGGAGGGTTAGGTACTGCTTGTCAGGGCATGACGCGTGGGCTATTGCGTCAAGGCGTAGACCTCATTTTTGTGTTACCTAAGCTTTTCGGAGGGGAAGAGGAGAGTAGGCGTATGCGCCTCCTTTCAGCAGAAGAAGTAGGGTTTGTAATGTCTGACGAGGAGATGCAACAACACCTCGCACATATCCGCATAGTTGGAGTAAATTCCTTCTTACACCCCTACTTGAATGTGGAAGACGTTTTTTCTTCGCACGATCGGCTATTCGGGGTTAATTACTCGGTACAACACTGGTCGCAGCGCCATTTTACATTTAGCGGAAGTTATGGCGCATCGTTGCTAGAGGAAGTGGCACGTTACGCACTTGTGGCTGCGGCAATCGGAGCGCGCGAAAGCTTCGATGTTATTCATGCGCACGACTGGCTTACCTACTTGGCAGGCTTGGCGGCAAAGCGCGTCTCGGGTAAGCCGCTGGTAGTACATGTTCATGCAACAGAGTTCGATAGAAGTGGGGAAAATGTAAACCAGTTGGTCTACGATATCGAACGTGCTGGTATGCAGGGCGCTGATAGAATTATTACGGTGAGCCATCGGACGCGCGAAACCGTTATAGAGCGCTATGGTATTTCGCCAGATAAGGTGGAAACTGTGCACAATGCCGTAGAATTTGCCTCGGAGCGTAAGGAAGCTTTGCAGTGCCCGTTCCCCGAGAAAGTGGTTACCTTCCTCGGGCGCGTCACCTTTCAAAAAGGTCCAGATTATTTTGTAGAAGCTGCTTATAAAGTCCTACAGAAGATGGACAATGTCCGTTTTGTGATGGCGGGCAGTGGCGACATGTTGAATCGTATGATCCGACGTGTGGCGGCGCTCGGAATCGGGACTCGCTTTCACTTTGCAGGCTTTTTGCAAGGAAGTGAGGTAGATCGGATGTATCGGATGAGCGATGTTTATGTCATGCCCTCAGTTTCCGAGCCGTTTGGTATTACCCCTCTTGAGGCTATGCGAAACGGAGTGCCTGTTATCATTTCAAAGCAAAGTGGCGTAGCAGAAGTACTTAAATATGCTCTGAAGGTCGATTTCTGGGATGTGGATGCTATGGCAGATGCCATCTATGGCTTATTGAATTACGGTGCGCTACAACATTTCTTCCAAGAACATGGACAGGAGGAAGTTACGACGCTGAAATGGGATGCGGCAGCGCTACGCATAAAAGAGATATACGAACGACTTGTAAACCCTAATAATTAACCCTCTATCGCAAATGCAGTCAATTTGCTTTTATTTTCAAGTGCATCAGCCTTTACGTTTACGCCGTTATCGTTTCTTTGATATAGGTGAGGCGCACAACTATTTCGACGATTATGCCAATGCCGAAATCGTCCGCAAGGTGGCAAACAAGTGCTACTTGCCGATGAATGCTCTTCTTCTGGAGCTTATACAACGTTACGGTGAACGTTTCAAGGTAGCATTCTCTATCTCTGGGGTAGCGTTAGACCAGTTTGAGCGTTTTACGCCTGAGGTTATCGATTCTTTCCGAGCGCTGGCACAAACAGGGTGTGTAGAATTTTTAGCTGAAACCTACGCGCATAGTTTGGCTGCGCTCCGAGATCCCGACGAATTTAAGCGACAGGTGCGCTTACAAAGCGAAAAGATTCAGACGCTTTTTGGTATCACCCCCGAGACTTTTCGGAATACGGAGCTGATTTATTCCGACGAGATAGGAAAGCTCGTCAGCACCCTAGGTTACAACCAAATGTTGACAGAGGGAGCAAAACACATTTTAGGGTGGCGGAGTCCGAATTTCGTTTATCACAATCCGCAAGTACCGCGCCTAAAGTTGTTGTTGAAGAATTTTCAGCTAAGCGACGATATAGCTTTTCGTTTCTCGAATCGCGGCTGGAGTGGTTGGCCGCTTACGGCGGAGAAATACGTTCACTGGTTAACAGCGCTACCAGGCGATTCGCAAGTGGTAAATCTGTTCATGGATTATGAAACTTTTGGAGAGCATCAGTGGGCTGAAACAGGAATTTTTGAGTTTATGCGTGCACTGCCAGGCGCAATATTTCAGTCCAGTAGTTTCAATTTCTTGATGCCGAAAGAGGTAGCAGCGCAGTATCAGTCGGTAGGACCTTTGCATGTCACCCATCCCATTAGTTGGGCTGATGAGGAGCGCGATCTTACGGCGTGGCTGGGCAATGAGTTGCAGAACGAGGCTTTTTCCAATGTTTATGCTTTGAGCGAACGCGTACGTGCTTTGGGGAACGACGACCTTACTCGTACGTGGATGTACTTGCAAACAAGCGACCATTTCTACTACATGTGTACCAAGTGGTTTAGCGACGGCGATGTACACAAGTATTTTAATCCTTACGATTCGCCCTACGAAGCTTTTGTAAACTACATGAATGTGCTTTCCGATTTCCTTCTGGAATTGAAAAAGGCGGAATCAAGAATAGTTTAGGATTTGTTTCGTTGTTTCTTTTCATTTTCGCGCGCAGCTCTCGGGTAGGGCTGCGTTTTTTTCTTACATTTTTTTTAGAGGAACGAGGAAAATATTTGGTCATATCACAAAAAAAAATAAATTTGTTCCGTCAGACGAAAGGGTAAGGAAGACTGACGAATAGTTCTTTTTGAGTGACGAAAATAACTAAATAGGAGGTATTGATATGAGAAAAGTGTTACTGTTGGTACTTTTAGGCATGGCAATTTCGCTAGGGGCGAAAGCGCAAATCGATAGATGTGAAAGGGTAACTGAGGTGGAAAGAACTTATGTGTGCGCGTGCTGGGGAGATATTAGTCATACGCATGTAGTGCAAAGATCGAAGGATTGTATAGGAGTCGTATTTAAAAATAATAACCCGTTTAAAGTAAATGTCTACTACTATGTAAGTTATAAAGGAGAAAAGGTCTCTGATGATGATAAGGTTTCTATTGAGGGGAATAGTAAATCTGATTACATAGCAATAACACATTGGGCAGGTGAAAAGATGGGAGAGAATTTTGATAAAAAATATCTTGTTGTTCAGTACAATACCGTAAAATGCCCACAATAAAAAAACAAGTTATACTCCAAAAGGCGTTGCAAATAGCAACGCCTTTTTTCATTTAGTGGGTGTGTTAAAACGCAGCATCTCTGTTAAATTTGGTAGTGTCGCGCCATGGTGCGACGCAAATGAAATATTAACTGGCCTAAATTCAAGCAATAAATGCAACGCCTAAAAAATATACATGCGCAAATACAATCCAGAGGAAAAAGAGAAAGCTTCTTTCTTCCCTCTGGGAGGGTAAAAAATGTGTATCTTCGACTTCTGTCCAAAAAAGCAAGAGATGGCACATTTAACCCTAGAACAAAGGTACGCAATTCAGTACTTACGAAACGAAGGTCTCACGCAGAGTGCTATTGCAGAGAAAATTGGAAAAGATAAATCGGTTATCTCGCGGGAGATAAGACGTAACTGCGATATGCGTAATGGGGCATATCGGGCAGATTTAGCTCATCGTAAATATCAGGAGCGTTTAGAACAAAAGCCTAAACCTCACAATTTACGGAACAGATAAAAGAGACCATACTCCGCCTTCTTGAAGAGGACTTTAGTCCCGAACAAATCGTTGGACGCTGTAAGCTCGAGGGAAAATCCTGCGTTAGTCATAAGCAGATTTACCAATATGTTTGGGAAAATAAACGACACAAGGGTAAGCTCTATCTACATTTGCGCCATAGAGGACGTAAGTATCGAAAGCGAGGTGCCGCCAAAGATTCGCGGGGGAAAATTTGCGACCAAGTAAGCATCGATGAACGCCCAG
>CAJPTC010000025.1 GCA_905373475.1 Bacteroidia bacterium | reverse complement strand
TGGCGCGATTGTAGGGGCGAGGCACGCCTCGCCCGCCCATGATCTAACGTAGGGGCGAAACCTGATTCGCCCGCCGTGTGCGGAGCACACGTATTGCACATATTGCGATTATTCATTCTCAAACATCATTGTCGGTTATCGCGGGCGAGGCACGCCTCGCCCCTACAAAGCCTTGCGGAAGCAAGGCTTTCCCCTACTTCCCGTGCATTCTCACTCGTCACTCGTCACTTCCTACTTCCAACTTCCTACTTCCTACTTGAATTACTTCCTACTTGCGCGGAAGCGCTACGCGCTGGCTGGCATATATCGCTGCCAAGTATTGTGGAGATACGACCAAAGACTCCGATAAAGTCTTGTACAACGAAGGAGATGTTTACCCTCGCTTGCATGAAGAGCGAGAGGAGCTGGAAGGTGGCTTGGTGGTCTATTTTGTAGAAGTCTTCAATGAGCACATAGCATCTTTCGGGTGTGAGCGTGTGCGAGGCTACTGCGTCCAGAGCCGATACGATGGCGCTGGGCAGGGGGTTTGGGGGGAGCACGTAGAAGAACTCGACCTCTTCGCCGAGTTTGTGAACATAGTGTAGGAGGTGCTGATATTGTCGCTGGTCTTGTTCGCACCCCCAGTTGAGTTGGTTATCTATTTGCTCGGAGGAGAGAATCCCTTGTAGGGGGCAAGTGCTGGACTTGGGCCAACACGAAAGAAATAAAAATGCGTAGTAGTTCATTGTAGTTAAGAGTTAAGACGCTTTGCTTAGTTAAGAGTTAATGGTTCGCGCCTGTGGCGCGATTGTAGGGGCGAGGCACGCCTCGCCCGCCCATGATCTAACGTAGGGGCGAAACCTGATTCGCCCGCCAATGCGGTACGCATTGTATCCATATTGTTATTCGGGCGAGGCATGCCTCGCCCCTACAAAGCCTTGCAGAGGCAAGGCTATAAACACTATTTTACTGCCCTTACGGGGAGCACACGAATTACAGATATTACGATTATTCATTCCAAAACATCCTTGTCGGTTATTGCGGGCGAGGCGTAACACACACATATCGATCGTTGACGGGCGAGGCATGCCTCGCCCCTACAAAGCCTTGCAAAGGCAAGGCTAACGACGAAGGGTAATGGGCTCATTGCTCAACTATATCGATCATGGGCGGTTTTCATTGGTCTCGCCAACTTCCTACTTCCAACTTCGTACTTGCGCGGGCGCGCCTGTGTTCGTCATTCCTTCTTCTCAAGGTATTGTTTTGCTATGCGCGTGAGCGTTGCCCGTTGCCCATATTGCTTTACGAGCTTATCTATGGCACGGGGGATGTACCGACTGAGCGGCGGACTGACCCCGATAATATTCTTACCCTTTTTGTCTTTGTTCTGGAGGTCTTGGGCATAGATACGAATGGTCTCTGCCACAAGCTTGTCTTCTACGGGGAGCCCGTCCATCTCGAAGTGCGCGGGAGCGGGCGCTTCGCTTAAGTTGGAAGTTCGCGCTTCTGGCGCGATTGTAGGGGCGAGGCACGCCTCGCCCGCCGTGTGCGCCGCACACGTATTGCGATTATTCGCAGCATTGTTGTCATTGGCGGGCGCTGCAAACGTATTACCCATATTGAGATTATTCATCTCAGAACGTTGACTATTATCTCGGGCGAGGCACGCCTCGCCCCTACAAAGCCTTGCTTCCGCAAGGCTCTCCCCTCCCTCCTGTGCGTTTTCACTCGTCACTCGTAACTCGTCACTTGTCACTGCGCCATTGGGCGCAGCGTCTTCCGTATTTTCTAGGGTTATGGGTAGATTAAGTTCGCTCAGGGCGAATACCCACGATTTGCCGATCACGTCTTCTGCGGCGTTCTGTGTACCTGGCTTCTTGTTGCCAGACCAGCGAACCGATTTTTTACTGCTGATGAATGCGTCGGAGCTCTTCAGATACTTCTGTATCGTGGTGCGCGAGAACAAATACCCTCCCAATTGGCGCATCTCACGAACATAGAGCGGGTAGACGGTGGTCATATTGAGGTAGAGGAGTGAGGACTCGAATGGGAGGTTGAGGGTTTTCCCCGTCTCGGTTTCTAGGGTAAGGGGTGCGTTTACAATTTTGAAGTCGTTACCTCGTACCAACTCGCCGCGTTGCACGAGGCTACTAAAGACGGTCCAGAAGGTGCTGAGTTCGTTGCCAGACTGGAGGTCTTCGCTTTGGGTGGCAATGGTGCTTGTGGCAAACGAAATGATCTCTTCGCGCGAGAAGTCGAAATGTAGGTCTGGGTCGAGGAGTTCGTACATGCTGAGTAAGATACTCCACGTAGATATGATACGCTCCTCGGGGCGCACGCCTGCTTCGGTGAGCATCTTACGTACCCAACGGCGGACACCTGTGTAGACATCTGCAAAGTTGTCTTCTACGAATTTGCGGAATTCCAAGCATTCGTGCACGATGCCCGCAAGCCCTTTTTGTTCCATGGTGAGGAGGGTCTCGAGTTCGTCTTGTTCTGCGTCGGAGTACTGCGATTTGGTAAACTCGAGCGAGATAATACGTGTTAGTAGTGCTGCGTCGGCATCGGGGATCTGTTGCCCTGCTACGCAGACTGCGGCGCAAATTTCGCTCTGTGAGTTGTAGCGCATCCCTTCGATAGAGGAGGCTACGGTTTTGACGCGTCCGCCGCCGTCGAACATGCTCTTGATAAATTCTACCTTGTCGCGTGTGATGCCTACGGAGTATTCGTCAAAAGCTATGAGTACGTTTTTGTATTCGTGTACGGCGTTGTCTAGTGAGGGGAGGGTGCTGTTGGCGAGGTTCATGAGCACGGGGCTACGGAAAAAGAGCTTGGAGAGGGAACGTAGCATGACGGATTTGCCAGTGCCGCACTTCCCGAATGCGTTGAGTAGGGGAACCATCCCTGCGGTCTCTTGTACGATGTCGCGGAATAGGGAGGTGAGCATAAATAGTATGCCTACGCGCCCGTTCTCGCCAAATACGCGCAGGAACTGGCGTTGCCAGTGGCTAAACTTGGTGTCTGAGAAGTGTGCGGCAAATTTGCGTCGGTTGCGGTTCTCTAGTGCATATTCGTTGATGCGATTTGCGGAGGAGGAGTAGTAGGTGCGGTTGCCAATTTTGATGGTGCCGTATTCGGAGAATTCGCGGTAGCCTTCGTGAGGTACGTATACGCCGTTGCTCCAGACCCAGAAGCCGTCTTCTTGCCATCCCATTTGTGCGATGCCTTTGCAGGGTGTGCATTCGTTGAGGATGAGTCGCCACAAGCCGATGGTGTCTGTTTTGTCGCCAAAGAATTCGTAATTACCGAATTTGCCAAAGAATAGTCGTGCGTCGCTCTCTGTCTTGAAGCTTTTGGCGTCTCCTGCTAGTTCGATGTACTGTCGTTCGCCTGCGACGTTTTCGATTTCTATGAGTCGGTGTGTTGTTCCTTCGGTGGCAATAAAGAAGAGTCCGCGTGCGATGAAATTGGAGAGGAGGGTAACCGCGCCGTTCGTGCTTAAACGCCACATTACGCCATTGTGGCGCGCCACACCATATTCTCTGAGTTGAAGAGCTACCTCGCTGCCATCTGTCGCGTCGGGAGGAGTAAGTTCGCGTCCACCAATTGTAAAGCTCTGGGGCTTTTGTTGGGCGGTGTTTTTCAGTAGGTCTTGCCACTGTTTGCGGGGTTTGAAGGTGGCACCCAAGAGGTTTACGTAGTACTGTTGTGTGGGGGCATCTTGTGTATTGAGCACTTCGCCTACGGTGGCATAAATTTGGCGGAGGGTGAACAAATCGGGCGCTTTGCTTAAGTTGGAAGTTGAAAGCTTTAAGTTTGAAGTATTCTCACTTCCTACTTCCAACTTCGTACTTGCGCCATTGGGCGCAGTGCTTTCTATTTGATGTTTTACGTAGAATAGTAGTGCGTCTTGTTGTGCAGCTCTTATAAGCTGTTCGGCATTGTTGTTATTGACGGGCGAGGCGTGCCTCGCCCCTACATTCTGTGTGTGTGCACTCGTCACTCGTAACTCGTCACTTGTAACTGCGCCCTTTGGCGCAAAGAGGGAGTCGGGGTCGTCGCCTTTATTGCCGAGCAGTGCAATGGAGACGGCGAAGCCTTTTTTGAGGAGGGCAAGCGAGTCTTTGAGAGCGGCGGCGATGCCTGCCGAATCGTTGTCGGGCAATATGACGATGTTCTGTGCGCCTGCGCGTTTGAGGAGGGCGATTTGTTCGTCTGTGAGTGCTGTGCCCATACGGGCTACGGCAGAGTGTACGCCGACTTCGTGTAGGCGCATTACGTCGGTATAGCCTTCTACGAGGTGTGCGGTTTGTGTTTTGTGGATGGTGCTGCGTGCCTCGGCGAGTCCGAAAAGTATGTTCCCTTTTTTGAAAAGGGCTGAGGCGGGCGAGTTGATGTATTTGGGGGCGGAGCTTACTGAGGTACGAGGTTCTAGGTACGAGGTACGAAGAGAAGAAGATGCTGTTTTGTCGTTATTGACGGGCGAGGCATGCCTCGCCCCTACATTCTGTGTATTTTCACTGGTCTCTCCTGCCTCGTACTTAGTACCTCGTACATCGTACCTATTTTGCGCTTCTGGCGCAGTGTTGTCTAGGGCGCGTGCCGCAAATCCGACTACGTGCCCCCAGTGGTTGGTAATGGGGACGAGGAGGCGGTTCTCGAAGGGTGAGTAGAGCGAACCGTCTTTTTTACTGTGGGTGAGGAGTCCGAGTTCTAGAAGTTGTTCTGTGCTGTTGTTGTCTGCTGCCCAAGCGCGTAGTGTGCCGTATGGGAGGTAGCCGAGCCCCCATGTTGCGCACCAGCTTTGGGGGTTGTGTGGGTTGCCGAAGCGGGCGATGTTTTTATTGTTTACAAGAGTGTTTTGTTTTTGGATGAGTTGTATTGCGAGGGTTCTTACTTGGTTTAGAGTTTGGCGGAGGAGTTGTAGGTGGGCTTCTTCTTGTGCCGAGCGGCTGGGTTGGTTGGGGTTAGAGGGGGCATCTTGATAGGTGAGCTCGATGTGGAATGTCTCGGCTAGTAATTGGCAAGCTTGGGCAAAGGGTACGTTTTTGTATTGCATAACGAAGCCGATATTATCGGTATGCGCGCCACAGCCGAAGCAGTGGAGGTGGTGTTCGTAGAGGTGGCAGGAGGGGGTTTTTTCAGCGTGAAAGGGGCAGCAGATGTTATTGTTTTGTTTCGGTGCGATATGGGCGATTTGTTCGACGACTTGTGCGATGGGCAGCTCTTGTAGTTGTTCTATGGTTTTTGAGTCTATCCGTTTCATTTTCAGCCTCGTAGTGGGCATGTTGTGTAGGTTAACATAACCCCTAATTATCATAAAAAGTATGTACTTTTGTAGGGCAAAAGTCGTTGTCCGAACAGACGACTCTTAGAAAAAAAACTGAACAAGATGAAACCTTTTCAGAGGAGAATATTATCTTTGTAATAGGTCGTTCAGGTTATGAAAAGCGTTGTATATTACTGCTGGAGAGAGGTTGCTAATAATAACTAGCTGAATTTCATAACTCATTAGGCTATTGAAAGCCAATCACTTGAACCTAGATGATAGATTTTCCCTTAAAAACAAATCAAGCATGAAACAACATCTTTGGCTTATTACACTGTTCCAGCTAGTTTTTGTGCATTTAGCTTTGGCGCAAACCACCCGAGAAATAACAAAGGATAGTGTATGTTATCAGATTGACGATCAGACGGGGGAGGCTGTAGTTCTTGGTTTTAAAGAAAATGTATCCCTGAAGAAAGTTGTATTTCCGTGTAAGATACGTGATGCTGAAAATGAATATACGGTCACAGAGCTCCGACGTCTTTGGCCTAGTGACCTCGAGGAGATAACTATTCCTGAAACAGTAAAAAGAATAGCGACATGGGCTTTTGAGAATTGCAAAAAGTTGAAAAGAATTACACTTCCTGCCAATGCTCCTGCTTCATGGTTTGTAAAAGATGCTTTTCAAAGAGCGGAATTTGAAGAGTTAAAATTTTTAGCACCTCCAGATAATTTTATCCAACTGGGTAAATTCCTCTATAGTAAAAGCAGAAAAACAATTTACGATATCCGTAATTTACAGGATACCATCTATTTTGTTCCTGAAAGTGTGGATTCTGTTTTTTTCAACTTGAAGAATCAAGAATGGCCCTCGCGTTATCATATAGTTTTACACAGAGATATCAAGTACATTCAAGGGAAGAACGAGAAATTTAGACATAAACGCTTGTACGTGCCTGTACCTATTGATGATGCTGCGCCTACACTCAAATATCTTTATGAGAATAAGATATTGGCAGGGAGCTATTCAGTCTCCCTAGATAATCAATATATCATAGGTTCGAAAACAGAAGAGCATGAGTTCTTTAAAAAGGCGCAGTATCCCGATGAGGGAAATTTTCTTCTCGATGTCGATTTGGGGCAGGGGGTAGAATTAGTTACTCTGGATTATATATATCGTAGTAGTCAGCCCGATCCAAAGAATCGCCACGTGGAGATTCGTGAATCGAAACGAGAGAATTTAACACCCCCGTACATACCCATCAAGGTATCTGCAATTCCAAAGCCTGGCAAACGAATTGTGGGATATGTATACTTCAATGATACAATTGTTGGTGAGACGTGTACTATATCAAGTAGTTTCACACGGCAACGTCTGAAAGTCTTAAGTGCTGATACAGGTACACTTATTTCAGGAGTTGATTACAAGTTGTCTTCTGACCGTCGTGTGCTTTTGAAATGGTCGGCTCAATCTCCTCTGGTAGATCTTCGGAATACTCCAGAATTTGCAGAGGTTCAAAATATAGCCCCGTATTCTTTAGAGGTCTCTCGTAGATGCCGCGAATTGTTGTTGCCCAATACTACAGAAACAATAGATGCTGAGTGTCTCAATTCGCCTACTTCGTTGGATTTACTCGTTTTCCCCGCTTCGCTAAAAACAATTCATCCTCTTGCATTTAAGGAATTATTGTCGGTTTCTAATCTTTATTTTCAAGGAGAACCCACTATTGCTCCTAAGGAATTAGAAAAAGCTTTTTCCACAGAGTCTACACGAATTCAGCAACTTCTTGTGGACGCAGAATCTCTTGCTTTTTGGAAGGGAAAACTGACCAATTCTCCGCTTTTGCCTTTTGTAAAGGGCGTAGAGCAAGAGCTCCATATAACGAATAGTGAACCCGATAAAATAATTGTTACTGTACGTTCCCTTGCCGACGGTAGGGAATTTCAGTTGAAAAAAGATAATACAACGGTTTCGTTA
Organism: Bacteroidia bacterium; assembly: GCA_905373475.1. Lineage (GTDB taxonomy): Bacteria > Bacteroidota > Bacteroidia > Bacteroidales > CAJPTX01 > Bacteroides_D. The sequence continues at coordinate 32,998 of CAJPTC010000025.1, read as the reverse complement.
CCCCGTACGTCGCCTGTGCAGATTAGCCTGCGTCCGTTACTAAGCTACGATTTACGCAGAATGGTGCTAAACGGGAAAGTATTAGAGTCGGCTTCAGTACAGACTTCTCTTCTCGATACTTTGCGTGTAGCCAGTCAAGGTGAAACAATTCGTTTTCACCTAACAGCACTTCCCAGTGTAGGTGGGAAAATACACCTGACAACGCTTGATGGAAATAGCTTAGAAGCCAATGTAGAGCTTTTGAGAGGAACAAAATTCCATCTGAAGATAGAACCCACGCCGCCCTTTCTTTTCAAACATTGGACTTTCAACGGGCAAATTTCGCAAACACTTGATACTGTAATGGAGTTACGTCAACATTTGTTATTGACTGCCTCCTTTTACCGCCGTAAACCCTTTCTAGATCTCGATGGAGTAGATAGGCGTTGTAGGTTTACATTGCTAGATTCGGAAACGAAGTCATGCTTCTTTGAGGAACTATATGAGGGAGATACAGTATTTGTACAAGCTCCCATTATTCCTGATGGACAGGAGATTAATACATTCGAGATCAACGGAGTCTCTATCACCAAGTTCCCTCACAAACTAGTAGTTCCGTCAAGCTTGACAATAAAAGCGACTTTAATGCCGAAACTATGTAAGGTAACCTTATCAGAAGTCGCTGCGAAGTACTTAGAAATTCTCGATGAAAATGGAACAAAACTAACGCTCGAAACGGGGCTACCATACAATACAAAGTGTTTTATAAACTTCCGAGGAAAAATCTCTGAGCGTTTGGCCAAGCTTTCTATCAACACGGCGGAATATCCCTTACCTACTTTTCCGCTTGTTCTGATGTTACGGGAGAACGTTAACATTGACGCAGAGGTAATGACGTTGTTCAATGTATTGCAAATAGAACTGCCGTTCTCCTGCATGCTTACAATTAACGACGAAACAATAACGCGTTCCACTGTCTACCGCGCCGAACACGGAACGCCTCTAACCATAAAAGTAAATTCTGGAGAAGCATATACCGTAACGGGATTACAGTTAGATAACAAGCCCCCTGTGCTGGAACGTGAACTTTCGTTTGTACTCTCACGCAATCAACGTTTAACGGTACTAGCTGCCCCAAACCCTGTGGAACTTACCTACGAAGTAACGGGCAATGGTCAAGTCTCAATTCGTGCAAGTGACGATACGGCATTGGATAATCACGCCACGGTGCGTTGTGATGACGAGTTAATGCTCGAGCTGCTTCCTGCCCCTGAGCATGAATGCATAAAACTCTTGATCAATGGGAATGAGATACCACCAAGGAATACCAAGTTGCGCGTTACAGGAGCTCTTAATATTCAGGCGAATTTTGCGCCGTACACTTATGAAAATGTAAATGGCGTTTATATTAACCGACGTAAGCAAGAAGTTGTCGGTTGTGTATCGGATATGGTGAAGTTAAAGCTAGCTTTTGATCAGGATTTCCGAATTGCCGACAATGCGTTTCTTGCTAATAAAAATCTGCAAGAGGTAGATCTCCAATTTGGTGTTTCTTCTATAGGTACGAAAGCTTTTTCTGGCTCTGCAATTAAAAAAGTTTACCTCGGGCAGTGTGTCAGTGCAATAGAGCGTAATGCTTTTACAGAGTGCAATAATCTGTTGTTAATGGATTTGGAGCATACAGATCCTACATCGCTTAAACTTGTTGCATCAGCTCTTACAGCGCGCAAGAAAGAGGGATTCCTCTTACGAGTTCCTAATACGGCTGTCGATGCTTTTAGTAATCATAGTTCTTTTGCCAAATTTAAGATTGTGCCTGCTCGCGTTGCCTATCAACTAGAGGGTAATTTCGGCGATGCTGAGAAAAATGTAACTGTCGAAATGTGCGATTATTGGGAAAGTGATGGTGAAGAGCATAGTCTACCCGCTGGCATGCATGATTTGGCAGGAGGAACTCGTATTACTTTCAAAAATAATGCGGCACTACAAGAGAAAATAGATGCGCTCTATGTTAATAACAAGCGTGTAAAGCTCCCTTATACGCATGTACTCTTAAAACCCGTGATTTTCCGTATACAATTCGCTGAATCAAAGACAAGGACAGCGATCGAACAATTGAGTGCGGCGCAACAATTCCGAATAACCCCCAATCCTGTGCGCACCTTTCTCACAGTTCAGACTTCCACAATGATACCTGCTACCTATCAGATACTTAATACACAGGGGGATATTTTACAAGCGGGTATACTTACAACGTCACAACAGATAGTCGCTGTGCAGAATTTACCGCAAGGGTTCTATTTTCTCCGTCTTTGCTATGAAAATAGGGAGATTGTAAAGACTTTTGTAAAGGAGTAGAATGGGTACAGAGAGTCGTTTCGAGAAAATTGGGTATATGCATAAGGTCAATTAAGTGTTTTGAATCTGGCAGAGACAGAACAACTCCCGTAGAGCCGAGAACTCAAAACTTTATCCTAAATTTGTAAGAGAAGAACGAAAACCAAAATAAGTGTGAAATAGAAATGTTTAAAAATCAGCCAAGGGGTTTGTTGGCCGCTGCACTCGCAAATATGGGCGAGAGATTCGGCTTTTACATTATGATGGCGATTCTCTCGCTTTTCATATCGGCGAAGTTCGGATTGGATGTCACTAGTACGGGGTACATCTACTCTGCTTTCTACGCTTCGATCTATCTGTTAGCGCTAGTAGGCGGTATAATTGCAGATCGTACGAAGAAATACAAACAGACTATTTTGTGGGGGATTATCCTAATGGCGGTAGGTTACTTGATAATCGCCGTTCCTACTCCTACTCCTGTTCCCAGTAAGATTCTTTATTTGACGTTGACCTGTTTTGGTCTTTTAGTTATTGCCTTCGGCAATGGTTTGTTTAAGGGGAATCTGCAAGCTTTGGTTGGTCAGATGTACGATGATCCAAATTACGCTTCAAAGCGCGAATCGGGTTTTCAGATCTTTTATATGTTTATCAATATAGGAGGCTTCTTTGCTCCATTTATTGCTATTGGAGTTCGTAACTGGTGGTTGCTTCACAACGGCTTTACCTATAATGCAAAGCTTCCAGAGCTCTGCCATGAAATTATAGAAAAAGGAAGCGCTATGGCAGGCGATCGTTTAGCTACTTTGCAAACTTATGCCAATGAAGCTGTTGCAGTATCTGGTCGTACTTTCGCGGATCTTACAGCGTTTGCCAACGATTATCTTGATGTATTTAATCGCGGTTTTCAGTATGCTTTCATGGCAGCCATCGTTATGATGCTCGCATCGCTTGTAATCTTTGTAGTAAATAAAAAGGGCTTGCCAGATCCAAGTAAAAAGGCGGTTGCTGCGAAAGAAAGTAACGTATCTGCTGAAGAGGTAAAGATGGATGCACAGGAGATACGTCAACGCGTTTTGGCGCTGTTTGCTGTTTTCGGTGTTGTGATCTTCTTCTGGCTTTCGTTTCACCAGAATGGCTATTCGCTTACATTCTTCGCGCGCGACTACGTTAACCTAGATGTGATATATATCAATCTTGGATTTACCGAGATTAAAGGGGCTGAAATCTTCCAGAGTGTTAATCCGTTCTTTGTGGTTACTCTTACACCGTTGATTATGTGGTTCTTTGGTTGGTTGAAGAAGAAAGGACGCACGATTTCTACACCTATGAAAATTGCGATAGGTATGGGAATTGCAGCTGCCGCCTATGTGTTCCTTATGTTGTTCTCTTTGGCATTGCCGAGCAAAGATGCATTAGCAGGCATGAGTGCAGATGAGGTTAGCAATATGTTGGTTACTCCTTGGATTATGGTGGGGCTGTATTTTATTCTCACGGTGGCGGAATTGTTTATCAGCCCATTGGGGTTAGCTTTTGTCTCAAAGGTGGCACCGCCACACATGCAAGGTGTAATGCAAGGGGCTTGGTTGGCAGCTACGGCAGTAGGTAATTCGTTGCTATTTATTGGTGGCGTGCTGTACATGAATGTGCCGATTTGGGCTACTTGGCTCGTATTCGTAGGTGCTTGCGGTCTTTCTATGATAGTAATGCTATCTATGGTACGTTGGCTTGAAAGAGTTGCAAAATAGTGTACTATACTAAAGCAATAGACGGGTATTGTCATCTGACGATACCCGTCTTTTTTATCTACATTGTTATTCTGTAACGAGAGCGTTGCTGTTATCTTTTTTTATTTGTACTATCTTTGTGCCTGTATTCCCCTTATAAAGGTTTGTGCGATGGGGAACTCGTTAGATTAACTAGGGGAAGGAGTTCTGAGTAGCACAGCAAGGAGAGTTTTTGAAATGCGTGTTTTAGAATTGTCCGCTGAGGCAAGAACGACGACGGGACGCCGCGATGCACGTCGTATGCGTTTGGAAGGCAAAGTACCTGCTATGATTTACGGACACGGCGAAAATGTAATGTGTACGCTTGAGGAGCGAGATCTGCGTTCGTTGTTGGTTACGCCTTATGTTCAGTTGGTTGATCTTAAGGTTAACGGGAAGGTTGAGAAAGTTATCTTGAAAGAGGTTCAATACCATCCAGTTTCAGATCGTCCTATTCACATAGACTTTTTCCGTTATGTGGATGATGCTCCCATAGAAATGTCTATTCCTATTGTGTTGCAAGGACATGCGCGTGGTGTGAAAGCGGGAGGTAAGCAAGTGCCTGGTATCCGCAAGTTGCGTGTTCGTGGTTTGGCGAAGGATATGCCAGACTTTTTACCCGTTGATGTCTCTGAAATGCGTTTGGGTGCAACCATGATGGTCTCGGATCTAAGTTTTGAGAACCTAAAGATTGCAGATGCTTTGACGCAAGTTGTTGTTTCAATTCGTGCACAACGTGGTGCGAAGGTTGAGGAAGAGCACGAAGAAGAAGCTTAGTATTTGGGTTGAGAATTGATGTGGAACATGAGTTCGAGCTAAGGCTTGGGCTCATGTTTTTTATACCAGATTTTGAAGCGTTGGTGCGATGAAGTTTTTAATCGTAGGATTAGGAAATATAGGGGCTGAGTATGTAGCAACTCGCCATAATGCAGGTTTTATGGTACTTGATGTTTTTGCTGCACGTCGCTCTACAACATTTAGCGCAGGGCGTTTGGGAGCTGTGGCAACGTGTAATTTCCGTGGCAAGCAATTGGTTTTGTTGAAACCGAGTACGTACATGAATGCTAGTGGGAAGGCTATTGCCTATTGGTTGGCACATGAGAAAATCCCTGTGGAACAACTCTTCGTGGTTGTAGATGATTTGGCGCTCCCGCTCGGTACTATTCGTTTACGCTTGCAGGGGAGTGCAGGTGGGCATAACGGTTTGAAGGATATTGCAGAGCAGTTAGGTACGCAAAAGTATGCTCGTTTGCGTTTGGGGATAGGGCACGATTTTGCGCGCGGACACCAAGTAAATTTTGTTTTAGAGCGATTTGCTGAGGAGGAGCAGGATTTGTTGAAAGATGTTCTAGAGCGTAGTGCTGATGCGATAGAGATGGCACTTACAATGGGGTTTGAGCGTGCCATGAACCAAGTAAATACGGAAAAGAGCGAAGATGCGAATCGATAAGTATTTGTGGTGTGTGCGTTTGTATAAAACGCGTTCACTTGCACAGGACGCATTGCGGCTAGGACGTGTGCGCGTTGGAGGTGTACAGGTAAAAGCCTCGTATGAGTTGAAGGAAGGTGATTCTTTTACGATTCGTCACGCGCCTTTTGATTTTACATATCGGGTCGTGGCTTTACCGAAGGGACGCTTAGGAGCCTCCCTTGTTGTAAACTATTTGTTGAATGAAACGCCGCAGGAAGTGATTGAAGAATTGCGTGCTATCCGTTTAAGTTCTGGAATTGTACGTGAACGGGGAACGGGGCGTCCAACGAAGCGGGATCGTAGAGAGCTTGTTGATTTTATGGATACGCTGGGGGAATACGAAGAGCTAGAAGAAGATGATGATGTGTCTTGAACACCTTCTTTTTGTTCTTTGAGAACACAAAAAGAGGCTTTGCAAACCGCAAAGCCTCTTTTTATAAGACTTAACCAGTAGTGGTCTACCACGCATAAAGCGGACGCCCCGCCATCAGAGCATTTACCTCATTGCGTACGTTCATGATTTCCGTTTCACTGTCGATATTCGACAGAACGCGGTCTATCAGATCTACCACTTTTACAATTTCATCCTCCTTCAGACCACGCGTTGTAATAGCAGGCGTACCTACACGAATCCCCGATGTTTGGAATGGACTACGACTATCAAACGGCACCATATTCTTGTTAATCGTAATATCTGCCAATACCAGCGTATTTTCCGCCTTTTTACCCGTAAGCTCGGGGAACTTCGTGCGAAGATCTATTAGCATGCAGTGATTGTCAGTCCCACCAGATACAATGTTGTACCCTTTTTCAAGGAAACGCTTTGCCATAGCCTGTGCGTTCGCACGAACCTGTTCTTGGTACTTCTTGAACTCAGGCGTCAGCGCCTCGCCAAATGCTACCGCTTTGGCTGCTATAACATGCTCTAGTGGTCCGCCCTGAATACCTGGGAATACGGCGCTGTTCACAATAGCCGACATCTTCTTGATAACCCCTTTAGGCGTTAATTCGCCCCACGGATTGTCAAAATCTTTGCCAATAAGAATCATACCGCCACGAGGTCCGCGTAGCGTTTTATGCGTCGTAGTGGTTACAATGTGTGCATACTTTACAGGATTGTCTAGCAAACCTGCCGCGATCATCCCAGCAGGATGTGCCATATCAATCATCAACAAAGCGCCTACTTTGTCGGCTATTTCGCGCATACGTTTGTAGTCCCACTCGCGGCTGTAAGCTGAAGCACCTCCAACTATCAACTTTGGGTGATGTTTCAGCGCTTGCGCCTCCATTTCGTCGTAGTCTACGCGTCCCGTATCTTCCCGTACGCGGTAGGAAGTCGCGTTGAACCATTTCCCAGAAACATTCACTGGCGAGCCGTGCGAAAGGTGACCGCCGTGCGATAAGTCTAGCCCAAGGAACGTATCGCCTGGTTTCAAAACAGCCATAAAAGCCGCCATATTGGCTTGTGCTCCCGAGTGTGGTTGTACATTGGCAAACTCGCAGCCGTACAACTGGCAGGCACGGTCTATTGCCAATTGCTCCACCTTGTCAACTACTTGGCAACCGCCGTAGTAGCGTGCGCCTGGGTAGCCTTCTGCATATTTGTTAGTTAATACCGAACCCATTGCAGCAAGCACTTGCTCGCTAACAAAGTTTTCCGATGCTATCAACTCAATCCCGTGAGATTGGCGACTTTGTTCTTCCTGAATCAAGGAAAAAATTTCCGTATCCCGTGTCATTTAACGAAATGATTTATAGTCCTACGCGTAAAGTTAATCAATACGCGCGACAGTGATTACCTTCGATGTAATTGATGTACGCTTGGTTTGCTACACGGTTACCGCCAGGAGTGGGGTAGTTGCCCGTGAAGTACCAATCGCCCGTATCATTAGGACAGGCGATATGTAAATTCTCTACCGATTGGAATTCTATCCTTAGTTCTGCCCTCATGTCTGGGAGACGAAGCATCCGACTCATTTCCTCTGAAAGCTCTTCGGCTGTAAAGGGGGCATAGATGCGTTGCACACAATTTTCAACTTGACGTTCCTCTCGGGCATTTTCCAGTTTACACGCCTCATATACGTCTGTAATGAGATGACGCATACCACGCTCCTTTATCAGCGCAATGGCTGCACGAAAGGCTATGAGATCTTCCATTCGTGCCATGTCAATACCGTAGCAATCTGGATAACGCACTTGCGGCGAGCTCGATACTACCACGATGCATTTCGGACCGAGCCTGTCGAGAATACGCAAAATACTATCGCGCAACGTAGTGCCTCGTACGATGGAATCATCTATTACAACCAATGTGTCCACATTTTCGCGCAGCGTACCATAAGTAATGTCGTATACGTGAGGCACGAGGTCAGCGCGTGCCGATTCTTGCGCTATAAATGTACGCAGCTTAATGTCCTTCACCGCAATTTTCTCTACTCGAATGCGGTGGCGCATAATTTCACGAATACTCGCTTCGTCGTGTCCGCCGTGTACGAGCTGTTCTATGCGTCGTTCATCTAATGTACATTCAAGCCCTTTCACCATACCATAGAAAGCCGTCTCGGCTGTATTTGGTATAAAAGAGAAAACTGTATGGTCAAAATCGCCGCCAATTGCTTTTTCTATTTGAGGCGAGAGAAGTTCACCTAATTTCAGGCGCTCTCGGTAAATATCTTTATCCGTACCGCGCGAGAAATAAATGCGCTCAAAACTGCAAGAATGGCGTTCTTCGGGCTGTCGTACTTGAATGTGCTGAACAGTACCGTTTTTGCGTACGATAAGCGCATAGCCAGGCTTTATCTCGTGTACATCTTCCGCTTTTACATTCATTACGGTTTGAATAACGGGGCGCTCGCTGGCTATTACTGTTACCTCATCGTTGTCCATGTAGAAAGCTGGGCGTATGCCCCATGGGTCGCGAGCCACGAATCCGTCGCCATGACCTATGAGCCCTGCCATAGCATAGCCGCCGTCAAAATCTTTGGTAGCCTCGCTGATAATTTGCGCTAGGTCGAGGTGCTGTGCTATGAGCTGGCTAATCTCGATGTTGGGATGTCCTGCATCTTTGTACTGGCGAAAAAGCTTTTGGTTCGCATCGTCTAGGAAGTGACCAAACTTTTCAAGAACGGTAACCGTATCGGAAAGATCTTGTGGGTGCTGACCGAGTGATATGAGCAGATTGAAAAGCTCGCGCGTGTTGGTGAGGTTAAAATTCCCCGCCATCACAAGAGTACGCGATTTCCAGTTGTTCGCACGAATCTGCGGATGAACGTAATTGATACTCCCGCCTCCATAAGTGCCGTATCGTAAGTGCCCCAAGAAAAGTTCTCCCGCAAATGGCAGGTTCTGTTTTGCCCATTCCACGTCGTTGAGCTTTTCTTCTTCAATGCCATTCATAGGCGCGTAGACCTCAGCAAAAACGCCTTTAATGGGTGCAGATGTATTGTTGCGTGCACGATCTATATAACGATACCCTGGAGGAAGGTCAAATTTCACGCTCGCAATTCCTGCGCCGTCCTGCCCACGGTTGTGCTGTTTCTCCATCAGGAGGTACATTTTCTGTAACCCATAGCGCCACGTACCATACTTTTCTTGATAGTACTGTAACGGCTTCTTTAATCGGAGCAGCGCGATACCGCACTCGTGTTGAATAGAATCACTCATCTATGTTGGTTGTATTCTTTACTTGCTCTTAGCTCCTGTTTGAGGCGAGGTGCAACGCCGTAGTGAAGATTTTATCCGCAGAGAGACCGTGTAACTGGTATAGTTCTTCGGGCGTCCCAGACTGCCCAAACACACTGTTCACCCCTATGCATGTAATGTTGGACAAGGGACTCATACTGTCGTTTGCTCCTAAGATTCGAGCAACATATTCGCCTACGCCGCCCTGTACCTGATGTTCTTCTACTACAAGAACGCTCTGGGCACTATGCGACTCCCGAATTACGGCGTCCGCCAATCCGTCGCCCAAAGTGCGTATTTGGATGAGTGAAGGATGTACCCCTTGCGCTTCGAGACGCTCTACAACTTCAAGGCAGTTCCAAACCATTGCCCCGTGTGTAACGATAAAAAACGAACCATCGCCTTTGTGTAAGAGTTCGGCACCAGCCTTGAACTCTTTTTCGGGAGCAGTAAAGTTGGGAACTTCATTACGCCCAAACCGCATGTACACAGGGGAATCCATCTCTCCTTCTAGGTAGTACATTGTGGCAGCGGCTGTCTCATTGGCGTCGCACGGAAGTACTACGGTCATTCCAGGTAGAGAGCGCATAACCGCGATATCTTCGAGTGCCTGATGCGAGCCTCCGTCGGGACCTACCGACAGACCCGCATGTGCCCCAGCGATAAAGACTCCCGCATTGTTGTAACAAATACTCATACGGATTTGGTCTAGCGCACGTGTTGTAGCAAATGCGGCGTAGGTGGCAAATACAGGTTTCTTGCCACATAGCGCTAATCCTGCTGCAATGCCCGCTGCGTTCTGTTCGGCGATACCTATTGAGAGATATTGTTCTGGCAACTCTTCGGCAAAAGAGTCAAGAAAAAGTGACCGAGTTACGTCACAGCCTAAGAGGATAACATTCGGATCGGTTTGTGCTATGGCTCGTACTTCTTTTGCAAAGCCCGTGCGCATCGCACTTTTTTCTGTAACTATCATAGCGCTTCTAAGTTTACAGTTAGATCCGCTGCCAGTGGCTCTAAATTGCCTCGATTCCACATAGTTGTGTACGAAATTCCTAAAGCTGTTAGAAAGTCGTGTTCTTGTTCTCGCGAAGGGGCTTTCCCGTGCCACGAACTCTGATCTTCTATTGCAGGTATTCCGCAGCCCATTCGCGTCTTGGCAAGTATTACTTTGGGTTTAGAAACTTTCCCCCGATTCCCTATTGCTTTAGCTAGAGCTTTGCACGAATGTCCATCTACTTTACAGACCTCCCAACCAAAAGCTTTCCATTTTGCGGCGAGGTCTAATAAATCCATTACGTCCCAAGTCGGTCCGTCTAACTGCTGCCCGTTAACATCCACTATGGCGACGAGATTTTCGAGCGATTCATGAGCCGCAAACATCGCTGCCTCCCATATCTGCCCTTCCTGTAGCTCTCCGTCGCCTAGTAGTGCATAAACCCTAGTTTCGGGGCGTGCTACAGCCATCCCTGCCGCTATTGAGAGACCTTGCCCTAGCGAGCCACTACCACAAAATAGTCCAGGTGTTGCCTCATGGTCGTGCCCATGCCCGATACTTGGATGTCCTTGTAGCCGACTGCCCAACTGACGGAGTGTCCAAAGTTCTTTCAACGGAAATTCGCCCATGCGCGCTAAGGCTGCATACAGCAAGGGAGCTAGGTGTCCGACACTCAGCACAAACGGATAAACTGAGCGACCCTTGATTTCCTCTTTCGTCAGGAATCCACCCCCGTAAAGTGTAGCAATAATATCTGCACTACTCAAACAGCCTCCTAAGTGACCTGAGCCAACCTTCGTCAGGATTTTTACCACGTCGCACCGCAACTTGTAAGCAAGATCTTCTATGTAATACATGCTCATAGTTTTTAGTCGGTTGCTGGAAAATTGATGCGCTCCGTTACTACGAAGCTTCGTGGGTAGCTGCTCAGGAGGCGTTGTCGCAGTACATACGCTTCAAAACGAGTACGACAATCACCAACAGAGACTTTGTAATAGGGAGAATCAAAAGTCCGATAGGCGCGTAACCCTTCGAACTGTTCCAGAACTCGTGTCATCACAGCTTCGCTTTCGGCACGTGCATTCTTGCCTAAATCGCGATAAATGCGCACGCGGAAACCATCCAGTCCTGGGTGTTGTGCATTTCTTGCATGATAGTTGGAAAGAGCTTCTGCCAATTTCCGCGGTTGAACGATCTCAACTTTTCCAGCTCCTGCCACAGGTTCGCGCAGTAGCGTATACACATCGTTCCTCGAATTTGACTCTTGTGCTAACACAGTGCAGCAGGTCAGCATGAGTACTATGATCCCTATACAAGCCCGCATTTTCACCTCCTTTTCCTCGAACAAAAGTACAAAGAAGCTAGAAACAAAAATCAATACACGCTATACCCGAAACAACCGAGAAACCATGCTATGCCCTCATTTAGAATTTTGCGAATTCCCTAGCCCCGAAACAATTGATGTGCTGAAACTACTTCACCTCTACTTGTGATATCTTCGCCAACGTATAAACCACCACATTCCCCCCATTAGAAGCAAGAGGAGGAGTGGCAAAGAAATATTTAATACCAAAAGCAGAGTCCGATCCCGAACAAGGCGACGCACATCTAGCAACTGCGAAGTATATTCGCGCCCGCGCAGAAGTAACAATTCCTCATAACCTCCGAGGTAGAGTGTAATATTCTCCAATAACTCCTTGTTGCCAAATGTCTGTTGCGTGTATTTATCAAACCCGAGCGGCAAAACACGCTCCCGCCCATTCTTGTACGACACTTCGTTGGCTGCCAATCTGCCGTCGCCAAACAGCACAATGCGAGTAGGTTCGCTCTTTGCCTTGAAATTTAAGGTTTGTCCTGGGGCTATGGCTCGTAGTGGGCGGTGCGAAAAAACAGAGGAGAATTTGCCCTCTAAAAGCACACCAACGGGTACGTCGGCAAGGGGCATAGGACGTTGTGACGGATCTTCTCGAATTTCGCCCAGTTCTACAATTTTAGGCGTGGATACCAATCGCGCATATTTGGAAGAGGTAAGAAATGGAACTTTCAGAATGCTATCATTGGCTTTCGTCAGTTCTAAGGCTACTGGGAAGCGCGAATAAACAAAGGGGACATTGCGTGAGAGAAGCGTGTAGGGTTGCGGTGTAAGAAGCGGATAGTAAACCCAAGGTAGGGGCGTAAAGCGCGCTCCTTCGCCCGCAGAAGCCATATTTACGGGGATCGGAGCACATTGCCCATCTTGCAGCAAATGCGTGGAGACTCTTACTCCATAACGGAAAAGCATATCGTCTAAATTCAGATCGCGCGGCACGGCAAAAGTCCGTCCCTGCTGTTGCAAACTATCAATACTCGTTGCAACGGGATTTATGAACAGTAGAAGGCGTCCGCCCTCCATTACGTACTGGTCAAGCACTAATTTCTCGAGTTCTGAAAATGGTTCTTGCGGATTTGCCACCACCACTATGCGGCACGAGTCCAGCATTCCTACTTGGTGTAGAGAATCGATGTGCCGAACATTGAACCTGCGCAATAAGTCGCGTTCCCAATCTGCCGTTTGCTGAGGCGCAAGTTCTCCGTGGGAGGTGGTAAACGCTAAGGTAGATTTTTGGCGTTGAAGTAGTTGAACGAGTGTTGAGGTTAGTGTATACTCTAGGCGCTGTAATGCTATCGTTATGTTATCGTCGTTGCTAAGCGTTACATCGCGTCGCATCAGATTAACGTAAACCGTGCGACCTGCATAGCTTGCACAAAGACCAGGGAATACTATTCGCTCACTCTGCGTACCCGAAGCCGTACGCTCGTGCACCGTAAGAGCTTCTATGCCCTGTGCTATCAGTTCGCGCCGATAGGCGGTTAGCTCCTCTTCGTTGCGTGCCACCTCGTTCGGATCTTCGTGTAAAAACTCTACCCGATGTCCGCTCCTTACTGCATATTCCTCCAGAAGTTCGGTAAGCCCATTCCGCAAACGGAGAAACTCAAAGGGTAGTTCCCCTCCTAAGAAGGTGCGGATATAAACCGTGCCATCTATTTGAGCAAAGGTAGATTCGGACACCTCACTCAGGGTATAGCGCTTGTCCTCCGTCAGATCGAAACGATAGTAGAGGGTATTCCCGATATAGTTTATTAGCAGTAAGGCTATCAGCACAAGGGCTAAGCGAACACTGCCGCGAAGGCTAGAAAATCTCTTCTTGAAGTCCTTTTTTCCTATCTGCCACATTCTAGCGCCTCCTCATTTTGAGTATGTGTACCGCGAAGTACAAGAATAAGCACACTATGGAGAGGAAATAGAGCACATCGCGTGTATCTACCACTCCGCGACGGATGGAGCGGTAGTGCTCTTCTATGCCTAACCAACTGAGTGCATACTGCGCATTGCCCGAAAAAAGTAGGGCTACCTCACTAAAACCTACATATATCGCCACACAAATGAGAACACCCAAAAGGAAAGCGACAACCGAATTGGAAGTTAGCGTAGAGGCAAATAAACCGATCGAGGCATAGACTGCTCCCAATAGTAACAAACCAAAATATGAGCCTAGCGTTGCACCCAGATCAAGGCTACTAGCCGAAGCTACATATTCGTTCAGTACGAGTGCAAAAATGACGGTGGGCAATAGCATAAGCACTACCAACACTACACTGGCAAAATACTTACCGAGTACAATTCCCCATATCGGCACAGGGCGCGATGCTAATAGCTCTAATGTACCTTCGCGCTGTTCTTCTGCAAACATGCGCATCGTTACGGCGGGTACTAGCACGAGGAATAACCACGGGCTCATGGCAAATAAAGGCGTTAATGATGCTATATTCGTTTCAAAAACATTGCCCCAGCCTGGCAGAAGCCATAGAAAAAAGGCACTCAGAAGGAGAAAGAGCCCACCACTCACATAGCCCGTGAGGGTTGAAAAGAAAAGGGTTAATTCTTTACGAAAGATGGCAATCATCACCGAAGAATTTATCTGGAAGACACGCGGAGCGTGCGAAGCATTGTCTTAAATTCCAATGGAACTCGCTTGCTCTCACAAGCTTTTTGTATGGACTTATTGTGTACCCAAGCCAACAGACGCCCCTCGGTAAGGTAGGAGAGGGTTGCGTCGGGCTGCTTTAATAATGCCTCCGCAAAGAACCAAGCTTGCGCCATCCTGATGTAATACTCTTCGCGTCTAACCGATGCGGCTAGTGTAAGAATTTCGTGCGAAAATAATTCGTCCAAATAATATTGTTTCAAGCATACCAAGCCGAAGCGAACGGTATATTCGTGTTGACGTTCCAACCATTGCGAGCATTGGAATAGCAAGAGTTGCCGATTCTTGGCAAAAGCTTTGAGCGACAACGTATCGCACGATGCCCAATCGTTGATGTAGGGGAGAAGTGCTTCTACTTTTTCTAGCGCTGTTTCAAAGTCGGAGTAAAGGTTTAATAATTCGCCGTGCAATAGCAATTCCTCCCAATAGCGGTGCGGCAATTCTGCCAAATACTCCTCGAGGCTATAGCTCTTCAGGTATTGCCGAGCCAATTTCCGAACCTCGGGCACGGGAACTCCAAGCATCTGCTCCTTGCTTATTGTGGGTATAAGCCCCGAAGAAAATTCCCGCAACTTTTCCGAGGCGCGAGCTTCCAAATCTTTATGCACCTGTTCTGGTGTGAGTAATAACTTTGTGCTTGTCGTTTTTATCATCCTAAATAACCCTCGTAGAGAAGTAACGTTGTAGCTCCCTTGTACATTATTTCCATCCCTATCTATTATTCCTACCTCCCTTGTGCGTGTGCAGCGTGCACAACGTCGCTTATTTCCCCATCAATAAGCCTTTTTCCTTCCTTGTCTCGATGTAGAAGCAGCAAATATTCTATGTTCTTTTCTTTTCCGTCGCCCAGAGGGCTAAAAGTAACCGTTTCTGCAAATAGCCCAAAAACCTTTGCAACGTCTACAGTTTCCTTCAAAATTCTCTCATGCTGTGCCGCGCTTACCACTACGCCCCGCTTGTTGGCAAACTTCGCCCCCATTTCAAACTGCGGTTTTACCAAGCAGATAGCCCATCCCGTTGTGGGGAGCACAGCGCCTAGTATGGGAAAAACAGCTTGTAGCGAGATAAAAGAGACATCGCATACCGCGCAATCTATTCCCGCAGTGGGTTCAAAAAAAGCAGGCGTCACATCTTTCACGTTTAGACCTTCTGCAACGCGTACACGCGAATCGGCTCGTAGCGAGCAGTGTAGCTGCCCGTGCCCCACATCGGTAGCATATACCACACTGGCGCCATATTCTAGCACGCATTGTGTAAAGCCTCCCGTAGATGCCCCAATGTCCCACACACGTAAACCTTGGAAAGAGACGCCGAACGTTTGCACGGCTTTTATTAGTTTCAGAGCCCCCTGTGACACATAGTCCAACAAAGCATGAGCGGCAATCTCCACCCTATCCGCAGGAGTGACGCTGCGAGCCACGTCATATTCAATAATACCGTTGACGCGCACTGCTCCCAGACGAATCACTTTTTGCGCCAAGGTGCGTGAAGCCACCAAATGTTGCTCTGAAAGATAACGATCCAGACGACTCGAATCCTGCATCCCTCCACTCTCATTGTTTTGCAAAACAATTATAGTCAGAATTCGTATCTTTGCATAACCATGCGGACGTGTAGAACACTTATTTTGGTACTTTTAGCTCTGTCGCTCAGTCTTACACTCTGGGCGCAGCGTTCTGCACACTTTGTGGTTAACGGTCAGAGCTGCGAAGAAGGGTACTGCTCGCTCAATGTGCTCAATCTCGGAGTAGGGCGTCCGCTGCAACTGCGTTTGGCAGGCAATTACCCTAACAGTGACCTTGAGTTTTTTCTTACGTTCAGTGGGAAAAAGAAGAGCTTGCAAGGTGTTACCCTCGAATACAGAGGGTATAGCGTTAGCATCGGGGCAGAACGCTTACGCATCTCCGCAGGGCAAGTGTCGCAATTGTTCGAAAATGGGCTACCGCTGCGCCTCCATTTGGGGGAGCTGAATGCTTCAGCGAGTGGCGTGGTCTCGGTACATGCACGACGGACTGGGGCAACAGAGGACTTTGCTAGGCTAGATATCAACCTAGAGGGATTGCGTATACCAGGCGAGGAAATACCATGGGCCAACACGTTCGGAAGCCCGCATTCTATCGTTGTGCCTATTTACCCTAACCCTGTGCGGCAAGGGCCAATCTTTATAGACCTACAGACATTCCCCAGTGGTTCTGCGGGCACAGTCTCGGTAGTAGATTTGCTCGGAACACGCTTGTATCGTGCCACTGTTTCGGGCGGAAGTGTACATCAGTTCTCGTCCGAGTTATTTCCTAAGGGCGTGTACTTTGTTCGTATCGAAATGGATGGCGAAGTAGTATATACCGCTCGACTTGTTGTTGAGAAATAAAGGCTTTCTCAACGCTCTATCCATAAAATTTTTTATTCCACTGAAAGTTGCGGAGGCGCGTTTTCGCGCACACTGTAGTGCTGTTGCCTTATAAATTGGCAAGAACACGTGCGGGAATAGCACGAAGAGTTAAAGAAAGGGTTTATTTCGTCTTAATGAAGTAAATTCTTCCTGTCGTAATTACATTACGACTCTATTCTCTCTCCTGCAACCTTTGAAATTTTCCCATTAAGAAAAATGCGGAGAGTAAGCTCAGTATGGTAAGAATGATACCAGCCACAGCCCACAAGAGCATTTGAGAAGGAGATAGAATGTAAGCTTTTACAAATTCAATAAAGGCATAAATACAATAAGGCAATGTTAGGATTGATGTAATGATGACAGGTACATATTTTCGGTATATCACCCATTGTGCAATATGCATCAAAAGGTGAACGGAATACGCTGCGAGTGCTGCGAACCATAATTGATACGCGTTCTGCCATACGGCATAGAAAGAAATGAGAGAAATCAACAAGAATTCGTGGGCGGTTCCAACAGCGAAAGTGGCAGTGGAATAGTTAAAGTGTCCACTGCGTACAAGAAACCGATCGAATTTCGGAAACTCTCTTTTCAGTTTGTCCTTATTTCTGTCAAGCCAATGCCTGAACATGATAATCTCTTCGTATTCGTGAACCATGAATACGGCAGGGAGAAGTAGCATAATCAATTCTAAATCCGCCATCTTTTCTTGCATTTTTGATAGAACAAAATTCTATGCCGATACGCTATTTTGCGAATTCAAAACACTGTTCCTTTGAGTATATAGAAAGGATTCCATCAGCCCTATCAAGGATATGCATGTTGAAAGCCATGCTCTATTGGCAATATCTTGTTCAGAAGTCGCTTCTTTCATTGCTATAAATTGGCAAGAACACGTGCGGGGACGCCTCCCACTACGGTGTTTGGGGCAACATTTTTGCTTACCACTGCGCCCGCGGCAACAACGGAATTCTCGCCAACCGTTACGCCTGGAAGAATGATTGCGCCGAGCCCAATCCAAGAATCGTAATGCCCGCCCCAACAAGCTCCTGCCTACGTTGAGGTGCAGTAGGATGCCCTTCGGTGCTCAGACTTACGCGTGGAGCTATCATTACCCCCTCTTCAATAATTACGTCGCCACAAAGATCGAGCAACGAACAATCGTAGTTGATGAAAACGTGTTCACTCAACTGCGTGTTTCCCACATAGTTGAGATGAAAAGGAGGAATTATTATGCTCGTAGCTGGAATCGTTTGTTTGAATACCGTACTCAATAGCCCGCGAATAACGGCAGTGTCATGCTCGTGATTCGCTCTGTGCATTACCTCGCGAGTTCTTGTACAGGCCTCGTTAATCAAATGATAGTCGGGATCGAAAAAGGAAACACTTTCTCCTAAACGAAGACGCTCAAAAATACTACTCCCGTTGTTTTTCTCCATCTTCAATAGAATGTTTAGTAGCGCCCTATCAGTTCGCGCTCGATGCGTGCATAGATGTCTGGCGTAATCCAAACGCTGAGTTTATCGCCAGGGTGTATTTTTAGTTTTCCGCCCCCATTCCACTGCTCAAGGTCAGCTACCGTGCACTCGTATTGCAAAGCGATTTTATGCAAGAATTCACCCCTTGCAACTTCATGCTGGTAGTGTATTTTGCGTCCCTTCTCTATCGGGAAGGGGTTTTGTGAGATTTTGTAACTCTGGGCATGAATGCGGTCGCTGTTCGCTATATAGCGTTCTATCTTATTCTTAGGCAACAGAATAGGTACGCTACCGCTAATGGGTTTCGGAACGTATCCTTGGCGGTAGCTCGGATTGAGAAAGTGGAGTAGTTCTAATGGGATGTCTGTCCACGAACTAAGAGCGCCGAAAGAAAGTGCATCCGAGATTTGAATCGTATCTACCTCTTGAAAACGGATAGGAGGGGCTTGCGAGTGCAGATTATGTTCGTCGTGGTAGTTAAAAATGTAAGAGGCTGCAATGAAGGCTGGTACATAGTTCTGTGCTGCCTCGGGGAGGTAGGGTAGGAGTTTCCAAAAATCGGTTTCGCCTCCCGCACGTTGAATGGCGCGCTGCACAGTACCTGGTCCTGCGTTGTAAGCTGCCAAGGCAAGTGCCCAATTGCCAAAGACTTTGTACAGGTAATCGAGATATAAGCAGGCTGCCTCGGTAGACAGGGTAGGGTTCATGCGTTCGTCAACAAAGCTGTCAACATGAAGATCGAACATCTCTGCGGTATTGATCTTAAACTGCCATAGTCCTACTGCACCGCTTTTTGAAACAGCTAGCGGATTTAGTGCTGACTCTACAACCGACAGATAAACGAGCTCTAGGGGCAGCTGATACTTATCTAACTCCTCGCGAAAGATAGGGAAATAGAGCTCGGCAAGTCCTAACATCTGCTGTACTTGCTCGCGTCGCTCAATGCTATAAATCTTAATGTACTTCAGCACGAGCGGATGAAAACGGTAGGGGAAAGGCGAGCGTCTGTTAAGTTCCGCAATCCGATACTCATAGACCAAATCGGGCTGACTCCCCGTAGCAGAATCCAGTGCGTGGTGTGTAGTCCAAAGCTTATCGATGTAATGTAAACTCATCAGCCCCGTTGTGAGCACATTAACATTGCTTGATGCCGAAGCCTGTATCCGATTCTCAAGACTTCGCCCTTCGCTGTGTGCATAAAAGAACAACACCGCGCAAGCAGCAAGCCACCATCGGAGTCCAAACAGCCGTAGGGGGGTGTCGTTATCGTTCATTCACTATGGGTTGAAAAGACGTAGTACGTCGTTTACATTCGCGTAGATGAGCAGGAGGAAAAGTAAACACATTCCTACGAGCTGAAGGGTAATAAGTACGCGCGTCCCCAGTTTTTTGCCCGTTAGCAGTTCAATAAGGATGAGAATTGCATGTCCCCCATCTAGTGCGGGAATCGGGAGTACGTTCATCACGGCAAGCATGAGCGAGAGAAAAGCTGTCAGCGACCAAAAAGAGTTCCAGTCCCACGTACTCGGGAATATTTTCCCTATTGATATAAAACCTCCTACCGATTTATGCGCCTTTGCCTCGGGTACAAACAGCAGTTTCAGAGAGTTCCAATAATTGCTTAGCATTGAGCGAAAGCGCTGTGCCCCCGCTACAAACGAAGCAAAGAAGCCATATTCTTTGGAAGCGAAGTGGAACACACCCGACAGGTCGGTCTCGGGCGCAATACCAATAATACAAGAATCGGGCACTGCAACACGCGAAGTGGCAAGAGTATTACTCCGCATTACGCCTACGGTTATTGTATCGTCTCTATGTGTACGAATTGAGTGTTTCAACTCGTCAAAAAAGAACGCCGCGGAGTCATTTATCGAGACAAGACTATCGCCTACCATGAGTCCTGCCGCGCTCGCAGGCGAGTTCGGGCGAACTGTACCTATTGTTAGAGGGATGCGCGGTTCGTAGAGCGGTGCCCGCTTGAGGAGTTCGGCTAGGTAGGCCTTGTCCATGCGTACATCTACCTCTTTGCCGTCGCGTTCCACGGTTACTACAGCATCTGGCTTTACAATGGAAGCAATAGAGAAATCGGCATAATTTTCATACTCCTTCCCATTTACATAGAGGAGCTTATCGCCCGTCTTAAAACCTATATCTTGTAGGAGCGAATCTGCCACTATTCCGTAACGCAATTCGCGCGTCGGGAGGTAGCTTTCTCCGTTCGACCATATAAGACAAGAATATATTACCCAAGCGGTAATGAGGTTCATAATAATGCCGCCGAGTATGATAATGAGGCGTTTCCACGCTGCCTTGGCACGAAACTCGTAGGGTTGTGGCGGTTTTTCTAGTCCTCCTGTGTCCATCGATTCGTCTACCATGCCTGCTATCTTGGCATACCCCCCTAAAGGCAACCAGCCAATTCCCCATTCCGTGTCGCCTATCTTTTTCTTGAAAAGCGTAAACCACGGATTGAAGAACAGGTAGAACTTTTCAACACGTACTCCAAAAGCTCTTGCAGCAAGGTAGTGCCCGAATTCGTGAAGAATAACCAGAATGGAAAGGCTACAAAGCAACTGGGCAGCCTTGATAAGTACAACCATCTACTTTTGGGTTAATTTGCTGATAATCCAAGATGCACTCTCGCGCGCCTCGCGATTGGTTTCAATATATTGCTCGAGGGTGGGTTTCTCTATATAATCTACGAGTTCCAGAGCGCGTTCTACCACAACAGGGATTTGTACAAACTTTATGCGGTCGGCAAGGAATGCCAAAATAGCCTCTTCATTCGCAGCATTGAGAATACAGGGAGCATTCCCGCCTGTCTGCCCTGCGGCGACCGCTAGCGAGAGCGAGGGAAAACGTTCGTAGTCAGGTAGATCGAAGGTAAGCGACTCACCTGGACCAAAACGATAGGCAATACTAGGCGAGTTAAGGCGGTATGGATAGGTTAGTGCGTACTGAATCGGGATGCGCATATCTGGTACGCCCATCTGTGCTTTTATAGCGCCATCGCTGAACTGCACCATGGAGTGTATAATTGATTCGGGATGTACCAATACCTCAATACGTTCGTAGGGAATGTTGAACAACCAGTGCGCTTCGATCACCTCAAAGCCCTTGTTCATCATCGTTGCAGAATCCACTGAGATTTTCGCTCCCATATTCCATTTGGGGTGCGCCATGGCATCTGCGGGCGTAATCGTACTCATCTGTTCCTCGGTGTAAGTACGGAAAGGGCCGCCCGAAGCAGTAAGAATGAGTTTCTCGGGCTCTACAAACTCGCCCGCCAAACACTGGAATATAGCCGAGTGCTCCGAATCCATGGGCAGCAACGTGGCGTTGTAGCGCGACACAAGCGCTGTTACCAATTCGCCAGCTACCACCAACGACTCCTTGTTGGCCAGCGCAATACGTTTCCCAGCTTCTATGGCGCGAACCGTCGGTAATAGCCCCGCATAGCCCACAATGGCTACAACCACGGTATCTATCTCTTCCAGTTGTACCAGCTGACATATAGCATCTGCGCCCGCATAGACCTCTATGTCCGTATCCGCTAGCGCCTCGCATACATTCGTGTAAAAGCCTTTCTCGCCAATCACCACGTATTTGGGCTTAAAACGGCGGGCTTGCTCTACCAATTTTCCCCACTGATGGTTGGCGGTAAGTAAAACCACTCCGAAGAGCTCGGGGTGCGTGGCTACTACGTCTAGACTCTGATGCCCGATAGAGCCTGTAGAACCGAGAATAGCAAGGTTCGTTCGTCTAACCATCGTGCGTTCTAAAAAGCAATATAATCTTCCGCGTTCAGAGGGCGACCATCGTGCCACAGTTCAAAGTGGAGGTGAGGCCCTGTAGTGAGAGTTCCCGTGTTCCCCATCGTTGCCACGGCATCTGCCCGATGTACTGGGTCGCCTACCTTCTTCAGAAGCTGTTTATTGTGCTTGAAAATAGAGAGAAGCCCTGCGCCATGCTGTATAGCTATCACATAGCCTTCCTCCGAACTCCACATAGCCATAACCACAGTACCATCTGCAATGGCACAAATGGGTGTTTCGGGCTTTGAAACAATGTCGGTTGCATAATGGCGTGTAGAAGCATCAAATCCGTTGCTCACCTGACCGCGAGCAGGGGGATAAAGGTTGCGCAGGATGGCAGACAGCTCGTCTTTACCTTTGCCAGGCGTAAGGCTGAGTTTCAAATCTTGCTCCATATGGGCGCGCAACAAAGAATCTTCTACTGACAGGGCGGGGCGTTCCTCTTCGCGTTGTGCTGCTGCAGTATCCGAGGAGACTATTGTATAACTCTCGGGCGCTTCCCCGCGAAAGATGGTTCGAAGGTTGGAGAGGTAGTTTGACCATAATTCCACCTCACGATGAAGCGAGTCGGCGCGTAACGCATTGCCTACTACTTGCTGTGAGATTGAGGTATTCGTAGTGCCAGGCATAAATTCGCGAATGGGGGTGAACGAAATAACAACCCAGCTTAGTGCCAAGATAATGAGGAAAAACGCACCGAGCGCTACCAGTACATTGAGACGAGTTAGGCGGATGCCCCACTTTTCCTGAAACGTATCTGTCGTAGATATTACCAAACGGTACTCATTACGCATGCGCTGCATAAATTTCCCGCTCTTTTGCCCTTTTCCCATAAATGTCTAACTCCTAATCTACTAATATGTACGAGTGAGTGGTATTTTAAGTACGTTGCTCAGCAATAATATTGTACAAACCTCTGCCTGCCCAAGTATCTCTATTATTCCTCTTGCCCTCAAGCTGCACCTCTCAAGCTTACGCCTATTTTTTTACGCGTACGAGTTCTGGAGTAAGTACCACGGGGGCTGGCGATACCGTTTCGGAGAGCAGCGGTACACAGAGTCCGTTTTCTAGGGGTGCAAACTTATATCCCAGAGCCGTAAGGTATTCTAAACAAATGGGTAAGGCATAGCGTAGATTGGCTTCCGCCTTGTGCGAATCGTGAAAAACTACGATGTCGCCGCCTCTTACATTCCCCAGCACCATCTCTGCACAGCGAGTAGGGCTAATCCACTTGCTATAATCCATACTCAATACGGACCACAGTACAACCCTGAAGTTGGATTTTAGGATGCGATACTGCTTAGGCGTAAAACGTGCGTAGGGCGGACGGAAGAGATCGGAGCGCAGAATATCATTCGCCATAAGTACATCCTGATAATATTCTGAGGTATTAACCTGAAAGCCCCGCAAATGGCTGTACGTATGGTTGCCCACAGCATGCCCCTCGCGACGAATGCGTTCTAACAATTCGGGATAGCGTTCAGCATTGCGTCCCAAACAAAAGAACGTTGCACGTGCATTGTAGGAGGCTAGAAGATCGAGCAACCAGTCGGTTATTCCCGCCATAGGACCGTCATCGAAGGTAAGATAAATGGTACGCGGCGCGCTGGCCACGTACCAAGTGATATCCGTAAAAAGTCGCGACAAGCCGCGTGGCGGACTCAAATTTATCATGACTAACTATTCAGCACGCCGCCCAACTCACTGTCTAGTTCTTCCAGCATATCGCGGCTCGCATAACGTTGTGCAACGCGCATCAGCTCTTGCAGTAGCGCCGTGTTGATAGAGATCTCATTCTCACTATTGCGGTAAGCCGTTGGCGACAGGCGTTGGATGTAGCGTAGCGTGGCCATACACTGCTGTACATACTCATGCAATTTAGCATCACCCTTTTCGCGAGCGCCACTGCGATAGTAGGTCTCGATCAGTGGTATCCACTTGTAGCTCCAGCCCACTCGTGCGGGTGGGAGTACTGCGAAGCAACGATCGAGAAGCTCCTCTGCGCGCCGTTTGTTGCCCAGTTGTACAAACGCGTCAGAACCAGCCACAAACGCATCTACGTAATATTCTATCATACGTTTGCACGTTTCATCAAGGTAAACGCGCTCGTCGGCAATACTGCGGAAATTGTAATCCTCCATCAGGTAGCGGTACATCTTTGCAGTATCCACCAATTCGTGCATTGTACTATCGCGTTTCACAGGCTCTACGCCCGATACAATTCCCTCTGCTACAAAATACTTGTCTAAGCCCCAGTACATGTCTTTCGGAAGCATGGGCGAATAGTAGAGTCCGCGTTTCCAGTCGTTGTTTGCCAACAGTGCGTACATGGCAAAACCGTTTTTGTAAAGCAGATTTGAACCAGGGCTGATGTATACCGTATCGTACAAAGAGGTAAGGAATTGCGGACTTACATAGCTTGCCAAAGTCGTAGAATCGGCACGAACCCACAAATTGCTCGTCGGGATAAATGCCAATTGGTCTACACCTGCGTAGGGCGACGAGATCTTGGTGCGTGGGTCGGTACTCTGTACAAAACGTATGGCATCGCCAAGGTTCAAGGGCGTAGTCAACCGATCCTGCACTAAAACTACGTCATTCCTTCCTTCCAGATAGTCCTCGCGTTTCAAATTAAAAGGCAAACCTTCGGCATCGTACGCCTTGCGGCTCATAACATCGATGTACCAGTCGCCTCCCAGATAGGTAAGGTTACAAACTCGAACGTCTGAGCGGAAACCTTCCACCTCCTGCGAATACCAGAGCGGGAAGGTATCATTGTCGGCGTAAGTAAACAGTATGCCTTTCGGAGAGACCGAACGGAGCAAATTGCGCCCAAATTCTACCGAGACGAAACGATGCGAACGGTCGTGATCATCCCAGTTTTGTACTCCCATGAGTAGTGGTACGCCTAGGAATGAGACGAGAATAGCACTACTCGTACCAATTTTCTCCTTAACAAAACGAGCCAAGAAACGTGCCAACGGAATAACGCCCAAACCTACCCAAATGGCAAACGCATAGAAACTAGCTGCAAATGAGTAATCGCGTTCGCGAGGTTCGTAGGGCTTTTGGTTCAGGTAAACCACAATTGCAATACCCGTTAGAACAAAGAGTGTAAGTACCACGCCCCAGTTTTTTGTATCCTTGTTGAACTGAGAAACGAGTCCCAACAACCCCAAGAGCAAGGGTAAGAGGAAATAACGATTGTACGCCCTATTCCCCTTGTAGGGGGCGGGGAGCTGATCTTGTGGTCCTAGTCGTGCGTTATCTAGCACAGGAATTCCTGTGAGCCAGTTTCCACGAAATGCATCGTGCCCGTACCCTTGAAAATCGTTCTGACGACCACTGAAGTTCCACATGAAATAGCGCCAATACATATGCCCCAATTGGTAGCGGAAGAAGAAAAGCAGATTCTCGCCAAAGGTCGGTTTGGCTACTACTTGTTCCTGTCCGTTGCGATCGCGTGTAGAAATGGGTGTACCTTTAATGTTCACCCAACTCCTGTAGCCTCGGATGTGTACAGGGTCGCGACTCCACATACGGGGGAATACGGTCTCAAAACGAGGGTCGTACTTGGGGTCTGTGCGCCTTGTTACTACCTCATAACGATCGCCACGCGGAGCATATACCTCAGCACCATCCACATAGTCTTCTACAGGAGCATTGTAGTAAGCTCCCGTAATGAGCGGACGGTCGCCATACTGTTCGCGATTGAGGTACGAGCGCAGCGAAAACATATTATCCACTCCATTCTGATCTAGCGTCGGATCGGCTAATGAGCGTACTACGATAAGCGTGTAGCTCGAGTACCCTAATAGCAGCATCGCAAAGCAGACGAACAACAGATGCGCGGTATAGGCACGACGTTTGTGCGACATTACAACCCCCAGCACCAACAGTGCAGCCAGAAGCACAAAGAAGAAGATAGCGCCCGACATAAACGGAAGTCCAAATCCATTTACGAAAAGGAGCTCGAACCACGAAGCGATAACAATAAGCCCTTGTATGACCCCGTAAAGTACTATCAGGAGGAGAAGCCCACTAAGCAATAGCGCTTTAACAAGCCCCAACCACGAAAATTTGTACTTGCGGAAATAATACACTAGGCATATAGCAGGGATGGCGAGCAAATTAAGCAAGTGTACGCCAATTGAAAGTCCCATAAGGTAGGCTATGAGCACTATCCAACGGTTAGCGCGCGATTGTTCAAACTCTGACTCCCACTTCAGAATTGCCCAAAAGACCACTGCCGTAAACAGCGACGACAGAGCATAGACTTCGCCCTCTACTGCCGAGAACCAGAATGTATCGCTAAAGGTATAGCAAAGCGCACCTATGGCAGATGCCCCCACTACAAGTACGCGTTCCCATGCAGAGAGCTCGCGCTCCTCTTTGCTCAGAATAAGTTTACGTGCGAGGTGGGCTATAGACCAGTACAAAAACATAATGGTAGCGCCACTGGCAAAAGCCGACATGGCGTTAGCCCATACCCCCACGTGTTCCACATCGGGGGCAAAAAGCGAGAACAAACGCACTAAAAGAAGGAAAAAGGGAGCTCCTGGGGGGTGACCCACTATTAACTTGTAGCCGCAGGCGATAAACTCGCCGCAATCCCAAAAACTCGCCGTGGGTTCTAGTGTCAATAGATACACCAACGTAGCTACGACAAAGATGACCCACCCCGCGATAACATCGATCGCGCGATAACTAATCTTGTTCATTCAATGTGGATAGTAATGGCTTCCAGCCTGAGATAACGTCGTCTACCGAAGTGCGTACAACCCCGATCTTTTGTGCACAAAAACGCAGCAGCACATCCATCTCATGAATTGTTGCCTCCAGTGCCTCTAGCTCTATTGAGCCGCGATCTAGTTCTCCGCCCAAAAACTCAAGCCGTTGCATAGCCTGAGCAAAAGTCACTCCGTCTGCGAATAGTGCTTCTACGCTCGCCCCGAGCGATTTTTCACTCCCCATAATCCGCACACCCCCTATTTCGTTCAGAACAAAGGTAGCGTTTAATTGCATAAATGCACTGCCGCAGTTGATTTTAGACTGTCGGGGATAATAGCCGCTAGGGCACTTTCAATACATTGCGTGGAATTTTTACATCCTGTAATCAAATCTTACTTGGGTTGCGACCGCATGACTTTGCTGTAGGGTCGCTTTGTTTGGGTATTTATGCAGAGGGTTCGGATAGTACTGATGAAATAGAAATCCAACTATGTGTGAAATACTGTCGATCAGAAAAGGAAATATCATAAGAGCCATATATAAAAGAAACGAGGACAAAAAAATATTTTTGCCCTCGTTAAAAACTTACTTTTCTTTAGTTACACCCGTAAAAGGTGTACCATCCTGCTTGACATCGATAAAGCGTCCTGTATCTTTATCTCGTTTTACCCATTGTCTTGTTTTGGGATTAAAAACCTGTGAACGCTTTCTTACTGCACCATTGCGATGTCGGTCTCTTGATGGCGGATTTGTTGCCATATTTAAGTTCCTATATTTTTCGCTCTTGAATTATATAGCCAAGAACACGCTATTATTCTCCTACATTGATTATAAGTTTATTGTGTTAATAGATGCTTTGAATCTATAACAACTATCTTGTTATAAGCGCATTAAGCAATTCAACCACTTTATGTATTTCTGAGTATGCCTTCAAATCTTCTGGTGATTCCTCGCAGAGTTGGCACAACTTCTTTGAATTTGACACCGCACGTTCCAAATCGCCATTCTCTGTCAAGTATCTATAGAGGTCGGTGCGTATAAAGTACCGTTTGGTTTTTTCATAGCCTGGCATATATTTCTGTAGCTCGTGGAGAAGTTGGTCGTAACTATCATAGTGCCGACAAACCACATTAGGCAAGAAGTGGAGCAGAAACCAAAATTCCGTGCATGGGTTTGTTTCTACAAACATTACCCTTCTGGCATATTTTGGGGCAGCATATTTTTTCTTTGCTCGTTGATACAACTGCATTTCAGAGGGATGCTGCAACAGTCTATCCATATCAAACAGGCATACGATATAATCATATTGCTTATTCAAATAGGATTCTACCAGTTTCAGTGTATAATTGATGTCACTATGCTGCGGAAAATCTGGTGCGACCTTAAAAGGATAGCGGCACACAATCCTCAAAGAGTCGAAATAGAACCATTCTGTTTCTCCCTCACCTATGATGGCAATACTCCTTGTCACGGTTCGCACCATAACATTAGTCGTCTAGGTTAATATACTGGCTACCCAAGAATGGCAACTTTACCAACTTCCCTTGCTTGTATGCATTGTATGGGGAAAGATTCTTATGAAGCCCCAAAGAAGACAGACGCACAATCTTAGTTTCTCCAAGTTCGTCTTTATCAGTGAACCATATTGTATCACGGCGAATAAAATCCTCATTGAGAAGATTGATGTCGTGCGTTGTCAGGAGTATTTGAGATGTTCCGTTGCTGTTCGCTAAAAAGACTTTCAGGAAATAAGCCAGCAGCTCATAATGAATACTAGTTTCCACCTCATCGATAGACAAAAATCGATTGGTCTTTAACAGGAAATTCAGTATCACCGCCATTCCCAAGAACCTCATGGTGCCGTTGGACTCGTATTCTTCCGACAAATTATATACTTTATCGCCCGCCTTATGTTTGAAAGTCAGTTCCGTATGTGTGATTTTCCCCTTTCTTAGCATTTCAGTTTTTACCTCCTTGTCAAAAGGGGCATTCTGAATTAATTGCTCCCATTCGGGGGTAATTGGTTCTTCCTTTTCGTGCAGTATAACATCTTCTATATTGAAATCGGATGCTTTCAGAAAGTTTAAAATGAATTTCTTCAAATCTCCTGTTTCGTCTTTATCCAATAGTGATTTGACATATCTTGAAAGTAGCGTCCTCGGAGTCAATACATCTGTTACCTGTTTGGCAAAATAGTCGTATACAGCATTCAGTTTAGTGCGTTCCACGTTGCTTTTGCCAAATGCGGCAAGCACACTGCAATTATTGATAGTATTTCCTGAAATCACATCTTGGCTTTTCTTTGTCATTTTCAGATTTGCGCCAAAATCGATGGTCGTGGAATCTGTCGCGGCATCATAACTACGGTGATACAATTTGGTAGGGCGAATGGAATCATAAACAATCAGGATCTCGGAATAGATATGCTTGGCATCCAACTCGAAACTAAGGATATACTTCGATTGATTGATATAAAATACCATTGACATCTTCGTCATTTTATTCCTCGAAGTGTCATCCAGCATGAAAGGAACTACGCCAGTTTCTTCATTCCGATCTTTGGGCATTCTCAAAACCAACGTCTTGAAGAATTCGATAGCATTTAATATATTCGTTTTGCCAGATGCATTGGCACCATAGATAATGCCCACTTTCAACAATCTGATCCCCTCTTTAACTTCATACGAATATTCAGCAGACATAAAAGTATCTGCCGATGGCTCAAAGCTGATCTTTTGTTCCGATTTAATAGAGAAAAAATTCTCAATACTGAATTCTGCTATCATAATCGTTGATTTCACCTCTTACAGAGTGTAAAGATACAGATAAATTTTATTTCAGTCAGTTATATTTAGCATTATTGTAGCGATGTTACGATAATCGCAAATAAAACGAGTTTATTGCTGTTTACTTGAGTTGTGTTCGCTTTGCGCAACTCCCAGCTTTTCATTTTTACCTCGTACCTTGCGCCAACGGCGCTATGCCACATCGCCCTTGCATTTTTCCCTATTTTTGCATGAGGATTTAGGAATCTGATAAGAAGAGGGATGACAAGTGCAACAC
This sequence comes from Bacteroidia bacterium, assembly GCA_905373475.1. GTDB lineage: Bacteria > Bacteroidota > Bacteroidia > Bacteroidales > CAJPTX01 > Bacteroides_D. The sequence goes on along the minus strand of CAJPTC010000025.1, from coordinate 3,269 downwards.
AACGCATTGCATTGCAGAACGCAATATGGAAGATAGCTAATTTCCGAACAGGCGCTTATCGTATCCATTCTTGATAAATTCGATACCTTCGTAAATTCCCTAACCGAAGGGTTACCACGCGAGATAGCTCTCCGCCACAAGCAGTACGGGTACTACCGCGACCAGTTGCTAACGTTCCCGAAGGCTATATAAATTGCGATAATTCTCTGCACATCAATTATTCGCATTAAGTACGGCGTGCCATGGCGCGCCGCTACAATTTGAATGTCAATCTACAACCGCATTGTTTATGCGAATCCGCAATGCGACTTTGATGCATTGCTAACGTTTCCCGAACAATAATACAAATTCGGGTTTATCCTTTTTTCGGGTATTGCGAGGAACTTGCACTCTAAACAAGGGGTATGAGAGTCAATCCTATCGCAGTCTTGCCAAGACACATACGCATGGCATCTTAGAGTTTATATGACTTACGAAATGAAACAGATGCTTCGCCGTAGAGTTAAAAGATTTAGGGAAAGGCTACAAAATTATTGTCTTACAGCTCATTGCATGCACGGAACATTTTATTGTGGCTTTGAAATATAACTCTTAGTTTAATGTATTAGTTTCGTAGCAAAGAAATGACAGACTATGTCAAAACAAAATTTTGGAGAAATGATGAGACGGAAACTACAAACGATGGAGTGGATCGCCGCCCTTCTGTGTTGCGCGGTGCTATGGACAGTGCCCGCCATGGCAGAAGAAGTGAAGTATGAGCTTTGGATTGCTGGAAAACAAGTCACCAGCGAGAACTGCCAAAATATAGACAAAGACCACGGCTTCGAGGGAGTCACCATAGCCGATGGCGGCGAGTGCCGTTATGACAACGAGAAGCGCACCCTGTTTATGAAAAACGTGACAATAGAGGCTGGCGACGGGCATAGCGCCATAGCGAACGGTTCAATATATGACTTAAGAATCCAGTTGGAAGGCAAGAATTATTGGAACGCAACCGACAGGTCTGCCCTCTATAATGGTGTCGAGGCATTGAAAATAACGGGCGAAGATGGCAAAGCGGAGTTGGTGGTAACGAGCAGGGATAGCGCAGCGGTATGCGCGAAGAAGACTGTTGGAGTCGAATATATTGATTTCACTGCCACGGGGAAATGGGGAGTTTTGGGAAAAAATCCAGCTGATCCGCTATGCAATTTCGCTCTTCATTTTGCAAAAGGAACGATTACGGCTACTGGCACGGAGGAAAATGAGTGTGCCGCTTCGAATGTGTATGAAATGGGTTATGATGATGTACTAATAAGAGAACCTATAATAACACCTACAGACGGGGGGTATAAGTGGCCTGTTAAGTTTTTTGTAGATCAGGGCGGGGAGAAAGTAAAAAAAATTCAGTTCGACAGGAAATACGCGCTTAACATCACAACGGGTTGTGTTGATGTAGATAACCGCAATAATATACCTGCCGATCCGCAATTTAAGTATATTACGGTAGCCCAAGGTGGTCATCTTTACTACAAACATGACATCAAAACCCTGTTCATGAAGGATGTGACGATAGAAGAGCCAAATCTACTGGCTTGTGCGATAATGAACCATGATATAGAGGGATTGACTATTCATCTGGAAGGAAATAATATATGGTCTGTGCAGCAGCAAGGAATCATATGTCAAGCCTCTACTAAAATAACAGGCAATGGGACTTTAACAATAAGAACCAAAGCGCTCTCGCAATGTGGATTCATTATCTTAACTAGTGATGACCATCCGAATATTACTGTTGATGTTTCTGACATCACAATCGAGGCACATACTCCGCTCCTCCTATCCTACTCTTCGGGTGGGGCTGGAAAATTCATTCTAAACAATGTAAAGGCAACAGTCTATGGTGCGCTCAAAGATTGTGACTGCACTCTCAAGGGCTGCAAGATCGTATCGGCAGAGGGGGTGCTTCCTATAGAGATAGATCGTATCGCTATAGCTAACATTAGCTTCTCGCCAGCAGAAATCACTCGCTACGTGGGAGATGCGCCAGCAGCAGTACCCCAACCTACGGTAAATCCAGAGGACGCTGGCAATAAAAGAATGAAGTGGACTTCTGATAATGAAGAGGTTGCTAAAGTAAATGAGGAGGGAATGCTTATTATCGGTAGAAAAGGGACGGCACACCTTACCGCCAAAACAACCGATGGTAGCAATCAAGAGGCGACGCTGACCGTTCAGGTGCGCTACCGTGTGGATGGAGTAAAACTCTTCCAAAACGACCAAGAGGTCTCGGCAATTACTGTTACCGAAGGCGCACCTTTTACTCTCACAGCGAAAGTCGTACCAGAAACCACACCTAGTGGGGTAGAATGGGAATTTCAAGCCGAAGAGTTCACCGTGACAGACAAGACCACCGAAAAGGCGACCTTCACTGCATTGAAGACGGGGGATTACACTATCACAGCTAAGGCGGTAGAAGATAACACGAAAACCGCGACGGTGAATGTAAAAGTATTGCTTGCGACACCGACTGCCATCGCTATAGCTGAAGCAGACAAAGCCTTTGAACTGAAAAAGGATAAAAGTAAAGAGATTACCCTCAATTTCACTCCCGCTGAGCATGTGAACAAAGAGGTAAATGTAACTGTAGCACCCAAAGAAGCACTTACGGCATCGGTTACTGATGGCAAGCTAACCATCAAGGCAGACAAGCCCTTTGATAAGGATACCCAAGTAACGGTAACCGTGACCAGCAAGGTAGCGCCCTCGGTGAGTACTAGCTGCACGGTAACCCTCAAATATGAGAAGCCTGGAGCGGTGGAAGATGCAGCACTGGAGAGTATGATTGTAGCGCCAAATCCGTTCACAAGTCAGTTGCGGATCTCGAACCCTGAGGGAGTGGAAGCGCGTTACGAACTGGTAAATACGATTGGGGTAGTAGTGCGTGGTGGCGCTTTACAAGGCGTTGAAACTGTACTAAATACCGAAAATCTCAATGCAGGTGTATATTTACTCCGCCTTCTTTCAGGTACTTCCAGCAAGACGCTGCGGGTGGTGAAAGAATAGTGCAATACTGAGTTGGAAATAACGAAAGGATCTCTTCTCAAAAAGGGGAGAGATCCTTTTTCTGTGGGGGTATTCCGTTCTGTAATACAAATTCGTGTTTATCCTATTTTCGGGCGTTGCGGGCAACGCCTCTACAGCGACATGATCAATAAAATGCGCAACGCGCATTTTTGGGCGAATCAGGTTTCGCCCCTACAGAATTGGTATCCAATAATTTATATACA
>CAJPTC010000024.1 GCA_905373475.1 Bacteroidia bacterium | reverse complement strand
TTTCGGCACGTTGTGCCGAAATGGGCGAATCTGGTTTCGCCCCTACACGTCGGATGACCAATAGATTTTGGGTCTATATATGGAGATGTACAAAACGCATTTTGCTTGATCATGTCGTTGTAGAGGCGTTCCCCACAATGCCCATTTTATTTGATTATCAATACATTAACCAAAATATGCAATATATGGGGTAATGTTTTCGGCACGTTGTGCCGAAATGGGCGAATCTGGTTTCGCCCCTACACGTCGGATGACCAATAGATTTTGGGTCTATATATGGAGATGTACAAAACGCATTTTGCTTGATCATGTCGTTGTAGAGGCGTTCCCCACAATGCCCATTTTATTTGATTATCAATACATTAACCAAAATATGCAATATATGGGGTAATGTTTTCGGCACGTTGTGCCGAAATGGGCGAATCAGGTTTCGCCCCTACACGTCGGATGACCAATAGATTTTGGGTCTATATGTAGAAATGTACAAAACGTATTTTCTTGATCATGTCGTTGTAGAGGCGTTCCCCACAATGCCCGAAAAAATGAAAAAACAAACACAAACAGGTATTACTGGGCGGACGTAGCGGGCTATGTCCTTACAGAAATAATTGATTATCTAATTTGTAGAAAACCACACATTCCCCATTGAACAAAAAACGCAGTCCGAAGACTGCGTTTTCTCTTTTATCATAACAACGAGACTAATCGCGAACTATCTGCATCTCGTCCAGCAAGCGTGTGCAGCCCGCGTACTTGTCTATAATGTATAGAATGTAGCGTATATCTACATTGATGCTACGTTGCTTCTCCTTTTCAAAAGCAATATCGCCACTCAGCGCTTCCCAGTTACCATCAAAAGCACAACCAATGAGATGCCCTTTTTTGTTCATCACAGGACTCCCTGAGTTACCGCCAGTTATGTCGTTATTCGTTATGAACGCAACAGGAAGTTCCCCCTTCTTGTTCGCATACGGAGCATAAGCCCCCATTTCATACAATCTTCTAAGACGTTCTGGCACTGCAAACTCGTCGCTGGCTTGGTTGTCCTTTTCAATTACCCCTTTCAACGTCGTGTAGTAGTTGTATGCCACCCCGTCACGCGGCGAATACCCCTTTACCGACCCGTAGGTGAGACGCATCGTCATATTCGCATCGGGGTAAGATGGAGCACCATTGAGCATTTCCAAGCGCCCTTCTGTGTATTCTTGCATCCCCTTGCCAAATTCTGCATTGAACCTTATAGCGTGCAACATATCACGATGTATCCAGCTCTGCGTGCTCTCGGTAGTGGTATAACCCAAATCGGCATCTAGTTTCTTGAGCGAAGGGTTCTTGAGGAACTCTTTCCAACGATTGTAATCGGTAAGGAACGATGTTGCATACATCTTGTCCACAAAGGCATCAATGTCCCCCTTGAAATCCTTGGCTATAGTCTGATAGAGTGGCGGATGTACCGAATCGGGGAGGTTCTCTTTGAAGAACTTAATAAGCGCTTTTGCCGTCTCGCGATCTGTGGGCATGTCGTAATCCTTAAACCAACTATCCTCAAGCTTCTGCTCGGCTTGTTTCTTATACAGATTGAGCGCTGCCGTATCCTTCCTTTCTAAGGCATGTCTAAGACGCGCATAGCGATTGCCGAAAGACATAATCTCCATGCCACGGAAAAAGGTCTCCGTTCCGTAATATTGCACCACTTGGATGGGCGTAAGCGCATTGTTGCTTCGCTCTATTGTGGGGAGTACGTCCTTGTATTTTAGGTAGCGCTCCTTTTTCTCGCTAATCCAGTCGGTAAAGGCTTGTTCTTCCTTCTGCTTTGTCTTCACTACACCCAATTTTTGGAGCGCGAGACTTTGTCCAATAGAATTCTTCCAGTAGTTACTACTCTGTGCATACTTTGCAGCGTATTTTATACGTACCGCAGGGCTCGCATTCATGTGTTTTTTCCAAACGGCAAGCTTCACACCACGCACCTCTGCCAAAGCCTTGTTGCGTACATCAATGGTCTGTTTCACTTCCCACGAGGTCATGTAACGATTTGTCGAGCCAGGGTTACCCATTATCATGGCAAAGTCTCCCTCATCGTAACCTCCAATTGATACAGTGAGTGCTTTTTTGGGCTTATAAGGCACATTGTCGGGCGAATACTCTGCCGACTCGTTATTCTTATTAGCATATACTCGGAAAAGCGAGAAATCGCCCGTATGACGCGGATACATCCAGTTGTCAGTCTCACCCCCAAATTTCCCTATAGCTGAGGGAGGAGCGCCTACCATACGCACATCACGGAAAACGTCATATACCATGAGGTAATAGACGTTGTCATCGTAGAACGATTTTACTTCTGCTACGTATTTCGTATCGGCAGTTGCGGCTTTTACCAACGAATCGCGCGTAGAGGCCATGGAACGATCGCGTTGAAACATATCCATCGTATCGCGAACATTGCGCAACATGAGCGGGGTTACATCTTCCATGCGCACGAGCACCGTCACCGTAAGCCCAGGCGTTGGGATCTCATCTGCCATCGTCTGTGCCCAAAAACCATTTTTCAAGTAATCGTGTTCTACACTGCTGTGCTGCTGTATAGAGCTGTAACCACAATGGTGGTTTGTAAGGAGTAAGCCCTGATACGAGATAAACTCGGCAGTACACCCGCGCCCAAAACGCACCACCGCATCCTTAAGCGAGGCCTCCGTTTCGCTGTAGATGTAGTTTGCATCGAGCGTATAGCCCATCTGTTTCATCTCCTGAAGGTTGTATTTCTTGAGGAGCGGGAGAAGCCACATCCCCTCATCGGCTGCCGCCAGCAGACCGATCAGCATTATGCCACTGAGGGCAAACAAACGTTTTAGCATAAATCCTACTGTTATAAATTTCACCACAAAACAAAGGTAGTTAGCTTTTCGTTATACCTCTTTTTGCCTAAAACAATTCTAAGCTAGGAGTCGTTTACTTTATAAACAGAGAAGTAATAGGAGACAAGCAACTCCAGAGCAAAGTAACGTATGAATTTTTTAGGGCATCTGTATTTGGCGGGCGACGATCGCAACCTCCGCTTTGGTAATTTTATTGCCGACCACATCAAGGGTATAGCTATCGAATCGTATCCGCCCGAGATAGCCCGCGGTATCATGATGCACCGCGCTATAGACTATTTCACCGACTCACATCCAGCCATGTCGGAATGCCGACAGTATTTTCGCCCTGCCTACCAAAAATATGCAGGCGTAGTGCTCGATGTGGTACTAGACTACTTTTTATGTAGGGAATGGGCACTACTATCTCCGCGTTCTCTGCGCCCGTTTATTTATCAATTCTACCTACAACTCCTTCTGCAGTGGCACTGGCTGCCGCCTTTTTGGAAGCAAAAACTCCCTCGCCTCATTCGCGACAACCGCCTTTACCGCTACCGACGCATAGAAGGTATCTGCGAGTCACTAGACATCATGGCGCGCACCACGTCTTTGCCAGATGGCAGTGCACTTGTTCGCCAAGTCCTACAGGAACAGTACGATGAAATGCGACCTTTCGTACTCCAGTTCCTACAAGACATTGTGCACGAAATGCAGCACTCTTTCGGTATTGTTCCCATCGGTTGGACAGACGCCAAGATGCTCATCGTTCCGCAGAGTCTCTAAATCGCGCTACTTTTGTCTTGCCAATTTTAATAGAAAATGATTCAACGCATACAGTCGCTCTACTGGCTTTTTGCAGCCGCCTTACTTGTAACGTTTTATTTTTCCGACTTCGCATTTGTAAAATCGGCAGTGGTCTCCCTCACGCTCTCAGCATTTTACGGCATAGAATGCACACCTGCAGGAGTATACGAAACCAGCATTACTACTTGGCCTTTACATGTACTCGTTATTCTTGCCACGCTACTTACTTTTATCACCATTTTCCTGTTCAAGCGTCGCGCGTTGCAGATCCGTCTCAGCGCAGTGTCTATTGTTCTTGATCTCGGTTTGATGGGCATGGCATATTTCTACTACCATCAGGTTGCCAATGGTATTTCCGACGGACTCGCATCGCTTTCCATGCTATACCTCTTGCCTTTCATTGCCGCTATCCTCACGTTCCTAGGCATTTTAGGGGTGAAAAAAGATATCGCCATCCTACGCAGCCTCTCGCGCCTCTAGCAGGATTTGTAATTACCTCTTGCAGTTCCCAAATTGCATAGAGAAAGGGCATAACGTTCAGAACCATTTACGTTATTGCTTTAGCGTTTGCCGCGCAATCCATACATGTAACCTAGAATTCTGAAGCAGATCACTCTGTTTTGGTGCAAGCGTCTCTGCATTGATGGTACGAATTATGTAACAGACTTATTTATAACAATTATAATTACCTTTGTTAGGTGCACAACCTCATTATAAATAATACGCAAATGTGTGCAGTACAGAAAGTTATGTTGATGATATTGGATGGCTGGGGCGACGGAGACGGCAGCCATTCCGACGCTATAGCCTCTACTTTTACACCGCAAATAGACGCGTTACGTAAACGCTATGCCGTTTCGCAACTTCGCACGAGTGGTGAGGACGTTGGTCTCCCAGACGGACAAATGGGGAATTCTGAGGTAGGACACCTCAACATCGGTGCAGGACGTATTGTTTACCAAGATCTTCTACGCATAAATCGGGAAATTGCCTCGGGAGCAATAGAGAAGAACCCCGTACTCAGCGAGATGATAGCGTATGCAAAACAGAACAACAAGGCTTTGCACTTCCTAGGATTAGTATCGGACGGAGGCGTACATTCGCTAGACAAACACCTCTATAAGCTCTGCGAGATGACGCAGAAAGCAGGGCTACCACAGGTCTATATTCATGCATTTACCGATGGACGCGACACTGATCCTAAGAGTGGTTTGGGCTTTCTAGAGAGCCTACAGAAGCACATTGCGGGTACAAGTGCCGAAATTGCCAGCGTAATAGGGCGATATTATGCCATGGATCGCGATAAGCGCTGGGAACGCATCAAAGAGGCGTATGACCTACTCATTGACGGGAAAGGAGCTCCCACAACCGATATTTTGGCAAGTGTACGCACTTCATACGAAGCAGGCGTTACCGACGAGTTTATAAAACCCATTGTAAAAACCAATGCCGCGGGGCATCCCGTGGGACGCATAAAGGCGGGCGATGTAGTATTTTGTTTCAATTACCGCACTGACCGTCTGCGAGAGCTCACGATCGTTCTCACACAAAAAGATATGCCCGAGGCGGGTATGAAAACACTCCCCCTCCACTATGGCACCATGACGCGCTACGAAGAGACATTTAAGGGAATAGCCGTAGCCTACGACAAAGAAAACTTGCATAACACCATGGGCGAGGTGGTAGCCAAGAGTGGATGTACTCAGTTGCGCATTGCAGAGACTGAGAAGTATGCACATGTTACCTTCTTTTTTTCGGGGGGACGCGAAGAACCCTTTGAAGGCGAACATCGAATTCTTGTCCCCTCGCCCAAGGTAGCAACCTACGACCTCCAACCCCGCATGAGTGCACTGGAGGTTACCGATAAACTTCTTACCGACGTAGATACGCAACAGCCAGATTTTATCTGCCTAAACTTCGCGAATGGTGATATGGTGGGGCATACGGGCGTATATCCCGCCATTCAGGAAGCTGTACGTACCGTAGATGCCTGTGTGGGGTTAATTGTTTCTCACCTCCGAGAAAAGGGGTACGAGCTTGTTATCATAGCAGACCATGGCAACGCAGACCATGCCATCAATGCAGATGGTACGCCCAATACGGCGCATTCCTTAAATCCTGTTCCTATCATCGTAGTAAGCGATCGGTTCAAACATGTTGAACTTGGTCGGTTGGCAGATGTAGCACCTACACTCTTAAAAATGATGGGAATAGCACAGCCCGCTGAGATGACGGGCACGCCGCTCTGCCATGAGTAAATGCTGTAGCCTAGTACAGCTGGGCGACAAGATTATCGATCGACGCATTTTTACCGAATATTTTGCCTGCGATCTTACGGCATGTCGCGGTGCGTGCTGTTACGAAGGGGCGAGCGGTGCTCCCGTGGCAGCCGACGAGATCGCGGCTTTAGACGAGGCGCTCCCCACTTTACAGACAACACTTACGCCTGAATATTACGCACTACTGCAACGTGAGGGAGTCTGTTATCGAGATAATGAAGGAGACTGGGTTACTACACTTGTAGAAGGCAAAGCTTGTGCCTTTGCGGTAGAACGTGAAGGTTGTTACTGGTGCGGTATAGAGCTCGCGCAACGAGAAGGAAAACTTTCGTCGTGTCTCAAGCCCATCTCTTGTAGTTTATATCCCATACGAGCAAAGCAAACAGGCACATTTACCCTACTCCGCTACGATGTTTGGGAGATCTGTCTCCCTGCCTGTCGTAAAGGCAGACGCGAAGGTATCCGCGTTTACGAATTCCTACGTGCACCACTTATTCGAGCCTTCGGAGAAGATTTTTATGCCGAGCTCTCAGAGGTCGGAAAGCTTATACGGTAGGCGGTCTAATCTCATACTTAGGTATGAGGTACAAGGCAATTTTTGTGGGTAATAGCAATAGGGGGCATCAAAACAAAGCAAATTCGTTACATTTTATAGTAACCATACTATACAGGGTATTAACGAATTATTTAATCTATTGATTATCTGCATCGTAAATACTTCTCGCGACTTCTATTTTTTAACTTTTGCTGTACCTACAACACTAGAAATCCGTACTCATAGACCTTCGTGGCAATTGCATCGGCAAGCACACTCATAGCCTCTTTCAAATGTGTATGTAAACGATTGTATTCGGCATCCTCACTTGTGGGGTTCATGCGCCCTTTTTCATTGCGCCCTTGAAAGTGCTCCCGTATATCGTAATACGACGCATTGGGGTTCGCATTGGGTTGAGTGTGATAGTATTGCCACAACTCACGACCTGCATCAAACACCGCGGTAGCCTCTTCTGAAAATATTAACGGTTGGGTGGGTATGAACGATTCCTCCTTTACCAAATCTTTTAGCCCATTCTTTTTATGGTCCAACAATTGATTCCGTCCATTGTCTCGCATCTTTTGAGCTTGTTGGTATTGACCGCGCATAAAATCTGTCATAAAGTGACTATCGAACTCATCGTGCGCACCAATTTCACGCTCAGTGAACGGAATCCAGTAGTTAGTGCCTAGTTGGCTTTGAATGTTGTTTTTAGAGCTAAAAAGAGCGAATGTGAGGCAATTGTTCTGAAACTCAAGATCGCGCTTCCAGTCACATTTAGGCGACAAGAACTGATCGCGATCATTGAGCCAAGTTTGTTCCATGCAAAGCCGCACGGCAAAATAGACTACCATCGGGATAAGATTGTTCGCGCCGATCGAATATTTAGTAGCGTTGCTTGAAATACCATTGGCGTTTATAATTTGTCTATTGGAAATTTGCAGCATCCGATTGTTCTGAAAATCTGGACCATGATTGCCTGTATAGCCAATGGCAAGGACTTCGTCAGATAGAACACATTTTGTAATCCAATCGGTGATTCTTTCACGCGGGAGTACGCCAAAAGTTTTATGCTGCGGCACATTTTCCGCCCCGTACACATCAAATACACACTTCCGAATGGGGGCGGTACTTCTCAAATCCCATATAGCGAAGGCGATAGGGAAATTGCCGTCCACATTGTCGAATGTATAAGCGGGGACTACAAATCCGCCATTGAATTTTGCCAAAAAGTGTGCACGGAATTTTTCAAAGCCAGCTCCCTGAATGTATTTCGCAGTACTAAACATGGCAATTTTGCAAGCGGGAATCTCCTTTTTTATACGAATCATGAATTGCGCAAAGAGTTCTCGGATACCCAGTCCTAACTCTGCACCATAATCTTTCCACACTTGCGTTGTGGTGGCTACTTCGTTCTTATTGCGTGCCCCCGTACGCGTACGGGCATTGCCTGCTTCGGCATACGGAGGGTTGATGTAAATTACCAACTTACTTTGTTTCTTAGGGTCGTTTAGGACTTTTTGTAAGCTCTCTGGCAGTTTACTAAACGGCTCGTTCAAAAAATCGAACTGAAAAACGTGCTCGGGCACTAAGTTCGTTGCATTGCCATTGGCTATGCGTTCGTGCACCACTCGAACATCTTGCGGATCTAGCGTAGAGGCCCAAATACGACTCTTTTCAGTTAAACCATTCAAAAGGTTGCCCGTACCTGCCGCACAGTCCCAAACATAGTATTCGCTTTGCCAGTTTTTACCGAACGCTTTTGCTAAATACTCCTGCGAGAGTGTTACCCATTCTTGCGGTGTGAAAAATGAACCCTTTCTCTCACGCAAATCAGGCGGTACAAGGAGGTCACGCCGCTCAATGATGTAGTCTCTATATTCCTCTTCGGGCGGACGCTGATAGATTAACCAGAACTGATGGTGGGCACGCTGACTGTCTTTGAAAAGGACATTCAAAGTTTGCACAACGCGACGCTTAGAGGTTTGTGGTATTTTACCAATGCTGTACTCTGTTTGCTCAAGCAAGACAAAAAGTTTGTCGCCTATTGTTTCGTTTTCTTGTGTAAAAAGATCGGCTATATAGAAGTCGGCATCAATAAGTTTCAGTTCTTGTAACTCCTCAAGAGTTATGTCAATACTCGGATAAACCTCTTTGCGCCATAATTGGTAGATACTGATAAAATTGTTGCGATTGATCTCAATTTTGGAGGTGCTCTTTGAAAAATTTTGCGTTATAAATGAGCGAAGGGCTTGTTGGTGATCGGCATAGTAATAGCACAAACTCTCCTTTTCTATACTGCTCTGCACCGTTCCGTAGAGTTGCACAAACTCCTTTGTCGTATAATCAGAGGGAGGTACGTTCCAATTAAAATCGTTCTGGTTTAATATCGGCAGGATGGTTGCATACGGAATAAAAACGATCTTCTCCTCATCAAATGCGCCTACAAATGCAGGGGGCAAATGGGTGTCTTGTGGGCGTTCTTTACCAATAGTCAAAAGCAGTTGCACTATCGGCTGGTATATATCTTTTATACAACCTCGCTTTGCTTCTGCCCAGTAATAGGAGGTTAAAGGAAAATCATCATTTATTTGTTTTTGTGTTCGCTTCTGCGCAACGCAAAAATCTAGATTCTTGATGATGTTCTTGCAATCATACGCAGCGAACCACGCTTCTGCCACGTAGTTTTTCACTTGTTCTTCGCGTGTGTTTTTGTTAACCATTGGTGGTATACTATGGATCGTTTCTCGTTGAAACAAAGGTACAAAAATGGAGATGGCAAAATGTAGCTGGTGTTTGTGCATAGGGTAATATGAGATCAAATGATAGCGCCTGATGAAGCGATCTTTGCAGAAGTTGCCTTTTGTCTTGGGTTGAATTACCTAAATAAATATATTTGTGTCAGGATGCTTTTGCGCAATCTTGCAACAAATAGTTTGTTTTGTCGTTAATCCAATTTGAATTGGAGTATATAACAAATGAAGAATTCTTGGATTGTGATTTTGTTGCTCTTGGTAGGTTTAGGGTATTTTTCATGCTCAAAAATGGAGGAAGCAACAAAGGCTCTTGAACAAGATGCACCTCCTAAAATTGATTCTCTTTATTTGAAACAAAAAGAAGAAGCAAACTTGAGACTTGCTCATTATCTTGCACTGGAGGGAGAGCGGTATGTGCTAAATATTTCGCAGTCTGAAGCGGAGAGATTAGGAGTTTCCACAAAGTGTTACAACGCTATACTCGAAGACATTGCGACGGTAAATGCTACACTTAAAGAGCTACGTAGAAATGACCCAAAAAAAAACTTTAGAATTGACAGATCCTAAAACTACGCTAGATTCTCTTCCGCTGGAGTTTCAAATAAAGGATTCTAAAGGAGTCGATACATTTCCTGTAGAACCCAATTCAGCTCCGAGAGGTTTACTGAATACAGATGGGCAAGAAGAGGCAACCGACCGTTACCTGTGGGCTCCTTCTAGTACTAAAGGGATAACTTTTGTTTGTAGACCTAAAGCTGCTCAAATTGCAGTACATACCTGTAAAACGTATTCGTCTGGAACATGGCGTTATGAGACAGGAACTAGTTTTTTCTGGTTGAATAAAACCATAAAAGTACCGCTTGACGCATCCAATACGTATATCAGCGTAGCGTATAAAGTAACAGATTCTAATGGAGGCTATGCTGCGTATGAAGGCTATACAGAATAGAAGCCATATGCAAGTTTCCCCCAACCTAAATTCAGAGCAATAAAATAGGCGAGCTATACGACTCGCCTATTTATTTAAGTTTTGTCTCACCCTCTGAAGAAAATTAAACACTCTTACCAGTTCAGCCGATAAGTAGCACCACACGAGAGCCAACGCCTTGGGAGAGGTACTTCGCCAATATCTACCCGTTTAGCATCTAAGAGGTTAGATGCCTCTACAAAGAGTTCTACTGCGGGAAGATGAACAATGGTTCGGAGATCAAGGCTCAAATTGTCAGGATAGCTCGTAGCAATGCCCGTGGCAATAGGCGTGTAAAAACCAGCACGCTTCGAGTAGCGTACGGCTGGCAAAATACTAACCCACTTCGTGCACGGAATTTCAGCACGCAGCGTAAGCAGATGTACCAGATTGTCCAAAGCATACGACGAGCCACGCTGCGCATCGTCAGTATTTAAGTGCTTGCAATAGGCGTAAGCCATTTCGACATTCTCTAAGAATTGCACACGGGGGTAAATGCCCGCCGAAAGTTCGCCGCCTATTGTATTTAAGCTTTTGTGATTTTGCGCTTGCCAAACAGTGGCGGAAGGCGTGGGCTGTATCCAATCTATAATATTCCTCCCTGTGCGATAAAAGCCAGTAAGTGACGCACGAAATAATTCGGTACGTAGATTTACCCCACCTTCTGTTGTCAGTGCATTTTCGGGGCGCAAATTTTCGTTGCCTGCACGTGTCGGTGAGTTATAGTAAAGGTCTGTAAAAGTGGGTAGACGGTAAGCACTGTTGATAGAGAGTGTTGTATTAACTATGGGCGAGAAACGATAGCTAAGATCAGCACCGTAAGCATACGTCCATTTGTAGGCTGAATTGTAGGAACTCATAGCGCCCAGATTTATGGTAAGAGCACTGATGTAAAGTGTTTGTTCAAGACTCGCCGTTAGGTTTAAGCGGTCGCCGTGGTGCGTGTAACGTTGTCCTGCTACACCTAATATTGCGCGCGATTGGTCGGCAGTTTTACCCAAATTGGTGCTCCAAATATCGTCGTATCGCCCTATTAGAGCCAACTGCGTACGCGATATGCGTGTGGAATATGCCATGCGCGCGCGTCCCGTAGCCAACTGTGTTTGATGATAGTTGTGCCCCTTGTACCACGCAGGGGCATTGTTACGAAAAAGCTCGAAACAATCGGTAAGGTGGCGATAGGCAAAATTCGTTTCCCATTCCCATCGTCCTCTATAACCTTGGTATGAGAGTGTTGCAATACTCGTTTTTACAGTTTCAAATTGGTCGGGAAACTTTGGAGTATAGTAGGCTTGTGCGCCAAAGGCTTTGCCTAGGTGTGCAAGTTGAATACGTATCTGTCCGCGTGGTAGATCAAGCTGTGTAGCAATGTAGCCAGTGTAAGCTACGTGGTCTGTATTGGTTGTATAGCCATCGGAGCTACTTCCTGTGGCATAGCCTGTAAATGAAATATTTCCGTATCGATGTGCCAGACCTGCAAACATATCTTTAAGCCCATACTGCCCGAACTTGGTGGAAAGGAGGAAATGTGTAGAGTCTGCACGACGCGGAATAATGTTGATTGCTCCTGCGTATGCGCCTGGTCCATACATGCGTGCACCTGGACCAGAAAGGAGCTCGAGGCGGCTCATAGCCTCGGGACGCAGCGGGAGCGCTAAACTATGATGCCCTGTTTGCGCGTCGGTAACATCGAGACCGTCGATAAGGATAAGCACTTGGTCGAAACTGCCGCCACGAATACCTAGATCGGCCTGTATCCCGAGCGGACCGCGCTGTCGGATGTCTACGCCTGGTAACACATCCAACGCCTGTTGTACAGAAGTAGAGCCTGTCTTGAGAAGCTGTTCTCCCGTAAGGCGCTGTACAGAGGCACGCGGAATAAGAGAAAGTGCCTGTTGTCGGACTGTTTCAATGAGTACGGAGTCTATCTCCTCATGGTAAGTACGAATAACAGAGTCGGCTTGTGCAAAAGCATGTTGTCCGAACGCGAGCATTACGTATGCTAGCGGTAGAACACCAATACGCACCACACGACCGATAGAGGCAAACACAGAAAACTGCGTGCCCAACCAGTGCTTGAAGCAAGCTATGTGCTTCGCAAATAAATAAGTTATTACCATTATAAAAAAGTTATGCCCGTGCACAGTGCACGAGCGGTTACACAAGGCGTAAAATTAGAAATTTACCCTTGCTTGCTATAATTTATTGGAAATCAAATTACAAAGAAGAGGATACCGTGAGAGGTAACTTATAACCCTAGGCAACTCCCTGACGTGACTCCCCCCTTCTTAGGGTATGCCAGCATCTCGTTAAATGTAAAAACTACGGACTAGAAACCAATGCAAAGCGAAAAAATACGCGTTGCGTTTGGGGAGAAGACAATAGCTCTATACAGAGGCTATTTACTTTTTTCGTGTGTGAAAAGTAAATAGTTCCTTGCCTTCCACAACCTGTCCAAATACGAGTTCATTGCCTTCGGCTTTATAGATCTCGTAACGGAAATCATCTATGTATAGCTCCTTAAGGTCGCTGTTATTGCGCCAAGTATGTGTTTCAATCTCCCCTGTTGTATGACGGGTGATGTAGCACTTCCCATTCTTCTTAAAATAGTAGTTGTCGCCTATCGCAGCATCGTCTGGAACATCCACTCCAGCGCGACTCACACTCTCAATTCTCCAATCGTGCTGAAAACTAAACTCAGTACTGGGCTTTTCGCACGAAACGAAAAAAAGGACAACAGAGAACAAGAAAATGCTCAATAAATACTTGCGCAATAACATTTGTACAGATTTCAAACCGATAGTATAACGCTACAGACCTTCTTTTAGATACATCTACCCCCTAGTTCCTAATCAGATCGAGGACTTGGCTTATCTGCGGAATGAGAATAATTTCAGTACGCCTATTTTTTTGTCTTGCCTCGGCAGTCTTTGCGGGGTCTAGTGGAAAATACTCTCCACGCCCCGATGCAGTAACGCGTTTGGGATCGAGCTTTCCTGCCGTTGTTAGAAGTCTTACAATTGCCGTGGCACGCATCACGCTCAAATCCCAATTGTCCTTAATTTGCCCCGTACCTTTCATCGGCACATCGTCGGTATGCCCCTCTACCTCAACGTTGATCTCGGGGTGTTGTGTCAACACTTGCCCTAGTGCGAGGATAGCCTCTCTACCTTTAGCATCCACATCATATTTTCCAGGCTTAAAGAGGAGCTGCTCATCCAACGAAACATAAACTCGCCCATTCTTTTGATACACGCTCAGCCCCTTTCCTTCAAATCCAAACATGGCATCCGATACGCGCTGACGTAGTGCCTGCGATACAGAATCGCGCTGTGCTAATGCGCGCTGTAATTCGGCAATATTGGCATTCTTCTTTTCAACATCTACCGACATTCGTTCAAGGTCGGCGCGTAGTGAATCAAGCTTCTTTTTATCCTCTTGTTGGCGAAGCGCCTCCTTTTCTTGCTCCTGACGACGCTGAAATAGCTGCCGTTCCATTTCCTTCAAGGCATCTTCTCTCCCTTGAAGTTGCGACTGGTTCTTTTGGATTTCGGCCAACAAACGCCCCATTTCTTTCTGATTACCAGCCATGAGCCCCTTATGAAGCGACTCGAGGTCGGTATAATCGTTGCGCAGGCGTGTATTCGATTCCTGCAATTGGCGCAAATCGGCAGCCAAACTATCTGAGTAGTGCTGTATGTTTTGCCAGCGTGCTAGGAGCGTTGCATTGGTCGCTCGTGTCTCTTTCAAGGCATTATTGAGCGTATCGTTCGTGAACTCTAGAGCTGCAACATGATCTTTCAATCCTTGGTACTTCTCGTCAAGCGCCTTGAACTCACGGGCAGGCACACACGCCTGCAAGAGTAAAAAAAAAGGCAAACCTAGTAGAACTAGATTTGCCAGTGCCTTGGAACTCATTCACACAATGTGTTATTCTCTTCGTAGTCGGGGTAGCAGGATTCGAACCTGCGACCCTCTGCTCCCAAAGCAGATACGCTAACCGGACTGCGCTATACCCCGTTGTGGCGGAGAGAGGGGGATTCGAACCCCCGGTATCAGTTGCCCAATACGACAGTTTAGCAAACTGTTGGTTTCAGCCACTCACCCATCTCTCCAACACTGTCAAACCACGCTGTGTGAGTACTGAGAGCGCGCCTCTCCTAACCCTACAACGCAACAAAGGTAGATCCTTTTCGCTAATTAACAAAACAACCGCATGTTATAACGTATGGACACAATCGTCTGCTTAACGTTTTATCTTCTGTTTCCATCGAAAATATAACATTGCGACATTAAGAGATTGGTATATAATACTTTATGTACAAGCGTTTGTAATTGCTAATCGCTCATTGGTAATTGAATGTTGTGCTTTTGAAAGCATAAATAAAGGAAAAATAAAGCACATACTGTAATACAACAACCTCAAGAAGAGGCTCTAAAGCTCCACATAGGAGTATTAACAGGCGAGGCACACCTCTTCTCCCACAAAAAACGTTGATATTCAAAAGACTAAATCGTGTATTCAATGCCCACGCACGAGGGTTTACCCCGTCGATCTACGCTCCAGATAGTGCATCGTACTAGGGCGCGAGGCTACGAAGCGGTGAGTATTATTAAAGGGACAAAACGCTACGAGCTCTTACATTATGCCTCCTGCACGAAGAATTATAAGATTATTTAATTTATTGATTATCAGCACTAGCAATACGTCTCGCAACTCTTAAATTTTTACTGTTTGGTATTACGGTGCTTTTGCTCTTTAATTACGCCTTAAGCATACCCCACTTTGAACATTTACCCATTTGTTGCGATTGTAGATCTGATCTAAATACTCGTTCTTTGTGCCATTCAAACTCCCCTCCACCCTCTCAACTGGCACAGTAGTAACTGCCGTTGTGTCTCTTCTAACTATTATAATTGAGAGTTTATGGAGGTATTACCTGTAAGCAATAATCCAAGAAGTAAGTCTTTTTTAGAAAAAAGGGCACATATTTTAGTACATGATTCGCGAGCTTGTTCCCCATTGCAGCGGATATATAATACTATACAAACACCTATTATACAGATAATTATACGACTTTTTAGGAGTAGGTTAGCCGCAGTAGGACTATTTCTTTTCATGTCCCCATTTTTGGGGATTGCACAAACTCGTGTACAAGTAGCATCAGGGCGTATAGCAGACTCCCTACGACGCATTGAAGCACAGCGCTTGGCAGATTCTATCCAGATGAACGACTCAATCGACGAAGTCGTCGTGCGGGCAAGCTCTATGATAGGCTCCAAGTTCGAGGCTAGAAACCGTACGGGCTCTGCCTATTACCTCTCGCCAAAAGAGATTACCCTAAGCGGTTATTCCGACATCAATCGAATGCTTAAGAGTGTGCCTGGGGTGAATATCTATGAGGAAGACGGCTTTGGTCTACGCCCCAATATCAGCTTACGTGGCACAAAAGCAGAACGAAGTGAACGAATTACACTAATGGAAGACGGAATACTCGCCGCTCCTGCCCCGTATGCAGCACCTGCCGCCTACTATTTCCCAAATGCCGCACGCATGTACGCCATCGAAGTGTTGAAAGGGAGCAGCCAAGTACAATATGGTCCGTTCACTACGGGTGGGGCAATTAACATGATCTCTACCCCCATTCCCCTGCGTTTACAGGCAAAGCTTATTACCTCGTATGGTGTATACAATACACTAAAGAGCCACCTGATGGTGGGCAACTCGTATCAACATGTAGGCTTTATGGTAGAATACCTGCGCCACCAGTCTAAAGGTTTTCGGCACGACATACCCGACAAACGTACAGGGTTTCAACGCAACGACCTCATCGCAAAGGTGGCAGTACATACACAGGAGGATGCCGACTTGCGTCAGCGCTTGGAATTTAAGCTCGGTTTTGCCAATGAGGATTCGGACGAAACCTATCTTGGCCTCTCGGAGACTGATTTTGCCACGCGCCCCTTCTATCGGTATGCAGGAGCACAAAAGGATAACCTAACAACGCGTCACTTCCAGTACGTTGCCACCCACCTACTAGAGCTCCCGAACAAGCTAAAGATTACAACAAACTTATACTACAACTACTTCTTCCGCAATTGGTACAAGCTAAATGAAGTACGCACAGGACACACCAAAGCCGAGCGACGGAATATTACTGACATACTCGCCGATCCTGAAACAAACAGCCTTTATTTCGATGTTGTAACAGGAGCACGCGACTATATTGGCGAGGCGTTAATGTTGCGTGCAAACAAGCGTTCGTACCATTCTCGCGGTGCACAGACCAAAGGCGAATACCGTTTCGACTTAGGCGGAGGCTTTTTTACCACGGAGTTGGGACTCCGTTATCACGCCGATCTCGAGGATCGTTTCCAGCACGACGACAGTTATTCGATGCGAGAGGGTAAGATGGAGCTCTTTCTTGCAGGTTTGCCAGGGAGTAGCGCAAACCGAATTACTACCGCACACGCTTTTTCTAGCTATTTGCTGACCAAATGGGTAAAGGATATATTCACTCTAACAGCGGGCGTACGCTACGAAAATGTGCGTCTTGTAGACCGAGACTATACGACCGCAGACCCGCGCCGCACAGGACATCTGCGCATAGAGATACCTAATACGGCATGGGGCATACTACCTGGCTTCGGCATAAACTGCAAAGTACTACCCATCTTGTCTGCTTTTGCGGGCGTACATAAAGGTTTTGCACCGCCGAGTGCTGTGCTCGGACAGAAGCCCGAAAACAGTTGGAACATGGAATCGGGATTACGGTTAGGGTGGCGCGAACTTCGTATTGAAGTGATAGGCTTTTACAATCGTTACAGCAACATGTTGGGAAGCGACCTTGCAGCACAAGGCGGTCAGGGCACGCTCGACCAGTTCAACATTGGTAAAGCTCTTGTGCGGGGAGTAGAAAGCATCCTACAATATCAGCCGCTGCCCTATACATGGCATGTTCGTCTCCCCCTACAACTTTCATATACGTTTACCGATACACAGATGCTGAACAATTTTACAAGCAATTCGTGGGGAACGGTAGTAGCAGGTGACGAAATCCCGTACATTTTTCGTCATGCACTCAACGCACAAATAGGACTCGAAACCAAGTGGGTAGACGCAACCGTCAGTATTCGCTATAACGGCGATATGCGTACAACCCCTGGACAAGGGCGCATTGCAAACCGAGAGCGTATTCCTGCCCACTACCTTCTGGATGCCTCTCTACGCGGTCGTGTACACAAAAATGTAACCCTCACAGTAAACGCTATCAACCTTCTGAATCGGAAATACCTCGTTTCACGCCACCCAGCTGGGTTACGCGCTGGGCATCCTTTCGGCATCTACGGGGGGCTACAACTTATTTTTTAGACCTTGAACTTTGCGAAAATGTCTTTTCGATCAAACATATACTTTGTTGCACTCATACTCCCATTGGTTTTAGTAGCGAGCTCTCTTTTTGCACAAGAGGGTACTTATGTAACGGGCACTGTCTCCGATCCGCAGGGGGAGATGCTCATTGGTGCTTACGTATTGTTGGTAGAGAGTGGCGAACGTACGGTAACCGACCTCGATGGTAAGTATAAGATTAGGGGAGCATTAGGACAAACCCTAGAGTTCGCTTACATGGGTATGATTACAAAGCGCATAAAAATTCGTTCGCTACATACCAATGTTGTGCTCGAAGATGATAGCAAACAAGTAGACCAAGTGGTTATTACGGGCTACCAAAAGGTACGCAATCGGGTTTATACGGGGGCAGCCGTCTCGGCACGCATGAACGAGATTAAGATGGAGGGAATTGCCGACGTAACACGCATGTTGGAGGGGCGTCTGCCTGGTCTAAACGTACAGAGTATTTCGGGCACTTTCGGAGCTGCACCACGCATCAATATTCGCGGTGGCGCCTCAATCTTGGGCAACGTGCAACCACTTTGGGTTATAGATGGTGCCGTATACGAGGATTTGGTACATCTCAGCCTCGACGAACTCGCTTCGGGCGATGCTGTAACGCTAGTTAGTTCTGCTATTGCTGGGCTCAATCCTGCGGATATCGAAGATATTCAGGTACTCAAGGATGCTTCGGCTACATCAGTCTACGGGGCTCGGGCGCTCAATGGAGTTATCATAGTAACAACCAAATCGGGACGACGCGAGCAGCCTTTGCGAGTGACCTATTCTACTGAGAATACACTACGCCTCAAACCGCGTTACAGTGAGTTCGACCTACTGAATTCGCAAGAGACTATGGCGCTCTATCAAGAAATGGCAGACAAGGGGTACTTCTCGCTCCGAGATGCACTCTACGGGCGACGCAGTGGTATCTACTACCAGATGTTTCGCGATCTGAGCACAATAAATCCCAAGACAGGCTCATTTTATCTTGCTAACACCGAAGAAGCTCGTACCGAGTACTTGAAAAAAGGCGAGTATGCCAATACCGATTGGCTCGACCTCCTCTTTACATACAACCCGACGACGAACCACGCGCTCACCTTTACGGGGGGAAGCAAAAATATAGCTACGTATGCCTCATTGGGCTACTACTACGATGCGGGTTGGACCATTGCAGACCGTGTTCGCAAGCTTTCGGCAAACTTAAAAAACACGTTCTATATTACCGAGAAACTTAAAGCCACCCTCTCGGCACAAGGCAACTTCCGTTCGCAAATAGCGCCTGGTACACTGCCACAACGTCGCAACCATGCTATCGGCTCATTTGAGCGCGATTTTGACATCAACCCATTCTCGTATGCCTTAGGGACAAGCCGCACCTTGCGTCCGTATCGTGACGACGGCGAACGCGAATACTATCGTAACAACTGGGCACCGTTCAATATTTTTAACGAATACGAAAACAACCAGATGCGTATCGGGGTTCAGGATCTCAAGGTACAAGCTGAAGCCTCATACTCCATCTTACAGGAATTAGAAGTGCGTGCCCTACTTTCTGCCCGCCAAGCCACCACAAGTACTCTACATACCGTTGGCGAAGGCTCCAATCTGGTACAAGCCTTCCGAGCAAATGAAACGCCTTGGGTGGCACAACAAAATATTTACCTCCTACACAACAAAGACAACCCCCTTGCACAACCGACAGTAGCGCTCACACACGGCGGAGTGCTTAATAAAACCGAGGTTAATCTGAAAAGTTACCTCGCACGCCTCGCACTAGATTACGACAAGCGCTTCGACGATCACGATCTTAAAGGGTTTGCTTTTGCCGAAGTACGCCAGACAGAGCGCACCAACAATCCGTTTACAGGCTACGGGATTCAGTACAACAAGGGCAACCAAGTATATACACCGCCTGCCATTTTCGAGAAGCTCTTTCAGGAGAATACACCCTATTTTGCCCTGCGCCAGCGCGATGAAAGAGGTGTTACCTTTTCGTTGAATGGAACTTACGGACACAAAGGGCGCTATATCGCCAATGCCGTGTTAAACTACGAGGGTTCTAATACCTCGGGGCGCGGTGCACGAGCACTCTGGTTACCTACGTGGAACGTCGGCGTAAAGTGGAACATCGATCAAGAAGCCTTCATAAAGGACAAAAGAACCTTTTCGCGTCTCGCGCTCCGTGCAAGCTATGGACTTACCGCCAAGATGAACGAAGAGGCTATCAATGCGAACTCTATCTACACGGGCGGCATAGTCAATCGCAACCAATACGAATGGCGCGAAGACAAATTGTCGATACAACACCTAGAGAACCGAGACCTGACTTGGGAAAAAATGTACGAACTGAACATAGGTCTAGAACTCGGACTCTTTAACAACCGTCTCAGTACAACACTGGATGTTTATCAGCGCAATTCGTTTGACCTCATAGACCTAGTACGTACATCGGGCATTGGAGGGCAGTACTACAAGTATGCCAATTTTGGCGACATGCGTACACGCGGCATAGAGCTAGGCATTCATACGCGCAACATAGAATTGCAAGACTTTAGTTGGTACTCGAGCCTTACACTGGCGGGGATGCATCAAGAGATCACGCGTCTTCTAAATGCTCCGAATACATTCGATATGGTGGCAGGACGCGGGCGCGGCAACATCGTGGGTTACCCCAAAGGCTCGCTCTTCTCCTTCAACTTTCAGGGGCTAAATGCAAACGGGCTGCCTACATACAACTTCGGGCTTTATCCTCTCAACGGCGGTCCCTACGCCAATATAGCTGGCGCCGACTTCTCCGATGCCCAGTACTCAAAAAGCTATCTGCTCTACCACGGACCTATTGAACCTCCCATTACAGGCGGACTTTCCAATACGTTCAAATTCCGCGAGTGGGAGTTCTCATTTTTCATAACCATGCAAGCGGGCAATAAAATACGCCTCAACCCTACGTTTGACCCAGAATTTGCCGACCTCAACGTTTTTTCCTCCGAATACTACAACCGTTGGCTTAATCCTGGTGATGAGTGGAAAACGGACGTTCCCGTACTCCCCTCACAAGAATTGATCGATCAGGTTGGAAAAGAGAATATCGAGCGCGCCTACAACACTTACAATTATTCGCAGAATCGTGTAGCCGATGGCTCTTTTGTTCGAATGAAAAACATCTCGCTCGCATACCATTTGCCCGACCGTTATGTGGAGAAATTGCGGCTTCGTTCGATAAATTTCCGCTTCAATGTCACCAACCCCTTCCTCATATACTCCGATAAGCGTCTGAAAGGGCAAGACCCTGAGTACTACAAATCTGGCGGAGTTTCATTGCCTACCCCCAAACAGTACACGCTTTCTATGAACGTGACCTTCTAAAACCGCCCTCGAACAACATGCGACGTATCGTATACTCTTTATTTTTTGCACTCTTGTTCGCTGCTACGGGTTGCAATAAGTTTTTGGATAAAAATCCCGACTCCGACCTATCTATCGACATAGACAGCGAGGAACGCATTGCAGAACTTCTGACAGGCGCCTACCCAGAGGCGAGCTACATCCCCTTCCTCGAGCCGCGAACAGACAACGTGGCAGAGCGCACAGGCGGTGTCCACAACAGTCTGAATGAAGCTATGTTCTTCTGGGAAGATTATGATCAGGAGGATCTCGATACCCCGTTGAACTATTGGAACGCGTGTTACAAGGGAATTGCACAAGCCAACAAAGCCCTAGAACTGCTCAAGTCCTACCCCAAAACGGAACGAGTAAAGGCACTCTATGGCGAAGCATTCCTTTTGCGCGCTTACCTCCACTTCATGCTAGTAAACATTTGGGCAGAACCCTACGGAGCGTCTGCTGCCAGTCTGGGCATCCCTTACGTAACGAAGCCTGAAAAACACGCTTTGGTAGATTACAAACGCGGAACGGTTAATGAGGTCTACCAGAAAATAGAGGAAGACCTGAAGTTGGGGATCACCCTTGTAAATGATGCCTATTACAAACAACCCAAATTCCACTTCAACAAACGTGCGGCTTATGCTTTTGCGTCGCGGTTCTATCTATTTAAGGGAGAGTGGAATCTTGTAATAGAGTACGCCAACTACGTTTTAGGGGCAAAACCACAGCCCTATTTGCGCCCGTGGTGGCAATACGCGCGTAACCTAGAGTTCCGACACGAGGATCTGTATCGGACATACAACAATCCGAATGAACCCGCAAACCTACTCCTTGTAACCACCGAATCGCGCTTAGCACGCCAAATGCCCCTCGAGCGATACGGCTCTACTAGTACTCGGCTTGGTACAGTACACGACGTATTTAACAAAAAATATCACGAACAGTTGGGCGACGTCTCCACTCAGTTCGAAGGTTTCTACATCTTTACCAATTCGCCCGCTCCGTTAACTAATGGGCGTTACTTGGCAAAGTTCGATGAACTAGCTACAACCGAGAGCGTAGGAGCAAAACCGCGTGGGCTATACGTCACCAATGTCCTCCTCTCTGCCGACGAGGTCTTACTGAACAGAATGGAAGCCTACGTCATGCTACGCGACTACGATCGTGCTATTGACGACTTTGTAGAATACATGGAGGCAAAGTTCGGCTACGTCCCCACTATGGAACGCGCCTTGTACACCTCTACCAGTGCTGCAAACTACGACCTCCTTTCACCAAGTTATGGACTCTCGCTCAAACAATTGGCTATGGTGAAAATGATCGTTGACTTCCGACGAAAAGAATTCTATGAAGAGGGGTTACGCTGGTTCGATATTCGTCGTTTTCATATCGCCGTAAAACGATCGACAAAAAGTGCCTATTACTTCCCCTTGGAAAAGGAAGACTTGCGGAAAGTCCTGCAAATTCCGTCCGAAGCACAGCGCCGCGGTCTAGAACCTAATCCCCGCGATAGACAACAACGACAACACTAGCGATGCATAAAAGAGCGATGCAATCCGAATTCTGAACGACATGGACGCATTAAAAATTCTATTACTATTTCTTCTTCCTGTTGTTTTTTCTTCCTGCAAAGAAAAGCTTGATCCGCACAGCGTAGTAGAGACAAACCGTCGCCAAATAGAGCGCACAGAGCTGGACGACTGGATACACGCAAACCTCGTAACACCTTACAATGTGGAAGTACAGTACCGTTGGGATAAGAACACAGCAGGAAAAGGTACGTACGTTTATCCGCCAAAACTGGAAAAGGTTAAAGACGTACTCGAGGCGGTATGCGAACTCGGATTTGAACTTTACACTAACCCTGAACTCGGAGGCGAGAGTTTCTTAAAAGGGCGTTCGCCACTACGTATTGTTCTCTACGGAGGTGGGAATCCCGATAACAACGGAGTAGAACTCCTTTACAACCCACAAACGAGCGCAGCAGAAATAAGCCTCTACAATGTAAATGCCTTCGACCCTAAAAAAGCAGAGACTCTCTATGTGCTACTTCGCAGTTTTCACCATCAGATGGCAAAACGACTCATGGAGCTCATGCCATACGAACGTGATGCTTTCCTAAAGATTAGTGAGGCGCGTTATACTCGCGGGTCTACCGATCTCATCGCCCCTCCCCTCGGGAGTTATACGACACCGAAAGAGAAATTTGGCTTAAACGGATGGGCGAATATGCGCGGATTTTATACAATGCTCTCGTTTCTTTCTGCAGAAGACGACTTTGCCGAAATCGTGAGTACAACCCTCGTAAGTAGTCCGCAGGAAATAAACGATGCGGCACAACGTGCGGCAACTCCCGAAGATGCCGACGAACCAGACCCAGATCCTAGTGTACATCAGCGCTATGCAAAGGAGGCGGAACAAGCCCACAAGGAGTTTACCGAAAAACAAAAATTCGTGGACGCATACATAAAAAAGGAATGGCACATAGACTTCCTTCGGATGCAGCTCATGAGTGTACGAAGAATTGATATATACCTCAAAAATCACTAATCTATGTCCTATCGGATACTTTATACCTCTCTTCTGCTCGTCTTGTGTTTTTTGCATGTTGCTTGCGACGACAAGGAGAAAATATTTGACAGTTCGCCAGCCGCTCGTAGTAAAATGAGCATAGAGACACTTCGGCAAGAGCTCGTTAGTGCCCCGTACGGATGGCGTTTACTCTATTTTCCGCGTACCGATTCGTTGCTGTTCTCCAACCCCACTGAGCTAATCCCGTTTTTTAGCGGACGGTTGGGTTATGGTGGCATCTGTTTTACGATGCGTTTTACGCCAGACAACGTTGTGGAAATGCTTGCCGATTTTGATTCGGAAAGTGCGACAACGGTGGCACGGAGTGAGTATCTCGTCGGACGCAACAGTTTTACACAACTAAGCTTTGAAACGTACAGCTATATCCATCGTCTTGTAAATGCGAACTATATGGGAGCAAGCGATTTCCTGTTCGTACGAAAGAACGAAGACGGAGATCTCCTCTTCCGTACTGCACGGAACATTGAGCCTGCACGCGAATACGTTGTTTTGCACAAACTAGACAAAGCAGAGGATTTCACCGAAGTTGTGAGCAAAGCA
Source organism: Bacteroidia bacterium (assembly GCA_905373475.1). Lineage (GTDB taxonomy): Bacteria > Bacteroidota > Bacteroidia > Bacteroidales > CAJPTX01 > Bacteroides_D. The sequence goes on along the minus strand of CAJPTC010000024.1, from coordinate 20,060 downwards.
CAAGAGAATAGGCACTTTTTTGAAGAGATGACGAACCCACAGCTTCGTATTTACAGAGGCGCTCGTACCTATTTTCAGAGCGATATGTACGTAAAGCGCGATGTAGAAACCAACAAACGCTATCTCAAGGAAATACGCGACAAACGCTACTATCTTTTCCTTTTTGCACAGAAGAAAGCCCCCCTCCCAACCGATCCGCCCAAGGAGCAAGTCGGATTAGGATCGGGGTATGCGGGTACAGAGCTGGGGATAACGTTCCAGGCAGGTCTGCGCTACGATAGCAAATATATCTTCCATGATTTCGTGCGCGAGGGAGATGTATTTATTGCCGAGCTAGTCTCCGTTTACGACCCTTTACTTCGTACCACACGCTTGGTAAGCAAACACTTGCATCCCGAAGGCGAGTATACGGGCTTTAAGGCGGAGATATGGGATAAGAAATAATGAGGAACAGGAAAATGCGATTTGTACAATACATACTTCTGCTAACCACCTTCGCCACATATTTTGTTACGCTCTCGTGTACAAAACCCAACCCCGACACGCCAGACGAAGACTACAATGCGCTCTTTCCTTTCGGCGGCATAGATAAACCCGTGGTTTCATACGACGAGCAAAATATTCGCCACTGCGACCCACAGCTTACCAAAAAACTATTCCGCTACCCAGGCGTAGAAATCACCGATCATGTGCGCGAATACGAGCTAACGCTAACATGCACCTTTAATGAGGAAGATACAGGAAGCGGCGAAGTGACCTCTACATTTGTTGTAAAGTATGTAGGCGAAGACAAGGCTCTACACCTCGTCGCCTCACATAAGAACACGCCCGATGCGGATGCACAAATGAAAATTGGCGAAGAGTATAAGGTTGTTTTCAAGGCAAAATCGGGCTTCCCCATGTACCTATCGGTGAGCGGGGGGGGCGATCGCGGCGCTTCAATAAAAGCAACACTCGCTGCGAAGTGTTCTGATGGCTACACGGTCGTGAAGACTTTGGCAACAGAACAACACCAAAATGCTGAGGGAATTAACCCCATCCCAGCACCATACTGCAACTACATTATTTTACCTTAACCTAGGTGTGTACCATGACTGTTCGGAATACGTGTTGCGCACTATTGCTAGGTTGCGCTATACTCCCACTTATTACCGCCTGCAACAAGTGGGAAAATGAAACGGTGGAAAGTACCTATCAGGGGATAGTAACCCCTGATCCTACTTACAACTTCAAGCGTGCGGGCAACAGCAGTGTTGATATACTCGAATGCAAGCTCCTAAAAGAGGCCGTAGACCTCACCTATCGCCACTTACACGAAGCGAATTTCACGAACGAGGAACTTTATAAGTTGGCACGCGGCTACTACGAAAACGGAGAATTTGGACTAAAGCCTCAAGAAGAAATTGCAACATCGTCCCAACACGAAGCAAACCGTGCACAATTACTAGCCGAAGTGGAAGACATCTTCACAAAAAGCTGCGAGCTGTCGGGTTACGGAAAGCCTAATGCTTCGATGATTCGGAATACGCCAGCCGAAGAAGGAAAGGGCGGATACCTCGGCGTAAATATAGGCGACGCCAACCTCTGTTTTGCAGATGCGAAAGGCATTGTAATAGCCGAGTTATTTCAGGGCATTGCGGACGGTAGCATCTATCTGGACAAGGTGCTCAATGTACACCTAGATGATGCGCTATTCCAGAACGAGGCACTACGAACAGCACACCAAAATGCGGAAGTATTGGCAGGGCGCAACTACACAGAACTAGAACATCATTGGGATTTGGCTTATGGCTACTACCAATATTGGCTTCCGTACACACAAGGGAATGGTCTTGCCATTTTGCGCGATAGTAAAATTAATCTCTACAATGCCTTTGCACGTGGCAGAGGAGCTCTTACACGCTATCGTTACGATTCGGTAGAGCTACAAATTAAAAACATCCGCAAAGAACTTTCCAAGGTGGTTGCCGTACGTGCCATGCGAGCTTTCGTAGGCGAGAATACAGAGGCAAACCTAGCAGAGGAGATCCGCAATGCGTTGTTCTTTATCTCGCAAGGATGTGGCGCTCTGTATGCGCTCCCCTTTACCCGTAAGGAAGATGGCTCATCATTTTTTAGCTATGCAGAAGTACAAACCATGCTTGAAGAACTAACCTCTGGACGCGGACTTTGGGATGCTGAACGCTTACAAGGAACAACCGACTCCGAGGGTGCATTACAACACATAGCCACTACAATTGGTCAGCGTTTTGGTATTGCATTGGAAGAAGTAAAAAGAAATCGATGAGAACAATGAAAAAGCTATTAGGCAGAACACCACTGTGGCTTCTCTTGCTTCTTTTGGGGAGTCCGCTAGGACTGCAAGCACAAATTGGAGTAGAGCTCATAGAGAATGGCGATTTTGAGACATTTCGTCAACAGGGGCTTTATGACAAGCCTATACATTGGAGTATCAACACCACTCTCAGCCCCGAGAAGTCGACAGAGGCGCATAGTGGGAATTATGCACTACGGCTGTACCTTAACGCAGGACGCTCCTCAGTGATCTATTTCAAAAACACCGAGCAAGCTCCCGTAGCGGTACAAGCAGGTGCAAAATACGAGCTATCGTATTGGTACAAGGGGGTGGTAACGAAAAAGAACATAATTCCCGAAATCACTTGGTACAAAGCAGGACAGATTGTCCGCCCCGAGTCGCGCGAAGAAGAGAAAGTAACCATAACGGACGAGTGGCAGCAGCATAAGGTAACTTTTATCGCACCCGTTGCCGACCACTGTAGCATTGCTCTAACTTTTGAAGGCGATACCGAGGGGGGTGTGAAAATGCTCACAATAGACGATGTCTCTTTCAAAATGACCCAAAGCGGCGGAGGTGCTATTCCTCTTGCCCCCCCCATCTGGTTTTCAAGCTGTCTCACAACAACGGGAAATAGCCCTGTCGTGGTTTCCGCTTGGTATAGAAGGCGTGACGTACAAAATTGCGATGAACGGCGTCCCACTCATCACGACAGAAGCAACAGCCTATATCGTTACAGGTCTTTCACTTGACACGGAGTATGTATTTACCATCCAATCTGAGAAAGGCAGTGAATCCTCCTCACTCTCCCCTATACTGAAAACTCGTACACATGGGCTAAGTGTAGGAGAAACCGATGAGGCGCGTATCCCTTATCTCTACCGCATTAAGGATCATGGCTACACAGACCGAAACTTATTGCTGCATTGGAACGATCTCGCAGACCGCAATGCAAAGATCCTGTACTGGATAGATGGCATATCTGTTTCGCCCTCAGGCGACGTACTTACATTCCCCAAGGCGGGTGTGCAACGTCTCCGCATAGAGATTGTGGAAAAGGGCGAACGACGCTGGAATATTGAATATAGATTGCATGTGAAATAATACAATCATGGGCACAAAACACCTCTATACATATATCGCGCTTGCACTTGTCATTCTACTCTCTGCCTGCGAAAAACATCTGAAAGAAGAAGGGCGAGAGATTGAAATAAATGGCTCAGAGCACCTCTCCGAGGTCGCTTTTAGTAAGCTAACGACACGGACACTACTCCTATCGGGGGGGAATGGGAAATATTCTGCCAGTGTCGCCGATTCGCGTGTTGCAAGCGTAAAGGTGAGTATGGACACAATGCGCATAACAGGGCATCTGGAAGGTGAGACGTATGCAACAATCCTTTCTGGCGACTACAAAAAGCGACTAGACATCCGTGTAGTCGTACCCGAGCTCAGTGTGAGTCAGGATGTGGTGCATCTCTTCCCACGCGATGAAAGTAAATTTTTAAGCCTCAGTGGTGGGGGTGACGAAACAAGCCTGCAAATAAACGACCCCGAACAAATTCTACAGGTGAACTGGAATGGGCGTACGGGGATTATGGAGATCAATGCCATAGCCGAGGGCGATGCTACCATTACGGTAGTGGCACAAGATGGGCGGAAACGCGATATACAAGTCGTAGTGCGTTGCAAAGGGACAGCTGATGAGATAGGGGTTTATGGCACTACTTCGCGAACTCTTTATCCGATTATGAATTCCGTGATGATGGTACAACGCCCAGGCGTGGGAGTATGGCTCATCAACAATGTAAATCCGTATTCTTCTCAACGCATCCTAAAAATAACCCCTCCTGTTGTTCAGCCGAAAGTGGGCGATGTATTAACGCTAACATTTGCCATGCGCTACCCTGACGAGTTTACGAACTCGGGGCTTACAGAAGGCAAGCAACAGCTTATCGTCGAAGCAGTTCGCTCAAAACATGTTCTACTACGTGGGCACGGATTTAAGCTGTTAATACCTTACGAAAAATAAATAACTCAACTTTCGTAGTCTGCAGGAGGGTAGATAAAGGGGGCATCATCACACACCTGCATATTGTCAGACCTAACACGCATTTTGATGCTTACTTTGCGAAAGTGTTACTCCCCTACTTTACACCTCTAACTTGAAGCTTTGCGCCACTATTAACTTTCGTTTTTACTTGGGGCAAAAGAGGTAAAAAGGGTGGAAATACCCCCCTAGGAAGGGGGGAAGAGTTACGTTTAGGCATTAAAAAGAAAAACGGGGAAGATGGGTTGGGGAAGAGTCGCCTAAAAGTTTAAAAGAGCTATTAAAAGATTTAGTTTGGTTGTTTATAACAAACAACTAATTTTGAGTATAAAATTTAATTTTATTTATAAATGAGCGGGAAATCAGAAATAGATACATTCCTAGAGAAGGGAGGCAATGTGATTAAGACAAGAGATGATCACGAGCTGATTCTTGTTGACCGAGAAGGCAAAGTACAAAATCCTAAGGTATGTAGTTGGTTGCCTAACGACAACGATAGTGTTGTGAATAACAGCGTTTTTCGTTCACGTATAGAACCTTGGCTAACTTCTCTTTTCCAGTCTGAACACTTATCTCTTTTGTGCGGGTCTGGTATAACAAATGCTATCAGTGTTCTATCAGGAGCAGGTTCTGGCACTACAATGGAGCAGACTACATTTACGAACTACAAAGATAAGATTGAATCTGCAGCTCAGAGATCTGCGGAAGCTAGCGGTCGTAAGAATGGTAATATTGAAGACCAAATAAGAAGTGCTAACGATTTACTCCGAGGACTAAAAGTCCTTCAAGAGGAAGATAATGCCACAAAATTGGAGCAGGAACTCAATTCAATCATTTCAGATTTTGCAAAGTCCATATTAAACTCAGAGAATAGAATCGCGACAGCCCAAGAAGATAAACGGGAGAACTCATATCGAGTACTGGTTAATTTTCTCTTAAGTTTTGCGAGTCGTACAGGGAACAAAGAAAGGTTAAACATTTTCACAACTAATTACGATCGCCTTATTGAAATTGGTGCGGAATTGGCTGGAATTCACCTAATGGATAGATTCGTAGGGAATATGATGCCTATATTCCGTTCTTCAAGACTCAATTTAGACATTCACTACAATCCCCCTGGTATTAGAGGAGAGCCTCGCTATTTGGAAGGTGTGGCACGCTTGACAAAACTTCATGGTTCCGTTGATTGGGTACAGAATGGTGGAGAGATACGCCGTATAGGGCTTCCGTTTGGTGCAAAAGCTATTACTCCTTATCTAGAGGCTCCTAGTCTGGATAGTGCAAATGCCTTGAAATTGATGATTTATCCAAATTCCGCAAAAGATCGTGAGACAGCAGAGTATCCGTATGTAGAGCTATTTCGAGACTTTGCCGCCTCCATTTGCAGACCTAATAGCACTCTGGTTACCTATGGCTACGGATTTGCAGATGAACATATAAATAGAGTCATCCATGATATGCTCACAATTCCTTCAACTCATTTAGTCATCATTTCGTATAACGATCCGATAGGTCGCATCTTAAAGTTTTATTCTGACTCTGCACATAACGCTCAGATGTCGATATTGATAGGGAATAATTTGGGAGATATTACGAATCTTGCTAATGCCTACCTACCTAAATCTGCCATCGACAGAACTACGATTAGAATGGCAGAGTTATTACAGCATCGCATGGGAGCTGCGAGTCCTGACAAGCAGACTACAGTACAAACGCCGCTTTTTGCAGATATCTCCACTTTAGAAGAACAAGCTAATTAAAAAATCAATTGCATAGTCTATGGCTACAACACACATTGAATATCTTGCTTCTTTGCGCATCGGTACGGTAGAATATGTATCTCCAGATAGAATAGAAGTGCTGCTCGACATAGAATCGCCAGATAGTGTTGCGTTAAATACAGGAACACCTCGGAACTTTCCACGTATCAATGGTTATGTTATGATAGCAGTTGACCTTGGTTTTGTTGTCGGACAGGTATCGTGGATCACAATCCAGCGTTCTCCTTATCCTAAGCGGAGAGGTTTTCAAGACTTTGGTTTGATTGATTTGCCTTTTCCTTTAAGGAAAATTGAACTTCAACCTGTGGGTACTCTCCGATCTATCGAGACTGGCTATAAATTTAAACGAGGTCTTGAATCTTTCCCATCTGTTGGTGATATAGTCATATTGCCTACAGATGAACAGTTGCGCTCTATTGTTGAATCAGGAGATAACCGAAGAGTGTATATTGGCAACAGTCCATTAGTGGGTAATGCCAAGGTGATGATTGACCCTAATCGTCTATTTGGAAGGCATCTTGCCGTACTTGGAAATACTGGAAGCGGAAAATCTTGTTCTGTGGCAGGCTTGATTCGATGGTCGATTGAAAGTGCCAGAGAGAAACTTGCTGATGGGAAAGAAACTGTAAATAGTCGCTTCATAGTACTAGACCCGAATGGAGAGTATAGCAAAGCTTTTGCGGATAAGTCGAATGCAAATATCTATACCGTTAATGTCGAAGGGAATGCTGAAAAACAACTTGAAGTTCCGCTGTGGTTTTGGAATACAGACGAGTGGTGTGGCTTTACCAAAGCCTCTCCCAAAACACATAGGACAACCATTGTTCATGCTCTAAAATCGGTAAGAAGTGGTAATGTCTTCGAAGGGCAAACAAAAGAACGAGAGCTAGCAAACTATGTTCGTACCATTATTGACGCTATTAAGGTCAACAAAGCCTCTGGTAACCCTTGGAAAGGATTTCCTATTTCAAAGAGCTTTCATCAATCTGTAGAAAAGTGGGCAAGTGGAATTACAAGAGCACAAGAATACTCAGAAGAACTAAATGAGGCAATTCAAGCATTTCAAGACCTATTTGAAACACTAAAAAATGACAGATCAGCACAATATGCTCATTATGATTATAAAAGAGAGGAAATAGATAATTTAATAGTCAAATTAAAGGAGGTCTATATTAAATCTGGTGGTCGAGAAGAAGAGTTTTTGCCCACCGATGAGGATAGTCCTATCCCATTCACTGGTGAGAATTTTGTTCGTTCCATAGAAGCTAATGCAGAGATACTGAGAACAACAGACCATATTGTCACTCTAATGCCTCGTATCAAAACATTACTGACAGATGTACGTGTCAGGAAAGTTATTGATAATAATACTCTCCAGTTAAGTGATTGGCTAGATGACTATATAGGAACGAATAATGAAGAATCGCTAACAATTATTGACTTATCTCTACTTCCATCAGATGTAACGGGTATCATTACAGCAGTTATAGCTCGTATGATATTAGAAACACAGCAACGTTATCTCAAACTGAATAAGCAATGTCTACCGACCGTTTTAGTTATGGAAGAGGCTCATTATTTTGTCAAACGATACAATGATGATGCCGAAAACACAGGACCAACTATTCAATGTTGTAAGATATTTGAAAAGATAGCACGAGAGGGACGAAAATTCGGGTTAGGATTGGTTTTGTCATCGCAAAGACCTTCTGAATTATCACCGACAGTTTTGTCGCAATGCAATTCGTTCCTACTGCACCGTATATCAAATGATAAGGATCAAGAATTAATTCACCGATTGCTGCCAGACAATATGAGAGGAATTCTCCGAGAAATGCCATCGCTTCCTTCGCAATATGCTGTGCTATTAGGCTGGGCTTCAGAGTTGCCAGTTATGGTAAAAATGCGAACATTGCGTGAAGAACAACGTCCTCAGTCTAATGATCCTGATTATTGGGATGTTTGGACAGGCGCAAAAGAACGAGAAATTGACTGGAGCAATATTGCCAATGAGTGGCAAAATAAAAAAGGAGAGTCTGCAAATAATTAAACCCGTCATGGTTGTAATTAGAGTTATATTAACTCATAAAAATACCATTCATTGCGCATAGACATACGGAATTATAATATTGATAACCAGCCTTTAAGTTAAAATTTAAAGCACACAGCATTATTCTAATTCGCTGATTTATCTTATAAGCATAAATCTGGTAAAGAATAGACAGTATCCATTGTTGTTTTTTGGTGGTCTTGGTCGTTATCAGTGGAAATTACCCTGCTAAAATCGCTGGGTTCTAAAACTATATATCAGCTCATTTAGGCATCAAAAAGCCCTCATCTACGATGAGTCCAAACGGTTATCTGTTATTTAGATTGACAACAGATAGCCGTAAACATTACGTACCTTTGTGCATTAAATATGCGTTAACCGTGTCGCTTAACGCGCTGTTGAAAACAACCCAAATGTATATTTTAAGATGAAGAAATTACAACTTTTACTCATTCTATTCGCTGTACTGCTTACCTCGGCATGGGCACAAAGCCGTCCGTTCGTAACAGAATGGCGAGCAGATGCCGACGGCAAACTCACTTTCCCCGTCAAAGGCACAAACTGGAAGCTCGAGATCTGGAAAGGCTCTACGCAAATTAAGAATATAACCGTATCAAGTTCCGACGAGAACAACATGTTTTCCGTAGACGGACTGGCAGCAAACCAGACCTACGAGGTAAAAATGGGACCAGAAGGTGTTGAATATGTCCGCTTCGGCTGGACAGCAGCCAACGACGCTGCCAAACAACTGTTGCGAGTGACCGACTGGGGCGATGTACAATGGTCTTCTATGGAAGAGGCATTTGCAAAATGCGAGAATTTGACAGCTGCCAATAACGGGCAACCGAAACTGGAGAACGTGACGAACTGTAACAAGATGTTTGCTGGCTGTAAACGCTTCAATTCCAACCTGAATACTTGGGACATGACCCATGTCGAATTTCTTGAAAAGATCTTTGACGGGTGCGATATGTACAACCAGCCTATGCAATCGTGGAAGCTCAAAAATGTGAAAAAGATTAGTTTGGGCGCAGTCAAAGCGTTCTCCTTGGCGAACTATGAGAAGACACTCATCGGCTGGGCAAACAACACAGAGACCAACACGAATGTAATGTTCGAGGTAGACGCGCTTGTTTATAGCTCAGTAGAGGCAAAAGATGCACACGACAAGCTTGTTAACGTACTCCATTGGACAATTAAAGGAGACGAATATCTACGCTTCGCCTTTGCACAACCTCAATACTATTGTGCTAAGAATGCCACAATAACGGTGACTATGGATCTTGCTACGGGGCTCGATAAAAAGGACATTAAGTACGAACTCCCTGGCGAATACGACGAAGGGTATGGAGTACTTAAAATCGTAGACAAAACCATTCCCACTGTACAAGGACTAAAGGACGGGAAAGCAAAACTTACTGCAACGCTTACGCACGGAGCTCATAAACTAAAAACTACTTGCGAGATTGTTGTAAATGCAACTGGCACGAAGCCAACATATACTGTTCAACTCAGCAAAAGCGGTACAGGCGAAGGAAGTCTAAATGTACGAAAGACACCAACTGGTGAAAAGCTCGCAATGGGCAACCATACACTAGATGAGGGACAAAAACTCTATGTAAACGTAGATTACAACAAGGCTCAAGCCGAGCTAGAATTGAAAGTAAATGGCGTTAATAAAACGAGTTTGCTGGATTACGGCGATGCCGAACTGGAAGTCAAGGAGAATTTGACCGTCGAAGCCATTCTGACCAAAATTGTTAACTGGAAGGTAGAGTTTGAGACACCGCAAAATGGCACAATGACTGTATTGGGCAAGAATAGCGTACAGCTAGTGGCGGGAAAAGAGAATCTGACACCCAATGGCACGCTCATAATTACGACATTTGCCCCAGCCTCTACCTACGAACTTGAAGCTTTCCGTATCAATAAGAGAGAAGAAAACGTTGGGGGTGGATCGCACAGTTTTACGCTGACACAGGATGTAAAACTAGAAGCCTTTTTTAGCAAGAGCAATGAGCGCTCCGTTGTATTAGAAATACAGGGCAATGGAGATGTAATGGTAGAGGGAACACCTCTCGTGGCAGGAATCAATAAGGTAACAAAGGGGAGTACACAAAAAATAACTGCAAAAGCGAAAGCTGGCTACGAACTGACTACGTTTAGTATAGATGGAGTAGATAAACTTGCGGAAGCAGAGACAGGAGTGGCTGTGACCTTTAACAAAGTTGTAGACATTAAAGCTGCATTTGATAAGAAGCAGGAGACTCAAAAAGTTCGTGTTAATTGGACAGAACCTGATGAGCAAATGGCAGAAATCTCTGTGTTTAACAGCGATAATCAGCTCATAGAGAGTGGCGACGAAGTCACTGCTAATACGCGGATTGCAGTTGTTGTAAATCCAACGGAAGAGTACAAACTGAAAGAACTGAAAGTAAACGGAGACGATATTTTACCTTCGTATGTACCAACGGAAACTGCTTACTACTACACCGTAGGGACTGTAGATGCCACTATTACTTATAGCTTCGTTAAGGTAGAACTTGTAAGCATCCTATTTGGAGCACCTAATACTGCAGAGGGAACATTTACGGTTACCGATTCTAAGGGAACTGAACTCTTAAATGAATACCTCGTTGAAGCAGGAACAAAAATCTATATCAAAGCCGTAGGAAAAGGCAATTACAAGCTCACGGAACTGAAAGCCAATGGGCAGGATATTCGTAAACCTGAGAATTGGGATGAGACGCAAAAAGCTTATGCATACCTTGTTCCTAAAGGGTTAACCACTAAGAAGGTAACTCTTACCTACAAGTTTGAAGAAAAGACAATACCCGATCCCTCACAAACAGTAAAAGTACGTTACACAACTCCTGTAGCCGAAGAGGGCACACTTGTAGTATTTGATGCCGACCAGAATATAGTGGAAAACGAAGGAGGCGTAAAGAAAAATAGCACCATTACGATAAAGGCTGCTCCTACCTCTGGTTATCGAGTAAAGACACTAAAAGCCAATGACACAGATTTGTTACCTACATACAACGAGACGACAAAAACGGCATCTTTCAATGTCCTCGAAGCCGATGTTACTATTGTTGTAGCGTTTGAGAAGGTTACAACGCCTCCGCCTACTGAAGAAATAGAAGTAACGCTCAATGTAACAGGCGACCTCAATGGCGAAGTGAAGGTTGGCGAACAAGCACTAGTGGCAGGCATAAACAAGGTAAAGAAAGGCGAAACACTGAAGGTTACGGCAAAGGCAAAAACGGGTTTCCAACTTAAGACCTTTACGATAGATGGTACTGACAAGCTTTCTGAAGCCGAAACAGGAGTGACTATTACTTTCAACCAAGCTGTAACCATCGCGGTAGCGTTCGAGGCTGCTGCACAACCCTCCGACTCGTTTACAGTAACAATCGTACAACCGCAAGATGGTACACTAGTGGTTAAAGAGGGTACGAAGGTGCTGGAGAACGGCGCAAAGGTTGCTAAAACAACGCTTACCATAATTGCTACACCAAATGCAAAATACGAATTGGAGTGGCTGAAGGTAAACGAAGAAGATCTTACAGCAAAGCTAGATAAGACCACGCACTCAGTACAATATGAAGTAAAAGCGGATGTGAAAATAACGGCGAAGTTCAAAAGGAGTACTGATGTTGTAGACGCACTGTTCGCCAATACAATAGTTGCACCCAATCCGTTTGGTAGCCAGCTACGAATACTAAATGCTGAATGGCAAGGTGCAAAATACGAGCTTATCAATACACAAGGCGTAATAGTACGCACCGCACAGCTCGGACATGTTATATCGCAGATTGATACAGAGGCTCTCCCCGAAGGACTTTACTTGCTACGACTTACTCACACGAGTGGTGCTACAAAAACTTTTGTAGTGGTAAAGAAGTAGAACATAAGACCATAAAACGTACATGCAGAGGGGCACTGTCTTCAGGGCAGTGCCCTTTTTCGTAGCATACATCGCACTATGGGGTGCAAAACAACCCAAGTCCATTAAATTTTATTTAGAGCCAGCTACACAGAGACTATATCAGCGCTAACTCTTAACAACTACAGATTATGAGTACCCTTGTTATTGAGAAATCTCACCGTGATCAACCACTCCTGCCGCAATACCAAAACCATTTTTTACATAGTTTCGGAGCAAGGAGGGTGAAGCAAAAGGATTGTCCTGCACACGTTGGTTTTTCTCTAGTGCGGTGAAATAAAGGAAAGCACGCTCATCCAACTCTAAAAGTCGTACCGATTGTAATTCCAAACGCCCATTGCCACTCCACTCTCCAAAAGGCGAAACAGAGCGGCGACGTATAGTTATTGCTCCATCTATGCTCGTAGCCGTAGAGACGAAGTAAGTAAACTGCCGCTTTACATCGGCAGCCTTGAGCCCCATATTCATGTATACACAGAAGTAACGAGCTGGCTCCTTCTCCACACGTATACGCACCAATGTTGCTAGTCCCTCGTCTTCACATTCAATTACAGGTTTCGTTGCCTTGGGAACAACAAAACTCTCCTTGATAGAAGGATAATCGCGATAAGAAACCTCAATTTGGTAGTTCCCATCTTCGCGAATCGTCATATCGCTCGACGTGAAAATATAGGCAAGATGATTTGTGCTGAAAGTAGGGGTGATTGTTACACCATTATCAAGATCCGTGAAACGTACCGTGGCATCTGGTATTATGCCTTTGTAACTCAAACGCCAAGAATCGGCAAAACGCGACACGGATTTATAGTAATCGCTCAAATCATAGTTCAAAGGAAGCGAAGTCGCAACAAGGATCTGTTGTGTGTCGCGCTGTGGTATCATGTATGCATTAAGCACCAATTTAGGCTTAATTACAGGCAGAGTAACATCGTCAGCTTCTGAGATAGGGTCGCAAGCATTTAGGGTAAATAGCGCAAATAGTACTATTGCGAACACGGGAAATAAGCGTTTACTCCACATGGTCTAAAAGTTTAATGTGTAGGAAATTGAAGGAATCAGAGGGAATAGAGAGAATTTCTTAAGCGAGTAGTTCGCACTACTACCCAAGTAGCCGTAATCCAAAATGGTAGGATCGTTACGTTCAATCATGTAGAAGAACGGATTGCGTCGTGCGTATGCATTGTAAATATCAAACGAAACAATCTGTTCCACACGTTTGAACTTCTTTACCCATTGCACCCCCAGATCTAGGCGGTGGCTTGCCCCCATTCGCATACCATTCATCTCACCATAGTCAATATAATCGGCAGCAATATTATCGCTGGGTTCGTCTGGTCTCGCCCTGTTAGAGAGCAACGTTTGAGGTAAAGTAAACGCGTTGCCAGTACCATAAACCCACGTAAGAGCAGCACGCCAACGCTCATTAAACCGATACATAGCCACGACGGAAATATCATGCCTTCTGTCATAAGTAGCCCAGAAACTTTTGCCAGCATTGAGTTCATTGAAACGAACACGTGTCCAAGAGAGAGTATATCCTATCCAGCCTGTAAATTTCCCAACTTTCCGTTGCAGTAGGAACTCTACCCCTGTAGACCAACTAGATCCACGCGTCACCTTCTCTTCCCAATAACGATCTGCATGCCCTGCTAAGTCATCAACACTCATGTAGGATGCTCCCTCTCGGTACATTATATTCCCCTTGCTCTCTCTATAGTAGCCTTCAATGCTGAGAGTACTCGCAATACGTTCGAGATCATATACTCCGCCAAGCGAAGCAATCCATGCTTTTTGTGGTGGGAGCTTTTTAGTGGCAGGAATCCAAAGATCTGTTGGTAGCCCAACCCCCGTACTCGAGAGCAAATGTAAGTTTTGGTTCATACGCGCATAGCCTGCCTTGATTGAAAAGACATCGGTTATATAAGCACTTGCCGAAATACGCGGCTCTATGAACAAAGAATGCGAATCGTCTATGCCATAGTGTGCCGCACGTAGACCGACATTAACACGTCCCCAGTCGAACACACGCATATCATCTTCTATATACACGCCACTTTCAATAGAATAGAGAGCTGTTACAGCCGACTCTCTAATTTTCCGCTTCGTGTATTTAAGCGAGGAAGCCATCGGTACAAACTTATAGCCGATAGCTTGTGCTCCAAAACGGAGGGTGTGCGCTTCCCACTGTGTCCAGTTTACATCGTACTTAAGACCCAAGTTCTGAATGCCAGAAGAGAAGGTTTGAGAGAATTCGTTATTTGCAATTTTTATCGTGGTGTAGGTAAGCAAATCGTACGAACTATATATAGCCGTTAGATTACTAAATGCATTAGCACGCCAGAGGTGATTCCAGCGCAACGAACCTGTCACATTTCCCCACGTAATACCCATATCCATTTTCATGGCAGCAGTACTTATGCTCTGTGCCCCAAATTTATCTGCTCCCAAGTAACCACTCGCGTAGAGACGGTTGCGATCATCTATCTGCCAATTGAGTTTAGCCGTGAGATCGTAGAAATAAAATACGGGTTTTACTTCCATATTCATCGTAATGGGAGCAAGCAATACATCAGCATAAGTACGACGTCCCGTAACTAAAAATGAGGCTTTATTCTTTACAATAGGACCTTGTACCGAAGCCTGCGAAGAGATAAGACCTATTGAAAACGAGCCATGATACTCTTGCATATTGCCATCTTCCATGACAATATCGAGTACCGAAGCCAAACGCCCACCATAGCGCGCAGGGAAACCGCCCTTTACAAGTTCTATACTTTTAATAGCTGGACCAGAAAAAAGCGAAAACATCCCCATAAGATGATGCGCATTGTAAACTGGTGCATCGTCCAAAATAATGAGATTCTGATCGGGGCCACCGCCGCGTACATATATACCACTAGAGCCCTCACGCCCCTTGTTTACGCCAGGCATTAACTGCACTACCTTAAGCACATCCCTCTCGCCCAACAACATGGGAACTTCCGCCAATGCACGACGCGATATCTGCAAGGTACCCATGCGCGAACTTCGACTCGATTCGTGCTGCGCCTTCCCCTCAATCACTACTTGCTCTATCTCCTCTTCTTTCAATGAGATATCGAGCACCGTATCGCGCTCCAGATGGAGGGTCACTTCCACGGGCGCATAGCCAACATAGCTATACCGAAGCTTTACTTCCCCCTTAGGCACTAGCAACGAGTAGTAACCATAGTTATTGGAGGCTGTACCAACAGTCGTACTAGGTATTACTACTTGTGCACCAGGCAACGTCTCGCGAGAGATATTTTCGCGAATAAAGCCACGTACCGCCACACGTCGTCCTGACTGCGCCCAAAGCCCACTAGGCTGTAATAAAAAAAATGCACCGAGCAACACCATCAGCGTGCTACTCAGTGCTATAGATTGTAGAGAAGGGATTGACTCATTATACCTCCTCTTTCCTGTGCTAAAACCCCACATTTCTCCTCATTTAATGTGTATGGCCGAGCGAAAAGAGATATCAACTCTGCGCTCTTTGTTGCGCCATTCCCTACCTGTAACTGTCGTTCTTGAGCATTCGTATTTCATCGTCGGTTAAGAAACGCCATGTCCCCCGTGGAAGGTTACGTTTTGTTAAACCTGCATACAAAACACGGTCAAGGCGTTCTACACGGAAGCCCAATGTATCGAACATGCGGCGTACTACGCGGTTCTGCCCCGTATGAATTGTAACCCCTACAGTACAATTGTCATCAGGGCGCACATACGCAATCTCGTCTACTTGTACAAAAGTACCGTCTTCTAACGTGACGCCCGAACGCAACTGTTCCATATCTTGCGGCGTTACCTTTCGATCGAGGGTCACTTCATACGTTTTGCGTTTCGCATAACTCGGGTGCGTCAACTTCTCGGTCAGATCCCCATCATTCGTTAGCAGAAGCAGTCCTGTTGTATTGCGATCCAAACGGCCTACAGGATAAATGCGCTCAGAGCATGCATCCTTTACAAGGTCTAACACCGTACGCTCTGCATGTTCGTCTTCCACAGTACAAAACGTATCCTTAGGTTTATTGAGAAGGATGTATACCTTTTGCTCCAATTTAAGTACCTCGCCATTGTGGGTTACTATATCGTTGGCAGGAACAACCTTTTCGCCCAACGTGGTAACCACAGCGCCGTTTACCGCAATCTCACCTCGTGTTATCATCTCGTCGGCGTCGCGACGACTACACTGCCCACAATGGGCAATGTAACGATTAAGACGCATGGGCAAACTTAAATCTAGTGGCGCATGAATTATTGACTCCTCCTGTTCCTTGCGTTTACTTTCGCGAACTGCCGCGAAAGACTCATTCTTACGCCCTTTAAGCTTTTTCTCGCCCCTAAATTCGCGTCGTGCTGCACGCCCCGTCAGTTCCGAGTCTAGTCCTTGAAAATATTCCCCGCGCTGTGACGCGATATGACGCCCCACTTTACCGAAGGGAGCTGCACTACCAATTCGTTCTTCCGAGCGCTTGCGACGTTCTCTTACTTCGCTACCAAGCCCCCTTCTTTTTTGAAAACTTTGTTCGTCTCGCGTTTCGCGCTCTTTTCTTCGTCGCGCCCCTTCCGTCTTTTTACCTCGTTCTAAAAAAGACTCCGAACCTCTTCTCTTTTGAGGTTTCAAACGCTGATCGTAGCGTCTTTCGCGACGCTCTTCCTGTCCCCTCTCTTCTCCTCCTAAAAATTCGTTTTCCCCTCTACCTCGCGATACAGAGCGTCCGAATGTGTTGTTTTTGTTTGGGTTACGCTCCCATGTGCGTCTTTCTTCTCGTTTTTCCGTCCTATCAAATCGCCTTTCGCGACGCTCTGGACGATGAGTTTCTTTCTGGTAATCAGAGTGTCGCCTAGTGCGCTTTTCATCTCGTTGCTCGTTGTCTCGAGACCGCTGCGATTGTTCTGATCGAAAATCATTGTTTCGCTCTGTACTCTTCGCAGCATTGTTGTCTATGAAAGCATCTCGATTTTCTTCCTCTCGACGACGAGGTGTAAAAGTTCTTTTAGCCGTGCGTGGGCGATAACTGCCAGAATCCTGACGATGTTCCGTACGATTCGTGCGCACTTCGCGCGCGGCTTCTTTCTCCGAATCCTGTTCTTCTACTCTGCGGCGCGTACGTGGACGGTACGCTGTCGCATTCTCTTGCTCCCGATTGGAGCGTCGAGCATCCTCACGACGGTCTGCACGCCCCCTGTTTTGTTTATTGTATTGCATCTTCTTATGATTAGCGAGCCGCAAAGTTACCGCTTTTAGACTAACTTATCTGGTGATGCACAAAATGCAACTGGCAGCTTACTACTTAAATGTGTTTGTTTAAGAGAGATTAGGTTGTGCTTTTACAGCTCCTTCGCCTTCCACGCACCGATGCTGCGTTTCGCCTCGTCAAAGCTTGCGCCCACCGCAATGAGCTTCTTCCCTGACGATTGGTAAGGCACAGCATAACCCTTCTCTTCTATTTGTGCTAGGGCATCTTCAGGACTCCCAGAGCTCCAGAGCTTAAACTCGAAGAGGTAGATCGTATCTTTTAGTTCTACAACGCAGTCAGCACGCCCCACGATGTTATGCACTTCCGTGTGTACATGCTGACCCATAAGGCGGAAAACAAGGTAGAATACCATCTGATAGTTCCACTCAATAAGATTCAGTTCATCTATTGTGGGATAGGACATTCCCGCAATGAAAGACTGCATACGCGTCATAAAAGCATCTAGGTTGCCATCGCGGATCTCATCCTCCAGTAGATCAAGCTCCGCAAGAGCGCGCAAAGCAGACTGGGCATAAAGAACCTTGAGTAGCAACTCGAGGAAACAATAGCGCACCTCATCATTCGGGAAACCAAGCGTAAAGCGTTCCCTGTCGTTTTCGTAGGTTTTTATTGTTAGGTAGCCCGCCTGATAAAGTATTTGTATCGGGTCATCTACCAATTCATGCGGATTCTCAAGTTCTATGCGTTTCACACGCACGTTGTTGTCAAGGTCGGGCAAAGGGTAGCAAAGCTCTTGCAGCTTCTTTGCCAAGAAAGTTGGCGTGCCCGTGGCAAACCAATAGTAACCAAGGCTCAGTTTCTGGAAGACCTTAAGTAGGTTGAAGGGGTTGTAAACGTTTTCACCCTCAATCGCGAAGCGGTAACCGTCGTATTTCTTCTTAAGCTGTGCAAGGGTCGCTTCCGTACTGAGCGATAATTTCGCACCAAGTGCCTGTAGTTCGGGCGTAAAGGTTGAACGCAATTCCGCGTCCGTTATACCACAGATGCCTGCATAAGCATCGTCAAGGCTTATATCATTCAGATTATTGAGCCCGCTAAACACGCTAAGCTTGCTAAACTTCGTGACGCCCGTTAGAAAGACAAATTGGATATACTGGTCGCAAGACTTGAGCACAGAATAAAAACCTGCGAGAATTCGCCTAAACGTCTCGTGTAGTTCGCTCTGCTCTTTTTCCAAGGTCTGCAAGAGTGGTTTATCGTACTCATCCACAAGTACCACTACTCGAGTACCTGTGGAACGATAGAGCTGCTCTATAATATCATAAAATCTATCCTCTGGCGCGTCAAATCGCTGAACGAGATTATACTCCTGTTCCCAATTCAATAAATGACGTTCAAGGGTATCTATTAGCGCTTGTTTCGTATCAAAATTCTTGGCATTCAAATCAAGATAGAGCACAGGGTGTTTTTGCCACGCTTCACGTTTCGACTGCCGTGCTAGTTCTTCTTCGGCTTGCGCAAGATACAACCCTTCAAACAGCTCTTTCTCCCCACGAAAATAAGCGGCAAGGGTGGATAGAAACAAACTCTTACCAAAACGACGAGGACGACTCGAAAAATAGACTCTACCCGACAAAAGCTGCGCAACATACCGCGTTTTGTCGATGTAGAGAAAATTATTTTCTCGTAATATTTCAAAGCTTTGTACGCCGATGGGCAGCTTTCTCTCTATCATCTTCATCTCTTTTTACAGTTCCTTCGCCTTCCACGCGCCGATGTTACGTTTCGCCTCGTCAAAGCTTGCGCCCACCGCAATGAGCTTCTTCCCTGACGATTGGTAAGGCACAGCATAACCCTTCTCTTCTATTTGTGCTAGGGCATCTTCAGGACTCCCAGAGCTCCAGAGCTTGAACTCGAAAAGGTAGATCGTATCTTTCAGCTCCACCACGCAGTCGGCACGACCCGCAATGTTATGTACTTCCGTGTGTACATGTTGACCCATGAGACGGAAAACAAGGTAGAACACCATCTGGTAGTTCCACTCAATAAGATTCAGTTCGTCTGTGGTGGGATAGGACATGCCCGCGATGAAAGACTGCATGCGCGTCATGAAGCCATCTACATCGCCATGCTTCACTGCTTCTATGAATTTACTCAGTTCACTCAAACGAACCGTAGCGGGACGAAGGAAGTAGCATTTTAGTAGCAGCTCCCAGAAAGAATAGCGCACCTCGTCGTTCGGAAAGCCTAAAGTAAATTCGTCATATTCGGTATTGTATTCCTTAATTGTCAGATAACCTGCCTGATAGAGTATCTGTATCGGGTCATCGGCAAATTCATGCGGATTCTCAAGATCCATACGTGTTAGAGCCACATTATTGTCAAGGTCGGGCAAAGGATAGTGTAGTTCTTGCAGTTTCTTGGCCAAAAACGTAGGAGTGCCCGTAGCAAACCAATAGTAACCAAGGCTTAACTTCTGAAAGACCTTAAGCAAGTTGAAGGGGTTGTAAACATTGGCTCCTTCAATCGCAAAACGATAACCGTCGTATTTCTTTTTAAGCAGCGAAAGCGTTGCTTCCATACTAAGCGATAGCTTAGCACCAAGTGCTTGCAGTTCGGGCGTAAAGGCGGAGCGCAATTCCGCGTCTGTTATACCACAAATGCCTGCATAAGCATCGTCAAGGCTTATATCATTCAGATTATTGAGCCCGCTAA